>QZKA01000032.1 GCA_003598135.1 Candidatus Omnitrophota bacterium
ATCCCGCGACACTAGATCTTTTTAATTTTGGAAGCGGGAAGCGGGAGAGGTTCTTTCCTAAAAGTCGTACTTGTTTCTCAAATTAGATAATCTCCACTACATTTTTAATTTTTATGCTATAATGTGGCAAAATGTTACTAATCGTCCGTTCCAAAATAGATCCGGAAATCCGCAAGAAGATAGCTGAAGATTTAAAAGGCTACATAAAGATCGTAGTTGATGTTAAACGTAAAGTCTTAGCTGCGGGCGGAGAAAAACATGTAGATGGCGAACGCCTTCTATTGGAAGACGGGAGCCGGCAGGAAGATCTCTGGGGAGCAGGTCTAGATTTAGAGACAGGCGAGATGGATTTTGATTCCCTGATTAATTTAAGGCCCTCGCAGAATAGAAGCCGTGAGATTTTGGATGAAGAAATACGTAAAAAAGCTGAAAATCTAATTCAATCTTTATTGAAGGATTAGCAGAATGAATGCTCGGGAAATAATTTTAAATATTGCCGTAAATCTAGGACGTGTATGTCGGTGGGCCTTGGAGGGCCGTAAGGAACGAGTTGAACAGTTTTTGGCCCAGACCGAAGAATATCTCAAGGCCCTGGAATCCGCTCCGAAATCAAATCGTTTCCTGCCTACCTATGAATGGTTCAAGAGTGACTTTGAACGCCTTTCTCGCGATGTCCATATGGATGCCGATTGGGCTGAGTCAGTGCTTACCTGGGCGAACATTTTAACCCATCGAGCCTCATTAGTATAATTTACACTACAAAATGTAGAAAAATTAAAAATGTAGTGTAACGCTAGTAAAAGCGAGGACACAGGCGGATGGCGTTGCGATAAGACTTGTTTCCGCCAGACGCCGCCTCCTTCCGAAAATAAAAAAGCTTGACAAAAATAGCCGCATAGTGTATATTTGATAATGAAAACCATTTTCATTAAGGAGATATATGCCAAGAGGTGAATGCAGGGGACAAGGTTGGTGGCATGGGAAATTCAGGGGTTGTGGTTATAGGCTTACCTTAGGCCGCGAGGCAATCCTTGATATTCTGTCTAAGTCCGAGAGCCACTTAAGCGCCGAGGATATATATGTGAAGATCCATACCAGGTATCCCAGCGTAGGTTTGACTACTGTTTACCGGACGCTGGATGTGTTATCAAGCCTAGGAATGGTATATAAACTTGATTTTGGAGATGGCAGGTCTCGCTATGAGTTTGCCGAAGGACCTAAGGGAGCGCATCATCACCATCATTTAGTATGTACGCAATGCAATAAGATAATCGACTATACTGATTTTATTGATGATGAAGTAGAGCTCCTTAATCAGACCGAGAAGGGGTTGGGACAAAAGTATAAATTTAAGATCACCAATCATCTTATACAGTTTTACGGAGTATGCGAGGAATGTAGCGGTAAGAAATAACCGCTATATTTTTTTCTCTCATAATGGAAATGATTTCCAATAACAATATCCCTCGTTTCAGTGCTTGTACTTTTCTTTGAAAAGTACTTCCTAAACTCGGGATCAATTTGGCCATAAACTTACTCGCACTTAGTGTTCGTAAGTTTAGGTCTCATTGAAAGAAAGGTGGTAGCGATGCCAGGTTTTGACGGAACAGGACCAAGAGGACGAGGAGCGATGACAGGCGGCGGAAGAGGTTATTGTGCTATGCCTGTTGGTGAGACCGGAAGACAGCTTGGAGGAGGGGTTTCTGGAGCAAGAGGCCAAGGCAGGGGTTGGCGTAATTGTTTCTATACTACAGGGCTTCCCGGCTGGATGAGGGCGCAAAGAGGGATGCAGGCTTTTGGTAGTTTTGGCCGCGTGGTTTCCAAAGAAGATGAATTGGAAACATTAAAAAGCCGAGCTGATTTCTTAAAGCAGCAGCTTGAAGACACGCAGGCGCGTATTCAAGATATGGCGAGTCAGCAGGAATCCGATAAAAAGTAACCGAAGGTTTTTACAGCAAAAGAGAGGATGTTAAAAATGAGAGTCGGAGTCGTATTGGAAGATGAAAATGGAGTTCATGGCAACGTGTGCGCGCATTTCGGGCAGTGCAGGTTTTTCTTCTTAGCGGATATTGATAAAGATAAGAAGAAAATAACCAGTACCCGTATTGTGCCGAATACCGCTGTGCATGGCGGTGGCGGGTGTGTTGCAGTAGATGAGATATTAAAGTATAAAATAACCCATGTTATTGCCGGAGGTATGGGGATGGGTGCCCAGCAGAAATTCGCGCAGGCAGGCGTTGAGGTGTTTGGATATTCCGGCAATGTACAGAAAGCGCTCGATGATTTTATGAACAATGCCTTAGGCGGTTTGGATGCGTGTAAAGATCACAGCCACGGTGGCAGTTGTCATTAAGGAAGAAGGTATTAGCATGAAAATATGCATTACGTCAGAAGATAAAACGTTGGATTCCAAAGTCGATCCTCGTTTTGGCAGGTGTCAAAATTTTATCTTCTTTGATACAGATACCGGTAAGTTTGAGGCGCAGGAGAATACTAACGCTCAGTTTCAGGGGGGAGCGGGTATTCAGTCGGGTCAACTAGTGGTATCCAAAGGCGTTAAGGCAGTTCTTACCGGTAATGTCGGGCCCAACGCGCATCAAGTTTTATCTGCCGCGGGGGTAAGTGTCTTTACCGGAGTTTCCGGAACGGTAAAAGAAGCTATCGACGGTTATAAAAAAGGTCAATATAAAGCGGCAGATACTCCGACTGTTGGATCAAAGTTCGGAATGCCGGGTAAGTAAAAGGAGAGTAGCTATGCCATTACGTGATGGTACAGGGCCAGGAGCTCGAGGGACAGGCCAGGGAAGAGGCAGGCGAGGCATGGGGGTTGGCCCCGGAGGGAACTGTATATGTCCTGCCTGCGGCACAAAAATACCGCATCAAGCCGGAACACCCTGTTCTTCGATCAAGTGCTCTAAATGCAACGGGAATATGGTCAGAGAATAGGAAAGTAGACGCTTTGGAAGATGAGCTTTTAGCAAATCATAAGCGCTATTTAGAGCGCAAAGCCTTATATAGCAGTCTCGGATACGATGTCGATAAGGAGCGGGCCTTCATCTTAGAGAAGGCCCAGCCTCTTTACGGCGATATCCTTGAAGCCGGGACGGGTAAGGGTCATTTTGCGCTTGAGTTGGCTAAAGCCGGATACAGTTTTACCACCTTTGATATCTCGGAAACCGAACAGGCCTTTGCGAAGCTGAATCTGCGTTATTTCGGCCTGGAAAACCAAGTTGATTTCCGCATTGAAAACGGGGAGTCTTTAAGCTTTAAAGATAAAAGCTACGATGTAATATTCTCCGTCAATACCCTTCATCATTTAACTAATCCCTGCAAGGTAATCGATGAATTTTTACGCGTGCTTTCATTTAAGGGGAAGTTTGTTTTAAGCGACTTTACCCGAGAAGGCCTTGTGCTAATGGATAAGATCCATGCCAGCGAAGGTAATAAACATGAGGTCGGTAAAACCACATTAGCGGATGTGGAGCGATATTTAACAGGGAAGGGTTTTAGGATTACTAAGGCAAACAGTAAATTTCAGGAAGTTTTAATAACGTATCGTCCCTGCCTGCCGGCAGGCAGGAATTAATATGATTATTTCGATAGTAAGCGGAAAAGGCGGGACAGGAAAAACCACTGTTGCGGTAAATCTGGCGCTGTCGCTAAAAAATATTCAGATTCTTGACTGCGACGTGGAAGAACCTAACGCGCACCTTTTCCTTAAGCCGCGCATAAAAGAAGAAGTGAAGGCTTCTATCCCGGTGCCGGAAGTTGATGAGGCAAAATGTAATTATTGCGGCAAGTGCCGCGAAGTCTGCGCCTATCATGCCATTGCGGTATTATCCGGAAATAACGGTAAAAAAGGAAGCGTTTTAATCTTTCCGCATCTTTGTCATGGCTGCGGCGCATGCAGCTTGCTTTGCCATGAAGGAGCGATTAAGGAAGTCAATAAAGAGATCGGTGTTGTAGAAATCGGTGAAAAAGATCATTTACAGTTTGTCGATGGCCGCCTTAATGTTGGAGAGGCAATGTCGCCACCTTTAATTCGGCAGGTAAAAAGATATATTAATCCGACAAGGACCGTGATTATTGATGCTCCGCCCGGGACATCGTGTCCGGTAATAACCGCAGTAAAGGGGAGTGATTTTTGTGTGCTTGTGACAGAGCCTACACCTTTTGGTCTTAACGATTTAATCTTAGCGGTTGAGGTATTACGAAAATTAAAGATTCCATTTGGTGTCATCATTAATCGTTGCGATATCGGTGACGGCAAGGTTGAGAGTTATTGCAAGCAAGAGGATATCCCTATTTTGATGAAAATTCCCTTTAGCAGGGAAATCGCGGTTAGTTATTCTGAAGGTGTGCCTATTGTAAAAAAAGACGGTTCGTATCAGGATAAATTTATTAACCTGTACTTAAACATATGTGGAATTAAGAATGAAGCAGATAGTAGTTATTAGCGGAAAAGGCGGCACAGGTAAAACAGTTGTTACCGGATCGTTTGCGGCTTTAGCCAAGAATAAGATTATGGTTGATTGCGACGTGGATGCCGCAGACTTACATCTTTTACTGCATCCCACAATTAAAGAGCGCCATGAATTTAGAAGCGGGCAAACCTCGGTCATTGATAAGAAGCTTTGCAAGAAATGCGGTAAGTGTGTTCCCGTGTGCAGATTCGGGGCTATAAAAGATGATTTTACGGTTGAGCGTTTTTCCTGCGAAGGCTGCGCCCTTTGTAGCTATATATGTCCGCACGGGGCTATTCGCATGGAAGAGAATGTAGCCGGGGAGTGGTTTATTTCTGATACTCGATATGGGCCTTTTGTGCATGCGAAACTTGGCATTGCTGAAGAAAATTCCGGAAAGCTGGTGGCAAAAATAAGGCAGATTGCCAAAGAAATAGCAGAGAAGCAGGCGCTTGATTACGTTATTATTGACGGTCCTCCGGGCATAGGATGTCCGGTCATCGCGTCATTGTCAGGCGTTGACTGCGCGTTGATCGTGACTGAGCCGACGCTTTCGGGGCTGCATGATGCAGGGCGGGCAATGGAAGTAGCCAGGCATTTTAATATCCCGGTTAAGCTGGTTGTGAATAAGTACGATTTGAATCCGGTAATGACAGAAAAGATTGAGACGTTTTTCCGAGATCGAGACGTTCCGGTTGCGGGTAAGATTGCTTTTGACAAGACGGTAGTTGAGGCACTCGTAAAAGGAAAAACAATAGTTGAGAATGCTTCGGCTTCGGTATCAGAAGAAGTAAAGAATATCTGGGAGGGATTGCGATGAAGAATGATGCTGAAGAAGGCCTTGCTGAATATCCTCAGGAAGTAATCGATCTTATTAATAATCAAAGATATTTTGGAAGAATGAATGATCCGGTGAGTTCTTCCTATTTAAAGGGGCCATGCGGGGATGCGATGGAGTTCTATTTGGTGATAGAGCACGGTAAGATTACTCAGATTAAATATTATACAGACGGATGTCACGCTACGCGCGCTTGCGCGGCTATGGTAGCAAAGTTAGCCGAGGGCAAATTCATCAAAGAGGCGCTGTCGATTTCCGCGGGAGAGATAATTACAAGGCTTAAGGGTTTACCGGAAGATCACCTGCACTGTTCTATACTTTCAGTGAGCACGCTTTATCGAGCGATAGCGGACTATTTACTCAAAAAATAAAATATGCACGAGATAAGATTTATCAATGAAATATTCGCAATTTTAAAGGAAAAACTGACCAAAGAGAAGGACGTGGAGCAGGTAACAGTTAACGTCCGCCTTAGCCCGTTTAGCCATGTCGGGGTTGAAAGTTTGCAGGGTTCTTTTAAGGAGTTAATTAAAGGGGAAAGTTTTAGGAAAGTGAGTCTTAAAATCCTGCCTCTTGAAATATTGTTAGAATGCAAAAGCTGTAAGCGCAGTATCCTGATTAACAAAAGAATATTTGTTTGTCCTTTTTGTCAAAGCGCAGATATTAATATTCAAATGGATAAAGAGTTTTTCGTTGAATCAATGGAGGTTGAGTGTAAACGAAAGGGATAAATGAATCTTATTTGGGCTTTGGGTGCTAGTATTGTCGTAAGCTTAATTTCGTTCGTTGGTGTTATCAGCCTATTTCTGAAAGAAAACTTACTTAATAAAATCCTTCTTTTGTTAATTAGTTTTTCTGCGGGAACTTTGATCGGCGGAGCATTCTTGCACCTTATACCAGAGGCAGTAGAAAAGAGCGGGCACAGTAGTGAAGTATATTTCTTTGTCATCGTTGGGTTTATTTTGTTTTTTATGTTGGAGAAGTATTTGCATTGGCGACATTGCCACAAGGAAAAGTGCGAGATCCACATGTTTACGTACATCAATCTTGTTGGCGACGGGGTACATAACTTTATCGACGGACTTATTATTGGTTCCTCTTTTGTGGTTAATGTCAATTTTGGTCTTACAACGACTTTTGCTATTATCATGCACGAGATTCCTCAGGAAATCGGCGACTTCGGCGTCCTAGTCTATGGCGGATTAAACAAGAATAAGGCGCTATTTTACAATTTCTTATCCGCTTTAACAGCTATTTTAGGAACGGTGATTGGTTATGCTCTTGCTAATACATCAGATGTTTTCTTGAAGCTGCTTATGCCTGTAGCGGCAGGAGGTTTCATTTATATTGCAAGTTGTGATCTTATTCCGGAATTGCATAAAGAACAGGATATAAAGAAAGCCACTCTTTCTATGGCGGTTTTTATTCTTGGCGTGGCGTTTATGTATTTCGCGGCGATACACCATTAAAATTATGAAGATTAAAATTTTAGCTGCAGGCTCAAGTAAATGGGAACGGTTTATACGCAGGTGGGGCGTTTCTTTTCTTATCGGCGAAGGTGTGCTTTTTGATACTTTTGGTGACCCGGGTGTTCTCTTAAAAAATATGCGCAAGTTCAATATCGATACCTCTAAGATTAAGCATATTGTATTGTCCCATGATGACTGGGATCATATCTCAGGGTTATGGTATTTGATTCCAAATCGGAAAGATATCACAGTTTACATTTGCCCGGGATTTAAACAGGAAATAAAAGAGAAGATTGTTTCGTTTGGGGTAAAGGTTATTGAGGCAGGAGGTCTGACGCAGATAAAAGACGATATTTATTCTACCGGAGAGCTTTACGGAGAATCAGATGGAGAAAAAATTTGCGAGCAGTCGGTTGTAATAAAAACATCCGAAGGCTTAACGGTCATATGTGGATGTGCGCATCCCGGGGTAGTTAATATTGTCCGGAATGTTAAGGAGCATTTTAAAGATGGCGTGTATGCGCTAATTGGAGGGTTTCATTTAAGAGATAATAGCCGACATGAGATTAATGATATAATAATTCAAATGCAATCGCTTAATATTAGGAAGATAGCTCCTACGCATTGTACTGGTAAATTAGCGACAGCAAGATTCAGGCAGGAATTGGGCGATGACTTTATTTATGTAAGGCAAGGTAGTTCAATAGAGGTGTAATATGGCAGATTTTAAGCAGATTGATGAAGCGCGTCAATTATTAGGATTAGGAGAAGATGCCAGTTTAGAGGAGATAAAAGAGGCTTATCGCGATCTTTCTTTTAAATATCACCCTGATAGTTGTAAAGAGCCTGATAAGAAACGCTGTGAAGAAGTGTTTAAAAAGATAAACCATGCAAAGGATATTATTGGAAACTACTGCGCAAATTACAGATTTTCTTTCAAAGAGCCGGATGTGAAGAAGAATGCAATGGATAGAGAGACATATGAGCACCTTAAAAGATTCTATGACGGCTGGTTTGCGGATCTGGACCTATGAAGCAGGTTTTTGATACATACTGCAAACAATATGATGTTTGGTATGATAAGAATAAGTTCGCCTATTTGTCTACGCTTAAGGTTATAAAAAAAGTTTTACCAAAGGTAGGAATTGGGTTGGAGATCGGCGTTGGTACAGGAAGGTATGCTGCGCCTCTAGGCATTAAATATGGGATTGATCCTTCGAAGAGGATGCTTGCTATCGCCAAGAAAAGAGGGGTATGTGTACGTTTGGGTTACGCAGAAGCATTGCCATTTAAGGATTTAACCTTGGATTATGTCGCCATTATTACAACGCTCTGTTTTGTGAAAGATCCGGTGAGGGTATTGGTTGAAGCTCGTAGGGTCTTAAAGAAGGAAGGGAAAATTATTATTGCCTTTGTTGATAAGAAGAGTTTTTTAGGGAAACTGTATCAAAGAAAGAAAAGCGTATTCTACAAGCAAGCGCATTTCTTCAGCCCAGAAGAGGTTGAGCACATGCTGAAGAAGTCAGGGTTTCATAAGCTATCTTTTTATCAGGTACTTTTTAGGCCTCCTGAGAGGGTATATTCAATCGAAAAAGAACAAAAAGGTTTTGGTAAGGGCGGTTTTGTGGTAGTCAAAGGAGGATTAAAATGAAAATAGGAGTGATTATTTCGAGCAATGACGCGGAGACCTGCTGGAACGCGCTCAGGTATGCTAATTTTGCGCTAGGACAGAAGGATGAGGTCAAGGTTTTCTTTATGGGTAAAGGCGTTGAGTATCAGAATATCAGCGCAGAGAAGTTTAATACTATTGAGCAAGCGGATAAGTTCCTTAGGTCTGGCGGTAAGGTTTATGCCTGCGGCACATGCATTAAATCTCGCAATCAAGAAGGGGCTGAAATGTGCCCGATCAATACGATGAAGGACATGTACGACATTGTTAAGGAGAGCGATAAGGTCGTTACCTTTTAGCATGAGACAGGAAATCAAGCTTAAGCCTATCGGGATTATTCGCACGCCCTATAAAAAGCCAAAGGGCATATCCATTCAGGGGAAATTTAAGAAAGGCGTCAAGGGAATGATTCGGCTATTCCCGAAATATCAGGTTGGCCTAAAGGACATTGAAAGATTCTCGCATCTTATTCTGATTTACTATTTTAACCGGTCAAAAGAAGTGCGGCTGACCGGAAAGCCGTTTCTTGAGGATAAGGAACATGGCATATTTGCCATACGCAGCCCCCATCGGCCCAACCATATCGGTTTTTCAATAGTGAAACTTGAGAAGGTAAAAGATAGCACCATTACTTTTTCAGAGGTTGATATCTTGGACAAGACGCCGCTGTTGGATATAAAACCCTACGTTAAGCATTTTGACGGCCGCGATAAAGTAAAGAACGGCTGGATCGATAAGCATTTTAAGGAATGTGTTAAACCAAAGAGGGCTGTGATACGATGAATAGTTTATGAACGGATTCTCGGATCTGTATTATGTGCGCCTTTGTTAAACTAAGGCATATCTTATCAGGCCATAAGATATTTGAAATGAAATTGAGAGAATTGGAGTATAAACTAGAGAATCATGATGTGGATATCCAGGATATCTTTGATGCACTTCGACAACTAATGGGTTTAGCGGATACAAAAAAGATTATCAGTGGCTTTGCTCGGAAGTAGGGAAGCGCGGGAAGTGGCCTCCAGCCCGCGCCCCGCCCAAGCGGTTGGTTTTGAAGCTTTGAACGCAGAACATCCGTCCCTCGCCGTATCGGAACGGCGGGCGTCCCACTTGGGACATGCGGCAGCACTAGATTGTTTTATTGCGGTAGCCGCACAGTTATACTCCCCCTTTTAATTCATACCCTTACTTCTTGAATCGATTATAAAACTTTACCGAAGTTCGTTAAGAACGATAATTATATGGTATAATAATATATCGTAAGAAGATTAGACTGCTTAATATTGTTCGTCTTAAGTTCTTATTTTTAGAATGATGATAAATTAGAATAAACACCCTGGCCTATCGGAAGGCAATGCACCCGGCCTTAACACCCCGCGTTAATGGATACGCGGGTGTTACGCCCTGCGCGTAAAAGGATAGGCCGGTGTCTTGCCTCCTGCAAGATGTTCCGCTTTTTGTGGAAGGAGATTAACATGAATATTTTTGTGGGTAATTTGGCGTTTGACGCCACAGAGGCGGATGTAAAGAAGCTCTTTGAAGGTTTTGGGAATGTTGCCTCCGTGGCGATCGTTATGAACAAGGATAAAAAGGTGCCTAAGTCAAGAGGGTTTGGTTTTGTGGAGATGCCTGACGGGCAACAAGCGCTCGCTGCGATGGCCGCCCTCAACGGCAAGGAATTCATGAGGCGGGTTCTTAATGTCAATCCGGCGCGTCCTAAAACAGAAGCCGGGCAAAAGAGTGAGTTAAAGACGAAGATTGCAGCTGAGCAGTATCCTCGGGAAGAGGGAGAGCAGAGAAAGGCCTGGGTTAATAAGCCAGGGGCATATAAGAGTGGCAGGCGTACGTATAGCTATATGAAACGGAATGGTTTAGTTGGAATACAGCAAGAGGTTAAGCCGCGGCGCAAGAGCCAAGACAATCCTATGCGGTGGCGCAAGCGGAAGGATAAGCCGGGGCCTTGGCAGAAAAAGAAAAGCCAGGGTACGCATAAACATTGGGAGAAGGCTGAAGGAGGGGCTCGGCCCTGGAAGAAAACTGAAGGCGAGTCTAAGCCTTGGCGTAAATCCGAGGGTGGTATTAAGCCTTGGAAGCAACCCGTAGGAGATGCTAAGCCCTGGAGAAAATCCCGAGAAGAGACTAAACCCTGGAAAAAAGCTGAGTCTGGGAAACCCTGGCATAAGCCTGAAAGTAAAGCCGGGCCCTGGAAAAAATCCCAGCAAGGGGCTGAGCCCTGGTGGAAAAAGGCCAAGGCTACAGCCAGGCCCTTGCGCAGGGGCGGTAGGCGGCCGCCGCAGGCGCGCTTTAAGGCCAGGGGGGCATAAGCTATGGCAAATTTTTCTTTTGATATTGTTTCTGAGGTTGATCTGCAGGAGATGGATAATGCGGTAAACCAGGCGACCAAAGAGCTGGCCCAGCGCTATGATTTTAAGGACAGCAAGTCTTCTATTGCCTTTGACCGCAAAGAAAAAAAGATCACCCTGGTCGCGGATGATGACTTTAAACTGCGCGCCCTGACTGATATCCTGGCTACCCGCATGGCCAAACGGGGCATCTCGCTTAAGTCCCTTAAATTCAACGACCCTGAAAAGGCCTTTGGGGGGTATCTGCGCCAGGGAGTGGATATATGCATGGGTATCGATAAGGAAAAGGCAAAAGACCTCGCCTCGATCATTAAGAAGCTCGGCTTAAAAGTACAGACCCAGATCGAGGGCGAGAAGATCAAGGTTAGTTCTCCCAAGAAAGATGAGCTGCAGGCAGTTATCGTGCACCTGAAGGGCCTGAATTATTCCATACCGCTTAGTTTCTGCAATTACCGCTGAAGCCGGGGATGCGCGGTCCTTATAATATCAATGATATTCATTGACAAACCGCAGAATAATGCTATACTCAAAGAAGTAAAAGTTTAGAAGTCTTAGCCGTAAGGGGAAGATCTCTGACCTTGCGGTTTTTTTTATTTGTCATTGTTTGCCGCGTTAGAAATCTCAAAACGTGCAGGTAAAGTAAATGATAAAGATTTCTAACACGATTTACTAATTCGAGGAAAAGGAGGTTACAAACAATGGCGCAGGGAATCGTGAAATGGTTCAATGACCAGAAGGGGTATGGGTTTATCACCCCGGAAAACGGCAAGGATGTTTTTGTGCATCACTCCGCGATCCAGGGCGAAGGATTCAAATCCTTAGCTGAAGGCCAGAAGGTCGAGTTCAATATCGAACAAGGATCCAAAGGCGAGCAGGCTACGAACGTAGTCAAGCTGTAATCGTGGGCTAAAAAAAGGCCCGGCATCTTTTTGGTGCCGGGTCTTTTTTATCAAAATGGCATGCGGCACTGAAGTTGTTCTTTTGAGTTAACTTTACGCTGATTTGCGGCTATCTTCGGCAGCATTGGAGTTTTTTGATTTTTGAACGGCTAGACAATAAGGAGGAATATAATGAACAGCTGTAAGCGATGCGGGAATAAGCTCCAGCATAATTATTTGGTAGAGTTTTTTAAAAAGACAAAGGAAAAGATGGAAAGAATGATCGTGTGCCTGAAATGCAGGGACATTTTGAAGAAGAAAGAAGAAGCGGTATAATATACTAGAGGCGATTTGCTGCGTATGTCCGGGCCAAGAGAGGCGGACAATTATATCTCTCAATCCTTCAAATAGTTATGCACCCCTTTTTTTAAATCCAAAATATTCTTGATATAGCAAGGTATTGTGTATATAATTAACTTTATACAGTAAGGATTGAAGTAGAATCTTAGTTACAGAGTGCCACTATGCGGCATGGCAAGGATAAAAGGAGGATATATTGGCAAGAAACAATTATTCATATATAAAGTATCAGAAAGAATTGGCGAAAAAAAAGAAAAGAGAAGAAAAGAGACAAAGTAAGCTGGATAAAAAAAACATACAGGCTAAAGATGATCCAGGGCAGGCTTCGAATGAGGACGCCACTGTAGTATAAGGACACACATCTTTACCAAAACCAAAAAGGAGGTACCATGGCATATCAACAAGGCGGCGGTGGATTCGGCGGAGGGTCACGGGAGATGCACAAGGCGATTTGTTCGGAATGCAAGAAAGAGTGCGAAGTCCCTTTCAAACCTAGAGAAGACCGCCCGATATACTGCAGGGATTGCTATTCAAAGCGCAAGAACGAAGGTCGTTAAAAGAAGAGATTTTTTGTTAGGTCTTCCTTTATAAAAAACAGCTGGAACGCAAGAGGTGTGATCTCTGGCGACCCCAGAGGGAACCCATTTCTAGTTGTTTTTTAAAACAAAGAGGTGCGTATGTTTGGCTCGGGCTTTATGTCCTTAGTAACCTTGGCTGTCGTGATTTGTATATTTGGCATTAGAATTGTGTCGCAATGGCAGGTCGGCGTAGTGTTTCGTTTAGGAAAACTTGTCAGACAAATCAAACCCGGACTCAATATCATAATTCCCATTTTGGAAAATACAAACCTTGTCGATATGCGCATTCGAACAATGGATGTCATTCCCCAGGAGATTATGACTAAGGATTCGGTTCCAGTCAAGATCGACGCCGTGGTCTATTATAAGATTTTCGATGCGCCGAAGTCGATTATAGCGGTCGAAAATTTTGGCATGGCGTCAACCCTGCTGGCACAGTCTAAACTCAGGGATGTTTTAGGCAAATATGATTTGGATACCCTTCTAGCTAACAAAGACCAAATCGGCAAGGAAGTATTGGTGGCATTACAAGGGCCGACAGATGAGTGGGGCATTAATATTATCAGCGTTGAGATTAAGAATATCGAATTACCGGATAATATGAAGCGTGCAATGGCTAAGGAATCTGAGGCTGTCCGAGAGAAGCGCTCGCGATTAGTGAAAGCTTCAGCAGAAGAGGAGGCGAGCAGGAAGTTTATGGAAGCCGCTAAGGTTATGGCCGAGTCTCCGAACGCCCTTATTTTAAGGCAACTGCAAACTTGGCAGGAAATCGGTGCGGAGCAAAACAGCTTGATTATACTTGTGCCTACTGAATTTGCTAAAGTTATAAAAAGTTTACAGGATAGTAAATAAAATAACAGCCAGGCGCCTCATTCTTTGGAAAAGATACTATTTGACAAAAGAGAAAAAAATGGTAAAATATGACCCATAAGTAAAGATTAGAAAAACTTAGGCCGTAAAGGGGCGGTTAACTAACCTTTACGGTTTTTTTGTTTTATGGTGTAGTAGTTACCATTATCCTAAAAAAAGAGGGAGGTGAAAAAATGACAAGAGGGAAAGTAAAGTGGTTCAATGACCAGAAGGGATATGGATTTATTACCCCCGAATCAGGCGAGGATGTCTTTGTGCATCATAAATCTATTCAAGGCGAAGGGTTTAAGTCTTTAGCTGAAGGCCAGGAGGTAGAGTTTGATGTGGAAAAAGGCCCTAAGGGCTATCAGGCCGTGAATGTTACTAAGGTTTAGCCGGAAATAGTTTTCCCCGGAATAATTCCGGGATAATTATTTATTGCCGTTAAAGGAGTATCTATAATGCATACAGGAAAAATCAAGAAAATAGTGCGTGAAAGAGGGTTTGGTTTTATCAGCGATACCGATGGAAAAGAAGTTTTTTTTCATCAGAGCAGCCTGGTCGATGCGCAATTTGACGCTCTTAAAGAAGAACAGGCCGTAGAGTTTGAAATTGAAAATTCTCCCAAGGGCCCCCGCGCTGTTAATGTGCAAGTCGCAAAAGAATAAAACTGCCAGCCGACGAAAACTGTCTTTATTGAAACTCGTTCCGTTTAGTTTTATTCATAAGGTCACGCTTTAGGAATACCTTTTTCATCTTGTGGGCTATACGATCATCAAGGATTACGATGCGGCATAGCCGCCGCATGCCTTGGCTGGCGCAAAAAGGGGGAGTTGGATTATGAAAAAAACAAAGACCTCACTCAAGGGCAGGAAATGCAAATTTCCTCTTTGTAAGCACATTTTAAGTATCTATAATCATGAAACATTTTGTCATGTCCACCTTGGCCAGGTCGGCCAGGAATATAAGCAGAAGGTTCCTGCATGATTGCGCATAAGGCAACTGATATAGGCGTTCTTTCGCGAGGGAACAATCAATCTGAGCGGAGTTTCTATGGATTGGGCATTGTGCCGAAGATCCTGGAGATCCTGGCTCAGATAAAGTTTAAGGTTCCGACCCCGATTCAGTTTAAGGCAATTCCGCTTGCGATCGAGGGTAAGGATGTTATTGGTATTGCGCAAACCGGTACCGGGAAAACCCATGCGTTTGCCATCCCTATGGTGCAGCGCCTTGTTAAGATGCAGGGGGTTGGTTTGGTCCTTGCGCCGACGCGCGAGCTTGCTATTCAGATTGACGAAGCTTTCCGCGGGCTGGCTCATCCATTCGCGATGAAAACTGCCTGTCTTATCGGCGGCGCCCCTATGAATGGGCAGGTACAGGCACTGGAGAAGAATCCTCGCATAGTGACTGCTACTCCCGGAAGGCTGCTGGATCATATAAGCCACTGGAATTTTCTACCGGAAGAAGTGTCGATGCTCGTGCTTGATGAAGCTGACCGTATGCTGGATATGGGTTTTGCCCCCCAGATTACAAAAATCATTCATGCCATTCCAAAAAATAGACAAACTATGTTGTTTTCGGCAACTATCCCTAAAGAGATTATGGAGATTGCCGCCAAGCATATGAAGTTACCTGTGTCTGTTGAGATTGCCCCTTCGGGGACTACGGCAGAGCATGTCACGCAGGAGTTATTCATAGTCAAAAAAGAAGCCAAACCGAAGCTGCTGAGTAAATTACTGGCGCAATATCACGGTTCGGTCCTTTTGTTCTCCCGCACCAAGCACAATGCGCGCAAGATCATGCTCTCAATCCGGCACATGGGGTATAGTGCCGCAGAGATGCATTCCAACCGCAGCCTGGCTCAGCGCCGCGAAGCACTCGATGGTTTTAAATCAGGCAGGTATAAGGTGCTTGTCGCAACCGATATTGCCGCAAGAGGCATCGATGTAACCGGCATAGAGTTGGTTGTTAATTACGACCTTCCGGAAGACGCAGAAAACTACGTGCACCGTATCGGCCGCACAGCCCGGGCAGGGTCTCGCGGACATGCGATTTCATTTGCCACGCCTGATCAGCGCAGCGATGTGAGGGACATCGAACGGATTATCAGGTCTACATTGCCTTTATCAAAACACCCCGAAATTCCCCCGGAAGAATTTGTTCAGCCCGGGCACGAAGCTCCCCGAAGGAACCCAGGGCGGTATCAAAGTCAAAGACGGAATAAGTTTCGCCGCTTTTGAGCTTTTACTGGCCCTGCATCCGTTATAACAACTATCCTAATTAATTTTTTAGTAAGAAAAAATGGCACTTGAAGAACCATTTCCATTAATGAAAATGGCGATGAAAATGCCTAATCGTCCGAAACGCAGCAAGGGCATATTTTTCTTTAGCTCATGGTAAGCATCGAAGGGGCGCAGCAAGCGCATGGGTCCGTCGCTTTTCGTATAACAGGAGAGTTTAAAAGGTTATGATTGGGTTATCGGTTATAGCCTTTTTTATTTCTATGAGCTGTATACAGAGAGAATTTCTATGGTGGCTCCTTCCTGGACGTCCTTATGGGAGTCTCCTTATAGCTGTGTCTAGAGAGGGCGTCTTCTTGCGCAATAGTATTGCCTTCCAAAAAGTTTTCTTAAAAACATCCGTAATTGTGGCTTTGTAATGATATAGAATGGGAATTTCTAGTTAAGCTGAGGGGTGCCTAAAGTAATTTATTATAAACAGAGAGCATGTCTTTGGTGACTCTCTCTTTGGTGTATTGCGATTCGATCATTTGCCTTCCGGTATATCCTAATCTATCCCTTAATCTTTTATCACCCAAAAGATTTTTAATTTTTGCTGCTAAAAGTTCAAAGTCCCTTATAGGAATAACAAATCCGTTTATCCCGTCCTTGATAATTTCGGGCATTCCGCCGGAGTTAGTAATAATCATTGGTTTTGCAGAGGCCATTGCCTCAAGCATGGTCAGACCAAAAGGCTCGCCGCTGCTGGAAGGATAAATGCATATATCGCTTGCCGCGTAAAGTTCCTTCATTTCCTCCAGGGAATAAGCATCAATCAGGCAGTTCTTCTCCAGTTTAAAGTGTTTTATCAGGCGTACCAAATATGCGATATCTTTCTGTTGGGTTTCGCCCCAATCAATGATATTTTTTGAACCCGCTAACACCAGCATAATATCGGGGTATTTTTCCTTCACTAGATTTATAGCTTTAATGCTTGTATCGCAGCCTTTGGCTAAACCGATCCTCGCAGGATGGAAGACTATTCTTTTATTCTTCAACCGGGGATATTTTTTAAGCATTTTTGCAGTGCTTACTTCAGGATGAAATTTTCTTTGGTCTATTCCGTGATGGATTACGGTGATTTTTCTATCGTCTATGCCGATGCCGATAATTTCTTTTTTTATAAAGTGGCTGACAGCAATTATATGCGTCCAATCTATTTGATGGGTGAGTTCTAAAAATAGAAGGTCATCCCATACATTATGAGCGGTAAGGATTAAAGGAATGTTTTTTTGTTTGGTTAAATCAGAAATAGCTTCAGCGTGGGCCTTGCTGAAGTAATGCATGTTATGGACATGGATTATATCGGGCCTGCTCTTTTTTAAAAAAGAAGAAAAAACGCTATACACTTCATCTTTTATGCCTTCCAACCCTCGTTTATAAAGCCAGTTGAGGTCCATAATCGGGATGCGGTATATATCTACGCCCGCATATTTATATCTGGCTTTTGCGCCTTCTGTCGTTCCCGTAAGCAGGCTAACCCGGTGCCCCAGTCTGACCATTTGCGGTAAAATTATAGTAAGGTGGGTTTCCACGCCCCCCACTATAGGAGGAAATCCCCAGTGCAGATGTGAGATGCTTAATTTATTTTTTCTCATCGTTAATAATGATATTCTTTTACCAAAATAGGTTTTTTTCTTTCGAAGACATACTTTTTATTCGGCTTGATAGAAGTAATCTTATCGAAGATCCCAATTTCTATTCTTTTCTTTTTACGAGAAACTGATTTTACGACGATGGTATTATTTGTTAGCTCCAAATGTAACATATCTGCTTTCCAGAGTAAAGAGAGAACCATTTTCTTCCAGCTGCGCGGCATCCGGGGATTTACACACAGTTTTTCCCTGGTAATGCTTACGCCGGCAAAGCCGAAGACTACTGCCTGCCAGGTTCCCCCTAAACTGGCGCCGTGAATACCTTCTTTGGTATTGCCGTAGAGATTGCTGATATCCATGCGCAAAGAGACATTAAAAAGACTATACGCCCTTTGCAAATCAGAGCAGATACAGGCAATGATGGAATGAATAGAGGGGCTCAGGGAAGATTTGTGTAAAGTCCTTTGTATATAAAAATTGTAGTTTGCCATTTTAGTCTTTAAAGAATAAACATCGGATAATAAATAAATGAGCATCAGGGTGTCCGCCTGCTTTACAAACTGGGTTTTGTCTAGGTGTTGGCTTTTTAGATTTGGGGATATAACCGGGATGCCGTTTTCATCGGTTTCGCTAACCGAGGTCTTCTTGAGTCTAAAATATCCGTCAAATTGCTCGATGATTCGGTCACGATTAATATTTTTAGATAGAAGAGGAGCTATTTTTCCCCAATCTTTTACCTCTTTGTCTTTGAGGCCCAATTTTCTTTGCAGCTCCAGGCAGAGTGAAGGGGAATCCTTTTTGATTTTACGGAATGACTTATAGGCAATAATCAGGTTCCATTTCGCCATTATATTAGTATACGCATTGTTATTTACATTCAGATGAAACTCGTCCGGGCCGATAACCTGGTTTATTTCGTATTTTTTAGTTTTTTTATTAAAGTCAGAGCGAGAAGCCCAGAATCTTGCCGTTTCAAAGATGATTTCGTATCCGAAGTCCCGCATAAATTTTTCATCGTCCGTAGCTACATAATATTTATAGAGGGCATAGCTGATATCGGAAGTTATATGATGCTCAAATTTATGCGTGAGAATCTTTATTATGCTGCCATCGATATCTTTTGCCCACTCTGGAGTTTCTTCTTCACCGGTGCCGGCTGATTCCCAGGGAAATCGTACTCCCCTGGAATCTTCTTTCTTGGTAAGCTGCCTTGCCTCATGCAACCTTTTGTACCGATAAAGAAGTATATTCTTTGCTACTTCAGGAAAATTAAAAAGATAAAAAGGCATGAGGAAAATCTCCGTATCCCAGAAGATGTGTCCGCGATAGCCTTCGCCGCTTAATGTCCTTGCGCCGATACTGGAGAAGCCGTCATCCGTATTAGCGCAGATAAGCATGTGGTAAATATTAAAGCGTAGATCCTGCTGTAGGTTAGCGGTCCCTTCAATGATGATATCCGCTTTTTCCCAAAGTTTTTTCCAGGCCCGGATATGATTTCTAATCAGGTCTTCAAATTTAGCGCGAAAGGCTCCGGAGAATGCTTTGAAGGTTTGTTTTTTATATTGAGATAGATTGTTATCGCAGGGAAACCGTTTAATACAAAATACCTTTGTAAAGACGATAGCTTGATTTTTTCTCAATTTAAGACTAAAAATATTATTTCGTGCGAAGACTTTTTTGCCATTGGTTTCATAGTAAAAACCGGACCAATAAATGATAGTGTGCTTTTTCCCCAGGGTTTCGACAGCCAGGTACCCGGCATCTTGCGATTGCCCCAATTCTTTTATCCGGAAATGCCTTTTGTTTCCTTCGGTGAGGACGCCAACATTTGAGACGGAAGTATCAATACCCGTGTTTATATCTATTTCGCAAGGTCCATCTAGGGGAGTGATAGAAATTTGCATTACCCCGATATTTTTGTTATCCATAGAGGCGAACCTTAGCGACTTATAATCAAAGCGCGATTTCTTGCTGTTTTGGTATAAGGTATGACGAGCGAGGAGTCCCTTTTTTAGATTGAGGATCCGCTTATGTTTTAAAACATCCATAGCTACTATATCCAGTTTTTCTCCCTTGACCGTGAATCTGAAATTAAAGGCATTGGGTAAATTCACCAGTTCCGCGACCTGGGAAAGCATTTTATCGAATACGCCGGCAAGATAAGTGCCCGGCATAGCGTCGTAAGGAATTTCTTCCAGCACGCCTCTTGCGCCGAAATAGCCATTACCCAAAGCAAATTGAGATTCGCGGATGTTTTGCAGGGGCCTGGCCCATTCCAGTTCTTGTATTAGCCAGAGATCATCATCGATGTATTGAGAATAAAAGTTTTTCATCGCGGAAATAACCTTTTAAGTTTAAGGAAAGTAAGCTTCTTTAAATTATTGACAATAAGATCTGCTTGTTTTAATCGCGCCGGTTTGCCATAGCGGTCAATGCCCACGGTTTTCATTCTGGCGCGTTTAGCGGCAATGATGCCTAAAAGCGCATCTTCTACAACTACGCACTCTCCTGCTTTTAGTCCCAATCTTCTGGCGGCCAAAAGAAAAATGTCAGGATGGGGCTTGCCTTTTTGGGCGTTGTTTCCCGTAATGATTACGTCAAAGAGTTTATTTATTTTCGCCTTCTTTAAGATATAGAGACAGTTTTTGCTGGAAGAAATAACTGCCCTCCTTGTCTTGTTTTTTATCAAATTATTTATTAAATATAAAGCGTCAGGGTAGTCTTTAACTCCGTCTTTTTTTAGAAACTCCATAAAATACCGCTGTTTTTTCGAGGCTGCCTTTTTTAATTCTTCTTCGGACAGCTCAGGTAAAACCGCCCTTGCTCCGCTAATCCGGGGTATGCCGTCGACCTTTAGCTCATAATCTTTAAAAGTAAATCTCTTGCCGTACTCAGAAAACATTTTTTTCCAGGCCTTAAAGTGTAGAGGGACGGTGTTGACTACAACCCCGTCCATATCAAAAATAACTCCTTTTAACGTCATAGTAATCTCGCATTTAAGATGAGTTGTTTAATTGTTTTTGCCCGTAGGTATAATTCACAATCTTACTTTTACTTAACTCCAGATTAGGAACAATGATTATGGCCTTATCTTCCGATAAAAACTTTGAGCGCCTTACCCCGATATCTAGAACTTTAACTACTTCTCCGCTGGGTAATTTAGTCATATCGACAAGCCCAAAGGGCATATCAACCATAATCATAAAACCAGCAATGATATTTGCGATGGTGTCTTGAGCAAGCAAGGCAATAGCGAGAGAGCTAACTCCCAGGAAATTTTTTTGGAAATGAGACTCATTGTATTTATCCCCTCGACCGTTTTAACAATATAAATTATTATACACCACCGTCATTAATTCTGAAAGACAATAATTAGGGAATCACCATTCTAAATCAAAAATATTCTTGATATGATACAATAACTTGCCTATAATGCAGCTATTAAAAACAGAAGAGTCCCTCCTTTTATGAAACCTGAAGGTTCCTCTTCTTTTCGCTATATCATAGTCCGGAGAAGACACTTGCAAGCAAAGCGAAGCAAGTGTATAGTAATCCCATGTCCTGGCTCCTCTATATAATCCAGTGCAGTGACGGTACGCTCTATACCGGCATTACCACGGATATCACCCGCCGCCTCAAAGAACATAACTCAAAGAAAGGCGCTTTCTATACACAGAACAAAACCCCGGTTAT
Organism: Candidatus Omnitrophota bacterium; assembly: GCA_003598135.1. Classification (GTDB taxonomy): domain Bacteria; phylum Omnitrophota; class Gorgyraeia; order Gygaellales; family Profunditerraquicolaceae; genus SURF-25. The sequence continues at coordinate 21,035 of QZKA01000032.1, forward strand.
GCTCGTGCATCAGGAGCCTATGGCCAACCAATCCCAGGCGAGAAAGCGGGAAGCTGAGATCAAGAAATTAACCAGGAAACAGAAATTGGAATTAGTGGGGAATTGTAATGTTGCTTAAAAACATGCCCCAACTATTATTTTTAGTAATATTCCTTGTTGCGGGTTTTCTGTTTTTACGATATTTCGAGAATCATTTCATTTTTTATCCTACCAAAGAAGTTCAGATTTTTCCTAAGGACCGCGGCCTTGATTTTGAGGACATATTTTTTAAAACCAACGATACTATTAAGCTTAACGCCTGGTTTATCCCTTCGCCTAAAGCGAAATTCACCATACTTTTCTGCCACGGTAATGCCGGCAATATCAGCCATCGGCTTGAGAAGATACTCTTCTTACATAGCTTAAGCTGTAATGTGTTTATATTCGACTACCGCGGATACGGTTTAAGCAAAGGCAGGCCTTCCGAGAAAGGCTTGTATCTTGACACCCGGGCAGCGTATGAGTATTTGGTATCCCGCGGGATAAAACAAGAGGAGATTATTGGTTATGGAGAATCCATCGGAAGCGCAGCAATCATTGACCTTGCCTCAACGCAGCCCATAGCTGCCTTGATTACCGAGGGCGCTTTCTCAAGCGGAAAAGACATGGCAAGAAATGCCTTTCCTTTTCTGCCTTATTGGATATTCTCTTTGCGCCTTGATTCCGAGCGTAAAATAAAGTCGGTCAAGATTCACAAGCTCCTGATTCACAGCCTCAATGACGAGATTGTTCCTTTTGAGATGGGCAGCAAACTTTACAATGCCGCGCCAGAACCGAAAGAATTTCTCAAAGTCCAGGGAGGGCATAATAGTTGTTTCTTTGATTCGCAGGAGCTCCTTAAAGAGAAGATGAGCGAGTTTTTGGCTAAGGTGGTAAAATGATTGCATATCGCAAGATCGGCTACCTTTTTATATTAACTTTGTTGTGTATAGGCAGGGGGGATTTGGGTATGGCAAAGACAAAAGAAATCCAATTACCGCAACCTAAAAATAAAGGAACGATTTCTCTTGAAGAAGCAATTGCAAAAAGGCGCTCTCAGAGGTCATTCAGTAATAAGGAATTGACCCTCTCCCAGATCAGCCAATTACTCTGGGCAGCGCAAGGTATTACGGAGAGAAAAGGCGGTCGTGTGCTGCGCAGTGCTCCTTCTGCAGGCGCGTTATATCCGATGGAAATTTATGCGCTTACCAAAGACGGCCTGTATCATTATCTTCCGGAGAGCCATGCGCTTGAGGTGTTACGCGATGGCGATTTGCGGGGTAAATTGTCTGGTGCCAGCCTAGGTCAAAGCTCAGTTAGTGACGCGCCCTTAGATATCGTCATCTGCGCAGTGTATGAGCGGGTTACTTCTAAATACAGAGAGCGCGGGAACAGGTACGTTGCTGTCGAGGCAGGCCATGTTGCCCAGAACATCCATTTGCAGGCTGTTGCGTTAGGCCTGGTTTCCGTGCCCATAGGCGCATTTAGCGATGAAGAAGTGAAAAAAGTATTGGATCTTCCCGCAGATTGCGTGTCTTTATATATCATTCCTGTCGGCTACAGCCAGCCTTAAAATAATCCTGTGAGAGTTTGCCTCTTTCTGCGTCTATTAGAGTAGAAGGAAGCGGTCATTTCTATGAAACACCCAACGAGCCTGCCCTAACATGAGATCAATTATTGCGTTGTTAATTTTTTTTACCGCTCTCTTATCAGCCGGCCGTTACGCAACGGCCAAGGAAGGCAATTATCTGCTTCAGAAGCCCAAGCATGTTTCCGATGACCAGCTTAGAGAGAGGGCAATCGAACGTTATATTATACCGTGGAATGCGGATGAGGCGTATTTTAGAGAGGCAGTAGAGCAGGAAAATTCTATCGCCGTATGGATGATGCTGGGCAGGAAAGAAAAGTTGGAGTTAGTCACCGGCATGATAGCACGATACGCACAGAATAATGTCACTATAAAACGTCCGCCCGGCTTTTACGTGGATGCGATGAACGCCGTTCTTTATCAATGCATGGAAGGCGAGCCGTTTGAAGAAAACACCAGAGGATATATCAGGATACTGTTTGATACCACTGCAATTTTGTACGGGGATTTCGATAACGGCACGGACAAGGTCGAGATGGTCAGGAAACTTTTGGGTGAGGATCAGTTTGAGGAGTACAAACAAATATTCCGCGATACCTATGAGGCATTACGTAAGGAAGAGAAGACAGGAAAACCCCATTAATACCACTTGACAAAAATTAAGTTATGTGGTATCTTTAATCAAGATTGGTTAGGCACAAGGTTCGTGCCAATGAAAGGACAAAGGCGTTTTCTCAAAGAAGCGCCTTTTTTGTTTCCTTTCCCTTTTCAGCGTAAGAAAGAAGTGAAAAGGAATGTTTCCTTGGCGAGCGCTGTATAGCTCAAGACAGGGGCATTTCTTTTAACAAACAATGACGTTTTATACCGAATCAATCGGCGTAAAACGTCTTTTTTATTTATGGCACTCAAAAACGGGCTGAAAAGCGGTCTTTTCGAAGAACAGATAAAGGCGCTGTTTAAAATCAGCAAAGCGATTACCTCCGACCTTTATCTTGAGGATATCCTTCGCCTCATTGTCACCGTTACCGCGGAAGCATTAGGGTCGAATATCTGTTCTTTGATGTTGTTAGATGAGAAAAATAGCGAGCTGGTAGTGCGCGCCACGCAGAGCGTCAGTGATGAGTACAATAAAAAACCTCCGCTAAAAATCGGCGAAGGCATTGCCGGAAAAGTCGTAAAGGAAAACAGGCCTATTGCCGTTAAAGATATCCAGAGCGAAAAGGAATATAAGCATAAAGATATTGCCAAGAAAGAGGGCCTGCGTTCCCTGCTTTGCGTGCCGCTGGCAGTAAAGAATAAGGTTATTGGAGTGATTAATTGCTACACGCCGACGCCCCATGAGTTTACCGAGACTGAAATCGAGGTCTTAACCACCATTGCCAATCAGGCGGCAGTCGCTATTGAGAATACGGAATTACTGGTCAAGAGCCAGGTAATCCAGGAAGAGCTAGAGACGCGCAAACGGGTGGAGCGCGCAAAGGGAATCCTGATGGAAGAGGAAAAATTAACCGAGGAGGAGGCGTATCTAAAAATCAGGAAGTACAGCATGGACAGGCGCAAGACCATGCGTGAGGTTGCAGAGGCAATTATTCTTGCGTCGGATATGAAGAAGATGGTTAACGGAAAACACGCGCATGCTCATAAGGCCAAAGTGAATTAGCCCCGCGGTTGGGGTTAGTTGCGTGGGTGTGCGGCAACAGAAGGAGGAGCGATGAATTTGCAAAGGCCGAATGCCAATGACGCCACAGGGACGTTTAACCGTTCCAAGAGCGTGGTACCGGGTTCAGGTATCTGTTCCCGCTGCGTAGACGGGTGCAGAGGTAATTGCGAAGTATTTAAGGCTTCATTCAGGAGCCGGGAAGTAATCTATCCCGGTCCTTTTGGTGAGGTGACTGCAGGCGCAGACAAGAATTATCCCGTAGATTACTCCCACTTAAATATTCAGGGCTATGCCTTGGGCGCAAAAGGGCTGCCCGGGGCCGAAGAGGGAAATCCTGATAACACAAAATTTCCCAACGTCAACACAGAGACCGAATACGGCTGGACCAGCAAGGTCAAGATGAAGGTTCCCATTTTTACCGGAGCGCTCGGCTCAACCGAGATTGCCCGCAAGAACTGGGAGCATTTTGCAGTGGGTGCTGCGATATCAGGTATTACGCTTGTCTGCGGCGAAAATGTCTGTGGTATTGACCCAGGGCTAGAGCTTGACAGTAAAGGCAAGATCAAAAACTCACCCGATATGGACCGCCGCATCGGGGTCTATAAGAAATTCCAGGAAGGTTACGGCGAAATACTCGTCCAGATGAACGTGGAAGACACTCGTTTAGGCGTGGCTGAGTATGTGCGTAAGAAACATAACCTCCAGGCCATAGAGCTGAAATGGGGCCAGGGTGCTAAGTGTATCGGCGGTGAAATAAAGGTGAAGAGCCTTGACCGCGCGCTGGAACTAAAAAAGCGCGGCTATATCGTAACTCCTGATCCGTCACTGGAAGCAGTGCAGCTGGCTTTCAAAGACGGCGCAATCAAGGAGTTTGAGCGGCATTCGCGGTTAGGGTTTGTCTCGGAAGAGGCATTCATGGCGGAAGTTGAGCGCCTGCGCGATTTAGGGTTTAAGCGCATTACCTTAAAAACCGGTGCGTATTCTATGCGCGAGCTGGCAATGGCGCTTAAATATTCTTCTTTGGCTAAGATTGACCTTCTGACCATTGACGGAGCGCCGGGCGGCACAGGCATGAGTCCGTGGAGGATGATGGAGGAGTGGGGTATTCCGACATTCTATCTTCAGGCGCTTGCCTATGAATTCTGCAAGAAGCTTGCCAAGAATGGCTTGCGTATTCCTGATATTGCGATTGCCGGTGGTTTTTCCACCGAGGACCATATTTTTAAGATCCTGGCCATGGGCGCGCCTTACGTCAAGGCCGTGTGTATGGGTAGGGCTTTGATGATTCCTGGAATGGTCGGCAAGAATATCGGAAGCTGGATTAAAGAAAATAACCTTCCTTCAACCGTTTCAGACTACGGTAAGACTGAAAAAGAGATCTTTGTCTGCTATGAAGAGCTTGCCGAGAGGTTTGGGAAGGATATGAAGGATATCCCGCTGGGCGCGATCGGGATTTACTCGTTTGTCCAGAAAATCAGGGTCGGCCTGCAGCAGCTGATGGCCGGTAGCAGGAATTTTAAGGTGAGCACTATTTCCCGCAGCGACCTGATGAGCCTGACCGAAGACGCAGCCAAAGTTTCAGGGATTCCTTACGTGATGGATGCGTATCGCAAGGAAGCTGAAGACATCTTAAACGGCAAAGGTAACGGGAAGCATGAAAACCATTTTAACGGACGCCGCGCAAAAGTAGCGGTAGGCAGGTGAGCCATGGAGAATAAAGGACTGTGTGTCAGCTGTGTATCTGACAAGACGTGCATGTTTAACCGGAAATTTCCGGTGCTTCAGTGCGAGGAGTTTAGCGATTTTGGTTCAAACGGAAAATTGCGGTCCGCAAAGTCATTCGTTTGCAGCCGCTCTTCAGTAAAGCCTCGTCCGCAGGAAGAAACCATCGCAGAGTAAGCCGTACCAAGGGCGCTTCCTTTTATAAAGGGAGCGCTCTCCCTTCTTTTTCAAAATCAGCTGTATTCCCCAGTAATATTTACTTGACAAGTTTCAGATAAGTTGTTATACTTTTCATACAAATCATACAAAACATACATATTCACGCTTATTACGATAAAGGGGGAGCAATGGAAAAGTTTGAAGGGCCTAAGGTCTATGGTGCAGTCACGGTAGGCGGGCGGGGGCAGGTAGTTATACCTGCGGATTTGAGGTCAACGTTTAAGATCAAATCCGGAGACAAGTTAATCGTGTTTGCCAAGCAGGGAGAAATGATCGGGCTTATTCAGGCAAACAGGCTTAATGATTTCTTAAGCCACATGTCTCAGGTAATGGCAGCGGTTAAAAAAATCAAACAGGCCGACAAATAATGAAGAAATCCATCGCCGTCATTTTGTTTTTGATTTCAGCTGCTTTATGTATACGCACAGCCTCAGCTGAAGAAGTACTTACTTGGCAGGCTTGTATCAAAGAGGCACAAAAGAACCACCCGGATTTGATTTATGCCGAAGAAGGAGTGAAAGCGCAGCAAGCCGCAAAGAAAGTCACTGCAAGCGGCCTTTACCCCCAGATAGATAGTAGTGTTGCCGGCTCTACGGCAAAGGCTTCAGGTAAGATAACCGACACGTACCAATACGGCATCACCGGTACCCAGCTTTTGTTTGACGGGTCCCAGACAACTGATAAAGTAAAACAGGCTGAAGAGAATATCAAGGCCGCCCAATACACTTTTAGATTTACTTCAACTGAAGTACGGCTCAGGCTTCGGACCGCATTCATCAATTTACTAAAAGCCCAGGAATCACTGAACCTTACCCAAGAGATCTTTAATATCAGGAGAGGCAACCTTGAATTGATTACCTTGCGCTACGAATCCGGTTTAGAGCACAAAGGAGCGTTGCTTAATGCCGAGGCTAACCTCGCTGAATCACAATTTGAAATTGCCCAGGCAAAACGCGACCTTGAAGTCGCACAGCGGCAGCTGATTAAGGAAATGGGCAGGGTTGAGGTTTCCGGCGTACGCGTGCAGGGAGATTTTAAAGTAAGCGAAGCAGCATTAGAGAGGCCCGACTTTGCTGCGCTGGCAAAGAATAACCCTTCTTTACAAAAATTGAATGCCCAGAAGAATGCCGCCTTATTCGGCCTCCAGGCTTCCAAGGCAAATTTCCTTCCTGAGCTTTCTGCATCGGCAGGCGCGAATAAAAAGGGTTCGCAATGGCCGCCGGATGACGATCAATGGAATGCAGGATTGACTCTTTCTTTTCCGATATTTGAAGGCGGATTGAAGCAGGCCGAGATGTCTCAGGCAAGGGCGCAGTATAATCAGGCTCAGGCAAACGAAAGAAGCTCAAGGGACAGTGTGGTAGTGGCGCTTGAAGAGACCTGGGCAGCGCTCCAGGATGCCTTAGAGACAGTGGGGGTGCAAAAGAAATTTTTGGAAGCAGCAGAAGAGCGCGCAAAGATTGCTGAAGCACAATACTCTTTAGGCTTAATCCAGTTTGATAACTGGACGATTATTGAAGACGATCTGGTGGGGACAAAGAAAGCGTTTCTAAGCGCCCAGTCAAATGCCTTGTTGGCTGAGGCTAACTGGATTCAGGCGAAAGGAGAGACATTGGAATATGCACACTAAAAAAATTACCTTACTTTTTATCGTGCTTATCATTTCGGGCATCATCGCAGGATACCTGCTTAAAACCAAGAAAAATGAATCAGCCGAGCAGGCTGCCGGGGAGATTAGTCCGTTTTTCGGCGCTATCAGGAATGTAATATCTTCAACCGGCACGGTCCTGCCGAAAAACCGCCTGGAAATAAAACCTCCGGTGAACGGAAGAATTGAGCGCATTTTGGTGAAAGAAGGAGATACAATCAAAACGGGCCAGATCCTGGCATGGATGAGCTCAACCGAAAGGGCAGCGCTCCTTGATGCGGCGCGGGGCAAGGGAGAAGAAACATTAAAGTATTGGCAGGAAACCTATAAACCAATTCCTTTGCCTGCACCTATTGACGGGGAGGTAATCGTTGCCACGACACAGCCGGGCCAGACAGTGACTGCCAGCGATGCGGTGGTGGTATTATCGGACCGCCTGATTGTGCGGGCGCAGGTGGATGAGACGGATATCGGAAAAATCACGCCTACTATGAAAGCGATCATTACTATCGATGCGTATCCCGACATCAAAATCAATGCTTCTGTAGAGCATATCTATTACGAATCGGAGACAGTAAATAACGTGACTATTTACAAAGTCGATTTACTGCCTGAGGAAACTCCGCTGTTTTTCCGCTCCGGCATGAACGCGAACATAGATTTTATTGAAGTAAACAAAGATAATGTCCTGCTTATCCCGCTTGAGGCAATAACACAGGACAAAGGGGAACATTATGTGTTGGTCAGGCAGGGTAACAATAAAGAACCGTCACGGGCACTTGTCAAGCTCGGCATTTCAGACGATAAAAACGCCGAAGTTGTTTCCGGTATTACTGCTGGCGATAGGATAATCTTAAAAACAAAAAAATATACCCTCCCACAGGCAGCAAGTACCGGGAGTAACCCGTTCCTGCCCAGCAGAAGAAGATGATCGAGCTAAAAAATATTTCAAAAACATATCATATGGGCAAGGTCGAAGTAAAGGCCCTGCAGGATGTTTCGTTAAAAATCGCTGCCGGGGAATTTACGGCGATTATGGGGCCTTCAGGGTCGGGAAAATCCACATTGATGCATGTGCTTGGTTTGCTTGACCGGCCGGATACGGGCGAATATTACCTCGGCGGCAAAAAAATTAACTCACTCTCTGACGACGAGCTCTCGGCAATCCGTAACCGCCTGGTTGGATTCGTGTTCCAGCAGTTTCATCTTCTGCCCAGGATGACTGCATTGGAAAATACAGAGCTCCCTCTGATTTACGCGGGCAAGCGCCACCTGAAGGAAAAGGCAAAAACAGAAATAGATGAGGTCGGGCTCTCCGACAGGATGAGCCATCGGCCCAACGAGCTTTCCGGAGGCCAGCAGCAGCGCGTAGCCATTGCGCGCGCATTGGTCAATGAGCCGCTGATACTTATGGCGGATGAACCTACGGGTAACCTGGATTCAAAGAGTAAGGATGAGATACTGGCAATCCTTAAAAAACTGAACCAGAAGGGAAAGACCATTATTATGGTCACCCACGAGAAAGAATTAGCGGTGTACGCCAGTCGTATTATCACTATGCGCGACGGCCGTATTATTTCCGATGAAAGACCGGTAGCGCAAAAAAGCCCTTTGGGGGCTGGCAAAGCAGATGCGATTATCGAAGGGGTATTATCAAAACAGGAAAGGCGTGCACGGGAGACAAAATTTTTCGAATATTTACACCAGGCAGCTGCAGCAATGCTGTCGCATAAAATGCGCTCTTTTTTATCCATACTGGGTATCTTGATCGGCGTAGCGGCGGTGATTGCGATGCTCGCTATCGGCCAGGGCGCAAAAGAGTCTATCGAGAAGCAGCTGGCTTCTTTAGGCTCAAACCTGTTAGTGGTCAGGCCGGGCTCTTCAAGGATACACGGGGTAGCGCTTGAAGCAGGGTCGGTAACGAGGTTTACGTTTCAGGATGTCGCATCCATTCGGAAACTTACCCGGGAAGTAAAAAGAGTGAGTCCTGCGGTCACCGGCCGTGGCCAATTGGTATACGGTAACAAAAACTGGAATACGCAGGTAGAAGGTGTCGAAACAGACTATTCGGCAATTCGCGCGTCGTACCCTGCCGTAGGCAGGTTTTTTAGCGATGAAGAAGTGAGGTCGCGGGAAAAAGTCGCAGTCCTGGGCACTACCGTAGCCAGGGAGCTCTTCGCTGACGCGAATCCGGTAGGAGAAACCATCAAGATCAACCTCATCAATTTCAAAGTTATCGGCGTCCTGTATTCCAAGGGAGCTGCCGGTTTTCGTGACCAGGATGATACAGTACTGATCCCGGTAACTACTGCAATGTACAGGGTATTCGGTAAAGAATATATCGATACTATTTATGTAGAGGCATTGAGCTCAGAATCGCTCGATGTCGCACAGGATGTTATATCTAATGCCATTATAAAGCAACACCGCCTTGCCAAGTCGGGAGAGGATACGTTCCAAATTCATAATATGGCCGATATCAAGAAAACGCTTGAAAGCACTACCAAGACCATGTCGACTTTATTGGGGGCTATTGCCGCGATATCATTACTGGTGGGCGGTATCGGTATTATGAATATCATGCTTGTGTCGGTGACTGAGCGCACGCGGGAGATCGGCTTGCGCAAGGCAATAGGAGCCAACAATAAAGATATCATGGCCCAGTTTCTTATTGAGGCGGTATTAATGTCTTTTATCGGAGGCATAAGCGGTGTTCTGCTGGGCGGCGGCGTATCCGTTCTTATCACCATGGTTGCGGGATGGGCAGCGAAGGTTTCCTGGTTTTCTATTGTCCTTGCAACTACCTTTTCCCTGGCCGTAGGAATAGTGTTTGGGCTCTGGCCCGCACAAAAGGCTTCCCAACTTGACCCCATTGAGGCATTGAGGTACGAATAACGCGGATCAATTTACTCACCTTTTTTAGAAATTCCTTGATATAACAGGCTATTGCGCCTATAATTTAGTGTACGTACACAGGTATTTTTTATGCACATACCAGATGTAGCTGTGAGTGAGGATGAGAGTACACTTAGCCGGTTATAACGTTGATACTGCGGTACTGAGCGAATTACTGGAAAAAGACAAAACCCGCCAGGACGTAACCCCCGAAGTCATTTCCGCTGCGTATGCCCGCATCAGCCGCGACCCCCGCTCGATAGGAGAGATCAGAAAAGAGGCCCGTCAGGAAGTAGAGAAGGCCAGAAAGTCAAATTCCACGATAATATTCAAGATGGGCCACCATTCAGTGGCAGAGCACGCAGTATTCAATTTCGATATCGTGGGAGTTTCGCGCCTCGCCATGGAGGAGGTTGAAAAGTTCAGGCTCGCTTCCTATACGGAAAAATCTCAGCGCTATATTACCCTGGATAAGGATTATGTCCTGCCGCAGGAGATAGAAGAGGGGGGTTTTAAGGACTTGTTCATTGAGACAGTTGTCCGTCAGAATGAAGCGTACCATGAGTTACTCGTGCAGCTAAAAGAGTACGTGTTTGTAAAGAATAAGGCCCTTGCCCAGGATGCAAAAAACCACAATTTACTTGAAGGCTGGGCAAAGGAAGATGCCCGCTACGCTACTTCGCTTGCCACCGAATCGCAGGTAGGCCTTACCATCAATGCCCGTAATTTAGAGCTTTTATTACGCAGGTTTGCATCGCATCCGCTTGCAGAAATAAGGCAGTTAGGACAGGCTATCTACGGCCAGGTCGCAGATATTGCGCCCTCAATAGTTATCTTTCATCAGGCCAACGACCGCGATACAAAAACCTACCCCGAATTAAAAAAGAAAGTATCCGGCCTACTTAAGAACACAAAGGCCTTGCACTCCTTGAAAGCAGGCGAAGAAGTGAAGCTTGTTGAATTCACGAAAGAAGGCGATTGCGTGGTAGCGGCTTCTTTGATGCACAGTGCTTCCGGCCTTGATTTTGAGAGTTCTTATAAAGTCACAAAGAAGCTTTCTCTTAAAGAAAAAACCGAACTCTTTAAGACAGCTTGGCGCAATATGCAGTTTTATGATTCGATGCTGCGCGAATTTGAATACGTAAACCTTACCTTTGATATCGTCTTATCAGCCGCTTGCTTCGGCCAGCTGAAGCGCCATCGTATGGCTACGATTACTGCCCTGCCCTATAATCCGGATCTGGGCATTACTGTGCCGGAATCAATCAAGGCGATTGGGCAAGAGAAGTATTTGCGGCAGATCGTGCTGGCAAGCGAAAGAGCATACGGAGCAATTTTTAAGAAGATGCCTCTCGCAGCACCCTATGTGCTTACTAATGCACATCGCAAGCGCGTATTAATCAGGGTCAATGCCAGGGAGATGTATCATATCTCTCGGCTCAGAGAAGATGCGCATGCCCAATGGGATATCCAGAACATTTCACGGGCAATGACTGCGCAGGCCAAAAAAGTAATGCCCCTTGTATTTGCGTTCGCCGGCGGCAAAGATACCTATAACGAAACATACAAACGCATCTTCGGCACATTGCCTAAAGTAACCGAGGCAATCCTTCCTTCCAGCCGTAAAATTCGACAGGAAGCCTGAGCTTTTTTGAATCAACTTTAACAATATTTTTTCTTGACACCCTTGTTTCTCTGTGTTACCTTAATAAAAATAGTAACACAAGGAGTTGCTATGTCAAAGCTTGTGCGGTTCGGCGTATCATTGGATGAGGAACTTTTGAAGAAATTCGACCGGCTGGTTGCGGCAAAGAACTATACCTGCCGTTCCGAGGCCTTCCGGGACCTGATGCGGCAGGAATTAGTGCAGCGACAATGGCAGGAAGGCAAAGAGATCGCCGGCGCCATAACGCTTATCTATGATCATCACAAGAGGGAGCTGGTCAATACACTTATGGATATTCAGCATGATTTCGGCGACATGATTGTTTCCTCCCAGCACATTCATCTGGACCACGATAATTGCCTGGAGATTATCGCAGTGAAGGGTTCGCCGAAAAAGGCCCGACAATTGGCCGATAGCCTGAAAGCGGTGAAAGGAGTAAAGCACGGCACGCTCAGTATGTCCACCACAGGCAAGGATATTTAAAAGGTATTATTTTTTTGCTCGTTAGTAGCACGATTTTTATTTTAGTAACAATACAACCATTACCCGGGAAGGGAGGTGAGCACGAAGACTAAATCGAGGGTATTATAAATAGAGGAATAAAGGCATACTAAATTGGCAACCCCGCCCTCTCCTTGTAAGAATCAGGCGGGGTGCTGGAACCTGGAAAACCATAAACCCCAAGCCCGGACTCATTATACCATACGTCTGGCTTTAAGGGGGTGATGATTGGAGGTATGGCATAATGAAAAAATGCATGGTGTGCGCTTTGGTATTGTGTTCTGTTTTAGTCGTTTCTCGTTGTTGGGCAGGTGATATATCGGTGAGGGAAGAAATCGATCAACTCAAGGCACGCGTGAGCGCCCTCGAGCAGCAATTGAATACTCAGAATAAATGCATTAATGAACAGAAACAATGTATTTTAGTCCAAGATAAAAAAATTGCCGCATACGAATCGAGGCTTAGCCAGTTTGATGCGAGCTTACACCGTCAGGAAGGTAAGCCTATCCCGCTCATTGAAGGGCTTGATATTGGCGCAGGCGCAACTATGATTGTCCAGGGAACCAATAACGTCAATAATGCTGCTGCTGATGTGCAGAAAAAGGTTTCCCGCGCCGACGCATCCTATTCAGCCGATATTACCTTTGGCAAGGAATTTGTGGATGCAGGAGGAAAGGCATTTCTGCATCTTGAAGCAGGCAAAGGCAGCGGCTTAGAGGACGATCTGACGCTTTATGGCAATGTCAACCGCGATGCCGGCGATAGCCAAGAAAATATGCAGGTGACCGAGCTTTGGTATGAGCAAGCTTTATGCAGGGATAAGGCGGTTTTGACATTCGGTAAACTTGACCCCACTGCGTATTTCGACAATAATGAAGTTGCCAACGACGAAACCACGCAATTTCTGGGCCGCACCTTTCGTAATTCACCTGTTATTGAATTCTCGGATAATACCACAGGAATCCGTTTTGCGTATTTGCCGGTTGAACGGCTTGAGGTAAGCTATGGCGTCTTTGATGGTAACAGCGATTGGGAAAAGATCGGGGACAACCTTTTTAATATCGGACAAGTTACCTTCAAAACTTCGTTCTTTGGTTTAGGCGGGAATTACCGTTTCTATGGCTGGCGCAATAATATCTATCATACCAAGTGGCTCGATGCGGAAAAAGTAAAAGAAGCTGCGTATGGTTTCGGTTTGAGCTTTGATCAGGGCCTTAGTGATATTGCGACAGCTTTTGTCCGGTACGGCTGGCAGAATCCTGGGGTGTACAATCCGAATACCTTGGCAACAGGGGAGCATAATTATTCGCTTGCGCATTCCTGGAGTTCAGGATTACAATTTGCAGGCAAGCCCTGGGGTAGGGAAAAGGACGTATTGGCATTTGCCGTAGGTCAGATTTTTCCTTCAAGCGATTATAAGAAAGCAGGATCATCCACTATTACTTCCCCGGCAGCAAAGGCTGAAGGACATTTTGAGGCCTATTACAGGATATGCGTCAATGACCATTTATCTATCAGTCCGGACTTTCAGTATATCTGGAATCCTTTTGGCAAAGATGTCGCAGATGACACAAGCGGTATCTTTGTCGCCGGAGTGAGGGCGCAATTGGATTTCTAGTATACGCGTTTCGTTTTGTGGGTTATAATTAATTAACTGTTTTGTTTCAAAAAGGAGGGAGTGTATGCATATACCTGACGGATATTTAGGCCCGGCAACATGCGGCGTGTTCTACGCAATAATGCTGCCGATCTGGGGCCTTGCTTCAAATACGGTAAAGAAGACCCTTAAGGCAAGACAGGTCCCGTTGCTGGCGATTGGCGCGGCATTTAGTTTTGTGATCATGATGCTGAACGTACCTATCCCGGGCGGGACAACCGGGCACGCAGTAGGCGCTGTGTTAGTCGCAATATTACTCGGTCCCTGGGCGGCATGCATTGCGGTTACCGTCGCATTAGTGGTCCAGGCTCTGTTATTCGGAGACGGAGGCATTACTGCCATAGGCGCAAATTGTTTTAATATGGCATTTATTGAGGTATTTGCGGGGTATTACCTATATAGGGTTATTAGCGGATCATCTCCCATTACTTCAAACAGGCGGGTAATCGCTGCGGGTATTGCCGGTTACGTAGCCTTAAATATCGCCGCTTTCACTACCGCGGTTATGTTTGGCATACAGCCTTTGTTGCATACGACTCCGCAGGGCCAGGCGCTTTACTGTCCGTATGGCCTGAATGTCGCTATACCTGCGATGGTAGGTGGGCATATGTTGATATTCGGATGGGTTGAAGCGGTTGTTACCGCATTGGTAGTAAAGTATCTTCAAAAACAAGATCCGTCTCTCCTTGCAGCAGGAGAGGAGGTGCAGCATGAAGACCACGGCTAAATTATGGATTGGGCTGGGGATCTTAATACTTTTTTCTCCTTTGGGGCTTTTTCTGCCTGAATATTTTAACGCGGGGGATGCCTGGGGTGAATGGGGAGGCGATTCTATCAAAGAGATGATAGGGTACATCCCGAAAGGCCTGGAGAAACTTTCGGGCCTCTGGAGCGCGCCGATTCCCAATTATGCCTTTAAAGGCTGGGAAGAAAAAGGACTGCCGCATCTGAGCGTTGCCTACATTGCCTCTGCAGTGTTGGGAATAGCGGTTGTTGTTGTAGTAGTTTTGTCTATTGGTGCATTGCTCACCAAAACGAAAGATTCAGCGTATGGCAAGGGTAAATAATTTCATTGAGCGCTCTCTTGTGGGGGCGCTCTCTTTTCTAAAAGAGGGAATATTCGCGGATGAGTTTGCCGCAAGGCATGGGTTTTTGCAGTCCCTTGCTCCACAAATCAAGGCCATTACCACGCTGGTGTTTATCATCCTTGTGCTTTTTGCAAAAAGCATCTTTTTTATCGCGTGTCTTTACCTACAATGCCTGCTGCTGGCATTACTTTCGAAAGTCCGGTTAGGATTTTTCCTGAAACGGACATGGATATTCATGCCTTTGTTTGCGCTTTTCATTGCAGTTCCGGCAATTTTTAGCGTTTTTACGCCTGGCGAACCCTTGTTGCATTTTGAGGTAATCGGTTTTACCTTTATCATTACCCGGCAGGGTATTTTAGGCGCAGGTTTGTTTATCAGCCGCGTGATCACCTCTGTTTCTTATGCCACTCTTTTAAGCCTTACCACGAAACACTTTGTTTTGCTCAGGGTATTACGTGTTTTTAAAATACCTCAGGTTTTTGTGATGGTTATCGGCATGTGTTACCGCTATATTTATCTTTTTATGGAAGTTATTGAGAATACCTATATTGCCATTAAAAGCCGCGTGGGGGTAAGGGTGCGTTATGCACAGGGCCAGCATATCGTTGCCTGGAACATCGCGCAGCTGTGGCAGAGGTCGTACCAGTTGAATGAAGATGTGTATAAGGCCATGCTTTCCAGGGGCTATTCGGGCGAACCCGTTATATTAAACGATTTCAAAACGAACAAAAGAGATTGGTTTTGGCTGTGCTATACGTTAACCCTGGCAATCGTGGCTTTTTATTTTACTTATTGGATGCGATGAGTAATAGTATATTTGAGTTAAAGGATGTACGCTTTACGTACCTGGGGAAATTTCCTGCACTCTGCGGCATAGATCTTATCGTTTCAAAGGGGGAAAAAATTGCGGTTGTTGGCGCTAACGGCTCTGGTAAGTCTACTTTATTGCATCTGCTCGATGGCCTTATTTTTCCCGACAAGGGCACTATTCGCGCGTTCGGGCAAGAACTCAAAGAGGGCGTTTTTAATGACGAGTCTTTTTCGCGGGATTTTAGAAAGAAAGTAGGGTTAGTGTTTCAGAATCCCGAAGTGCAGCTCTTCTGTCCGACAGTCAAGGAAGACGTCGTTTTTGGGCCGTTGCAGCTAGGCATGGCTAAAGCAACAATCGCAAAGCGCCTGGAGGGCCTTATTGCCGTCCTTGGCATTAAGGATTTATTGGACAGGTCTCCGCATCAGTTGAGTATCGGCGAAAAGCGAAAAGTAGCCATTGCCTCTACGCTTATCATTGATTCGGATGTTCTCCTTTTGGATGAGCCGACCGCAGGCCTGGATCCTTTGACTACGCGCCATATCGTTGATTTACTGATTCAGGAACATAAGTCAGGAAAGACAATCATTGTCTCTACTCATGACCTGCATATCGTGGAAGAGCTGGCAGATACAGTGTATGTAGTGAGCCAGGAGAAACAAATAGTGAAATCCGGTAAACCGCAGGAAATCCTTGAGGATTTTCAGCTGCTTCAGGCACACAACCTCATCCACATCCACAGGCATACGCACGATGACACTATACACACCCATCCCCACCTACATACAGAACATCATTAAGAAATAAAATTCGTGTTTGCGTTTTTACGCAAATGTAGTATAATAAATTTGCTTCACTAAAAAGATTAGAAAACCTTTTATTTGTGCCGTAAAGGAAGATTGTTAAGTGTTACGGTTTTTTCTTTTCACTGCTCTCCTTTTTGACGCATTCGGCGACAAGGGCCCGCACTTGACGTGAGGGAGTTAAAGCCGGTAAGTCTGAAGGGTTTATAACAAAAGAGGGCTTGTCGTTTTTGAGTGCCAACAAAATATGCAAATCGAATTTAAAAATATGTACATAGGAGATTTAAAGATCGACCTACCCATTATTCAGGGCGGGATGGGCGTGCGGGTATCTATGTCTTCCCTGGTATCTGCGGTGTCAAACGAAGGCGGTTTAGGTGTTATTGCTTCAGTTGCGCTCGGCGAAGGGTATGGGAATAACTCCTCGGATTTCAAGACGCGTTCCCGGCAGGCCCTGATATCGAGCATCCGTGAAACCAGAGACAAGACGAAAAATCCTTTTGGCGTAAACATTATGTGCGCCCTGACTAATTATGAAGACCTGGTAAATGTTGCCCAGGAAGAATCGGTGCATGTGATTATTTCCGGGGCAGGGCTGCCGCTTAAATTACCGTCTCTGATTAAAAATACGCGGACGAAATTGGTCCCTATAGTCTCTTCGGCGCGTGCAGCGCATATTCTTTGCAGCGTATGGAAAAAAAGGTATAATCGGCTTCCTGATGCCTTTATAGTAGAAGGCCCCCTTGCAGGAGGGCACCTGGGTTACAGCAAAGAACAGCTTAATGACAGCAAGCATTTTTTCCTGGATAAAATCCTTGTTGAGGTATTGACGGCTGTACGCACGTTTGTAAACGGAGCGCAAAATATCCCGGTTATCGCCGCAGGCGGTATTTTTGATGGTAAGGATATAGCCAGGGTTATGCGATTAGGAGCAAGCGGTGTTCAGATGGCAACGCGGTTTGTTTGCACGCATGAATGCGATGTTGCGGAGGAATATAAGAACGCGTATCTCACCGCGCGAGAAGAGGACGTTGTAATTATTCAAAGCCCCGTGGGGATGCCGGGCAGGGTAATCCGCAATGAGTTTGTCAAAAGGATAACGCAAGGAGAGCGCATAGATTTCGATTGTGCATACCGCTGTCTTTCTACCTGCGATAACAAAAAGGTCAATTATTGCATAGCCAAGGCGTTGATTAATGCTTCCCACGGCGAAATGGATAAGGGGTTTGCGATGTGCGGAGCTAACGCCCACCGGGTTAATAGAATAGTCTCGGTGAAGGAGCTGATTACCGAACTCAGTCAAGAGGCGCAAATTTGCCTGAGCAAAGGAGTATCTTGAAGAAAGTGAAGACTTCAGTGAAGGGTAGGACATGTAAGTATCCCCATTGTAAGCAGGTGCTCAGTGTCTATAATCACGAGGAGTATTGTAATATCCATCTTGGCCGGCCCGAGCCTAAACAGAAGGGCCATAAATAAATCGCTCCAACGCATTGATAGTACGGTAGTGCAGTGTATATAATAAGCAAAGGTCATGACCTTTAACCCTGCTTTTGTGTAGGGCACCCAGGCCTTAAGGCAAAAGGTCATGGACGTATTCTTCCAGTTCGAAAAAAAGCCGCTTTTATTCCGCAACCCGAAATTCGTAATATCTTGTTATGATCCTTTCCTGGTTGATTTTTGTTTTCAGCGTATCGAACAAGCGCTCACCGCAGGGTATTATTTAGCAGGATTTTTTTCTTACGAGACTGGTTATTGCTTCGAAGAAAAATTACGTACGTACAAGGTCAGTGATTTTCCGCTTATCTATCTTGGCGTATACGAATCTCCTATACGAGTAGCCACGCCCGCGCCAAGGCCTTTTACCAACAATAACCTTACAGACCTGCAATTGAATATTTCCTATGATATCTATGCTTCACATATTCAAAGGATACGCAAGTATATCGAAGAAGGCGATGTGTATCAGATTACTTATTGCATCAAACTCTTATTTAAATTTCTAGGCGATCCATTCTTATTGTATAGTACGCTCCTTAAGGAACAACCCGTGCCTTATCCTGCCTATATAGACGCAGGGCAATTTCAAATACTCTCTTTATCCCCTGAAATGTTTATCAAAAAGACAGGTGCACAGGTGGTGACTAAGCCTATGAAAGGCACATGGCCCAGAGGAGCTACCATGCTTGGCGATATCGCAGCACACGCGCGTTTTCGTCATGATGAAAAAAACAGGGCGGAGAATGTGATGATTGCAGACCTCTTAAGGAATGACTTAGGAAGGATAGGGAGCGCTATCAACGCCCCCAGGCTTTTTGAGGTATCCAAATACAAAACACTCTATCAAATGACGTCAACAGTCAGCGGTAGGGTGGCAAAGGATATTCCCATCTATGAACTTTTTGCATCTTTGTTTCCTTCGGGATCTGTAACCGGAGCACCGAAAATACGCGCAATGGAAATCATCAGGGAGCTTGAAAATCAGGAGCGTAGGATCTATACCGGCTCAATCGGTTATATAACTCCTGGAAGGGACCTTTTCTTTAATATTCCTATCCGTACCCTTTTGTTGCGCGATGGAACAGGAGAAATGGGGATAGGCGGCGGGATTGTATGGGATTCTACTGTGCAAGGAGAGTGGGCTGAGGGGCTTCTTAAGGCAAAATTTGTCACTGATATGCCATCGAGTGGGGGAATAATACTTTGACAAACATAAGCGCAAGGGTCTATAATAAGCAATAACACAAAAGGAGGTTGGGAACATGGCGAAATATTTGATGCTCGGTAAGTATTCCATGGAAGCGGTGAAAAACATCTCGGCGGACCGTACCAAGAAAGTCGTAGAAATTATTGAGAAGGAAGGCGGGAAAGTCGAAAAGATGTACGTGCTTATCGGTAACTATGACCTTGCGTTTATTGTGGATTTTCCCGGCACAAAAGAACTTCTGAGGGCATCTATAGCCATCACCAAGCTTACCGGAATAGGTTTTAGTTCTTTGCCTGCACTAAGCGTTGAAGAGTTTGATAAGGTGGTAGGCTGATTAGTCGAGCGGTTGTCCGAAGGCCCTGATTGCTGCATGTAATCAGGGCTTTTCTTATTTCAGCAACTCTACAACAACAAGGCAAAATATGAGCGTATCGTTGATTCGCTTATAACCTTCATTCAAAATAAATTCAGCGTTCCATAACCAAACTGCAAACAAAAGATTTCCTGTAGGCGGCTAAAATGGGAAAACCAGAATATTATATGAAGCGAGCGATCAGCGAGGCTCGCAAAAATCTCAAAACTATGGAGGGTGGCCCGTTTGGGGCCTGCATTGTCAAAAACGGAAGCATCCTCGCAATTTCCCGCAATACGGTCTTAAAGGAAGATGCAACTTGTCATGCCGAAATAAACGCTATCCGGGCCGCGTCAAAAAAAATAAGAAGTTTTGATTTATCCGGGAGTATTATTTATTCAACGACTGAACCGTGCCCGATGTGTTTTAGCGCAATACACTGGGCGCGGATCGGCACGGTTGTATATGGAACAACCATAAAGGATGTTGAACGCGCCGGGTTTAACGAACTAAAAATCAACGGAAGCCTTTTGAAGGCGCTCGGAAAAAGTAAGGTAACACTTAAAAAGACGCATCTTATTGATGAGTGCCGTAAACTTATTTATGATTGGCAGAAGCTCGAAAATAAAAGATTGTATTAATGTATCCGGGAAATAGTCTATGTTAGAGATTATCTGGGATAAGGCCAATGAGTGGACTGCCAGGCTTGGCCCCCTTGATGCAAGAATCAAGGTATTTGAAGAGATCAGGGATATTCCTTATTATCTTGTGCCGTCAATCGAGGACCCCTATGAATGGGCGGCTTCGATTTTAGCCGAAAATAAAGGTTCCTGCTCTCCGAAACATTATCTTCTGGGGTTGCTTTTTGAGAAGATGGGCCTTCCGGTGAAATACGTAACGTATCCTTACCATTGGAACAAGCAGCCCTTGCCATACCCTCCAGAGCTTAAAGGGTTGGCAGAAGGTACTCCTATTGCATATCATGTAGCCTGCAAGGCTAATATAGAAGGTAGATGGGTTTTGATTGATGTGACATGGGATAGCCATTTGCAAAAGGCAGGCTTTCCGGTCAATGAGGCCTGGGATGGTTTGCACGACACCCAAAATGCATATATGCCCCTCGAAGAAATACCCCACAAGAACCTTGAGCAGAGGCTTGAGTTTGTTAAGAAAAAAAGGAACCTGTATACCGACAAAGAAAAAGTAGTCTATGCACAGTTTACCCTTGAGTTTAACAGCTGGCTCCAGCGCGTAAGACAGAGATAAAAAATGGAAATAAAGAAAACAGCGCGGTATTTAGCCGCGATGTTCCTTCTTGTATGTAATACGCATCTTTTATACGGCCTTGATACTGAAACACAAAAGGCAGGGCTTGTAGATATCCAGGATATCGACTCGAGTATTGTCTTGGATATACGCTATGCGACTAAATATAACTTTACCGGCCATGCCCTTTATCCATCAGAAAAATGTTATCTAAGAAGGGTTGTTGCCGAAAAATTAAAACGCGCCCAGGAAATGTACAAGACAAAGGGGTTGTGTATTAAGATTTTTGATTGTTACCGGCCTTTATCGGTTCAAAAAAGAATGTGGGAGCTCATTCAAGATGAGCGTTATGTCGCTAATCCCGCGGCAGGCTCGAAACACAACCGTGCTGCCGCAGTAGACCTTACTTTACTGGATGCAGAAGGCAATGAGCTTGATATGGGGACCGGCTATGACGATTTTACGCCAAGTTCTGCTCCCGGCGCAGAAGGCATATCAGCAGAGGCGAGGAAAAACCGGGCGGTTTTAGTAAAGGTGATGACTGAATGCGGGTTCAAACCGTCTACGACCGAATGGTGGCACTATGATTCAGACGACTGGGAGCAGTATGATATTTTAGATACCGGTTTCCCGCAACTAACGCAGTGATGGCATAGAGGTATCATGGAAGCAAAGATAGGGCATCTTAGGGTGAGTATTTTCAAAATCAAGAACCGCTGCGGGTATGCGGCAATTTGCCATGATCATGTGACAGAAGGCCAAACGCCGCAGCAGGCATATGATCGTATGTGCAAGGCTCTTCGCCGTACAAATAGAAAAGATTTGATTGACAAATAGGAAAAAAGTGCTATACTTATTTTCGTAGTAAATTAAGGGAAGGAAATCTGAGCCGGGAGGCATAAGATAACAAGCCTTTCGGTTTTTTTTTAATTTCTACCTATGTTTACTATAATGTGAAAGGAAGGAGGTAGCAAAGTAATGGCAAAAGGTAAAGTGAAATGGTTTTCGAACCAAAAAGGCTATGGATTTATCACGCCTGAATCCGGTAACGACGTATTTGTACACCACAGCGCAATCGTGGGTGAGGGATATAAATCTTTAGAAGAGGGCCAGGAAGTCGAATTTGAAATCGAAAAAGGGCCTAAAGGTGAACAAGCTACGAAAGTAGTGAAGTTATAACCTTTGTGCGTTAAGGCCCGGTTCTAGATAAGGACCGGGCCATGTTTTTTACCGTAAAGGAGAGTTTATCATGCATACAGGCAAGATAAAGAAACTCGTCAGGGACAGGGGCTTTGGGTTTATCAGCGATACGGACGGCAGGGAAGTATTCTTCCATCAGTCCAGCCTCCTTGACGCAAAATTCGACGTATTGAACGAAGAGCAGGACGTCGAATTCGATGTTGAAAAATCACCGAAAGGCCCCCGCGCAATCAACGTGCGCATTATTGCTGCGGCTGCCTAAGGTTTTTTGAGATATTTTATCGTTGAATACTGCTTCATTAAGCGGTACAATAATTTAAATTGTTGTACCGCTTTTTTTATTTCGTTTAACCAGGCCTTGCGAGCAATGGTAGAATGACCTATTTTACCGAACAGCATATCTTTATCTTTCTTATCCAGATTTTTCTCCTTTTGGGCCTTGCCAGGAGCCTGGGGGAGCTATTCCGGAGATGGCAGCAGCCGCCTCTGACTGCCGAAATCTTAGTAGGCGTATTTCTGGGGCCTACTATTTTCGGCAGGCTTCTTCCTTCGTTGCATCAGGCAATGTTTCCTGCCGATCCGATCCAGGGGGCCATGTTTGAAACAGTGGCATGGATCGGCGTCCTTTTTCTTTTACTGGAAACCGGGCTTGAGATTGATTTTTCATCAGCATGGCGGCAGAGAGGCGATGCCTTAAAAATAGCCCTGGTTGATGTTATCGTTCCTATGGTTATTGCGTTTATCCCGTGTTTTTTCTTGCCAGCTCATTATTTAGCTAACGCCGACAATCGATTGATTTTCTCGCTTTTTATGGCAACTGTTATGACAATAAGCGCCATGCCTATCGCAGCGCGAGCGCTTCATGATTTGAACTTATCAAAAACTGATTTGGGTTTTTTGATAATGTCCGCCCTTTCGGTCAATGACATTATCGGGTGGCTGCTTTTTACTTTAGTATTAGGTTTTTTTACACAGACAAATCTTAACTTCCAGAATATTTTTTCTATTGTAGGATCAACGGTTGGTTTTGCAATATTTTGCTTGACCTTAGGCAGGGATTGGACGAACCGGGTTATTTTAAAAATAAAGACTAAGCAAATGCCTCAACCCGGCTCGACCCTTACGTTTATTTGCCTCTTGGGGCTTCTTTGCGGAGCCATCACCCAGAAAATAGGCATTCATGCCTTGTTCGGGTTCTTTATCGCGGGTATTATGGCAGGAGGAGCAAGGGCGCTTTCTGAAAACGTAAGACAGGTTATTTCTCAGATGGTGTACGCTATATTTGTCCCCCTGTTCTTTGTCAATATCGGCCTTAAAGTAGATTTCTTGCGGCATTTTGACATCTTCCTCGTTCTTTTTATAAGCGTGATAGGTATTTTAGGCAGGTTCCTTGGCGCTTGGCTTGGGGTAAATTTGACTAAACTACCAAAGTCAAATCGCCTCTCGATAGCGATTGCGCATACCCCCGGAGGCGCTATGGAAATAGTGGTTGGCTTGCTTGCGTTGGAATACCATCTGATTACAGAGCCGGTATTTGTGGCTATTGTGTTTGGCGCAGTGCTCTCGTCAATAATGCTTGGTCCGTGGTTGGCCTACTCCATCAAGAAACGCAAAGAAGTGAGCGTCCTGGAGTATTTTTCCAAGAGAGATATTATTGCGGAATTGAGAACCAGTGAGCGAGACAAAGTTATTGAAGAGCTTTGCGAACTGGCAAGCAGGCAAGAAGGTATGCCGACCCCCGAAATTATTTATTCGGCGGTAATTGAGCGCGAAAATGCCATGGGAACTGCGATCGAGGAAGGTGTCGCCGTTCCTCATGCAAGATTGTCTTCTGGAAAAAGGCCGCTTATAGTCTTTGGAAGGTCCCTAAACGGAATCGAATGGAACTCGCCCGACGGCAAGCCTACCCATTTCGTATTTCTAATTTTTACTTCTAAACAGGATGATTGGTCGCAGGTTCAGATATTGAGGATTATTGCTAAGGCGATGAACAATCAGGAAACTCGCGCTAAGCTCTTGACGGCTACCGATGAATTGCAAGTTTGGCACATCTTGGAAAACGCGTTTACCCCGCACCAAATCATAAGAAAAACAGGTAAGTAATAATGGGAATATATCGCAAGGTGAGGTATTATTTGTGTTCCGGATTTTACCAAAAATAAGCATTGGCCTGGGTGCCTATATCGTCATTTCCGCTGCCTTTATGCAGCAGGTAAGAAATCGGCTTTTTGCTTTGTTCGGCAAGGCGGTTATGGAGACGTCAGTACAATTAAGTTTCGCCTTGCTGGCTTTATGTATTGTGCTCTATGCGCTCACGAAAAAAGCAGGCGTTCTGCGCATCATTTCCTTATGTGTATTGTGCTGGTTCGCCTACCTATTCAGTGACTGGCAGCCGTATTTTTCTGAAAAGACGCACGTAGTAACGTATGGCCTGCTTGGATATTGTGCGGCCATGGAGTTTTTGAACGCGCAGCATTGCCTCGCATGGAAGCGCGTAGTGTTTGCGCTATCTTTTGCAGCCCTTATCAGTGGTCTCGATGAATTATTTCAGGCAGTCCTTCCTTACCGGGTAGGAGATGTCAGGGATTTTTTCACAAATATTATAAGCGCTCTGTTCGGCGTGTGTATTTTTCTTTTGCACCGCGTTCCCAGAATTACATTGAAAAAATAGGCTTTCCGCATTACAATAAACGTTCCCCCACCATGAAGCAGTTCAGGCGCGCTATATACAGCTATTATAAAAAACACGGCAGGGTCCTTCCCTGGAGGAAGACGAAGAATCCCTATTGCATCCTTGTTTCCGAAATAATGCTTCAGCAGACCCAGGTAAGCCGTGTGCGCGTGAAATTCCCTTTGTTTATACGGCGATTTCCAAGCGTACATTCGCTTGCGAAAGCGCCTCAAGCAGAGATTGTTAAAGCCTGGCAGGGCCTGGGGTATAACCGCAGGGCAGTGCATCTTAAGCGTTTGGCACAAATCCTGGTGTCTAAGTTTAAGGGGAGGATCCCCGCAAACCCCGAGGCCTTGATAACCCTTCCGGGGATCGGCAAGGCAACCGCAGGGGCAATATGTGCGTTTGCGTTTAATAAGCCGGTTATATTCATTGAGACAAATATACGCAGCGTATTTATTCACCATTTTTTCAAAACCGCTCGACCGGTCAGTGACGAAGAACTGTTTCCTTACCTGTGCCGGTATCTAGATAAAAAAAATCCGCGGAAATGGTACTCTGCGCTGATGGATTACGGCGTCTATCTTAAGGAGGCAAATGCCAATCCCTCCAGAAGAAGCCTGCACTACCGCAGGCAAAGCCTTTTTGAAGGCTCACGACGCCAGTTGCGCGGCAGGATCATAAGGCTTTTGGCAATGCGCGGCCGCATGGATCTATCTACCCTTGCCGGGCAAGCAGGGTTAAAGGCCTTAAGGCTAGAGCCTGTAATGGATTTGCTCTGCGAAGAAGGTTTAGTGTTGAGGCGAGGCAATTGTTATACTCTCTAAATATGCGTACACATAAAAAGACAAAGTTCGTTGTGCTCAAAACAGTGTTCGAGATACTACATAGCCCAAAAGGCTGTATGTGGGATAAGGAACAGACCCATCGGTCTCTGCTCCCGTACCTTAAAGAGGAAGTAGAAGAACTCATAGAGACCATTAAGGCGAGTGATTATCGGCATATGCAGGAGGAGTTGGGCGATTTGTTACTTCAGGTAATGTTTCATTCCCAGATCGCCGCGAGAAATAATAAATTTACGATTGAAGACGTAATTGATGGGCTTATCCGTAAGCTTAAGCGGCGGCATCCTCATGTATTCGGCGATGTAAAAGTAAGGTCCAGCAAAGACATTATACGCAATTGGCACAGGATCAAAGCGAAGGAGTTGCGCCGTCAAGGCTAAAGGCGCTTTACCCATGGTAAACGAATTCAAAGAACTGCTGCGCAAGCTTAAGAACAAAAAAATTCAGGCGATTATTGCCGAAAGCTGGTCAGTGAGTTGGCCGATGGCGCTGATTATGGGTTTTATTTTCTTTATCGGCCTTGCTGATGTCTATGTGGCAGGAAGGTTCGGCAAGGAGGTGCAGGCTGCCTATGGCGTTGCGTTTCAGTTGTATTTTATTTTTAGTATCATTGCAAATGCCCTTACCGTAGGGACGGTGTCCGTAGTTTCCCGGCTTTTTACTTCACACAGGAAAAAAGAATTTAATATCGCAGTGGATTCTTCGCTGCTATCGGCCATTGTTGCCGGCAGTGCGTTTGGGATTGCAGGTGTTTTGTCTTGCGGGGTGATTATCAATTTACTCGGTATCCCCGGTGTCTTAAAAGCACTTTCAATACCTTTGGTGAGAATCTATTCAGCGGGCTTACTGTTTAATTATCTTTTGATCAGCACTAACGGCGTTCTGCGTGCCTGCAAGATGATCAAGAAATCGCTTGTGACCATGGCGGTGGTATGTGTATTAAACATTGTCTTGAATTTTACCTTTGCATTTCATACGCCCCTTCGATTCCAAGGGATCGCAGTTGCAACGTTGGTGAGCATTTTTATAGGCATGCTTATGAACATTGCGTTTGCTCAAAAGCTTCTGAGCCCGCGCATCACCTTTTCCTGGGAAACCATCAAGAAGATATTTAATATTGGTTGGCCCGCAGGCCTGCTTCAGATACTGTGGCAGTTTGGAGCTATGGTACTCTATTTGATTCTGGCGAGGCTGCCGGCGCATAACGTAGAGATCATGGCTGCATTTACCAACGGATTGAGGATTGAGTCTGCGATTTTTTTGCCTGCGTTTGCATTTAACCTCGCCAATGCGGTGGTAGTGGGTAATTTGCTGGGGAGAGGCGAACAGGACGATGCCTACAGGGGAGGCATGATCACCGCGTATATGGGTTTTTTTACGGTGACCATATTGACAATTCTGGTAATGCTTAATGCCTTTACCATTGCCTCTTTTCTTTCAGACAACCCTATCGTAATTAATGAATGCGCGAAATATATCTTCATCAGCCTCATCGTTGAACCGTTAATGGCCTGGGGCGTGATTTTAAGCGGCGGCTTAAACGGCGCCGGCGATACCCGTAGCGTCATGAAAATAATTACCTTAAGCGTCTGGTGCGTGCGCATACCGTTAAGTTATCTTTTAGCCCTGCATTTTGGTTTCGGGGCGCCTGCGGTGTGGTGGTCAATGAATACCTCTATTATCGTACAGACATTTTTTGTTTCGCGGCATTATTTCCGCAAGGGTTGGCTTAGGCGAGCGGAAAAGGTAATTGTTCCCTTTGAAGTTAAATGATACAATACTACTAACTACTCGCAGTTTTTTTAAACAGTCCGTTACAGCTATAACAATGGGAGGAAGTAATGAGCATACAAGAACTGAAGGTAAATGAACTGGACGCCACGCAATTTATTGAAAGCAAGTCAGAGGAGATTGCTGGCCTGGTAGGCAGCGGCCTCGCGATTAACGCTTTATCGGGAGGAGTAGATTCTTCCTGTGTTACCATGCTTGGCCATAAAGCCCTAAGGGATCGCCTAAAAACCTATTTTATTAACAATGGCCTGATGCGCGAGGGCGAACCCGAGCAGATTGTATCGATATTTGAAAAACTGGGCGTCAAAGTGGAGGTGATTGATGCACAGGAGGCGTTTTTCAAGGCATTAAAAGGACTAACTAACCCCGAAGAGAAACGCGAAGCTATCACACAGACTTTTTATAAAGATGTATTTGGTAAGCTTGTAAAGGCAAGCAAGGCTAAGTATCTTTTGCAGGGCACTATTCTTACCGATGTCGACGAAACGGTTGCGGGGATCAAAAGGCAACACAATGTATTTGAGCAGCTTGGTATCGACCCTCAAGCTGCATTCGGGTATAAGATAATAGAGCCTCTTGTCCAGTTGCGCAAAGACGGCGTCAGAAAAATTGCCCAGGCATGCGGTCTGCCGAAATCAATTTACCAAAGAATGCCGTTTCCAGGGCCTGCGCTTTCAGCTAGAGTGATCGGCGAAGCGACCCCTGAAAGGATAAAGCTGGTAAGGCAGGCGACCGTGATCGTCGAAGAGGCCCTTGCCTCCACAGCTGCCTTTCAGTATATGGCAATACTGCACCAGGACAGGGTGACCGGGATGCGCGACGGTAAAAGAGATTTCGGTTTTCAGATTGAAATCAGGAGCTGGGATAGCATTGACGCAAGGAGTGCTAAGCCAACCCGCCTGCCTTTTGAG
>QZKA01000018.1 GCA_003598135.1 Candidatus Omnitrophota bacterium
GAGCTATAGCCATAGCGCGGATAGTGCACTAAACGCCTTCCTATTTTGTTTGCTTCGTAAACCTTTCTGTGTTACATTAATACACTATGGAGAGCCAAGAAAAGAAGCAGGTTAAGTTAACCAGCCGGCTGCGTAATTACTTCTTCGCCGGCCTCCTGATTACCCTTCCGGTATTTTTAAGCCTCTATATACTCTACATACTTTTTGGCTTTGTAGACGGGATCTTAGGAAAGTTTATCAATATCTATGTCCAGGAGCGCTGGGGTTTTTATATCCCCGGCTTAGGGCTGTTTTTGTTTTTACTGATAATTATTTTCGTAGGTTTCACAGGCACGCTTCTTGCGGGCAAGGGGCTGCACCGGTTTTTTGACAAGTCCATCAGCCGTTTTCCGTTGCTCAATATCATTTATCCCTCACTGAAACAGGTGGTCTCTATTTTATTTTCAAAGGAGAACCTCGCGTTTAAAAAAGCGGTGTTAATCGAATATCCCTTTAAGGGCAATTGGACACTCGCTTTTATCACCAATAAAGGTTTCGAAGAGGCGCAGAAGAAGACAGGCCAGGACCTGTTGAATGTGATCGTGCCTATTGCCCCCAATCCTACTTCCGGCATCATTGTGTTTGTCCCCCGCAAAGACGTAATCATGCTCGATATAAGTATTCAGGACGCAATGAAGTTGATTATTTCCGTTGGGGTGCTTAATCCCTCCGATGTGCTTGAGCCACACACAAAAGAACTATAAGCATACCATATGCGCATAACGAAAGAAATAATTTTGGCATGGGTGCTTGCATGGTTTTTGCCTTTAGCCGGATATGCAGGCCCGCTTTATGAATCAGAGAATGTGGCCTTTTCTCTGCAAGGCTATTTCAGGAACGATGTGGTCAGTTTCAGCAATACAGTAGATTTAGACAGCAGCAACCGCGGTGACAGAACCATCTACCTGGGCATTGATTACAGCATAGGCACACTCCTTGAATTTAAAAACGGCGGGCCGAAACTGTACCTGAAACTAGAACGGAACGGCCCAACAGACTACGATGCGCCGTTGTTCGTGCATAACACGCTGATGACCAGCGGCGGAGTTATCGAAAGGTACCGCAATGACGAGCTCCTGCCACAGATAGAAGAATTTTGGGCAGATGTGCCCTTGTCCAGCACGGCCAGACTTAAGGCAGGGCTTTACACCTATGCGGTGGGAAACGGCCTAAGTTTAAACGGAAGCTATGAAAATTTCGGTGCGAGCATTTATAAGGAATCAGAGCATTTATCATGGAGGTTTTATTATTGTCGGCCAGACGTCGTTTACAAAAATCATTTAGGGCCGCGCATCCGCCAGGATGAAGAGCAGGGCGTTACATACAACCACAATGCCTCCAATTTTTTTGCCGCGGATTTAAAATATACCACTGATAAGAACACTTTCTGGCCCTATATAGGAGTGTTGGCGGATTATACTTCTTCCGGTAAGAGGGATAATAAATTCACTACACCGGTAAGAAGAGATATCCTGGGGACATTCGGTCTAGGCTTTACCAAAGAAGAGGAAAAATATGTTTTTAGGACAGAGTTTGCGCACAATTTCGGAGAGGCGCAAAGCGCAGATCCCGCGTATAAAGATATCGTCCATACCGGTTATTTGTTCTATGCGGATATAGATTATACGCTGAACAAGTTTATTCCTACTATGGGCATCCTTGTTTCTTCGGGCAACAAAGTAACTCCTGAAATGGCTCAGGATAGTGCCTTAACCAGCGCTAAAAATAGAGCATTTAGCTGTTTTTCTCCTCTCAATAATAATCTCGGCGATTCGCTGGGACACTGCCATACCGATTTACGTCCCATTGTCGCCACAGGAGCAGGTTATGGTTTAAATTACGGTGTTCCCAGGCCGGGGACATTCGCCTCCTCCGACCTTGATAATTTAGTCATGCCTTCCGCAGGGTTTGATTATAATGCTACAGATAAGCTTACCGTTGGGCTCTACGGTTTTTATCTGAGGTCATTTACGCGCCCCGTGGGAACATTAGACAACCAGGCGCGGTATTTATCGCGTGAATTAGGCTATGAGGCGGATCTATACATTGATTACCAGGCAACAAAGGAAGTCTTGGTCAGTGTCTTAGGTGGATATTTTATCCCCGGCAGGTATTATAAGGAACGCAGGGACGATACCGCAGGAAGCCTCTTAAGCCCGTTTGTCAGGGGAGATGGCAGCGCAGAGCCTGCGTTTCAGCTGGAACTGGCAGTAGAAGTTACCTTTTAACAAGGAGCGGTTATGATCACCATCGAAGAGTTCAGAAAAGTAGAGTTGAAGATCGCAGAGATCAAAGAAGTGAACGATCATCCCAATGCCGATAGGCTATATGTGGTTACGATTGATGCAGGGGAAGGCGTCACAAGGCAGGTGGTGGCAGGGATAAAAGGTTCCTATGCGAAAGAAGAGCTCGTCGGTAAACAGGTAGTGGTAGTTACTAATCTTGCGCCAGCGCTATTGCGGGGGGTTGAGAGCAACGGGATGATTCTTGCGGCTTCCGATGAGAGCGGCATCCGCATCATTATGCCAGAGAGAAAAGGGACATTAGGCAGTATAGTAAAATGATCAAACAATTTGTTCCCCAAAAAACCTGCCTTGCCTGTCAGGGGTGTTGCCGTTTTGCGCAAGCTAAAAGCGTATGGTCTGTGCGCCTACTGAAAGAAGAGAAAAAGAGCCTTTGCCTTTCCACGT
Organism: Candidatus Omnitrophota bacterium; assembly: GCA_003598135.1. Lineage (GTDB taxonomy): Bacteria > Omnitrophota > Gorgyraeia > Gygaellales > Profunditerraquicolaceae > SURF-25. Next base: position 2,730 of record QZKA01000018.1, read on the forward strand.
ATAACCTTCCGCTTATCTTCGCCTCCACGCAGCAGCAATATATGTGCGTCTTTTTTATGCCCTGTAAAAATAAATGCCTCAAGTATGCACAGCGTCCGTTTGAATGCCAGCTGTATCCTTTTTTGCTCAATCGTTGCGGCACCAAGGTGGTACTGGTAGTGGATACGCATTGCCCTTTTGTGCAAAAGACCATGCACGGCAAAAAATTCAGCGCTTACGCTGCCTATCTTGCGAAACTGCTTCGAACTAAGCGGTACCTCGCCATATTCAAAGACAACATCCATATCGCAGGGCGATACCCCGGAGTAGTAAACCTCAAAGAGCTTTTTTCGTTTACATGAAAGCCGCGCTCAGAGAACTGAGGCTTAAAGATAAAGGTTTATTCGAGAGATACCTGCGTTTTGCGGAGCATGAACTTTCGGTGTATGCCTTTGAAAACATCTATATCTGGAAGGGGCTTTTTGAAATCCGCTGGGCCCTCATTGATGGGGCGTTGTGTGTCTTTTTCAGAGACTCGATAGGTTGCTTCCTGTATCTTTCTCCTTTGTGCCGGGCGGTAGAACCCGCGGGCTTACAAAAAATTTTTTCTGTGATGGACGGTTATAATAAAAATCCGGCGTTTTCGCACATTGAGAATATCGAGGAAACTGATCTTATATTATTCCCTGCTGGTACCTATTGTATAAAAGAAAAGGGCGTTGAGTTTATCTGCAAAAGGACTGATTTGGCGGGCTTAAAAGGCGATGCCTTTAAATCCAAACGCTGGGCTGTTAATTATTTCGCCTCCCATACCGACAAGGTAGAGTACCTGGCGTATGCGGGGGAGTTAGAGGATGCGTGTCTGTGTCTTTATGAGAAATGGGCACGAGATCGCCGGCAAGACTATGCCGATCCTTTGTATTGCGAGATGCTCAAAAATAATTACTCTGCGTTGCGCATGCTCCTTAAGGATTACCGCCATTTTAAGTGCGTGGGGCGCGTAGTAAAGATAGGCGGCAGGATCGAGGCCTTTACCTTTGCATTCCCGCTTAATCAGAAAATACTCTGCATCGCATATGAAATAACCAATTTGAATTATAAGGGCCTTGCCCAGTTTATTTTTAGGCAATTATGTCAGGAATTAAGAGAATACGAGTATATCAATATCATGGATGATTCGGGGCTCGAGAACTTAAGGCGAGTAAAGTTTTCGTATCGCCCTCTACGATGCGCGCCGAGTTTTATCGTTACCAGATACCATGGATAAAAAAATAGACGAAGCAGAGTTTATTATATTCGACACCGAGACCACCGGATTAAACCCGGAAGCAGGCGACAGGATCGTAGAGCTTGCAGCGATACGCTGGAGGGCCGGAAAAGAAATTGCGCAGTTTGAGACATTCATTGACCCGAAAAGGCCTATTCAGGATGCGGCCTTTGAGGTCAATAGGATTACGCCACAGATGCTTCAAAATGCCCCCGAAGCCAAAGACGTAATGCCCCGCTTTCTTGCCTTTATACAAGACGCCTGCATCTGTTCCTACAACGCGGCATTCGATCTAGGTTTTATCAACAGCGAATTGAAGAGGCTAGGCTTGGTGCTTCCGAAAGAAAGTATGGTGGTAGATATCCTTAGGATGGCGCGCAGGTTGTTGCCCGGGCTTGAGCGCTACGCACTGTGGTTTGTTGCAGAGAAAATGGGTGCAACGCACATGCAAGAGCATCGCGCGCTTTCCGATGTGAAGCTTACCCTTGAGGTGTTCGAGAAGTTTCTCGTGCGCCTTAAGCCAAAAGGCGTCCTTGATACACTGCATCTGGTGAGCCTTTTCGGGGTTAATTCTGAACTCTGGGAAGAGGTGAATGGACAGAAAATAGCCAAGATACAGGAAGCAATTGACTTGGGGCTTGCAATTAGGATACAATATCTTTCAAATGCAATGGTTGCGCTTTCAGAACGCCAGGTGGTTCCTAAAGAGGTCACCCGCGACAAAGGTAGAGCGTATCTGATAGGCCATTGTTGTTTAAGGAACGAGGAGAGGACATTCAGGGTAGACAATATTATCAGCTTAGAGATAGTCAAGGCAGGTAAATGAGAAAAGGGACCGTGTCACATAAAAAAACCGTTTTTATACAGAAGATTCTATACGCGTTGTTTTGGTCTTTTGCCTTGTCTGGGTGTGCGTTGCATTCGGAGCTATCCCGGGCGCGTATGCACGGCAAAAACGCAGAGGTATCTTACCGACGCGCAGTCGTATACTATCAGAAAGCGATTGCGCAGGCAAAGGTTCCTGAGGCGCTTCGTCTTGAGCTGGGCAGATTGTATTATGACCACGGAGACTTCAGGGGAGCGATAGCTGAACTTAGGAACGCCGAAGCTGCCGCTGCGAAAAAACTGCTGGCTATCGCGTATTACCGCACCGGTGATTTTGCTGATGCGCTAGAGGTATTCGGCAAGCAGGAGCCGGTTGATGACGAATACCGTTATTATTACGGATTAGCTTCGGAAAAACTCAATCTATTTGACCAAGCGATTAAATTATACAACAAGGTGAGTTCTGCTGAATTTTCGCCCCTCGCAACGCAACGCCTCCGCCTTATCGAGAAGGAAGCCAAGGGCCTACACATCCGGGACAGAGACCGAACTATCGCACAACTATTGCAAGAGACCCCACCTGCCGAGAAATTTCCTCAGGCAGGAGCATTGATATTGTTAAGCGACGAAAGGATTGAAGTTACCGAAGACAATACACAGACATTTGCGCTGCATTACCTTATAAAGATTCTTAATGAGCGCGGCAAGGAATCTTACTCTGAGGTGCATGTCGGTTACGATTCTACCTACGAGAAGGTAGAGCTGGAATATGCGCGGACTATAAAACCGGACGGCACGTTTGTGGAGGTAGGGAGCCGTCACCTGCGCGACGTATCCAAATATCTGAATTTCCCTCTTTACAGCAATGCGCGGATTTTTATTATATCGTTTCCGGAAATATGCGACGGGGCAGCTATCGAGTATACGATTAAAGTCCGGCGCAACCGCCTGATCAATGATAAGGATTTTGTCGTGCGTTATCCCTTACAGACGCAAGACCCAATCCTTTCTGCCCGTTTTGAGCTGGCCGTCCCCAAAACAAAAACACTCCATTTAAAGACCTTAAATGAAGCCTATAAAGATTTTGAAGCCGAACTCAAACCCGACCTGCGGGAAGCTAACGGCCAGACCGTCTATCGGTGGCAGTTTAAAGATATCCCTCAGATTATTCCGGAAGCCAATATGCCCCCTGAAGTCGAAATAAACCCCACGTTTTTGGTTTCCAGTTTTTCTGACTGGTCGCAAATTTACCATTGGTGGTGGAAACTGGCAAAGGATAAGATCGTCTCAGACGATGCGATCCGCAAGAAAGTAAAAGAGTTGATAGCCAAGGCCGGATCGGACGAAGCAAAGGCCAGGAGTATTTACAATTTCTGCGCCAAAGAAATACGCTACGTAGCCGTTGAGTACGGCCAGGCAGGGTATGAGCCGCATTTGGCAAGCGATATTTTTAAAAATAAATACGGCGACTGTAAAGACCAGGCGATTCTCTTGGTTACGATGCTTAAAGAGGCGGGATTAGAAAGCTTTCCGGTGCTTATTAGTACAAAAGACTACTATAACCTTAATGAGGATTTTCCTGCACCCCTGTTTAATCATTGCATTGCCGCGGTTGCGTTGGGCGGGCAGGTCGTGTTCCTTGACCCTACTGCCGAAACCTGCCCTCTCGGGGACCTCGCTGCAGCAGACCAGAAAAGAAGAGTCCTTGTATTCAAAGAAGACGGTTACGCCATCATGGAAACCCCTCTTTTCGGTCATGGCCATAACTGGGTGAAACACGATTTTATGGTACGCCTTCGTCCCGATGAGACGCTCACCGCCGAAAAAAAGGTCCTTACCTCAGGTGTCTACCAACAGGCACAACGCCATTGGTTGCTTTATACGCCCCCCATCCTGATACGCGAACAACTGCAAGAGAAGGTCCAGGGATTTTCTATAGGCGCAAAATTAAAGAAGTACGATATCAAGAACCTCAATGATCTTGACCGGATGCTGGAACTGGCCTATTGGTTTGAGGGGCCTGAATATTTTACTACCGCAGGAGATTTAAGGATTATGCCTCAACTGACAAGCCTGGATAACGCGCTGGTATCAAAAGAAGAACGCAGATACCCGATTGATTTCCGGATCCTCGATAGCATTGAGACAAAGTTCGTATTTAATATTCCCGGGACATTCACCGTTCATTATATGCCCGGTAACGTATCCGAAGATAGCCAGTGGCTGGGCTATTCTTGCGAGTATGTAAAGGAGGGCGATAGCCTTACCTTTACCCAGCGCCTTACCTTAAAAAAAGAAACCGTCTCTGCGCAGGAATATCCTCAGTTCAAGCAATTTTTTGAAAAACTGGCAAAACAAATCAAGCAAAGAATAGTCCTTGAGCGGACAAAGGAATGAAAGACCTGTATTATAGCGATAAAGAACGCCGGCAGTATACGAGAATAGACTCGGTGTTGCCGGTGCAGTTTAAGCTCGTGGATATTCGTAACGGCCAGTATGTGTCGGGATGGCTGCAGGGTTTTACGAACAATATCGGCAAGGGCGGTATATGCCTTCAGGTAAATACTATCGACCCTGCTTTGTCCGCGCAGATCCGGGAGAGGAAAGTAAAACTATATATAGAGGTAGAGCTGTCTTTCTACCGCCGGCCCATCGTGACCCACGCGCAGGCAGCCTGGATGAAACGCATCGGCACGGATGCAGAGAAGTATCTTATCGGCTTACGCTTTGAGAGCCTTAACTTCCCGGGATACGCGCACCTGATGCGTTATGTGCGGGTAAAAAAAATATTTGTACCGGCAGCAGTAGTGATACTTTTATCTTTGGCTGCCGGTTTTTTCGTGAACGCCTATTTTAACCTCAAACTTTCTGCAAATAATAAGAAACTCGTTGAGCAGCTTGTCCTGGTGAACCAAGAGTCAGCTGCTGCGCAGCAAAGAGCCAGCCAGATACGCGACGAAAAGGAGAGGTTCTCCATAGAGATTACTACGCTTCAGTCAAGGATTGAGCACGCAGAAGAAGAGAGGTTGAAAGTGGCGGAAATGGCAAAATCAAACGAGCATAAAGCAGGTCAGCAGATAGAAAAACTCAATTCTCTCATTGCGCGATTAAATCAGGAGAAGGGGCGCCTAAAGGAACAGCTGGCAGCATCTAAAACCGAAGCTGATAAAGCCAGTGAAGCATTGCTTGTGTTGGATGAGAAAAAGGCATTTCTTGCGAAGGCAAACCTGGATAAGATGTACGAGTGGCTTGCATTGCACCAGAATCCGCGGACCGGGCTGGTGGTGAGTTTCGAGGGGGATAAAGATTTAGCAAACTGGGCTTTTGTCTATGATCAATCATTGGCTGCGCAGGCATACGTATATTTCGGAGATTTTCAGAAGGCAAAAAAACTGCTTGATTTCTTTGCGGTAAAAGCCAAGAGGATCGACGGTCTTTTTATCAACGCCTACTATGCTGCCGACGGCAGTTCCGCCGAATACACTGTCCATAGCGGACCGAACATCTGGCTGGGTATCGCATTGCTTCAGTACACACAAAAGGCCAAGGATAGCTCTTTTGTTAGTCTTGCCGAGGAGATTGCGCAGCGTATTATTGCGCTGCAGAATGAAGATAAAGACAAGGGTATACGCGGAGGGCCCAGTGTCCGCTGGTATTCGACGGAACACAACCTTGATGCGTTCGCTTTTTTCTCGATGCTTGCGAGAGTTACCGGCAAAGATGAGTATCGCCTTGCCGCGGAAAAAGTATTGCGCTGGCTTACGCGGCACACCTATGACAAAACGGATATACCTATCCTGCGGGGGAAAGGCGATGCTACTATCGCCACGGATACCTATGCCTGGTCGATTGCGGCGATCGGCCCGGAAAGGCTTTTGTCGCTTGGCATGAACCCCGATAAAATCATAGAGTTTGCAGAAGAGAATTGCGCCAAAGAGGTCTCTTTTGTCCGTCCCGGAGGAGCTACGGTAAGAGTCAAAGGTTTTGATTTTGCGCCGCAGAGACATTTGGCAAGAGGAGGGGTCGTTTCCACCGAATGGACTGCGCAGATGATCGTGACGCTAAAGATAATGGCTGCGTTCCATCAGAAAAAAGGGGGAGCCGCTTTTGCTAAGGAGTATTTAAGAAAAGCCGATGCCTATATAGGGGAACTATTGAGCATGAGTATTTCAAGCCCTTCGCCTTCAGGCCAGGGCGAAGGCTGCCTGCCTTATGCCAGTAGCGATTTTGTGGACACTGGCCATGGATGGACGACGCCCAAGGGCTCTTCCACCGGCTCTATCGCCGGGACTGCGTATGCCCTTTTTGCCTATTACGGCTACAATCCCCTTTCTCTTGAGGAATGAAACCAGTTTTTAAAAAAATCTATCAGAGGCTCTACGCCTCTTTAGGACCACAAGGCTGGTGGCCGGCTGAAACGCCCTTTGAAGTAATTATCGGCGCAATCCTTACACAGAATACTAATTGGCAGAATGTAGCCAAGGCGATATCCAACCTTAAAGAAGCAAAGGCCATAACTGCGCGCACATTATATTCCCTCCCCCGCAAGAGGCTCACTCGACTGATCCGTCCGGCCGGGTATTACAATATCAAAACAGAGCGGCTTGAGTGCTTTTTAAAGTTTTTGTTTACCCGTTACCGCGGAAGCGTAAGAAAGATGCGTACCCAAGGCCTCAACACCCTGCGGCTTCAGCTGCTATCGGTGAAAGGGATCGGCCCCGAAACAGCGGATTCGATACTTTTATACGCGCTGGGCAAGCCCGTATTCGTGGTTGATGCGTATACCAGGAGAATATTTACGAGGCACTCCTTAATCAAAGGAGATGAAGACTACCACGCCATTCAAAATTTGATTATGAAAAACCTAAAAAGGAATGTACAATTATTTAATGAATTTCATGCGCTCTTGGTCGAAGTAGGTAAAAAGTTCTGCCGTAAGAAGAATCCACGGTGTGCGCGTTGTCCCTTGCAACAGTTTAAATGAAGAACCGCTTGCGCAATATATCTGAAACCAGAAACAGTATAGCTATCGCTTGGCAGGCAGCCGTATTGTGTGTATGCCTTATTCATCCCGTCATTGCCCAAGACCCCCTTCGTTACGATATTACCGCCGTCCTTGATCCCGCGCAGCATACGGTGAGCGCGCGCCAAAAAGTTATCTTTACCAACCCTACCTCTAAGCCGCTCAAGGAAATTTATTTTCACGTATATCCGCACCGCAAATATACCGAGGAGGAAGTCAGGTTTATTTACCGCTATGCCGGTTACTTCAAAATCAACCCTTTCCCCGAAGGATTTCAGGCCGGTGATTTAAAAATTGAATCGATCGCCGCTGGAGGGAAAAGCCTTGTGTATCGCTTTGAAGGAAATGACCAAACAATCATGAAAGTCAGTTTAGAGAAGGAACTTAACCCGCAGGAATCAATAGAGATAGATATATTATTTCAGGTAGACATCCCCCATGCCTACGGAAGGTTTGGCTGGCATAAGGATATTATTACAATGGTGCGCTGGTATCCGATCGCATGCGTTGTTGATGGGGGCGGTTGGCACAATTACCCATTTTATCTCTACCATCAACCCTACTTCAGTAATGCAGCTCATTACCGCGTCACACTTACTCTTCCCCGAGACCAAGTCGTAGCTTCCACGGGGCATGTACAATCAAGCCGCGATAATCCTGACGGCACCAAAACCCTCTTTATTGAGACAGAGTATCCGGTCAGAGATTTTAGCCTCGGCGTTTCAGCGCGCTTTAAAGTGCACACCCTCAAAGCTGGCCATTGTCGAATACAAACATATTACCTTCAAGGTGATGAACAACGCGCAGCACAGGCCGCAGAATACGCGCGAGACCTTATGCATTTCTATGCCGCAAGATTCGGAGAGTACCCTTACCGCCAGTTCAATATCGTGTCCAGTTTTCTTGGTTACGGAGGAGTGCAATCATCCAACCAGGTATTTATTGATACGCGCGCCTTCCGGCTGCCGAAATTTCTTAACCGATATTTTGATTTTCTCGTTTCCCATGAAACCGGCCACCAGTGGTTTTTTAATATGGTAGGTTCCGATGAATACAAGGAGATGTTTCTCGACGAAGGCGTTAATTCTTTCTGGGTGCTGCAGTACCTCGAACATAAATACGGTTATAATGCGCAGGTGATGGAGTTGTCAAGGCCGTTTAACTGGTTTATCCCAAATTTTTCTTTCCGACAGGCCAGTATCGCCAGGTATGTGTATATGGCAACACATGGCCTTGATTCTGCCGTAATCAGCGATTTGTCGAGTTTTCAAGAACCATCCTCAATATTTGCCATCACCTACGGAAAGGGGGCAGGGGTACTTGAAATGCTCAGGCAGTTGATCGGCGACGATGCATTTACCAGGGCAATGAAACGCTATACGCAAGAGTTTCGCTTTAAAAATATCCGCCTCGATGATTTTATGCGTATTTTTAACGAAGAATCGGGACAGGACCTTCGCTGGTTTTTTGATGAATGGCTTAAGACGAAAAGGTTTTGCGATCTTGCCATCAAATCCGTGCGCAGAAATGTTGTGGTAGTTGAGAATCGCGGCTCGATCCGCATGCCGGTAGAGGTAAAGGTGTGGTATAAGGACGGCACCGAGGAGCTGTTGTATTGGGACGGCAAGGGCGTTTCGGAGGCGATCCCGCTTAAACACAGCGAAGTGAAGAAAATACAGGTCGATCCCGACAACAAAATCATCTTTGACCTGGACCGGACGAACAACGCATGGCCGGCATCTCTTCGCGTAAAGGCAGTCCCCCTATATTATTTTGCTTACGAGATACCCGTGTTTTTGTCGCCGGATTCGTATCACATCGTTGCAGGGCCAAGCGTGGGAGGTTCATCGCTGGGGCTTGCATCTTCCGTACAGAAGCCAAACGATGCGATTGTCAGGATATCTTCCGTCTATGATTCCGCAGGCTCTGCGGTAGACTCAAAACTCAGTTATGAACTCAATCATTTATTCAATAAGCAATACACGGCAGGCTTTGAGTTTTTTAATTATGAATCAAGCAAAGAGAAAAACGACCTAAGCGGCGGCAAGCTTTACCTGAGAAAAGAATTATGGCCTGCCAGTTACGGATTACTCGACCTCAATGACCACGTGACTTTTTATCTTATGCGCGACAAAAAATTGGAAAGCGCTGCGGGACTAGCCGGCCAGGAAAATGCGGATCAACTGCATTATCTTAAGAGGGATGAAGCGATAATCGGCGTTACCGGCTCTTTTGGTCGCTACGGCCCGTACGCAGACCCGGTCTGCGGATGGAAGATTATTCCTACGCAGGAAATTGCCGGTCATTTTCTTGGCGGGCACAGCGCATTCTGGCGCACGAGCCTGGATATGGTGAATTATCATTTGCTTATTCCGCGCTCCCAGCATAAAATAGCTACACGGGTAAAAACCGGTTGGGGAGAACCCTCGGACAAAAAACTTTTTCAGCTTGGCGGGCCAGAAGGATTACGGGGGTTTAGTTTTAAGACCGTCGAAGGCGCGCACATGGTTTTGGGGAGCCTTGAATACCGCGCACCCCTGGCATCCGATTCAAAACTTTATTTCTTAGATAATATATTCTGCCTACATACGGTCCAGGCAGTCGGTTTCTTTGATATCGGCAAGGCATGGGACAGTGATTTTGACGGCAGCCGCTTTAAGAAGGATATCGGAGTGGGCCTGCGGTTCCATTTTGACCTCGTGGGTTTTCTGGAAAAGCTGGTCGTTAGAATAGATGTGGCGCAGGCTGTACCTGCGCATAAAGAAGAACCTCATGTATGGTTCGGGGTCAGCCAGACATTTTAAAATGCCTATATACGAATTCATATGCCAGGGCTGCGGCGCGCAATTTGAACATCTCCTGCGTCAAAGTCACGAACAGGCGGCCTGTCCCCGATGTCAGGCCAAAACCGTAAAAAAAATCCTCTCATCTTTTGCATTTGTTTCAAAAGGCAAGCCCGGCAGCAGCAGCGCTTCTTCAGGCTGCAGCAGTTGTGTAAGCCATAACTGCGCACAGTGCGCAAGGTAGGGGGCCATACATGGTACGTAAAGAACGATTGCTGAGGCTTATCAGGCAGCTCATTAAGCTTGATTCCCAGAACCCTCCGGGCGACGAGCGCGAAATCGCCCTTTTTGTCAAAGCGTATCTTGAAAAAATAGGCATGGAGGCGCGCGTCTATGAATTCAAAAAAAGGCGCAGTAACGTAGTAGCGGTCTGGGGAGGGGAAAATAAGCAGCATTCATTACTTATTACGCCGCACCTGGATACTGTGCCTGCGGGCAAGAACTGGAGGCACGGTCCTTTTTCCGGGAAGCTTTGCAAAGACAAGATCTATGGATTGGGCGCGACCGATTGTAAGGGCAATCTTGCATCTTTGCTTGAAGCGCTTCAGAGCCTAACTGAAGAGAACACGGTATTGCCATATACCCTGATTTTTGCGGCGACCGCTGATGAAGAGAGCGGTTCCGAACAAGGACTTATTCCGTTGCTTAAAAAGGGGATCCTCGCGCCTTCTGCTGCGGTAGTGCTGGATGCCAGCGACTTTGATATCATTGTTACCCAGAAAGGCTTGGTGCATCTCAAAGTCAAGGTGCAGGGAAAAAGGGCGCACGGCGCGTATCCCTATCGGGGCAAGAATGCGATTGATATGTCGTTGCGCGTTCTGGACGAAGTCAAGCGATACAGGTTTGAGTACCGCAGGAGTCCATTGCTGAAATGCCCGACGGTGAATATCGGCACCATCAGGGGCGGGGATAAAGTGAATATAGTCGCAGATTGGTGCGAGTTTGAGCTTGATTATAGGTTTTTGCCTCAGATGTCGCAACAGAAGATACTGCGCGACCTGAAAGCGATGCTGCGTAGGCATGCCTGGAAATTCAAAGTTGAAATTGAGGGGATCCAGAAACCTTACTGTATTGATACGGGTCATCCCCTCGTTGCGTCTTTGGTGGCGGCGATGAAGAAGTGCCATATACGTCCGCATATCAGAGGGTCTGAGGGCGCTACAGTGATAACCTTTTTTCAGGATAAAGGGATCCCTGCGGTCGCAACCGGGTTCGGCGCTGAGGCATGTGCCCATATCGCTGACGAGTATGCGCGCCTCTCTTGGCTTTACAAGGGCGCAGAGGCACTGGTAGAGTTTCTTACACATTATAACGCCACAAAAGAGGAGTAGCCATCAATGGAAGGAATTGCGTATCATAAGAAACCGCGGCTTAAAAGTCCTTATCTTATTGTTGCTTGGCCGGGCATGGGAGAAGTTGCATTCAAGGCAGCAATGTATCTTATAGATACGCTTAAGGCTGAAGAATTCGCTTCAATACCCCCCGCAGACTTCTTCTATCTGACAGACGTCGTCGTACAAAGGGGAGTTTTTGAGCTTCCAGAGCTGCCGTTCAGCAAATTTTACTTCTGGAAAAATAAAGATACGGCACATGATATTATCATTTTTGTCAGTAATGCCCAGCCGGATTTGGCTAAGGCGCAGGAGTATTGTAAAGAGATACTCCTTCTGGCCAAGGCCATGAAGGTGGAGCGCGTGGTTAGTTTTGCGGCAATGCCCCAGGCGATAGATCACACGCAGTCGCCGCAGGTATGGTATGCCTCTTCTTCCGAGCAGGTTAATACATTTTTAAAAAAATACAACCTTCAGCTTCTGCCTGAGGGCCAGGTAAGCGGCTTAAACGGTCTCTTTCTGGGATTAGCCAAAAAGGAAGGATTCGAAGGATTTTGTCTTTTAGGCGAAATCCCGTTATATACGATTCAGATTGAAAACCCCAAGGCATCTCGCGCAGTGCTTGAGGTATTTTCCGCGATCGCGCGCATACCGATGGATTTTACCGAACTCACCGGGCAGGAACATCTTATCGAAAACCAGATTAACAATCTTCTTGAGTACCTAAAGGTTGGTCCTGCGCCTGGCCCGATCGGCGAGGAAGAAATCGAGAAGATAAAAAAATCATTAAGCCAGCTTACGCGGCTGCCTAGTTCGATAAAAGAAAAAATTGACAAACTCTTTATACAGGCAAGGCAAGATATCTCCAAGGCGAATGAGCTCAAGTCTGAATTAGACAAGTGGAATGTCTATAAGGAATACGAAGACCGCTTTCTTGATCTGTTCAAGAAAAAGAAGGAAAAAAATAATTGAGCGGCACCGGAATAAAGGCGTTGCTCTTTGACCTTGGCAACGTACTCGTAAATTTTGACCACTGGATTGCAGTAAAAAAGCTTGTTCCCTTAAGCGGCAAAAGCCCTCCCGAGATTTATTCCCTCTTTTTTGATTCAGGGCTTACCCAACTATTTGAAGAAAGCAAGATTTCTCCCGAGGAATTCTTCGCGAAGGTAAAGGAAGTAGTCGGGGTATCTATGAGCTACGCTGCATTCTTGCGGATTTACAACGATATCTTTTTTCAGACCGAAGAAAACCGCCTGGTATATTCCTTGGTACGCCAGCTAAAGAATAAGTACCAGGTAGGGCTTATTTCTAATATTAACATCCTGCACTTTGAGTTTTTACAACACGCCATTTGCGTATTCGATGCGTTTGATTTTCTCATTACTTCTTGTGCGATCGGCGCGGTTAAGCCGAAACCCCAGATATACCAGGCTGCGCTGAGAGCTTCGGGCGCACTCCCGCAGGAGGCGTTTTATGTTGACGACAGGATTGAATTGATTAATGCAGCCCGCGCCCTGGGCATGCGCGCATATGTGTATAAGGGGCTTGCACAACTAGAGAAAGACCTTGCTGAGTGTGGTATAACGTGAGGAATTTTCCGCAATGAAGACGCGCAGGTATCAAAAACGCATTTACAGAGATTGGGTTCGCACCGGAAAACTTAAAAAAACGCACGTGATTGTGCAAGAGACAGATCTGGCAGTCTATTGTGATACGGCAGCTGATCCGTTATTTATCGAAAAGAGGGTACGATTGTACCGCCGGCAGATCGAAGGCTATATAGCCAAAGACAGGCGGTTCCTCGAGTCATTAAGGCCCGTTGAGGTGGAGTTGCGCGCGCCCCCTATCGTAAAAAATATGGCGGCGCAGGCAAAGAAGGCAAATGTGGGCCCCATGGCTGCAGTTGCCGGTGCGATTGCTGAAGCCGTGGGAAAAGATTTGTTAAGGAGGGGGCACCAAGAGGTTATTGTCGAAAACGGCGGAGACATTTTCTTAAAAATAAAAAAACCTCGCCTCATCGGCTTCTATGCAGGGGTATCGCGTTTCTCAGGCAGCATTGCGCTTAAGGTGCGCCCCGCAGATACGCCTGAAGGCATATGCGCCTCATCCGGGACAGTAGGTCATTCCTTGAGTTTTGGTTGTGCCGATAGCGTTGCCGTCATCTCAAAGAACGCCGCATTAGCTGACGCAGTTGCCACGGCGTGCGCAAACCTTGTCTGCCCTAAACAAGATTTATCCAAAGCCGTTGCCTTTGCGCGCTCGATTAAAGGCATCAAGGGCGTGGTGATAATAACCAGAGACAATCTCGCCAGCTGGGGCAACGTTACTTTCTCGGTAAAAAGGCAAAAAAAATAATAATTTTCTTGAACCGGCAGCAATAAAGGCAGTTTTTTTCAAAAAAGCATTCACCCGTCGGGAAAATTCACATTTCTGTCGTAAATTTTTATAAAAAAATCTTGACAATATATAGTATATACAGTATGATACAAGTAAATAAAATAAGGGACGGAGGTTGAAAATTTAAATTGAAAAAGTAGGAAGTATTCTAAAGGGCTCTTGATTCAAAAGGAGCCTATTTTTTTAAGTTGATATGAAAACCATAGGATTAACATACGATTTAAAGACAGATTATAAGTTCAGAGACGATGACCCGCCTGATGCCGCCGCGGAATTCGACCATCCCTCTACTATCGATGTAATCGCTCGCGCCATAGAATCCCAGGGCTTTAAGATAAAACGTATCGGAAATGTTGAGAGCCTCTTGGAAAAGGTGGATACCCTAAACGTGGATATAGTCTTTAATATCTCGGAGGGGATTTCCGGAAGGAACCGCGAATCGCAAGTTCCTATGTTGCTTGAGATGCGGGGCATCCCTTTCGTGGGCGCGGATGCGCTTACGCTGGGAGTAACCCTCGATAAAATCATGGCAAAAAAGATCTTTATCGCCGAAGGAATACCCACTCCGAAATTTTTTGAGATCAAGAATATCTCGGAAAATCATTTACACATCGATCATCTTAAATTCCCTTTGATTGTAAAACCGCGCTTTGAGGGTTCCTCAAAGGGCCTAAGCGAGTCTTCCCGGGTCGAAAGCATAGATGAACTTAAGAAGCAGGCAGAATACATCATCACTACTTACAAACAGCCCGCGCTCGTAGAAGAATTCATCCGCGGGGAAGAGCTGACAGTCGCCCTGATAGGTAATGACCCGCCTGAAGTGCTGCCTCCGGTACACATCAAGATCGACGGCAAATATAAACTCCATGATAAGTTTTATACATTTGAACGCATTGTTTCAGACAGATTGGAGTATATCTGTCCTGCGCGTATCAGCCAGGAGCTGAAGAAAGAATTGTCTGAGATTGCCTTGAAGGTATACGATACTGTTGAATGCAGGGATTTCGGGAGGGTGGATTTCAGGGTTGACGAAAACGGTAAGCCCTATGCGCTCGAAATTAATCCCCTTCCTTCTTTGTCTACCGAAGACGTATTCATGGTGGTGGCAAAGGCGATAGGCATTACGTATGAAGAGATAATCGGCAGGATATTACACAGCGCCCTTAAGAGGCATAACCTCAATTAAATGAAAGTAGCGCTTACCTACAATTTGAAAAAGGAAGACGAAAGCAAGCCTCCGGATTATTTTTCCGAATTTGATTCCGAAGAAACAATAAAGGCCATTGCTTCTGCCCTTTTCGCGAAAGGCCACTCGGTCATTTCTATCGACGCTGCACAGCGAGATATATTTACCTGTCTTAAAAAGCATGCGCCCGACATGGTATTCAATATCGCCGAAGGGACCTCTAACAGACTGCGCGAATCGGAAATACCGGCGATACTCGATTTCTTAAAAATTCCCTATACCGGCTCAAACACCGTCGCGTTAGCGCTCGCACTTAACAAAGGCATCACCAAAAAAATCCTTAGGGCGGACAATATCCCTACTCCTCCTTTCCAGATTTTCGTCAAAGGCAATGAACCGCTCAATCCAGCCTTACGCTTCCCCCTCATTGTAAAGCCTAACCGTGAAGGCTCCGCGAAGGGAATTAATGTTACCAATGTGGTGCAGACGCGCGAAGGCCTTTATGCCAAAATCAAAGAGGTCATTACGCTCTATAAACATGAAGCACTGGTCGAGGAATTTATCGAGGGCAGGGAGCTGACCGTCGGCATCTTAGAAAACGGCAAGACAACGGTGCTGCCTATTCTTGAAATCGATTTCTCTACGTGTGCAAAGAGCGGGGAATATTTTTATTCGTGGAGGATGAAAGAATACCAGGGAGATGCAGAGATGGGGCTTACCCCCACTTTCCACTGTCCCGCAGATCTCGATAAAGAGACAGAGCAGACGATAAAAGACGTTGCCTTAAGGACCCATCGTGCCGTCGGATGCCAGGATATATCGCGTACGGATATCCGTTTAAGCAAAGAGAATATCCCTTACGTGTTGGAGATAAATCCTTTGCCCGGCCTTAATCCTAAAGAATCAAATTTTCCTTTAATGGCGTATGCGGCAGGCATGAAATACGAGGATCTTATAGAGGCGATATTGTTGAGCGCCTCAGAAAGGAAGGGTTAAATTGAGCAATAGTCTGCATAGCAATCCGCTGGCTACCGAGAATCAGAAAACAACACAGGAGTCCGTGGTAACCGCTCGCCCTTCGCGTAGGCCGCTCGATTATCAACAGATAAGCCTTTTTAAGGATGTCAATCCCCTGGATTGGGAAGATTGGCATTGGCAGCTGAAAAATCGCGTTAGTAAGCTTGAACAGGTTTCTCAGATAATAAAACTTACACCAGAAGAAGAACAAGGAATCAGAAATGCCAAAGGCAGGATGGCTATGACGGTGACGCCTTACTGGATCGCGCTGGCTGACCCAGATGACCCTACCTGTCCCATGAGGCGTCAATGTATCCCCACCGCTCAAGAGTTTAAGGTGAGCCCCCATGAAATGGTTGATCCTTGCGGTGAAGACAATAATTCTCCTGCCCCGCACCTGGTACATCGTTATCCTGACCGCATACTGCTGCTGGCAACCGAATCATGCGCTATGTATTGCCGGCATTGTACTAGGCGCAGGCTGGTAGGCCACGTGCAGGAATCGGAAAATTACTCGAATAAATGGGATGCGGCACTTGAATATTTGCGCTCCAACAAAAAGATCCGCGACGTGCTCATTTCCGGGGGGGATCCCTTATTACTTGAGGACGGGGTCCTGGATGAGCTACTCAAGAAGGTGCGCAGTATTCCGCATATAGAGTTTTTGCGTATTGGCACGCGCATTCCGGTAACTCTGCCCCAGCGCATTACTGATAATCTTATTGCTATTTTGAAGAAGTACGCCCCTCTGTGGATAAGCATACATTTCAATCACCCGAAAGAGATTACCAAACGTACCAAGAGCGCCTGTGGTCTACTTGCCGATGCCGGGTTCCCCCTGGGTAGCCAGACGGTACTTCTTTCAGGTATAAACGACAGGCCCTATATTATGCGCAGGCTTATGCATGAGCTTTTAAAAATAAGGGTGAGGCCATACTACATATACCAGTGTGATCTGGTGCGGGGCACACAGCATTTCAGGACTCCGGTGAGCGTAGGCATCAATATCATCGAGAAGCTCAGGGGCCATACTTCAGGCTATGCGGTTCCGGTGTATGTCATTGATGCTCCCGGAGGAGGCGGTAAGATACCTATCGGGCCTAACTATATTCTTTCTCAGGCAAAAGGCAAATACGTCATCCGCAACTACAAGAATAAGGTCTACGCCTACCTAGAGTAATAGCCTTTCTTTAAAAAGAGCGCGACAGGCTCATTTTGCTTGACCCGTTTTTCCAACTAGTATATAATAATATTCCCTTGTTTTTATTCTTAAAGCATAAGGAGATTATTGCCTATGAGCGCCAAGAATAAAAGAAATATCATCCTCCTGGGGCATGCCCAATCCGGTAAAACCTTCCTTTCAGAAGCACTGCTGTATGCCTGCAAGGCCACCACTCGCAAGGGAGCAGTCACCGACGGTACGACAGTCAGCGACTATAGCCCTGACGAGATAGAGAGAAAAAGCTCCATTAACTCAAGCCTTTTGTACTGCGATTACAAAGAGAACAGGATCCAGATTATCGATGCGCCCGGCTATGCGGATTTCTTCGGTGAGGTTATCTCGGGGGTGAGGGCAGTAGATGGCGCGGTGGTCGTCATTGATGCAACGGCCGGCGTTGAGGTCGGTACAGAGCGGGCCTGGCAGCTGTTAGAGCAAGCCGATCTTCCCTGTAGTATATTTATCAATAAAATAGACAAAGAAGGCACAAGCGTCAGCAAAATTATTTCGGAAATCAGAGAACGGCTTTCCAAGAAGGCCGTGTGCGTAGATTCGTTTGAATCCGGAGAGCTCGTTGAGATTATTGCCGAAAGCGACGATAAGCTTCTTGAGAAATACCTTGAAGGCACGAAACTCTCCCAGGAGGAATTGATAAAGGGCCTAAAAGATGCGGTGATAAAGCGCAAGGTATTTCCCCTCCTTGCTGGTTCTGCATTGGCCGACAAAGGAATATCTGAATTATTGGAAGTAGTATGTCGCTATATGCCTAGTCCCCTTGAAAGACCGGTCATAGACGCAAAAAACCCCCTTAAGCCCGAGGAGGCAAAAGAGGTTGTCCCGCAAGAAGGAGGGCCTTTTAAGGCTTTTGTCTTTAAGACCATTTCCGATCCTTATGTAGGGCAATTAACGCTTCTGCGTGTGTTTGCCGGTACCTTGGCTGCAAACACCGGGTTTTATAACGCTAATAAAGCGGCTAAGGAAAGGATAGGCCCGATTTACCTCTTGCAGGGCAAAGAGCAGCGGGCGATTGAATCAGCAATATGCGGCGACATAGTTGCGATTGCAAAACTTAAAGAGGCGAGCACTTCCGATTCGCTGTGTGAAGAAAAAGACCAGGTGTTGTTTGACCCCATTGTATTTCCTGACCCGGTCATCTCTGCCTCGGTGAAGCCCAAATCTCGCCATGACGAAGATAAAATCTCTGGCGCCTTAAGCAAGCTCGCTGCGGAAGACCCGACCTTCAAAATAAGCCACGATTCTCAAACAAAAGAATTAATTATTTCGGGGCTCGGAGATTTACATCTTGCGGTTATGGTTGAAAGGATGAAGAAGCGGTTCAGCGTTGAAGTTGACTTAGGGACCCCCAAAGTGTCGTATAAAGAGACGATTACCAAGAGTGCGAAAGTCCAGGGTAAGTTTAAGCGCCAGTCAGGCGGCCGGGGTCAGTATGGAGATGTGTGGATTGAGACCGCTCCACTTGGGCGGGGCAAGGGGCTTGAGTTTGTGGATAAGATTTTCGGCGGGGCCATCCCCCGTAATTACATCCCTTCGGTGGAAAAGGGTGTTTCGCAGGCATGCCTTGAAGGCGCGGTAGCCGGTTATCCGATAGAAGACATCCGGGTGACGCTCTTCGATGGTTCTTACCATGAAGTTGATTCTTCGGATATGGCCTTTCAGATTGCCGGGTCAATGGCTTTAAGAAAAGCCGTACTTGAGGCAGGGCCGGTGCTGCTTGAGCCTATTATGGACGTGGATATTACAATCCCCGAAGATTATCTAGGCGCGATTTCCGGAGACGTGAATTCCCGCCGCGGCCGGATCATGGGAATGGACATAAAAGGTAAATTACAGGTAGTAAAAGCCCAGGTTCCGCAGGCAGAGATGTTTACCTACGCAAACGATTTGCGTTCGCTTACCGGCGGCAGAGGCTCGTATAGTATGCGTTTTTCTCATTATGAAGAGGTCCCGCATAAAATAGCTTCGGCCATTATAAGCAAATACCAAGAAAGTAAGAAACAGGAAGAGCAGTAACATTGTACAATTCTTCCTTATTCATCAACATCAAGGCCTTGCCATGAAAATTGGAATTGTTTCAATTTCTGATATCCCCGTGGGCATGCGTGCTATTAAAGACGAGCGCCTCGACGCAGTGTATACGCTTAGTAAATCAAAGAAAAAGACCTATTGCCAAGTCGAGATAATTCCAGAAGCCACTCTTTTGGATGCGGACGCACTTTTAGTACGCAAGGATTCTCTGACTGATCTTATCTTAAAAGACCTGGAGTTTGTAGAAAACAGATTAACCCGCGTCTCGGATGATTCAGAGAAAACAGTGTTAGGGAAATTGAAAACCGTACTCGAGAATGAACATTGTATTTTCACAAGCGTTTTGAATGCCGAAGAAAAACGGCAGCTTTGCGGGTACGGGCTTCTGACCAATAGGCCGATAACCCTCTTGGTGCCGCAGGAGCAGCCTGATTATAATGCGGCCCTATTCAAGACGTTGCACGAAGGAGGTTTTATCAATTTCTTGACCACGGGAGAAAAAGAATCTCGGTCGTGGTTGATCAAGAAAGGCGCTACTGCCTGGGAGGCTGCCGGGGTAATTCATTCGGATATCCAGAAAGGTTTTATACGTGCCGAGATTATCAGTTACGATGATTTTATCCGTTCAGGTGGGGAGGTCCCGGCTAAGCAGGCAGGAAAATTACGTCTGGAGCAAAAAGAGTATGTCATGCAGGATGCGGATTTAGCGAATTTTCGCTTTAACAAATAAGGAGCAACAGGAGAGCAAAAGAATGGTAAAGATTACGCGCGCGCTTATCAGCGTTTTCGATAAAACCGGTATCGTGGAATTATGCCAGGAGTTAAAAAAAAGGGAAGTAGAAATTCTTTCCACGGGTGGCACGGCAAAATTGCTGCGCGAAAATAATATTACCGTAAAGGAGGTTTCGGAATATACCGGTTTTCCGGAAATGCTCGACGGTAGGGTAAAGACCTTACATCCTAAGATTCACGGCGGATTGCTTGCACTCAGGGAAAATTCCCGGCACCTGCAGAGCCTGAAAGACCAGGGAATAGGTCTTATCGATATGGTGGTGGTCAATCTTTATCCGTTCGAGAAAACAATTGAAAAGCCGGGAGTTACGATTGAAGAAGCAATCGAGAACATCGACATCGGGGGCCCTTCGATGCTGCGCTCTGCGGCTAAGAATCACCGGTCGGTCTGCGTACTTTCAAGCCCTTCCCAGTACTCCGGCGTTATCGAAGAATTACGTAAATACAGTGGAAGCGTATCGGAGGTATTGATGCGCGATTTGGCACAAGAGGTGTTTGAGTGCACGAGCCGTTACGACGGCGCAATCAGTCGGTACCTAAAATCATCTATCCGCGGCCGAGAAGGAACCTCTGCCGATAAATGGCCTGCTGAGCTCAAGCTGCATTTTGAAAAAATGCAGGAACTGCGTTACGGAGAAAACCCGCACCAAAAAGCCGCACTCTACCGGGAGAAGGGGCAAGTCAAAGGGTTGGTCAATTTGACGCAGTTGCAGGGCAAAGAACTTTCGTTCAATAATATCTTAGACCTACATTCAGCGTGGGAATTGGTGAAAGAATTCGAAGGTCCGGCTGCGGCGATTATCAAACATACTAACCCCTGCGGCGTAGCAGAAGACGGCGTGCTTAAAAAGGCCTATTACCATGCCTGGAAGTGCGATGAGCTCTCGTCATTCGGCGGGATTGTGGCGTTGAATAGGAGAGTTGATTTTGAGACCGCCAAACTGATTCTTGAGAGCGGCTTCAGGGAGTGTATTATCGCCCCGGAGTACCAGAAGAAAGCCGTCGAATTATTTAAAGCGAAAAAGAATCTGCGCGTCGTGAAATTAAATGAGATAGAGCCGGTCGAAGAGGCGGAATTCAAGCGTGTAAGCGGCGGGCTTCTCCTGCAGGATAAAGATATGGCCTGCCTGAGCAGGGGAGACTTAAAGATCCCGACTAAGAAAAAACCTACCAAGAAACAACTGGAAAGCCTCGTATTCGGCTGGAAGGTTGCCAAGCATGTAAAATCTAATGCGATAGTGCTTACTCAGGCTACCAAGACTGTGGGTATAGGCGCAGGTCAGATGTCCAGGGTAGATTCTGTTTCCATCGCAAAACGTAAAGCCGGCGCTCGTGCTAAAAATTCCTGCCTTACTTCCGATGGATTTTTTCCTAAGCCGGATGCGGTGAGAGAAGCGGTGCGCGCTGGTGCAAAGGCGATAATCCAACCCGGCGGCTCTATAGCTGACGATGAAATTATCAAGACTTGCGATAGATACGGTATTGCAATGGTCTTTACCGGCATCCGCCACTTCAAACACTAAACGTTCAGCCCATTCGGTTCGTTATATCCGTTAATTTCCTTAACGATAGTAACGAGATGCATGATGATGTCCTACCGCGAAGCAGCCGCGTATCTAGAAACTTTCATTAACTACGAAAAGATCCCTTGCTATCCTTATAAAAGGTCAGTGAAGCTGGAGCGCATCAGGGATTTCTTGGCTACCATAGATAACCCTCACCGCGCGTTGCGCGGCATACACATTGCCGGCACAAAAGGTAAAGGCTCAACATCTGCGTTCATTGCTTTTATGTTACGCGCGAGCGGGTACCGTGTAGGCTTATATACCTCGCCGCATTTGTCGGATTTCAGGGAACGGATAAGGGTTTTATCTGCGCGTACGCAGCCCGCATCCTTAGGCCAGGAATTCGAGGGAATGATTACGAAGAGCGCGTTAGCCCGCCTTTCATCGCAATTGAAGCCCGCGGTCGAGAAATATTGCCGAATTTCTAAATATGGCCCTCTTTCATTTTTTGAGGTATATACCTCTTTGGCTTTTTTGTATTTTAAAGAAAGAAAAGTCGATATCGCGGTATTAGAGACAGGTCTTGGAGGAAGGCTTGATGCGACTAACGTAATGGATCCTTTGGTATGCGCGATCACTCCCATAAGTTATGAGCATATCCGGCAATTAGGGAATACGTTAGCAGAGATTGCAAAGGAGAAGGCCGGGATAATAAAGTCCGCAGGCGTAATTGTGATAAGCGCGCCGCAAGACAAAGAAGCAGCCAGCGTCATACGGCGCAGATGCAGGCAGACGGGTGCGCAGTTATTCGAAGTGGGAAGAGATATCCGTTGCAAGGAAAACGGCAAGGCCTTCAGCGTGAAAGGGTTATTCAATGAGTATCCGCATTTGAAAATCAAACTCTTGGGGGTCCATCAACGTATCAACGCCTCGGTCGCTATAGGTGTTATTGAAGGGCTGAGGTATTCTTGTGTCAAGATACGCAAAGGTGCTATACGAAAAGGTCTTTGCGATACGCTTTGGCCAGGCAGATGCGAGGTGCTTGCAAAAAAACCCTTGTTTGTAATAGACGGTGCCCAGAATATGGCTTCTGCTTGGGCATTAAAAAAGGCAGTCAGGGAAAATTTCAGGTATAAAAACTTGATTCTGGTGTTGGGCATTTCGCGAGATAAAGACAAGGCGGGAATCTGTAGAGAGCTAAGTAATTTGGCTGATACGGTCATTTTAACTAGGGCTCACACTCCCCGGGCGGCCGCACCACAACAGCTTTATGGCTATTTTGTTGGCAAAAAGCGCTTTATCGCTGAGGATATAAAAGGCGCAATGCTACTTGCTGAGGCGATGGCCGGCAAGGACGACCTTGTGTTAGTAACAGGGTCTTTATTTGTAGCGGGTGAATTCAGGCGTTGTTTCCTTGATACAAGGAAACAACGCCTGTCCGGCGCCTTAAAAAAGAAAATATACCATGTCTGATTTGACACTACAGGAAACTATTGCAGCTATCATCACGCCGCTCGGCGAATCCGGGATTGGCGTTATCAGAATCAGCGGAAAAGATGCACTTTCTATCGCGGATACTATTTTCCTTTCTCCCGGCGGAAAGAAACCCTCTGAATGCAGGAGTCATACCGCTTACCACGGCTGGATTGCAAAGAACCAGGGCGCCGCAATAATAGACGAGGTACTCTTAACAGTGTTTCGCGCCCCAAAGAGCTATACGGGAGAAGATTGCGTTGAGATAAGTTGTCACGGCAGTATTCTGGGATTGCGCGCAGTACTAGACTTGGTTCTTTCTTATAGTTGCCGCCTTGCTGAGCCGGGCGAATTTACCAGGCGGGCTTTCTTGAGCGGAAAACTAGATTTATCCCAGGCAGAAGCAGTGTCGGATATAATTAGCGCAAGGACCGACGCGGCATTAAGGCAGGGCGTGCGCCAATTGCGAGGCGCATTGTCTTTGAATATCAACTACATAAGAAATGCCCTTTTAGGCATCCTTTCCGTGATTGAGGCGAGTATCGATTTCCCCGAAGAAGAGCCGCAGGATAGTCATTGTGATGAAGTTGCAAAGAATCTTAAACAGGCATGCCGGCAGCTCGATGCGATTCTGTCAACGGCGAGCCAGGGAAGGATTCTGCGCGAGGGCATCAACGTAGTCATTTGTGGTAAACCGAATGTCGGCAAATCATCCCTCTTAAACATGCTTCTACAAGAAGAACGCGCCATTGTAACGCCTGTTGCTGGTACCACCCGCGATGCCATTGATGAAACAATAGACATACAGGGAATCCCCATACATATCATTGACACAGCCGGCATCATTGAGCCTAGAGATCTGGTGGAGAAAAAGGCTGTTCAGCGTACGAAACACTGCCTTGCTTCGGCAGACCTTGTGCTTTTGGTTTTTGACGGCAACAAAAGGACCTCGAAAGACGACGAGATGCTGATGAAGAAACTGAAACGTAAGAAGACGGTAGCTGTTATTAATAAGATTGACCTTCCGCGAAAAATCGAAACACAGGGCATCAAAAAGCACTTTTCTGTTATCGTAGAGATCTCCGCGAAGAAACACCAGAACATCCGCGCGCTGGAAGAAGCGATCAAGGAATCGATAGGCGGGGGAATAGTAGAGGCGCAGGAGCCTTCTATGGTTAGCAATATAAGGCATATCCGCTCGCTTTCCGCAGCAAAAAAAAGTATTGTCCAGGCAGTTAATTCATTAGATAATAATCTGCCACCTGAATTTGTCGCCGAAGACGTCAAAGGCGCACTGGGGCATCTTGATGCAATAGTCGGTAAAAGTTTTTCTGAAGAATTGCTGGATACTATCTTCAGTAAATTCTGCATAGGCAAATAGGAGACTATATGGATAAGAAAAAAATCGAAAAAGCGGTGAGGGATATACTCATTGGCATTGGCGAAGACCCCCGCAAAAAGGACTTACGGGAAACTCCCAGGCGAGTAGCCCAGATGTATGAAGAGATTTTTTCCGGCATGAGGAGCGACCCCGAGAAAGAGCTGGAGGTTATCTTAGACCAGAAATACAACGAAATAGTTTTGTTAAAAGGCATTCCCCTCTATAGCGTCTGTGAGCACCACCTCCTTCCTTTTATAGGGAAGGCGCATGTCGCCTATATCCCCAAGGGTGGCAGGGTAACCGGATTAAGCAAACTTGCCCGCGTGGTTGATATCCTTGCCAAGCGTCCGCAGATACAGGAGCGCCTTACTACCCAGGTCGCGGAAATTATTATGTCAAAACTGAAACCTCAGGGGTGTATGGTGGTAATTGAAGCGGAGCATTTATGCATGTCGTTTCGCGGAGTCAAAAAGCCCGGCACACTCACGGTTACCTCCGCTGTCAGGGGGGTATTTAAGGACAATGAGAAGACCCGCGCCGAAGCCCTGGCATTAATGCAGTCATAAAAACCATGGGTTATTATAGAATTGCTTTGGTTTTTGCCGTCGTTGCGGTCCTGGGCCTGCTCTTGGGTGTATTTGTATTCTTACATCCGGCTTCTACCATTGAGATCCAGAGGAAGTTTTATCTTAAGATTAACTGGAAAATTGAACCTGTGTCTATGCCGAAGGAAATCCGTAATACCAAAGTAATGGGATTGTTGCTTATTCTGGTTTCTTTTTCCCTGCTGGTATATCTTTTGCTGTAATCACATAGGTAAAAGGCATCGAGAATGACATGGAGCAGACGGCACAATCAGAGAAAAAGAGAATTCCTCATGTGCAATCCCGCCATTTTCTTGCGTTCGCCTGCATTGTAATAATCGGTTTCTCAATCTACGGCAATTCCCTTCATAATTATTTTGTCTGGGACGATTATTTTCTTGTCCGCAACAACGATCACATCAAAGACTGGTCTTTTCTGGGAAAAGTTTTTACCGAAGACGTAGGGACCGGCAGCGGAAAGAAAATCGGTTTCTGGCGGCCCTTACAGACGTGTACCTACATGCTGAATTATGCCTTCTCTGGCCTGGAGGTACAGTCTTACCATCTTTTTAACATTTCCCTCCACATCCTGGCCGCGTATGCCTTTTACTGGTGCGCGCTGCTTCTTTTCGGCAGCACACTGCTTTCTTTTATTGCTTCAATCCTTTTTTTAGTACATCCTGTCCATACCGAAGCAGTTACCTATATTGCCGGAAGGTCAGACCCCCTTGCCGCATTTTTTATTTTACTCTCGTTTGTTGCCTATTTAAAATACACGCAACGAGCTCGCCGCTTGGACTATGTGCTTATGCTTTTTAGTTTTATCTTTGCTCTTTTATCGAGGGAAATAAGCATAATATTTCCGCTTTTACTGCTCTGGTATCACTATGTGTTTAAAATCAAATATCGCCTAAAGCCGCTTATTTTGCCTTTTTTGATCAGCTTTGGCTATGTAGTATTACGCTATACCATTTTAAAGCCTTTTTTACCCGATCCTGCCACTTCGACGCTGATAGAGAGGCTGCCTGGCGCATTCGTTGCGCTTACCAATTACCTGCGCCTATTGTTTGTGCCTTCGGATTTGCATATGGAATACGGCAACATGTTTTTTACTTTGCGCCAAGCGAAGGCCTTGCTGGGTATTTTTTTATTTGGAGCCATACTACATACTATATACCACAAAAGGAATTCAAGTAAGCTCATCGTATTTTCCCTGGGATGGTTCTTACTCTGGCTCCTGCCGTCATTGAACCTTTTCCCGGTTAATGCCTATATGGCTGAACACTGGCTCTACCTTCCTTCGATGGGAATATTCATTATCATTGCGGATATCTTTTACAAGGCATACGCCATTGTACGCTCGAGGGCAGTTATAGTCATATCCCTGCTCGTTCTTGTTGTACTTCATTCTCTTCTTACTCTTCAACAGAATGAATATTGGAGCCACCCGATTGTTTTTTACAAAAGGACCATACACTATAATCCTCATAGTGCCCGGCTATACGGTAATCTAGGAAGCACGTATCGAGAACTAGGCAAGTTTGAAGATGCGGTGATTGCATACGAGAAGGCGTTAGAAATCAATCCCTCTTTTACCGGCGCATACATTAACTTGGGTATTGCCTACGAAAACATGGGCAACTATGGCCAAGCGATCAAGGCGTATGAAAAGGCGCTAGTATCTCATCCGGATAATGCGCTTGCCTATGCAAAGCTAGCCAACGCCTATTATGCGGTTGGGGACCTACTTATAGCGACTAGCTATTACGAGAAAGCAGCTGCGCTCGGGTACTTGTTTAATTCGCCTCTTCCCGGGTCGCAAAGAAAACGTTCTGAGGCCGGGCAGCCATAGCCCTCATACAGACTCGTCTTTGCCAAAATTTACTTGACAGTTGGTTTTAAAGAAAATACACTAAAGCTAATGGAAAGCGCAGAAAACAGCTATGCGGGGGTTGAGAGGCGGCGTTACCCAAGGTTACGCGCTGCGGTTATTGAATATGCCTTTGCAGAGAAAGACGCCCTCCCACAGTCGGCTTTTACAAAAGACGTAGGCGCAGGAGGCATTTCCATTATTGTAAACGAGAAAATAGAGATAGGAACTATTTTGCTTCTTAAGATATATCTGCCCAGCTACAATGACCCGATTCTTACGCAAGGCAGGGTGGTTTGGAGAAACCCCTCGGCGTTTCAGCTACCCCACGCGGATCGCTTCGACCTGGGGATAGAGTTTACGGAAATCAGCGAAGAAGACCAGCAGAAGATATCAGAGTACGTCTTAAAACCGTTGAAATAATATGAATACAGAAGGACACATCGATAAAGAACGCAGAAGGTACCCACGCCTAAACCTTAATATCCAGGTTGAGTATGCGGTTATACGCGGCGAAGAAGCTGCCAAGACGCAGTCAAAAAATATCAGCGCCGGAGGCATATGCCTCATTCTCTATGAAGACATCCAGCCTGATTCAATACTAGAATTAAAATTTTATCTCCCTGCCGATGTAGATCCAATCAAAGCCATAGGCAGGGTGGCCTGGAGAAGCGAGATCGTAGTTGCCAATGATAAAAGAACCAGGTTTGATGCGGGAATAGAGTTTCTTGAAATAAGCGATACCGACAGAACCAAAATTACCCAGCATGTATTCTCTTTGCTGCAGCAAAGTCGAGAATAATTACATAGAACGCATCCCTCTCCAGGTTATTCAGGGCCTTTCTTACATTTCCACCTGATTACTATTAAAGACATTATGAGCAAGACCGTATTTTTATCTACACTGTCTCCTTACAACTGTAAGGATGTGCAGTTGGGGCTTTATTATCTAAAAGCCTACTGCTCAAAACATATGCCGGCTGCGTTGCCTAGGATTCCCATTATCGTAGAGGTGTTTCCGGCGCGCCTGTCTGTAGAGGGGGCAGGAGAAACGTTATTACGTAGAAACCCTGCAATAGTGGGGTTTTCCTGCTATGTATGGAATGTGACGAAGATCCTTGCAATTGCCCATTTTATAAAAAGAAGAGACCCTTTTGTCAAAATTATAGTCGGAGGCCCTGAAGTTTCTGTGCGGTCAGTGCCGCTTTTGCGCCAAGAAAAAGCCGTCGATATCGTAGTCAGGGGAGAAGGAGAAGAAACGTTTCTTGAGCTGCTGCAGAGCATTATCGGTGGGCGTATGCCGTTGTCTTGTGTGCGTGGCATAACCTACCGCACCAGCTCAAAGCGCATACGCGTTAATCCTGAAAGGCCTGCGCTCGCAGACCTCGATTCAATACCATCTCCTTACTTAGAGGGCATAATCAAGGGTGAGAAAAATGACATCCTCCCCGCCGAAACTATGAGAGGGTGCTTTTATCGCTGCCATTACTGTTATTACCACAAGGATTTTCCGAAGCTCAGATTTTTTTCACTTAAGCGGACCGAGTGCGAACTACGCTGTATCCTCGCTCAAGCCCCCCCGGAAGTGTATCTTATGGATCCAACTTTTAATATTAACCGAAAAAGGGCAAAGGACATTTTGCGTATTTTTAAAAGGTACAACAGGCGTTCAAGGCTGCATGTGGAATTAAGGGCAGAGTTACTGGATGAAGAGATGGCCCGCCTGCTTAAGCAGGCAAATGCAACTTTTATTGAAATAGGAATCCAGAGTACTGATAGGCACACTTTAAGAATTGCGAACCGGCAGTTTGACAAAGGCGCGTTTAAAAAAAATATAATGCGCTTGAATAAAGAAAACCTGCCTTATCAACTGCAGATTATTGATGCCCTTCCCGGACATACCTATTCCAAAGTAAAAAAATCGATCGACTGGCTTTTTATATGTAAACCTCCCCAGATAGTAATTATGAAACTGATGCTCCTGCCGGGAACATTTCTACGTCTCCATGCCCGTCGTCTAGGTTTACAATACGATAGACATCCGCCGTATTATGTGCGTAGAAGCAGAACCATGACGCAGGAGGATCTTAAGAAAATCAATGGGCTGCGTCATGCGATATCCCTTCTTTACGATACAGGGCTTTTGCGGGAGAGTATATTTGTAATTGCAAAGGAGCTTAAAGTCGCCTTTTGCGACATTTTCGAAGCGTGGTTAAAATGGGAACCTTCTCTTGGAAGAGGCATCAGAAAAGAAAGGCTGCAGTCAAGGATTGCGATAGCTGCTATTCCACGCTTTGTAAAATACCTGTGCCTGAGGTATAATAGAGCCGGAAGATACGCAGATATTTATCCTGCAATAAGGAAAGACCTGGCAACATACTACGTCACTGAGCTAAAGAGGACAATGGGGGAGCGGAATGCCAATAGACCTGTCAGTAAAAAGAAAAAAAATCGATAATAGTCTCACCCTTATTCTTTTCCAAAACTATCCTTTAAGTACTAATCTGGGCGCAGCATACCTGGCGTATGGCTTGGATAAAGCGCGCATTCCTTTCAGGCTTAAGATTTTTGGGCAATATGGATTCCGTATCACTTTAGAAAATATCTACCGTTTCTTCGCCGGCTCTGGAAAGATTATCGCAGTCGGGTGTATGTCGCACATGTTGCCGTATGTGATAGCGGCACTGGAGAGATTAAAGAAGAATTTTCCCGATAAAATCGTCATTATGGGCGGGATAGGTCCGTCTGAAGTTGCCGAAGAAATCATCCGCCGGTTCCCTTTTATTGATTTTGTGATAAAGGGCTGCGGCATTGAGCCTTTGCCTCAGCTGGTCAATACGCTTTTAAGGGAGGAAAATGTTTTTCATGATATCAGTGGTTTGGTGTATAGAAACGGACCCGAGTTAATAAGCAATAATCACCACAAAACCTCAAACGAAGCAATCCTTAATGCCGCGGCAGCGTTCCATCTTGTCCCGGGCGCAAAACGGTGCGGCTATTTCGATCTCTTTACTTCAGCTGGCTGTTGTTATCAGTGTACCTTTTGTCAGTCTCCCGTAGTGGGAGGGCGCAATATCGTATTCAGGGATATCGATCGCGTTATAGACGAACTGAGACTAATTATCAAGATGAAGGGAGGCGAAAAGTTTGGCTTCTTTCTTATTGATGAATCATTTGTGGTAAACAGAAAAAGGGTATATGCCTTTTGCCGGGCGTTGCGCCAGAACCGCCTCAATATGCCTTGGAGTTGCTATGGCAGGGTGGATAGGATGGATGAAGGGCTCTTGCGTACCTTGGCAGAAAACGGTTGTTGTGAGCTTCTTTATGGGTGTGAATCCGGCTCTGACAGGGTGTTAAAGAAGATCGATAAAGGCTTTACTGTCGCAGATATGGTGAAGATGGTAGTTTTGTCTAAGAAATACCTAAAGGTCATAGCTTCATTTATCTGTCTTTATCCGTTTGAGACGAAAGAAGATTTTCTGGAAACCCTCTCCTGCATAGTGTATTTAGAAACAAAGGGCATCAGGGTTATGTTGCATCCACTCGCGCCCATTAAGAACTCTTTGCTCTTTCAGGAATACAAAAAGAGCCTGTTTCTTACCTCCAAAGTAAGATCAACGTTCCATCCTTTAATCAACCAGATGCCTCTACAGTGCCGACGACTAGTGCGGCGCTACCCTGAAATCTTTTATTTTTATTACACATATCGGCCTAAAGATTTTGACTCGATAACCCGGTTGCTCCCGGAGGCCATAAAAATAAACTACTATGACGCAAGGCAGGTGAAATTTTGACAACACTAAAGCCATTTGTCCAGGTTCCTGTATTGGATTGCTTCGCAAATGTGTTGCGTGGAAATAAGATCCGACTCCGCCAGGTCCGCAATCGTACGGCCCACCTTTAGTATTTTATCGTAAGCCCTCGCAGAGAGCTTTAATTCATTGAGCGCCATCTTTAAGAGCTCTCTTGCTTCTTCTCCCAATGTGCAATATCGTTCAATCAATTTTGCCTCCATTTGGGAATTAAACAAGATACCGTACTCCTTCAAGCGCATCTTCTGAATAGCCCTGGTTTTTTCAACCCGCGCCCGTATTACCGTAGATGACTCAGCAACTTTACGTTCGATGAGCTCTTTATATTTTATAGGGGGGATTTCAAGATGGATATCGATTCTATCCAGCAGGGGGCCGGAGATTTTTCCCAGATAGGTAGCAATCTTAGCAGGATTACATCGGCATACCCTTCGGGGGTCGGTTGAATATCCGCACGGGCACGGATTCATTGCGCCGACAAACATAAACGAAGCCGGAAAAGTCGAGGTTTTTGCAATTCTTGATATTCGGATCAAGCCTTCTTCCAAGGGCTGTCGCAATGCCTCTAGCGCCGCACGGTTAAATTCAGTCAATTCATCAAGAAACAATACCCCTCCATGCGCAAGGCTTATCTCTCCGGGCTGGGGGATGCTCTGACCTCCAATAAGTGCGGTTTCTGATATGGTGTGGTGAGGCGAGCGAAACGGCCGCACGCCGATTATTCCGTTTTTGTACGGTGCCATAACACCGGCTACCGAGTGCAGCGTAGTGATCTCAAGGGCTTCTTGGAGGCTTAACGCAGGCATTATAGAAGGAATTCGTTTAGAGAGCATGCTTTTGCCGCTTCCGGGTGGCCCGATCATCAGGATGTTGTGATTGCCGGCGACGGCAACCTCAATTGCCCTTTTAGCCAGATACTGGCCTTTCACCTCTGAGAAATCAAGAGGATAGCGCGAGTTTTTACGCAACATCTCTTCAATATCCGCTTTAAACGACGTATGCATGCTTGGACTATGCAGGAATTCTATTGTTTCTGTGAGGCTCTTCATCGGCCATACGCAGATGTCTTTTACCGCAGCCGCTTCAGTTGCATTATCTGCAGGGACCACGATGTCTTTAACGGCATGCTGGCGTAGAGATAAAGCGATAGGCAGTACCCCTTTTACGGGGCGCAGATGTCCGTTAAGGGATAATTCTCCCAATAAGCAGTAACTCTTTAGGCGCTCAGCAGATATTTGTCCGGTTGCTGCCAGTATTCCTAGGGCAATCGCAAGGTCGAACGCAGCCCCCTCTTTTTTGATATCCGAAGGCGCAAGGCTTACTGTGATTCTATCCATAGGCCATGTGAAACCGGAGTTTTTAATTGCTGATTTTACTCTTTCCCTGCTTTCTCTCACTGCAGTGTCTGCCATCCCGACTATCGTAAAAATTGGCAGTCCGCTTGTTACATCCGCTTCTATCTCAAGAGGATAAGCCTCTATTCCTAACAGGCCAAAGGCCAATACCTTTGCGACCATTCCCGATCCTTTATGGTTGGCGTTTTCTTAATATACACATACGGCAAAGTAATAGACGCGGCAAAACCGACCTTCTCACTTAAATAATTGGCACAGAGGGAAAATGCTTGCTTTTTTGGTTTCCTAGTATATAATTACCCCTAAAGGGGGAAGGTATGAAGATGAAAAATTTCAAGGCTTTTCTCGTGGCATTATTAGCCGGGATCACAGCCTTTAGCGTTATAAAATTTGTCATGACACAGAAGGAGAATATAGAACTTTCCCGGGGGTTGCAGTCTTTAAAGGCCGACGTCAGCTCTCTGCAGTATGAGAAAGGAAAGCTGTTGCATTCCATTGAGACTGAAAAAGAGGCGCAAAGGGTTTTAAGCGAAGAGAACGCAGAGTTAACCAAGACCTTGAACCTTACCCAGGAGCAGTTACGTACATTTGACACGGACCTTAAGGCGGCCCAGGAAGAACTAGACCGCCTTAACCTGGCAGTGCGTACTTTAAAAACGGAAAGCGAGGCATCCCGCAGCCAGAACGATTATTTAAAGGCTCAACTGGGGCAGCTTTCCCAGGAAAACAATGAGCTTAAAATAAAGCTTGGTTCCATCGCTGAATTAAAAAAAGTCATCCGGGAATTAAAAAGAAAGCCGCGCAAGAGCCTTTCAGTTCAGCTCCAGCAATCCGGCGTAAAAAAAAATGAAAACCCTAGAAGGCGTTTTCCCGGCAACCAGGGGTTTTTGTTAAAAAACGGAAAATCAACCTATATACCGAAAGTATATATTGAGGTTTCTCCTGTAGCCCAATAATGTTAAAGCAAGTATTTACTGAATTTATACACAATAAAATTTTTATTACCACTCTATTAAGCTGGCTTGTTGCCCAGTGTATAAAAGTAGGCATCGGCATTATCCGCTTCAGGAAGTTTGATTTTCGGTGGTTTGTGGGTACCGGAGGCATGCCTTCCAGCCATAGCGCAGGCGCTTCTTGTCTTGCAGCGGCAGTTGGCTTTCAATACGGTTTTAACAGCGTATTTTTTGCCTTGGCAGCCTCTTTCACTATTGTCGTAATGTTCGATGCGCAAGGGGTGCGGCGTGCCGCAGGCAAGCAGGCGCGTATTTTAAATAGGATTATGGAAGATATCTATTGGCAGAAGCGTATTGAGGATAACCGGCTGCGTGAGCTTATTGGTCATACCCCGATAGAGGTTATTGCCGGGTTTCTCTTGGGGGTCGCTATTGCCTATTTTGCCCGGTAGAATTTTTTTACTAAAGATTAAAGGAGGAGGTCCGTGAATAGACGAGTTGCGGCGGTGGTTGTGGCGTGTGTGCTGTTGGTGGTTGTGGGTATCGCCTTACGGGCAACCGTAAGGCCACGCCAGGTATCCCAAGGAAAAATAACGGGCGGGGATTCAGCTGCAGCCTTGCTTATGCAGGCAAAGGAACTGGAGTCTAAAAACAGCTTCCTTGAAGCAACGCAGATATATCAAAGATTGGTCAGCGAATATCCTGCATCCAAAGAGACACTCAACTGGCAGAAAAAGAGCGAAGATTTAAACATCAAGCTGCTCTTTTCTCCTGTTGTCACCCCTAAGAGTACCCTATATGAAGTCAAGCCAGGCGACACACTCACTAAGATTTCCAAGGCATTCAATACAACAGTTGAATTGATTAAAAAAGGCAATAATCTTGCAGATGATACGATTATCCCAGGGAGGAAGCTAAAAGTCTGGACAGCCCCTTTTACCATTTTTGTAGACAAATCACAGAACCTCCTTATTTTAAAAAATGACGACGAAATCATAAAGACGTATGTGGTTGCTACCGGCGCAAATAATTCGACTCCTATAGGTACATTCAAGATTACTAATAAACTACAGAATCCCACCTGGTTTAAGGCCGGGGCAGTGGTTGCTTCCGATAGCCCAGAGAATATCTTAGGTTCTCGCTGGCTTGGTTTTGAGCTTGCTGGGTACGGTATCCACGGGACAACCGATCCCCAAAGCCTCGGGAAACAAGTAACGCAAGGCTGTGTGCGCATGTCGAATCAGGACGTAGAAGAATTATACAGCATTGTTCCGGTCGGGACAGAAGTTACTATTGTCGACTAACCTTTCCCCATAAGATTACGATGAGCGGTTTAGATTTCGAGAAGCCGATTTTGGAACTGGAGAAAAAGATAAAGGAATTGAAATCATTTATTTCCGATAGAAAAATAGATCTTTCTTCAGAACTGAAGAATCTTGAGCTAAAACTTGAGGATTTAAAGAAAGCGACGTATACGGCATTGACGCCTTGGCAAAAGGTGCAGATCGCCCGCCATCCTCAAAGGCCCTATACCCAGGATTATATTACGATAATGATGAAGGGGTTTCTTGAATTGCATGGCGACAGGATATTCGGCGATGACCGG
Organism: Candidatus Omnitrophota bacterium; assembly: GCA_003598135.1. Taxonomy (GTDB): domain Bacteria; phylum Omnitrophota; class Gorgyraeia; order Gygaellales; family Profunditerraquicolaceae; genus SURF-25. Next base: position 37,194 of record QZKA01000018.1, read on the forward strand.
GCGATTATAGGCGGCTTTGCAAAGATTGATGGCAAAAAAGTCATAGTAATGGGTCACCAAAAGGGCAGGGATACCAAAGAGAACATCAGCCGCAACTTCGGCTGTGCGCATCCTGAAGGGTACCGAAAGGCTTTCCGGTTGATGCAGCTGGCAGAAAGGTTCGACATGCCGGTGGTGATTTTTATAGACACCCCCGGGGCGTATCCCGGTATCGGCGCAGAAGAGCGCGGCCAGGCACAGGCGATAGCCTCTAATCTAAAAGAAATGATGGGAATTGCTGTTCCCATTGTTGCTATTGTGATAGGTGAGGGTGGTTCAGGTGGCGCTTTGGGGGTCGGCATAGCGGATAGGGTCTGCGTATTGGAGAATTCGTATTACTCTGTTATTTCTCCAGAAGGGTGTGCAGCAATTCTTTGGAAAGATGGTTCTAAGGCACCCGAGGCAGCAGAGGTATTAAAACTTACCGCTCAGGATCTTCTTGGGATGGGTATTATTGATGAAATCATCCCTGAACCGCTGGGTGGGGCTCATCGCGACCCGGAGAGGATGGCGTCTTTTGTCAAAGAGCAGGTTCTTAAAGACATCAAAGAGCTGCGCTCGCTTGAAAAAGAAGAGCTCTTAAGGTTACGGTACGATAAATTCCGTCGAATCGGTAAATTTACATGAAAGAACAAGAATTAATATTGTTGGGGTTGCTTAAAGAGAAGCCAAAGCACGGATATGAGATAAAGAAGGAAATAAGGAATATCTTATATCTCTTCACCGGGCTAGATTTACAGTCGATATATTATCCTTTAAGAATTCTAGAAAAGAAGGGTTTAATACAGAAATCAGTAAGCCGTTGCGGGAAAAGGCCGGCGCGTTTTGTGTATGCCTTAACCCCCAAAGGCGAGAGCCGCTTCCATGAACTGATCAACCGCAGTTTTTTGAGTTTCAAGCGGCCCCAGTTTAGCCTCGATGTGAGTTTATATTTCTTGCGTTATGTCAAACCCGCACTTGCCAAACGGAAATTGCGGGCCCGTCAACTAATCCTTAAGAAGCTCTACGGAGAACTTAAAGAAACCGCTGAGTCCCTTAAAAAAAAGAATCCCGAGTCTTCTCTTCCGCGCATTCTTGAACATAACCTGGAGATGGTTGGTGCGGAATCTTGTTTTGTGTCCCAGCTTATTAAGACTTTTTAAAGGCATTTTTTAAAGGCCTGTAGGGCTTTCGCGTTGTGCAGCCGAAGTCCTTTTTTGTATAACTACAACTATTTCAAGCAGTTATTTTTTATTTCATGAAATAATGCGGAAATGGTTGACAATAGAAGTCCAATTATATATTATAAAATCAAAACTATTATAGAAGAGGCATTGATACTGTAGCGTATTACAACTGCCACAGCCATATGGAAATCATAGAATTACTATTGCAAAAAGGCCTTGTTACTTCCGAGCAGATTGAAAAAGCACGAGAAGAAGCAAAACGCACAGGCAGTAAGCTTGAGCGGGCGTTGGAAAAGCTTGGTTTTATTGATGGCGAAGATATCGCACAAGTACACGCCGAAGTCATAGGTGCAACGTATATGAATTTGAGCGACTATGTGATTGATGCCGGATTGTTAAGCCTTATCCCGGAAAAGTTGATCCAAAAATATAAAGTAGTGCCCCTCTTTAAGGTCCAGGATGTATTGACCGTGGCCATGATCAATCCCCATGATGTGGAGGCGTTGGATGAAATTCGCCGTTCAAGCGGCATAGAGATAATAGATTCCGTCTTGGCCTCCGAAGAAAACATTCAGAAAATCCTCGATTCTCACTACGGCGTGGTCAAGACTGTTGATGAGATAGTCAAGGCCATCGATAAGGAGCATCCCCTTTATTCTAAGGGGGGGCTGTCAGAGGTTGCCGAAGAGCCGCCGGTTATTCGATTAGCCAATATCCTTATCATGGAGGCTGTAAAAGAGCGGGCTTCCGACATCCATGTTGAGCCAGAGCATGATTTGGTGCGCATACGGTATAGAATCGACGGTATCTTGCACGAAGTGCACACGCTGCCTAAGAAATTGCAGAGCGCATTGATTTCCCGCATTAAGATATTAGCCAATATGGATATTGCCGAAACCAGGAGGGCCCAGGACGGCAAGATTCGTTTTAAACTGGATACAAAAGAAGTGGATATCAGGGTTTCCACTTTTCCTGTAGTTTACGGCGAGAATGTGGTGATGCGCTTATTAGATAGGACATCCGTTGTGTTCGGCTTGGGGGATTTAGGTTTTTCTCAAGAGAATCTAGGGGCATTCGAGAGGCTCATTCAACAGCCTAACGGAATCATTCTGGTCACCGGTCCGACCGGCAGCGGCAAGACCACTACTCTTTATGCGGGCCTTTCTTCCATTAGTTCTATGGAAAAAAATATTATTACCATTGAGGATCCGGTTGAATACGAATTACCCCTGATTCGGCAGACCCAGGTTAACCCGAAAGCAGGGATCACTTTTTCTAATGGCCTGCGCTCGATACTAAGGCAGGATCCCGACGTCATTATGGTCGGCGAAATCCGCGATAAGGAAACCGCCGATATCGCAATCCAGGCATCCCTGACCGGCCATTTGGTCTTTTCGACATTGCATACGAATGACGCGCCTTCAGCCTTAACGAGATTGATAGATATGGGGGTTGAACCTTTTTTGATATCCAGTTCGGTTATCGGCGTATTGGCGCAGAGGCTGGTGCGGACAATCTGCGTAAAATGTAAAGAGAGGCACACTCCTGCGAAGCTTCTGTTGGAAGACCTTGGCCTGGATACGCAAGGCGAATTTTATAAAGGCTCTGGTTGCAGTAAATGCAAAAATACCGGATTTATGGGGAGAATCGGGATATTCGAGCTCCTTTTGATTAATGACGAAATGAAGAAATTAATAGAGGCAAAGAGTTCATCCGACCAGATAAAAAGAAGGGCTACGGAAGTAGGGATGAAAACCTTAATCAACGCCGGCCTGGAAAAAGTGAAAGCGGGGACTACGACCCTGGATGAGGTAGTCAGGGTAACAGAAATAGAAAGATAAGAGATGGCGACTTTTCAATATAAGGCCAGGGATAAGTTTGGTAAATCTATCAAGGGATTGATGAGCGCAGATTCCGAGAGTGCGATAGCACAAAAGCTTAATAAGATGGAATATGCGCCTATTGCGATCAAGGAGATAAAAGAACAGCCTGCCGCAGGTAAACTATTCAGCGCTTTTAGGGGTGTCGGTTTTATTGACCTCAATATGTTTACCCGGCAGCTGTCGAGCTTGCAGAAGGCTGGGGTGCCCCTTCTTTCCGGCCTGAATGCTATTAGAGAACAGACAGCCAATACTACATTGAAGGATATCGTGGGTCAGATGGTAAGGGATATCGAGGCAGGAGCGAGCTTATCCACGGCCCTCAAAAATCACCCCCGCGTATTTAATCCTCTGTATGTGAATATGATTAAATCCGGGGAGACCGGCGGTACGCTCGAACAGAGCCTGGAACGATTGGTGGTTTTGGGAGAACACGAAGAAAAGGTCCGCCTGCGCATCAAGGCTGCAACCCGTTATCCCATTATTGTGGTAGCCGCGATTACCATCGGGTTCTTGGTCTTGACTACGCTGGTTGTCCCGCGTTTTGCCCAGATCTATGACCAGTTCACCGTTGCATTACCGCTTCCCACGCGCATACTGCTATGGATAAATTTCGTAATCACAAAATTCTTCGTGGCTTTATTCCTTATTGTTGCCGTATCTGTTGCCCTCTTCCATAAAGTAACCCATATAGAAAAAGGCAGGTACTGGTGGGATACGCTTAAGTTAAAGGTACCCGTGTTCGGGCCTTTATTGCTTAAACTGATTATGTCAAGGTTCGCGCGTATCACGGGGACGTTAATCCGCAGCGGTGTCCCGATATTGCAGGTTTTGGACCTGGCTTCTGGCGGCGCAGGCAACGCGGTGGTGGCAAGGACAATAGATGATATTAAGAAAAGTGTCAATGAAGGCAAGGGTATGTCTAAGCCGATGCAGGCGACCAAAATGTTTACGCCTATAGTAGTACAGATGGTGGCAATCGGAGAAGAGACGGGCAAATTGGATGAATTGTTATTGCACGTTTCCGATTACTACGATTTAGAAATCGAATATACGCTGAATAATCTCACCGCGCTCATTGAGCCGTTGCTTATTCTGATTTTAGGGGTTATAGTATTATTTATGGCCTTGGGCATATTTTTGCCCATATGGAATTTGATGAACGTGCTGAAGTAATATGATCGGAATGGCCGAGAAAGGAGGCAGCAAACCATACCACCATACATAACCATATAGACACTACGTGTCTTTTTCATAACTGGCAAAAGAAAGGAGAGCACTATGTATAACAAAAAGGGTTTTACGCTGATTGAGTTGGTCATGGTAATTATTATTCTGGGAATTTTGGCAGCAGTGGCTATCCCCCGGTATTATGATTTGCGTCAGCAGGCACGGGAAGCGGCTGAGAAAGGCCAGGTTGGCGGGGTCAGGACAGGGATACATACCTACTACGCAAATCATACCAGTTGGCCTACAATTCTGGATAATGCCACTGATGGAACCGCATGCAACGTGACGAACCGTTGTTTTACGGAAGTCTTAGGCCAGGGAGGGATTACTAGCGACTGGAGAAGGATTAATAGTACTGCCTATCAGGGCCCGCTTACTAATTATACCTATAACAGTACAGACGGTTCGTTCCTGGAAGAGGAGTAAGGGGCAGGTGTATCACGTTAACTTGCGTGTTTCCATAAAACGCACGTAAGGCCACAGTAGGAAGGTCGGCGCTTTGAAGAAAAGGGGCGTTGTTTTACTTACTACAATAATATTGATTGTTTTTGCTTCTCTTGTAGTAGGAGGAGTTACCGTATTTCTTACGCAAAGGTTGTCCTACAGTGTGGCGCGCAATAGAAGGGTCAGGTGCGTGTATCTTGCGCAAGCAGGAATTCACGATGCAATATACTGGTTTCGTACGCATACAAAAACGGGAAACGGATATTTTTCATTGGGAGAAGTGAAAGTAGATCTTCAGGAAGCCTTTGTGCTTGGCGGCACAGACGCGGATTTATTCATGGTCAATACCTCTGCTTCCCGAATCAATCCGCTGCTAACTACCGACCTCATCGATGTAAGCTTTCAGAATGCAACCGATTCGCGCAGGCTTTCTATTGACCGCATCGTGGTTAC
>QZKA01000036.1 GCA_003598135.1 Candidatus Omnitrophota bacterium
GGTTCGTTACCGAAGTAAACTCCGGTGCATGTTTAAGCAGCCCAGCGATAAACTGTTTGGCTGCTTTGGATAAATGATACTTATCTTTCTTTTCAAAGAAAGCGTTTGTCTTGCCTTTGAATAACGATTGGTGGGTATGCATACCGGAACCGTTAATGCCGTATACGGGCTTTGGCATGAAACTTGCGTGCAGGCCTTTTGCCTGGGCAATTTCTTTTGCAACCAAGCGATAGGTCATGACATTGTCTGCCATGGAAAGGGCGTCAGAATAACGCAGGTCAATCTCGTGCTGGCTGGAAGCAACCTCGTGGTGGCTGTATTCAACGATGATCCCCAAGTCTTCAAGGGCGCTGACCGTCTCATTCCGCACACTCTGCGCCACATCCAAAGGAGTCAAATCAAAATAGCCCCCCTTATCAAGGATTATCGTATTCTTAGGATTATTGAAATAGAAATATTCCAGCTCTGGGCCGACATAGTAGATAAAACCCATCTTTTTTGCGCGTTCGAGGTTTTTTTTGAGCACATAACGCGGGTCTCCTGCAAAAGGTTTACCATTTGGCATGTAAATATCGCAAAACATCCGTGCGACCGGCTGTTCTTTGGATTCCCAGGGAAGTATCGCAAATGTTGCCGGATCAGGCCGAGCAATCATATCCGATTCTTCGATACGCGCAAAGCCTTGGATAGAAGAACCATCGAAACCCATGCCGTCTTCCATTGCCCTGTGTAGTTCATCGATAGTAATGGTAAATCCTTTTAAAAATCCTAGGACATCGGTGAACCACAACCGGATATACCTTACTTTATATGCTTTCATTAATTTCATTACTTCTGATTTTGTCTTCGGTTTAGCGCGCGCGACCATGCTTCCTCCTGTGGATGGTAAGAAAATGTTCTATCCTGCGTAACGCCTCCTTTAAATTATCTATGCTGGAAGCGTAAGATATCCTTATGTATCCTTCTCCGGGCTTACCGAAGGCAGTCCCCGGCACCACTGCAACTTTTTCTTCTTTTAGCAATCTCTGGGAAAAATCCATGGAACTTAGGCCCGTTGCTCGTATAGAAGGGAAGGCATAGAATGCCCCTTCGGGCTTGTGGCAAGTAAGGCCTAAGCGGTTTAATTCCGTTACCACAAATTCCCTTCTTCTTTTATATTCCCTCTTCATCTCTTCAACGGACTTTTTCCCGCTATGCATCGCCTCGCATGCAGCCATCTGGCTGGTAATGGAAACGCACATAATCGTGTATTGATGGATTTTAGTCATTGCCCCGATTACCTCTTTCGGGCCGCACGCATACCCTATGCGCCACCCTGTCATTGCATATCCCTTGGAAAACCCGTTTAAATAGACGGTGTTCGGTTTTGCGCCAGCAAGCGTAGGAAAAGGCGTATGCTCGAAATCATAGGTGAGGTCTCCGTATACCTCATCGGTAATGCAAAGCAATTTATGTTTCAGGATAACTTTCTTCAGCGCTTCCAATTCCTTCTTTGTGTAAGAAACGCCGAGAGGGTTTGAGGGATAATTCAAAATAATTGCTTTCGTATCCTTATCAATGTGTTTTTCTAAAACAGAAGGGTTAATCTTAAAATGGCACTTCTGAATATCAATATAGACAGGTATACCTCCGGCGAGCTCTACCATGGGGCCGTAAGAGACATAACAAGGCAGGGGAATCAAGACCTTATCATTCGGATTAAGAATTGCGCGGCAAGCTAGGTCCAGGCCTTCGCTCACCCCCACGGTAATCAGGATTTCTTCGTCAGGGCAATACTCAAGGCCGTACCGGTTCTTCAGGTATCGTGTGATACCTAGCCTTAGTTTATACAGCCCTTTATTAGAGGTATAGGAAGTAAAACCCTGCTCCAGCGAAAAAATACCAGCCTCTCGTATCTGCCAAGGGGTGACAAAATCAGGCTCTCCCACGCCAAGGGAAATAACATCCTTCATCCCGAGCACCAGATCAAAAAACACCCGGATACCCGAAGGCTGCATCTCTTCTACTTTTTTTGAAACCACGTTCTTCATATACCTTAACCTCAACCTTAGCCTTAACCTTTTTAATATGATATTGCTATTCTCTTATTCTCTTCCTTATGCTTAAGAATAACTCCGTCTTCTTTGTATTTCTTCAGTAAAAAGTGGGTTGCTGTACCCCTGACGTTCTCAAGTGGAGCCAGTTTTTCTGCAACAAAGCGCGCAACGGTATTTAAATCTTTCCCCTCCACAATTAAAAGGAGGTCATACGTACCAGACACAAGATAGCAACTCGACACTTCCGGAAAAGAATATATCCGCTCGGCAATCTTGTCAAATCCCAAATCTTTCTGTGGGATAATATTGACTTCTATTAACGCACGGACCCGCGCCTCCGAATCCCTGGCCAACTCCTTGTTGATGACTGCTTTATACTTCAAAATGATTCCTGCTTTCTTATATTTTTCGATAGCCTTACGCACATCCTGCGGTTTCTTTCTTGTCATCTTGGCAATATCTTCGATGCGTGCCCTGCCGTCTTTTTCCAGAATTTCGAGTATCTCGTCCATTTTCCCTCCTTATTATCTAGTGCGTACGGAGTATTGGGTTTTGTATGCGTTGGGCGCACAGCGTTTCGCGTTATGCGTTTACGCAATACGCATGACGCAGAACACTCTAGCTTCTCTTTGACCTTAACCTAAGCCTTAACCTCGACCTTATATCTCTTTTACTATATGTAACAAACCCTCGGTCCTTGCCGTTTATGCACAGACCGCTTCATCATCTCTTTTGCCTTGCGTAGCTTTGCCGAGGACACAATCGGCCTCGCCTTCCTTGCCTCGCCCTGCAGTATCGCATCAAGCTCAAAGTAGGTAATCCCCATTTCGCCTTCATCGGTCTGGCCCTGCCAAAGCCCCGCAGTAGGCGGCTTATCAATTATATGCTGCGGAATCCCCAATTCATAGGCCAGACGCACTACTTGTTTTTTTAGTAAATCTCCCAGGGGCAATATATCGCTTGCCCCGTCACCGAATTTGGTAAAATAACCTATTGCGAGCTCCGATTTATTGCCTGTCCCACAGACAAGGTAGTTATATTTGTTGGCAAAATAATACAATACTGCCATCCTTAAGCGCGGTTTAAGATTAGCCCTGGCTAACCGGCTGCCCGAAGGAAGGATCTTTAATAAGCCCCGGTAGATGCCAGAAAGATCGGTTTCCTGCGTACGCAGACCCAGTGCCTTTGCAACAACCCTTGCGTCTTTTCTATCCTGCAGCTGGCTCTCGCAAGGCAGGATAAGCGTTAACAGGTTTTTTCCACCAACTGCTTCCTTAGCCAAAGCAACAACAACGCTAGAATCGACGCCGCCACTTAACCCCAGCACAATGCCCTTGGCACCTGCATCTTTAATCTGCTGCTTTAACCATCCGACAATCTTTTGTCTCAAGCCAGACATACGCCTCTCTTTTGTTCAACTTAGAATTATATAACAGGAAAATAAGTGGGTCAATTATAAGTTACCTTTCCCCCCCCTGCGCCCACTTAGCATAAATCTGCCTTTATTTCGATTTTATGGCAAGGATCTTAATGAAATCGGCAGCGTCTTCTATCTTGTCCGTCACTCCCTCAAGGTATTCTGCCAACTGATATGTCAAAAGGAGGCTGGTAGGTTCAAGTTTTGCATGTATGATTGATTGAATCAACAGCCTCTTCTGGTCATCTGCCTGGTGCTCAATACTATCCACTTCCTCGCAATCCTTAAGCGCCTGTATTAAATCGTTCTTGGCGATGGAATCAATGGCTTCTTTAAGCTTTGTGATTGAGGTTACGATTAAATCGGTAGCGATGGTAATATTCTTTAAAATATTTTCCGGCAATTTCTGCTCAATGAAACCAAGAATACGCGCGGAGCCATTTGTCCAATCCGCGATCTTATCCAGGGTTTTGACAAAATGCATAAGGTCCTCCCTGTCTGGTGGAAGGAGAAGCCCATCAGAGAGCTCGCTTACCATTTTTGACCTCAGCACATCTGCCTGGTGCTCGCTAATGCCGACGTTTTCGATGCCTACCGCTTTCGCTGCTGTATCGCCCTTAATAAAAGCATTGACGGCATCGGCGAAGTACTTCACGGTCTTGTAGGTTTCTTCAACGTGTTTCTGGGCGTCTTTTAAAATCGACAGTTCTTCTGCCATCCCGAGCCATCCCAAGATATTTCTAATCTCTTTCATGCCTGCCTCCTTGCTAAAGTTTTACCGCGAATCGTAATGTACGTAATACCAAAAAGCTGATTATTCCGGAAATAAACGGCGTTGCCAACCAACACAACACTATTTCGCGCAGAATGCGTAAATTCACTACCCGCACGCCCTTTACCAACCCCACGCCAAAGATAGCACCCACTATCGAATGACTGGTGGAAACCGGGATGCCAAATAGCGTGTAGATATGCACATTGATGGCGCTGGCTAACTGCGCAGAAAAAGCCATAAGCGGCAGAAGGTGTGTTATTTCAGAGCCGATCGTCTCAATCACCTTATACCCCCACGTCACAATGCCAAGGACTATCGCTGCCCCGCCTATGAGAACGCTTATTGTGGGCGAAAAAATATTTGCCCCGGAGATCACCCCTACGGCATTCGCAACATCATTGGCGCCCCACGAAAATGCAACATAACACCCGCTTAGAATGATAAGAATCGACATAATCAATTTAATATAACGCCGGGGTATTATTCTATAGAAAATACTCTTGAATACTTTATAAAATATATATCCCAGAATTGCCGCGCCTAAGGGAGTAAATATCCAGCACATGAATATATCCAAAAGGACCTTCCATCGTACCGGAGCCCCTATTGCTAAGCCTGCGCCTGCAACCGCCCCTACAATAGAATGGCTTGTCGAAATGGGCATCTTCCAATAGGTAGCCAGGACTACCCAGGCGCACGCGGCAAAACTTGCTACCAACGCTATATACACTGCCGTTGTTCTTTCTAGGCTATCAAGCGGAACAATGCCCTTGCCGATCGTCTTGGCAACATGTGCGCCTTGTAACAAAGCTCCCAAAAACCCGAAAATAACAATCAGGATAATGGCCTGCCGTAATGTTAAAACCCGCGAGCCAACTGCAGTACCCATGGAATTAGCGGCATCATTGGCGCCGATAGACCAACCTACCCCAACAGCCATGATTACCGTAAAACCAATAAGGAGTATCATTAGTTACTATCCTTTTTCTTCAGATATATAAGCAGTATGGAAATCGCTGCCGGGGTTATACCGGAGATGCGCGATGCCTGGCCTAAGGTAAGGGGTTTACACTTTTTTAGCTTTTCCTTAATTTCCCGCGAAAGGCTCGGGATCGCCCCATACTCAAAATCTAATGGGAGTTTTATCCGCTCCAAGTGCTTGAATCTTTCTATTTCGCTCAGTTGCCGCTTAATAAATCCAGCATATTTTACCTCAATTTCAACCTGTTGCAAAGCTAAATCAGGGATATCAATTGCCAGGCCCATATCTCTAAAGGCCTCCAAAGTTATCTCAGGACGCTTCAGGAGTTCTTCCAAGGTAACAGCCTTTTTTATTTCAGTACTCTGCAATTTGCTTAGAATCATGTTGATCTCATTCGAAGGCTTAAGCCGGATGCGCTTTAACCGCAAAATCCCTTCGTTGATAGCCTGATTTTTTTCCTGGGAGTACCGATACGTCTGTGCATCGACAAGTCCAAGTTCGTAACCGATCTTTCGTAAACGAAGATCGGCGTTGTCTTCCCGCAAAAGAAGGCGATATTCGACTCGCGAAGTAAACATGCGATACGGCTCATTAGTCCCTTTAGTAGTTAAATCATCGATTAAAACGCCCGTATAACTTGACGAGCGGTCAAGAATAAGCTGCTCTTTCTTCTTTGCCCTCAGGGCTGCATTGATGCCGGCAATAAGCCCTTGGGCAGCTGCTTCCTCATAACCCGTAGTGCCATTAATCTGCCCGGCAAGATACAAATTCCTGACGCGCTTTGTTTCCAGCGTCGGATAAAGCTGTGTGGGTTCAACCACTGTGTGCTCGATTCCGTATCCGAAACGGGCTACCTCGACGCTTTCTAAGCCTTCAATCGAACGTAAAAACTCAAGTTGCACGTCTTCGGGAAGGCTTGTTGACAATCCATTGGGATATATCTCCTGACTCTCGTGGCCTTGGGGTTCGAGAAAAATCTGATGCCTCTGCCGGTCGCTAAACTTTACAATCTTATCTTCAAGGGACGGACAATACCTCACTCCCGTAGCTTTGATTATACCGGTATACAGGGGCGACCGGTCAAGATTATCGAGGATGATACGGTGGGTCCCCTGATTGGTATGGGTAATGTAGCAGGGGACCTGCGGATGGGTAATTGTATTTGTAGAAAAAGAAAAAGGGCGTGCGACCTTATCCCCGTATTGCGCTGTTGTCTTTGAAAAATCGATTGTCTGTTTGTATAGCCGAGGGCAGGTGCCTGTCTTAAACCTCAACAGATTAAATCCGAGGGCCTTTAGCGCCTCGGTTAAGCCTATGCTTGGCGGTTCATTAATCCTTCCCCCCGGAGAATGGGTAAGTCCTACGTGCAGCAAACCGTCAAGAAATGTCCCCGGGCAAAGCACCACGCAAGAAGAAACAATTTCCCTGTGTTCATCAGCAATAAGACCGTAGATGCTGCCCTGTTCCACCAGGAGTTTCTTGGCTTCTCCTTCTTGCACAAAAAGGTTTTCTTGGGCATTAACGATGCGGCGCATATATTCTTTGTACGCAGACATGTCTATCTGCGCACGCGAGGATTGCACTGCAGGGCCTTTAGAGGCATTCAGCACCCTGAATTGGATACCACAGGTATCCGCTGCTTTTGCCATTTCTCCGCCCAAGGCATCGATCTCCTTTACTAGCTGGCCTTTTCCCACCCCGCCTATGGCAGGGTTACAACTCATAAGCCCGATAGCGTCTTTGCGCATAGTAAGCAAAAGCGTCTTGCAACCCATGCGCGCGCAAGCCAGAGCCGCTTCAATGCCTGCGTGCCCTGCACCGACAACTATTATATCGTAATCAATCATAGTAAAAGGTTGAGGTTAAGACCAAGGTCAAGGCAATTCGTCCTTAACCTAAACCTTAGCCTAAGCCTGTATGTAGTTTGAGTTGTTATATTATACTATGCTTTTGCGGATTCAACCAGGAGGGGCATAATATCCATGCCTTTAATAGCACCGAGAGAGCCTAATTTTGCCGCACGCTCTGAAAATCCCAAAGAGCCATCGGTTTTTATGGAACCACCGCAGATAAGCAAGGGGACAGGGTCTGCGGAATGGGCCTTTATTGCGCACACGGTCGAATGGTCAGCAGTAACTGCAATAATAGTATTGGCAATATCCAGCGATGGCAAAAGATTGGAAAAAAAGAATTTGTCGATAGCCTCAATAATTTCTTTCTTGAGCTCGTAATTCCCGTCGTGTGCAGGCTCATCCGGCCCTTTGATATGCACATAAATACCGCCGTACTGCTGTATCGAATCCAGGGCGATCTTTGCCCAGATAGGATAATCTACATCCAGGTGGCCGCTTGAAAGAGGCACATCAATGATATCCATACCCGTAAGAAGCGCAATGCCTTTTTCTACAGGCATCTGCACGAAAGAGCCGAACTTAAGAGCATAGAGGCTTTGTATGGGAGGAAATTTCGGAAGGTGATCACCCGCATCTCGGGAAAGAATGATATTCGCCGGCAACTTCTTATCGGCGATGCGCTTTTTGTTAAGAAGCGATTCCGTCAATACGCGGTGCGACTTCTCAGTGAATTCATTGAGAGCAGCTGCGGCTTCCAGGGCTTCGGAGGAATTCTCGTATCCGGGCATAGGCAAAGCCTCTGCCACAGTGTTCTCGAATTTTTCCTTTGCTACGCCAAATACCCCTTCACGGTCATACGCAGGGTCAGTATTGGTAATCCAACCTGACAATTTTGAACGCATCCCCTTTATTACGAGCACCCCCCGGTGGCCAATAGTATTCTTAAACTCAAACGTCGCAGAAGAAAGATTGACTTTTGTATTTATTTCCTTGGCTAATGCGGTTGCCTCTTCGGTGTTTAAGTTCCTTCCGACGCGGCGGTCCTTGATGGTCTTCCCGTCGCTATCCACGGTAGCGAAATTCACCCGTAGAGCTAAATTTCCGTCTTCTATACGCAAACCTTCTGCAAATGACTCCAGCGGGCCGCGGCCGGTGTAGTATTTATGCGCATCATATCCTAAAAGGCTTATTACCGCGATGTCGGATTCCGGGGCAATGTCTTTTTCGACAGGATACACAAGGCCGGTTCTTCCCCGCTGGGCAAGCCGGTCCATATGCACGGTAATTGCCGCTTCGAGCGGGGTTTTACCACCCAACTCTTTGATCGGTAAATCCCCTAATCCATCTAGTACTATATAAAGTATCTTCTTCATTCTTTTCTATAACGAACCTTATGACCTAAACGCCTGCCGTCAGGTAAGAATTCAAACGTATTAACATTTTGAAAACCCGCACACATGACATTTCACGCAGCCTTCTTCGTGGCGAAGGGCACCGCTGCAATCAGGGCAGACGCCGACAATATCCCCGTGCGTATTAGTTTCAAATGCCCCCTCATCTTCGGAAGAATGCTTCATTGCTGACACCGGTACCTCTAGTGAGATAGCAACTGCCAGATCCATCACCAATCTCTTTTCAATAACGCGGGCAATTGCATCGGCACATGAAAAAATACGCTGTCCTTTTTCCCAGGAAGGAGACGGACAACGGATGTTACGCAATTGCTCGATAATGGCCTTTACCTCGATGCCTGAACGAAAAGCAAGTGACACAAGCCTACCGGTTGCCTCCAGCTGGGAGGCGGCACAGCCGCCAGCCTTGCCCATCTGGGTAAAAAGCTCAAAAGGCCTGCCCTGTTCGTCGCTATTGATCGTCACATAGAGATTCCCGCATCCTGTGGCTACCTTTGTGGTAGTGCCGGAGATTACCTCAGGGCGCGGGCGAGGAGCAATTTCATCCTTTGGCTCCTCTCGCCTCTCTGTCTCTTTCTTTTCTTTACGGGCAATATTCAATACCTGCTCCTGGCGGCTTCCATCGCGATAAATAGTAATACCCTTGCATCCTAATTCGTAAGACATAAGATACGATTTCTTGACGTCTTCGATGGTGGCATCGTGAGGAAAATTAATGGTCTTTGAGACGGCGTTGTGGACATGTTTCTGAAATGCTGACTGCATGCGTACATGCCACTCAGGAGAAATATCATGGGCAGTCACGAAGACCCTCTTCACGTCTTCCGGAACCCCTTCAAGATGCCGCAAGGACCCTGCTTCAGCAATCTTCTCCATCAACTCCCGACTATAGAAACCGCGCTCCTTGGCTATTTCTTCAAAGAGAGGGTCAACTTCAACCAATTTATCATTATCCATGACATTACGGTAATACACAATCGCGAATAAAGGCTCAATTCCCGAGGAACTCGGCCCAGCGATAATACTGATAGTGCCTGTGGGCGCAATCGTAGTTAAGGTCGCGTTCCTTACGCAGATATGTTCCTTATCCCAGCTACTCCCTTCGTATGCAGAAAATACCCCCTTCTCTAAAGCGAGCGTTTGGGATGCCTTAGTTGCTTCCTGCAGTATAAACGACATCACTTTGTCTGCCAGATTCACCGCCTCTTCGCTGTCATAAGGAATACCTAAGCGTATCAATAGGGTCGCCCAACCCATGATTCCCAACCCGATCTTACGTGTCACCTTAGTTGCCTGCTCAATCTCTGCAATCGGGTATTTATTGACATCGATAAGGTTGTCTAGGAAACGTACGGCCAATCGGGTTGTATATGCAAGTTTCCCCCAATCTATCTCATAACGTGCGCCTGTCTTTTTATAGAGCCTTGCCATATTGATGGAGCCCAAATCACAGCTCTCATAGGGAAGCAGGGGCTGTTCGCCGCAAGGATTCGTGCTTTCAATAGCGCCCAGGCGGGGGGTAGGATTGCCCTGATTAATGCGGTCAATAAAGATAATGCCGGGTTCGCCATTCTTGTGTGCTTGTTTTACGATCAGATCAAAAACCTCTTTGGCGCTTACCCGAAAGACAACCTCATGCGTATGGGGATCAATCAACTCGTGGTCTTTGTCGTCGTATAACTTTTGCATAAATGCATCGGTCACCGCAACCGAAATATTGAAGTTGGTAATTTCTTTATTGTTTTCTTTGCAGGTAATGAATTCCATGATGTCGGGATGGTCTACCCTTAAAATTCCCATATTCGCACCCCGCCGCGTACCGCCCTGCTTTACCGCCTCGGTAGCCGCATCATATACCTTCATAAATGAAACCGGCCCTGACGCAACCCCGCCGGTAGTTTTGACTACCGAGTTCTTGGGTCTTAACCGCGAAAAAGAAAAGCCTGTGCCTCCTCCGGATTTATGTATCATCGCCGTAGCCTTCAGCGTCTCAAAAATCGATTCCATACTGTCGTTGATAGGCAGTGTGAAACAGGCGCTAAGCTGCCCAAGTTCTCTGCCGGCATTCATAAGGCATGGTGAATTCGGCATAAATTCAAGATTGACCATGCTACGGTAAAAGTCCTCTTTTAATCTTTCTATATCCTCCGCTTCTTTTCCGTATAACCTGTCTGCTCCGGCAATGGCTGCGGCAACGCGGCTAAACATCTCTTCAGGGCTCTCAATCACCCTGCCTTTTGTGTCTTTTTTAAGGTATCGACGTTCCAATACCTTCAAGGCGTTCTCTGAAAGCCTCAATGTCATGTTTACCTCCTTACATGCTTTATCATTTTTCGCCTGCATAGTATAGTGTCTCCATAACAAAAAAGTATAACACTTTAAAAAATGTTGTCAACAAAAAAATACAATCTGTGGTATATTTTTTTGCTTTATATACAATAGGTTGTAGTTATATGGACGGGCTCTTTTATGCCCGAGTGGAGGCTAAAAAACTCCCTGTGTGTTAATTTTTCGAAGAGCTGACAGACTGACAAGACTCTCTAATAATAAGTTCCGTAGGGAGGATTGTTTTCTTTGTTATAGGTTTTTTTGTTCCTCCCATCAAGAGGCTCAATTCCCTTACCGATTCCTGGGCCATTTTGATCAAAGGCTGTCTTACTGTCGTTAATGCAACCGGCCCGTAAAGGCCGGAGGGATTATCGTCGAAACCAACGATTGAAAGATCCTCTGGGATCCTCACTCCCAGCTCCCTGGCTACTGCCATTACCTCCAGGGCCATCGAATCGGAAGCCGTAAATATTGCAGTCGGAGGACGAGAAAGTTTTAATAATTTTTCTGCGGCAAGGCGCGCCTGCCCGCGGGAATAATCCGTTTTTATGATGAACTCGGCAGGTAGACTAATCTTGTTTTCCTTTAACGCTGCCTCATAGCCTTCCAACCGCTTGGAAGCGGCCTGGGTAATAAGGTCGCCTGAGATGTGCGCAATCAAACGGTGTCCTAAGCCGATCAGATATTTCACCGCGTTCTTAGCGCCCCCCGCATTATCTATCGCAATACAGTTAACCTCAAGGTGATCGACGTAATTGTTAATCACGATTGTTGGAATTCCTGAACCAAGCGCTTCTTCCAGTTGGTGTTTGTTACCGATAAGATCGGCAAAAATAATTCCTCCGACTCCTTTAAGATTGAAGGAAGTTTTGGTGTCAGTAAGATGGAGCAACAAATCAAGCTTCAGGGCCTCACAGAGCGTGCCGATGCCGCGGATTAATTCAAGCGCGTAAAACGAGTAGAATATCCCTTCGTAGCGCGGTATCACCAACGCAACTACATTACTTTTTCCCGTCGCTAAACGCTGCGCAAAGACCGAAGGCTGATAGTTAAGCTGTTTGACTGCCTCAAGGACCTGAGTACGATTTTTTCCTTTTACGGCTGAATTCTTGTTGATAACACGCGAAACGGTACTTATAGAAACCCCGGCGAGCTTTGCGACATGTTTGATAGAAATATTTTTGGCGGGTTCTTTTTGTCTGCGCATCACTGCAAAATAAAAACTATTACCTTACGCTATCACCAACCTTGATGGGGGTATTTTCTCTCACTATATCACAAGCAGAGATAGCCTTACGCGTCTGGGCTGCCTCAATGCGGGCAATGGTATCGTTATTCCTGTATACCTCAAAGCTATCTCCCGCCTTTACCCCGGCATCCTCTCCTAAATTAATGATAACGAAATTATTGCTTCGGTTAATCAAGAGGACCTTGCCTTCAGACATCGCCTTAGTAGCTTTCGCTCGCGGAGATTCTGTCTGGGGACGCACTACGATAGGAGGCAACTGTACTGCATCCTGCTTCTCTTCTCCTGAGCCACCCTTCATCGTCTGCTCAAGGCTCTTCTGCAGGCTATCGACCTGCAGCATTTTATCCTTTAACATCGTATCCAGCTTGCTGAGATTATTCTGCAGGTCGTTGTACTTTGTCTGAAGTTCCTGCAGCCTGGTTTCAAGATTTGCCTTATTGCCGATTAACCCCTTTAGCTGCTGTCTTAAAAGACCATTCTCGCTTCTTATATCCTTAAAGTTCTTCTGGATCTCGAACTTATCGTTCTTCTCGTTCACCAGTTCTTTGGTAATACTATCCAGCACCTTCTGGTTATAATCAACCTGCCGTTTTAAATCCTGGTTCTCGGTTGTCAGCGTGCTTACCTCGATGGTAAGGCTTGCCTTTTCTCTCTGAAGCTGTTCGTTGGTCACGCGGATAGAATTCAGTTCATTGCGCACATTCACAAGCTGTATTTCAAGATCTGCCTTGGTTTTTAAAAGGTTCGCCCAAAAGACATCCTCAGTCTTGGGCGCTGCAGCGGCAGCTTGTTCTACAGGTTTAGCCGCTTGAAGCTTCTCCATCGCCTGGGCCTGTTCTTTTAATTTTTGTACCAGTGTCTCCCTCTCTTCTTTCAAGGAGTCGTATTTCTTCTGCAGGTCGTCCTTTTCGCCGGCGAGCCGCTCGATATCCTGATTAAAAAGGGTAAGTTTTTCCTGAAGGCGCTTATTATCCTGGAGATTCTCCTCAACTTTACGCCCAAGGGCCTCGCTCTCCTTCTTAATACTATCCCGCTCCCGCTCAAGAGCCAGCTTTGCGTTATAAAGCTGCGCGCTGAAAAGAAGACTGATCAATAAAACTGCGAAGAGACCAAAAATAATTAATTTTGTTTTCTGAGGCATTATACCTCCTTATTATTTTTCACAATCTCGCAAATACCTTTTGCATCACCAAACTTGCTGCGCCCAGCGCCACCGCATTTTCCCTTAATTCGGAATACGCAATTTTTAAATCTTCAGTTGTTTCCCTGAATGCCCAGTCTCGGACGGTAAGGTTCACCCGGTTCAAGAATGCTTCTCCTGCCTCTTCCAGCCCTCCTCCGATAATCACCATCTCCGGATTCAGCAGGTTCGCCAGGTAGGCCACTTTTATGCCGAGCCTTCTGGATGCCATATCCAATGCCTGCCGAGCCAAGGGATTACCGGAGCGGTTCGCAATAAAAACACTTTTTAAATCTACGTTATCGGCTCGCGCGGAAGTCAATTGAAAAAACTTATCCGCCGAATCTTTGTCTTTAGAAAACAATGACTTCAGGTCCTCTGCTATCCCTAGGTCTACTTCCCAGCGTTTCACAAAACAATCATGCCCTATTGCACAATTAAAAAGGTCCTGTTCTTTGTAATTATAGATCGAGACCTCTCCGGCATATCCGTTCATGCCCCTATACACCTCCCCGTTGATCATCATGCCGCATCCGACTCCGGAAAACATATAGAGGATATTCTTAAGGCCTGCGCCCACGCCTAACCAATACTCACCAAAGCAGGCGCTGGTCGCATCATTCTCTATCAAGGTGGGGAGGTTAAATTCACGTTCAATCATGCCCTTTAACGGCAGATCGACCGACGCATATGCGTAGTAATGGTCCATTTTCTGGGGCCAATGAATGGAGCCATCTCTTTTGTTGATAAGGCCGGCAATGCCCACCCCGATTCCTTTGATGAGGGGCGTGTATTCTTTTGATCGGCGCAAGATTTCACGTACTATCTCAAGAAGGCACTCTGCAATATCTCTTACCGAAGGCCTGGGCCGTGCAATCTGGGTTTTGGTAATGATGTTGCCCTTCAAGTCCACGAGGAGCCCGACCATATTCATAAGATTCAAACCCACGCCGATAATATAGCCGCCTTGCGGGTTCAGGTCTAAAAGCGCGGGCCTCCTGCCGCCCTCAGAGCGATCCAACTCTCTTTCGTAGACCAGGTTATGCCTGACAAATTCATCAACGTAATTCGAGATGGTTACTACGTTGATGCCTATCTCTTTTGAAATTTCCGGACGGCTAATGGGCCCTCGCCTGCGCAATATCTCAAGGATATCAATATTGCGCTTTTCTTTTTCACTGAATTCTTCTTTTTGAAAATCAACGGGTTGCATGGATGCGTTTCTTTTTAATAATAATTCTAATTTAATTTATACTATCAATAATACCTTAATAAGTCAAGAAATTTTCGCGCATCCCTCTTAAAATATTCTGCTGCGTTTACCGGCACAAAGCCAAAGACTTATGAATTGACTATTTATCTAAAGTTGTTATAATTAGTATTATTTTGCTGGCGTAGCTCAGCAGGTAGAGCAGCGCTTTCGTAAAGCGCGGGTCGGAGGTTCGATTCCTCTCGCCAGCTTGTCCACCACATGTCTTGGTCTAGGACAATACCTA
This sequence comes from Candidatus Omnitrophota bacterium, assembly GCA_003598135.1. Classification (GTDB taxonomy): domain Bacteria; phylum Omnitrophota; class Gorgyraeia; order Gygaellales; family Profunditerraquicolaceae; genus SURF-25. The sequence goes on from QZKA01000036.1 coordinate 14,729, forward strand.
CGAACGCAGTGAGTAGGTATACGGCCACCACATGTCTTGGTCTAGGACAATACCTACGAACGCAGTGAGTAGGTATACGGCCACCACATGTCTTGGTCTAGGACAATACCTACGAGTAGGGACTACAGAAGACTAAGGTCAAGGTTAAGGTTGAGATGGCATGTGGCCTCAACCTTAACCTAAGCCTTAACCTAGACTTTAACCTCAGCCTCACTATACGGATGTCACATTTCTTCGGCGTCTTAAAGAACCGTAATTTCTTTTTCTTGTGGGTAGGCCAGATTATTTCTCAGCTCGGGGATAGGCTCGGCCAGATGGCCCTTATCGGCTTTGTCTACCTAAAGGCGCCTGGGTCAACCCTTGAGATAGCCAAAGTCCTCTCATTCACCATCCTGCCTGTATTCCTAATCGGCCCTATTGCCGGCGTTTACGTAGATAGGTGGGACAGGCGCAAAACAATGTTTATTTGTGATTTGCTGCGGTCGCTCTTAGTACTGACTATTCCCCTTTTCCTTTTTTATAAGCAGAATTTCGGCTGGGTTTACCTGATAATATTCTTAACCTTCTCTGTGGGAAGGTTTTTTGTTCCTGCTAAACTGTCGATCATCCCCGAAGTTGTGCGGAAAGAAGAACTGCTCGTGGCGAACTCATTAGTGAATATCACGGGGATGATTGCTGCGGTGCTTGGGTTCGGCGTCAGCGGCCTGGTGGTCGAATGGCTAGGCGCCCGCAGCGGGTTCTTCCTGGATTCCTTTGGCTTCCTTATCTCAGGAACGTTTATATTCCTCATCGCCAATAAACCAAGGGCATCGATGAATATTACAAAGGTTGGCAGGGAAATCGTTGAAGTTATCAGAAAATCGGTATTCGAGGAAATCAAAGAAGGTGTAGTATATTTTATTACACAGAAAGAGATCAGGTTCACAGCCTGGATTATCTTTATACTCTGGTCTGCGCTGGGGGCAGTGTATGTGGTAATGATTGTCTTCGTCCAAAATACACTGCATTCGGCAACCAAGGACTTAGGCCTTCTGATTATGTTTCTGGGTGCCGGCTTACTGTTTGGATCAGTAATCTATGGACACCTGGGGCATAGGCTCTCCCAATATAAAACGATTTTTGCTTCTTTAATAGTAAGCGGCATCATGCTGGTCATCTTTGCCGAAATAATCTACCGATACCCCAATTTCCTGATTGCGGCATCACTTGCGTTTATACTCGGCCTTTTGATCTCGCCTATCATAATTGCATCCAATACTATCATCCACAATGCAAGTGCTAACCATATGATGGGAAAAATCTTTAGTTCCCTTGAAATCGTCATGCATTTGGGCTTCCTTATTTTTATGTTCATCAGCAGCTCTCTTGCCGAGCATTTTTCCAACCAGGCGATACTCATCACCGTAGGGTATATAGTAATTATTGTAGGGCTAGTAGGCTTTGCCCTTAACCGAAAACTTGCATGGTTAGATTAGAAGAACGTAAATCCTTAACCCGCCATTTACCGATTGAAATATTGCCTCCTCCGCGAAACGCATATATTCCCCTTATTCAACATATAGGAAAGCCATGCACGAATCTGGTGGTAGCAGCCAGGGATAGCGTTACCAAAGGCCAAAAAATTGCAACGGCTCAAGCCCAGATTTTCTCACCTGTACACGCATCTGTATCGGGCGAGGTTACCGCAATACAGCCGTGGCCGCATCCGGTACTCAACCGGTGTCAAACGATAGTCATTGCACATGACGGCAAGGACGAAACCGCTAATAAAGATACCCGGTCCGACCAAGAAATCGCCAGGCTTACTGCTGATGAAATCCGGCATATTGTCTTTGAAGCCGGTGTTGTAGGAATGGGCGGGGCGAGCTTCCCTACCCACGTAAAACTCAATCCTCCCAAACCCGTAGATACGCTCATCATAAACGGGGCAGAATGCGAGCCATATCTCACTGCCGATGACCGGCTTATGGTAGAAAAAACAAACGAAATCGTCAAGGGTATTACTCTTATCGCAAAATGCCTCAATGCAACAACAGTATATATCGCTATTGAAGACAATAAGCCTGAGGCTATTGCTGCGTTCCAGCACGCAATACGCAATACGCAATACTCAATACGAACATTGAAATCCCAGTACCCCCAAGGCGGGGAGAAACAATTGATCAAAAATGTCTTGCATAAAGAAGTGCCCCGCGGCAAACTTCCATTTGATGTCGGCATCAGCGTTCAAAACGTCGCAACGGTATTTGCAGTCTACGAGGCAGTATATTTATACAAATCTCTTTTTGAAAGGGTCGTTACGGTAACCGGCAGTTGCATTGCAAACCCGAAAAACCTCTTGGTGCGCATAGGCACCCCCATACAAGAATTAATCAACGCCTGCGGACCGCTCGATGAAGAACCGGCCAAAATAATCATCGGTGGGCCGATGATGGGCATTGCCCAATACACCGATTTAGTCCCGGTGATAAAATCTACTAATGGAATTATTCTTATGAATGCACAAGAAGCCGAAGAGCTCAAAGAACAGCCCTGTATCCGTTGCGGCGCCTGCGTGCGTGAGTGCCCTGCCGGCCTTATGCCCTGCCTGATTAATCTGGCTTGCGAAAAGAATCTCATGGTCCAGGCAAAAGAATACGGAGCGCTTGATTGCATTGAATGCGGCATCTGCAATTATGTCTGTCCTGCAAGCCGCAATCTCCTACAAACCATTAAAAGGGCTAAACTGGAGCCACCCAAATGAAAGAGCTATGTAAGTACGGCCTAATCTTGTTCTTGATCTGCGTAACCTCCGCAGGCGCGCTTGCACTCATCAATAAAATCACAAAGCCCGTAATCGAGGCGCGGGCAGAAGAGAACTTGAAAAGCAGCCTCAAAGAAATTATCCCTGAAGCACTGCGTTTCGAAACAATGGGGCCTGGCTCGGAGACTATTTACTACAAGGCCTACGGAAAGGATAACGAATTTTTGGGGGCTGCCTTTGTCGTACAGGCAAAAGGGTATTCAAGTGTCATCGAAACGCTCGCGGGGATACGCCGGGACGGGACTATTATCGCCGTTAAAATACTTAGCCAGAATGAAACTCCCGGCTTAGGCAGCCGGGTGACCCAGGAATCTTTTACTGCGCAGTTTGCTGATAAGAACGCTGCGGCGTTTGAAGGCGTAGAGGCGATCACAGGCGCTACGATTTCTTCCGGGGCAGTAATCCAAGCGGTCAAACAGAAGTCGCAAGAGGTCCTTGCCTTATTAAAAGCAAATGAAAAATAATATCATCCTCTCATCTTCCCCCCACCTGCATACCCGCGAGTCTGTGCGCAAAATTATGTGGGCAGTTGTGTTAAGCCTTTTGCCTGCGGGCGCTGCCGGAGTATACCTTTTCGGAATAAGCGCATTCTGGATACTCGCAGCAGGCATCGTTTCGGCGCTGGTAACGGAAGGGGTAATCCAGGCTCTCTCCAGAAAGAAAATCAGCCTTTCTGACGGAAGCGCATTCCTCACCGGGCTCTTGTTAGCATATAACCTCCCTCCTGATATCCCCCTATGGCTTCCTGTGCTCGGCTCTTTCTTCGCGGTTGCCGTAGGCAAACAGATTTTCGGCGGGCTCGGACAAAATATCTTTAACCCTGCCCTGGTTGGAAGGGTATTCCTTATGGCATCATGGCCAAAATACATGACCACATTTACCAAGCCTCTTGCGTACGACGCAATCACCCAAGCTACCCCATTGGCGCTACTGAAAGAACATAAGCTTATGGAACACATATCGTATCTTGACCTATTCTTGGGAAAAAGAGGAGGCTGTATCGGAGAAGTCTGCATTGCGGTATTAGTAGCAGGAGCCCTATTCCTCCTGATAAAAGGCTATATCTCCTGGCATATCCCTTTCAGTTACATCTTCACGGTAGGTCTTCTTACCTATGTATTCGGCCCCAATGGTATCGCAAGCGGTGATTGGTTATTTCATATACTGTCCGGAGGGCTAATCTTGGGTGCGTTTTTTATGGCCACAGACTATGTGAGCTCTCCCCTCACGCACAGAGGACAGCTCATTTTCGGCATGGGATGCGGCTTCATCACCGCAGTTATACGCCTGTGGGGAGGATATCCAGAAGGTGTTTCGTATGCAATCCTTATAATGAATGCGGCAACTCCCATAATTGACCGTTATACCAAGAATCGTATTTATGGAGTTTGACATTAAAAAAGCGGACCAATGGTCTATAAATTTACGGCTACTGCGCAGACTATAAACAGTACCTATCTATGAAGCGATTGATAAAAGAATTTATAAAAGGCGTCACAAAAGAAAACCCTACCTTCGGCCTGATCCTGGGACTCTGTCCTACCCTGGCGGTTTCAACTTCCGTCATCAATGCCGTAGGCATGGGCCTGGCAGCGACCTTTGTACTGATTTGTTCAAATACTATGATATCTGCGTTACGCCGTGTTATTCCTGACCGCATACGTCTGCCTGCGTATATTGTCGTAGTGGCGACGTTTGTAACTATCTGCGAGATGCTCATGAAGGCTTATGCGCCCGCGCTCAATCTGGCCCTGGGGATCTTCGTCCCTCTCATTGTAGTCAACTGCATAATCCTGGCCCGGGCTGAGGCGTTCGCCTCCAAGAACCCAATACTGCCTTCGTTTTTTGATGGGCTGGGCATGGGCATAGGATTTACCCTTGCGCTCACTATCATTGCGCTTGTGCGCGAATTACTGGGAACAGGCCGCATCGCAGGCCTTACGCTCGCTACTCATGCTGAACCGATAACCATGATGATCCTCTCACCAGGAGCACTGCTTACCCTGGGTGTTTTGATTGCGCTCAGCAACATGATAAAGCGCGCACTTGCCGGCCGCAAGGAAAGGCCTTAAGGAGAAATTTAAAGACTATGGACGTGAGTAAAGTGCTGGCGATTGCAATCAGCATGATCTTTATCAATAATTTTATCCTCTCCAAATTCCTCGGGCTTTGCCCCTTCCTGGGGGTTTCCAAAGAAACAAAGCCTGCGGTCTCGATGGGTTTTGCGGTCATCTTCGTCATGACATGCTCAAGTATTATCACCTGGGTCTTATACCGCTTTGTATTGCTTCCGTTCCATATCGAATATTTACGCACGATAACGTTTATCCTGGTCATTGCTACGTTTGTACAGCTGATCGAAATGGTTATCCGTAAATACTCAATGCCCCTTTACCGGGCCTTAGGAATATACCTCCCCCTGATTACGACTAACTGCGCAGTCCTGGGGGTCACTATTTTGAATGTCGACAATTTTTTTGTGGCGGGAAAGGCAGTAGAAGGAAGTTTTTTCTATTCTTCGTTTCAGGCATTCTTTGCAGGCGTCGGCTTTCTGCTTGCGCTCTTTTTAATGTCAGGCATACGCGAACGCCTCCAACTGCTCGATATCCCCGAACACACAAAAGGCATACCCATTGCGTTTGTGATTGCATCGCTTATGAGCTTGGCGTTCATGGGTTTTATGGGATTTAAATTTTAATATGGATATTCTTGTCCCGGTCATAACCTTAGGCCTCATGGGGCTACTCTTTGGAGTAGGCCTGGCGCTGGCAGCTAAGAAATTCTGCGTTGCAAACGATCCGCGCCTTGAAGCGATTTATGGAAAACTGCCGCAAGCAAACTGTGGCGCCTGCGGCATGCCCGGCTGCATGGGGTTTGCAGAAGGGCTTATTGAGGGCAGGTGTACCCTCGCGCATTGCAGCGTCAGCACCGAAGATGCGCTCAAGGCAATAGCCGGGATTTTGGGAATTGAACTAAAAACAAAAATCAAGGCTGCTGCGGTCCTTCATTGCTATGGCGGTTCAGTACGGGCTAAAGATAAAGGCACCTACCGAGGAGTGCGCGATTGCGTCAATGCGAATCTCATCATGCAGGGTCAAAAGCTCTGTGCGTATGGCTGTATCGGTTTCGGAACGTGCGCCCAGGTGTGCCCTTTCAATGCTATTGTAATGAATGAAGAAGACCTGCCGGTGGTTAATGAAGACAAATGCACTGCCTGCGGAAAATGCGTGGCAGTCTGTCCCAAAAAATTGTTTAGCCTTATCCCTAAAAAGCATAAGGTCTACGTTGCCTGCTCATCGCACGATTCAGGAAAAGACACAAAAACCACCTGTAGTACCGGCTGCATTGCCTGCCGCCTTTGCGAAAAGGCATGCCCCTTTGATGCGATACATGTCATAGACAACCTGGCAATTATCGATTATAATAAATGCACGTCCTGCAAGAAATGCGTGGCAGTCTGTCCGGTAAAGATTATAAAAACGAGGGAGTAATCCGTATGCAGAATATCGCGGTTCTGGCTTCAGGTAACGGAACGAACTTTGCCGCAATAGCCAGGGCAATAAAAAAGGGTTCCTTAAAAGCTACTCTTGCTCTGTTGGTATGCGATGTAGCGAATGCTAAGGTGATTGCGCGCGCAAAACGGGCAGGAGTAAAAACAATGGTGATACAGGGGCGTGAATGTGCTACTAAAAATGACTTTGAGACAAAGATCATCCAACGCCTCAAAGAAGAAAAAATAGATCTAATTATTTTGGCGGGCTTTATGCGTATCTTAAGCCCCGAATTCGTGAGAGAATACAAAAACCGCATCTTCAACATCCACCCCTCTCTCCTGCCCTCCTTCAAGGGCACCCATGGCATCAAAGATGCCTTTGAATACGGGGTAAAGATCACTGGCGTAACCGTCCACCTGGTAGATGAAGAGCTCGATCACGGCCCCATCATTCTTCAGGAGAAGGTGAAAATTGAAGAAAACGATACCCTGGAATCGCTTGAGAAAAAAATACACAGGGTAGAACACTCACTCTACCCCAAGGCTGTCCAACTGTTACTCGAAGGCAAAATTACGATTCAAGGAAGGAAAATCCTGACTGCTACTCGTCCTGGCCAGCCCACACATTAGCGGGGCTTAAGACAATCCTGCGGTTTGTAAGCATATTATATAATTCTACCGAGGTAAAATCCTTAAAATTATACATCTTCAGGGTAAGCTCAATAATCTTTATCACCTCTTTGTCTACATCTGCGTCTGAAGCTACTTCGGGTTTGCCGAATTTCAGCTTGATGCGGTTTAAGACCTGGCCTACAATGAAATCCTTCATTTGGATATCATTATAGCCCACATTGATGCCATTCTTATCGCCGATAATTGATTCCGAAACAATCGTTTCCTGGATACTGCGGTGCTGGAACTCTCCCCACGAAATAAACTCATACGAGACCTTTTTAATATCGTTGGTATAGAACATCTGTGTCACCTGATAGCCGTTTTTGATGTCCGCGATCACAACGCACAAGAAACGGACCTCATTGTTGGCGCGCTCCATACTGAACAAGACCCGCCTAAAGATCTTAAACACATCGTTTATCTTATCGATAACCGCCTTGTCCAACTTATACTCCTGGTATTTTTCGCGGTCAGGCACTGCCTTAATCATATATTCGCCTTTAAGCACTCCAGCCTTAAGCGCAAGGGCATTGCTACTTATTTCAAATCGCTCAAGATAACGCTCAGGCTTGTCTGTCTTGACAAATATATCTCCCAGGGGCAAATAGATCCAAAGCGTTGAGCCAACGAGCTTGGCTTTTACTGTCAGCGTATATTCATTTTCGGCAATAGTTTCTATGTGGCGGGGGATATCTTTGGTGAAATACGTGGGTTTGGTTGAAGAGGTACAGCCATAGATGAGCCATATTAAAAGGCTAACGCTACAAAGAACGGCTCTTGCCAAATTCCTTAAAGATGGCCTCGATATCATCGTAATTCAACTCCTCCTTCTCAAACAGCTCAGTCGCAAACCGTTCAAGAAGCGCTAATTCTTTGGCAAGGAGGTCGCTGACTTCTTTCATGCAACTGTGCAATATATCCTGGATATCGGTATCGAGTTTTGCCATAGTCTCTTCAGAAAGAAGCGCAGGCTGGAATGTGCGGTTTGAAACAAGCGCATAGAAGTTACCGATAAGGCCTGACTTACCCATACCCCAACGCCACACCATATTGTGCGCTACGGAGAGGGCTTTCTGAAAATCCGAATCAACGCCGGCAGTAGTGTAGCCGAATTTTATTTTTTCGGCAACATAGCTACCGAGGGATATGTTTATCTCTGCGAGGAGTTGCTTCTGGTCATGGATTAGGATTTCTTCCTTTTCAGGGTTCCATACCACACCCCCCGCTTCTTTGCGCGGGATAATGCTTGCCTTAAATACGTCTTTGTGCGGGGCCAGAAGGTAAATAACCACTGCGTGGCCGGCTTCGTGATACGCGGCTTTCCATTTTTCAGCCACCGTCATCTTGATCCTTCGTTTGATGCCTAAGGTTATCCTCTCACGGGCCTCTTCTATCTGCAGCATTGCGATTGACTCTTTTTTATACCTGACCGCAATAAGGGCTGCTTCCCTTACAAGATTGGCGATATCTGCAGGAGTATAACCTACTGCGATGCGGGCAAGACGGTCTACCTTAATATCCTTTTCGTCAAATTTGACTTTTTTAAGATAATAGGTGAAAAGCTTCTGGCGGTCTTCAAGTCCTGGTAGGTCAACGTAGATCTTGCGGTCAAATCTTCCGGGCCTGATGAGCGCCGGATCAAGGAAAGTCTCAGGCGCATTCGTCGCACCTATAATTACAACATTTAAATCCTTCTCCTTAAGGCCGTCCATCTCAACCAACAGCTGATTTAAGGTGGTATTTGATTCTGTCTGGCCGCCAAACCCCCTATCTACTGAGCGTTGCGCACCTACCGCATCGATTTCATCAATAAAGATAAGGCAGCCTCCTTCCATTTCTGCCAGCTGGTGTGCCTGTTTAAAAAGGCTGCGTATCCTGCCTGCGCCTACGCCCACAAACATCTCTATAAATTCCGAACCGGACATGGAAATAAAAGGTAGCCCTGCCTCAGTGGCAATAGCCTTGGCAAGGTATGTCTTTCCGCAGCCCGGAGGCCCAAGCATGAGTATGCCTTTTAAAATCTTTCCCCCTATCCGCTGAAGCTCTGCCCTGTCTTTGATCAGTTTAACGACTTCCAGGGCTTCCTGTTTTGCCTCGTCAAGCCCGATAACGTCATTCCAGGTAATTCCCAATTCTCCCCCGGAAATTGACTTTTTGCGCGTCTGCGTGAATGACTGAGCGCCCCTTCGGAACATCAGCCAATACCACATAAAGGTATATACCACGCCGAAAATGAGCGCCATGATAATCTGCAGGTACAATTGCAGGGGAATCATGGCTAATTGGGATTGCCGCAGGTATGATTCTGCCTCGTTCCAGGCGCGTATGCCGGTGATAAGGACGATAATCAACGATACGCCCAGGATCGACATCAGGGTTATGATGAGTATCCTAATCCAGTAAAGCTTCCAATAGAGTTTTAATTTTTTTAGATTCATGCACAACCTTCCTTTTCCGTTATGAAATTAACAATAACATATTACGCAATATAAGTCAAATTTTATTTGCGCGCTCCCGAATTATCTTGACTATACACTATGTTATGTTACAATTTATGTTTACGTGTGTTTTATATGCACTTTACTGCCCCTTAAGCCAAGGAAACAACCATGCCGAAAATTAAGCATATCAAAGGCCGAGAGATCCTGGATTCGCGCGGAAACCCTACTGTCGAGGTGGATATAATCCTTGAGAACGGGATTTGTGGCCGTGCCGCAGTTCCCTCTGGCGCTTCCACGGGAGAGCACGAGGCACTCGAATTAAGAGATGGGGATAAAAAGCGGTATTTGGGCAAGGGCGTACAGAAAGCGGTTGCCAACATAGAATCTGTCATTGCCCCCCATATAAAGGGTCTAGATCCTGATTTCCGTAAAATTGATTCCATGCTTCTTCAACTTGACGGCACTGAAAACAAATCAAAGCTTGGTGCTAATGCGATTCTGGGAGTATCTATGGCAACTGCAAAGGCACAGGCACAATCCGAACAAAAACCCCTCTATGAATTCCTAGGGAACGGCTCAAGCAATGTACTGCCGGTTCCGCTTATGAATATCTTAAACGGCGGACTACATGCCGATAATAACCTTGATATCCAGGAATTTATGATTATGCCTATTGGCGCCCCCACCTTTAAAGAAGCGATGCGCTATGCAGCAGAAGTATTCCACAACCTCAAAAGCCTCCTTAAATCCAGGAAGTTATCCACATCAGTGGGAGACGAAGGCGGTTTTGCCCCCAACCTTACCTCTAATGAAGAAGCACTGCACCTTATTATTGAAGCTATTGAAAAAACGGGCTATAAACCCGGCAAAGACATATGCGTTGCATTGGATTGTGCATCGAGTTCATTCTATAATAAAGACGGCTCCTATACCTTCGAAGGTTCACGTAAAGAAGCGGGATATTTGATACAAACATATAACACATGGCTTACGAAATATCCCCTTATTTCCATAGAAGACGGCCTCTCCGAGAATGACTGGCAAGGGTGGAAACACATGACTAAAGACCTTGGCACAAAGCTACAACTGGTAGGAGATGATATATTTGTCACCAATCCGAAAATATTCAAGAAGGGCATTGAGGAAAAGATAGCGAATGCTATCCTAGTAAAGGTCAATCAAATCGGTTCCCTTTCCGAAACACTGGAGACGATTTCCATCGCACAAAAAAATAAGTATAAAGCCATCATATCGCACCGTTCAGGCGAAACAGAAGACACAACAATTGCCCATCTTGCAGTAGCCTGCGGCTGCGGACAGATTAAAACCGGTTCTGTTTCGCGTACAGACAGAATCTGTAAGTATAACGAACTGTTGAGAATCGAAGAAGGGCTTGGCGCCAAAGCTGTGTACGCCGGCACACTCTGGAAAAAATGATTCTTAAGAAATCGTTCTGGCTTGTAAGCGCAAGCCTTCTTCTCTTGGTTATTTTTTTACCTGGATACACCAAGCTCCAGGAGCTTAGGGACAGGAATCGCGACCTTGAGGAAAAAAATAATCGTTTAACACACGAAAATCTGGTATTGGAACAAGAACTCGAGCGAATAGCTAAAGATACCTTCTACCAAGAAAAAATCTTACGCGAGAAAATGGGGGTTGTGCGTAAGAACGAGGTCCCTGTAAAGGTAATCACGGAATAAATATATAAATTCGCGGGGTGGAGCAGCCTGGTAGCTCATTAGGCTCATAACCTAAAGGTCGAGAGTTCAAATCTCTCCCCCGCAACCACCTTCCTAAAAAATTCAGTTAGCCATCCCGAAGAAGCTGTCTTACGCGCTCCATACGAATCTGCGGATTATTTGAACCGTCGGATAAAAACCAGTCCGTCACATAATTCTCAGGAAGCACTATCCCCCATTTTTTATGGTTGCTATATAACTCGCTACCCCTTAATACATAACAAGGATTTATATGGACGCAATCGGTAAGTTGCCTAATCCGGACAAGGAAACGGCGGGTTTCCTCGAATTCTTCCGCATTTTCGCCGGGGTGGCCGATAACGAAATTTACCGAAAAAGAAATCCCTGCTCTCTTGGTATCCGCCAAGATGCGTAGGGCATCTTCCCGCCTAAAGGCCTTGCGCATCAATTGCAATACTTGGTTGGAACCGGATTCTACGCCAAAGTTGAGCCGCTCAGCCCCGGCCTGCTTCATTTCCTTCAAGAATCCTTTAGTCATTTCTTTTCGAATAAGCATATGCCCGCCCCAATTAATTCCTAACTTCTTTCTTATCATTAATTCACAAAACCGGCTGAACTCTTCCGTGTTTCCGTTAATCAATGAATCGTTAAGATATACAAATCGTAAAAACGGAAAACGTTCCTTTAATAATGAAATCTCTTCTACTACTGAACCGGCACTGCGATAACGAAACGCATCCCAATGGCCCTTCTCATGGCAGAAACTACAATTACCAATACAGCCGCGCGATGTTGAAACACAGATGCGCTCTGTATCCTTTTTTAAAAAACTAAAATCGGCAAACGGCAAATTGTCTAAGTTTTCAACCAAATGCGCAGGGGCACAATCAATATAATTTTGATCCTCCTTTATAAAGAACCCCGGAGTTTTCCATGTACGCCTTTGCCTTGTCTTGTACAAAAGCTCCGGCAAGGCCTCCTCTGCCTCTCCATAGCAGAGCGCATCAAAACAGGCGCATTGCATCAAGTATTCGGGGTTAAAATTACGGAAACATTCGGGTCCTCCTGCAAGAATAATCTTATGGGGACTGACCTTTCTAATAGCCTTGATTAATATAAGGGTAAATGTAAAATTCAGGCTCTGCAAAGTAAATCCTAGTATATCGTACGGTTCCAATTGAAGCAGGAAACCATCAATCACCGTCTTATGCCGTAGTATTAATTTGCCTACCTCTTCTTTTGATTGCCAAAAAGCATAGATATCGGATAAAGACCATAAATGCTGCTCTCCAGGCACAGACGCATAGAAATCGCGGTTTAAATCAAAACAATCGGATTCAAAATTGTTTTTTCTCAAGACAGAACGAATGAGGGCTATATTATAAGGTGGAAATTCAACATCCCACATAGGGCAATTTATCAAAGCGACTTTCTCAGACATAAGACTTCCCTTTATATTTCATCGCACTTCTTCGCCAAGCAACAAACTGTCATTCCAATTATACCACCTCAATTTCAAAAATTGTAAGTAGTTTAGCGAAAGGTCGAGAGTTCAAATCTCTACCCCTCCAACTTAACCACAACTACCGCCCGAAGGGCAATTTAGGGAAATGTCGCCGAGGCATTAGGCGAGGCGGTCAATCAATATAACAAAAATAGTAGACATTGACAAATTATGAAAATGGTGTATACTTAAAGTGCAGACAATACAAGCTGTAGAAACAGGTTGTAGAGTCAAGGAAAAGGCGTCAGTAGAAAACTGGACGCCTTTTCTGTTTTTAGACTAAGCGCGAGATTTAATAACCACTTCTGCGTTTTTCAAAAATAGTTGCAATATTCCTTAAAATAAGCTAGAATGCTCTTTAGAATAAAAAGTCAAGGTAAGAAGTAGTAAGTTAACAGCTAAGAAAAAAATACCGCGAGCGCAATGCGCCGCAAACAATAAAAAGTGAGGTAAAAAATGTCGCAGATGAGTAAAGGAACAAGGGCGTTTGGGATTTACTTCATCGTATATGCCTGCTCGATGTTTTTGGGAAGGGTCACCAGCATTCTCTATCACTTGATAGAAACCATGACCATTATGGCACAAAAAACCGGCTCAAGAACTCTCTATTGCGGATATTCGAATACGCTTTCCTATTCTTACCTGGATTGCCTTGTTGATTTCGTCGGACTTGCTCTTGCGATTTTCGTCATGTTTGCGGCATTCAGGCTATTCAAGCTCACCAAACTGGCACTGCAGAGCCTAAAGGTAATTACGTTGGTAGGCGTAGGCTACAACGTACTGGCCATAGCCAAAGACGTGGTAAAGATAGTTTCAACTCCTGCTGAAATACGCTATACTGCCTATTTTATCGCAGGAGGAATTGCTACATGCCTTCTCTCCATAGGCTTCTGGATCTTTGTCTACTATTTCTTCAGCCGTCCGAACATAAAAACACAGTTTACCAACTAAAATTTAATCAACCAATAAAAAACCCGCACTTTCACGGTGCGGGTTTTTTATTTCTCTAATCCCTAGATTCCTGTTTAACGGACGTCCAGGATATCAAAATTCCTGTCGATTACCCCGGAAGGACTTACCACTACAAGGTTCACCTCTTTAGTCCCTGGGCTCGCATAAGAAGTAGTAAAAGAAGGTTCGGTAGTTGCGGGCGCGGAACCACCCGTATCCCCTGACCAAAGATATTCTACCTCAACCTGCATGCATCCGCTGGGCGCCACATAGGCATTTGAAGTAACAGCGACCTCTGTGTTTGTGTCGGGCTTATACGCTGAAGCCTCAAGCCCTACCTTTGACATATTGTAAGAAGAGTATTCATCTTTAAGCGACATATCAAGGAACATCTTAAGATTATATTCCAGGGGTTTTCCTTCTTCGATTTCTTTTAAACGCTCGCGGGCAAGCCGCACTATTTCCAGATTCCTGCCTTTTCCTTTTTCAATAAGTTCATTATAGCGACCTTTTGCCTCCCCCGTACTACCTTCCCATTGGCTTAATAACCCGAGCTGATACAAGCTTGAAATTACCTGAGGGCTTGTGTTTTCTTTTTGAGCAAGTTCCGTAAAATATTTTTTCCCGTGAGCGAGGTCTCTTTTTACATACACATATATAAGCGCAGTCTTAAATACCGCTTCATCAATATGCGGAGTAGAAGGGTAACGTTCGAGCAGCTCGGAATAACGAATAAGCGACTCAGCGTATTCCTTTGCCTTTTCCAGGTTAAACGCCCTCTCGTACGTTAATGTTTCGTCAAATGCGCTGTTGCCTGCCTTCATTTCGAGTTCCTTAAAAACCTTCTCGGCATAGAAGGTATCTTTTAAGCCTTTGTCTTTATACGTAAACAACCGTGCGATCTCAATAAGCAAAGGGGCTAATTTTTCTTTAGGGTATGTCTGAGAGGCCTTTTCTATAAGTGCATCAAAAAGCGCTTCGGAAAGCTCAAGTTTTCCTTCTTTATAGAAAGTCTTTGCGGTTGCTTTTAATGCTTCTTCTTGTGCGCCCGTCGCGATAATTTTGTCGACATACGCCCGGTATAGCTGAGTAGCCTTGCTCTTTAAATCATGCGCAAGCAGCGTATCCGCAACGTCCTTTAAAGGAGCGGGATTTTTTGCTTTTTGCGCGTACTCAAAGGCCGAATTCGTCAGATCATTGAGTAGCGCCTCCTGATCCCCTTCCTGTTGACTCTTGTGAAACTTCCATAATAAAAGCTTTGCATATATATGTATCGGTTCATCTGTTGCGGTCACCTGTATGGCATTCTGCACCTCATCGAGTATCTGCTGCCGATAGGCATCAACGTTACTAAAATAAGTGTTCCAGTCCTGAGATGATTCAAGATACTCAAGCTGCTGGTAACGGCTAAGCGCCGTATAGTAACTCACAAAAGGTGCAAGGCCTTTCTTTTTTTGGCTGAGTGACTGTAAAAAAGTAATAAAACCTGCGTAATTATTATCCTTAAAATACAATTCTTTTAACGCGTCGAATGCAGAAAACAGTGCCTCTCCTGAAT
Source organism: Candidatus Omnitrophota bacterium (assembly GCA_003598135.1). Taxonomy (GTDB): domain Bacteria; phylum Omnitrophota; class Gorgyraeia; order Gygaellales; family Profunditerraquicolaceae; genus SURF-25. Next base: position 29,854 of record QZKA01000036.1, read on the forward strand.
CCGCCTCGATGATCTGTTTGGAAAGCGTAACCAACTTTGCATTCTCCGAGGCAGCTATGCACAGAGAAGGTATGCCCAAGACCATAAAGAACACCGTAAGAAAACGAACCTTCATTTTCATGATTTCGGATTGATATTTCATATTTTTAAGGTTTTTTACCTTTCAATTTTATTTCTTTCTGCGGGTTTTTCCAGAATTCCCTGATAACGTAGTAGGCCTTACGCGGAATGCGCTTATCAATACCGCCCTCTTGCTCCGTATCCGACAAGGCCACAATACCGAACCATTCCTCATTCATGTTTTTATTGCCTTTTGCTTTTATGTCGAAATAATAACTGCCGTTTGTCCAGTTTGACTCGGTATCCTGCACCTTCCAGCTCTCAGGGTCAGATTCGCTGTGCTTCCACCATTCATCTGTCCACTCAAACACGGTTCCCCCAATACAATTCCCGACCCCTTTTTTGCTGATGGCCAAGTTATCATATATTTGCCGCCATTGCGATTGGAGGAAAAATGCCTGCATGTTCTGGTCTTCTCTCTCTAGGTAGGCATCATAGCAATCTGCGCCAAATTCCGATATCAAAATCGGCTTATCAAATGTCGCTTTCAGGGAGTTAAATAAGTTACCAAATGTCCTGCCACGGTAGATAATACAGGCGACCAGGTCAATCTCAGGACATACCTCATTAGCCACTTCAAGCCCGATTAATTCGCCGTTGCCCAGTGCAACAGGATGGTTAGGATCGATTGCGTGTATCTCTTTTGCCAACTCGTTCACAAAGGAATAGTAAATGGTAGCGCGCATTTTCTTCTGCTTCTGGGGGTCAGGCTCGTTATCGATCTCATCGTTTGACCATGGCCGGACCATATTCAAACAAGAGTAGTTGTTCTCGTTTCCCAGAATCCACATAAGCACGCCGGGCTCATCCTTATAGAGATTCACCATATCTAATACTTGCTGTTTCACCCGGTCACGAAAATCTTCATGACCGTAAAAAGGACACGGGTATTCCCAAAATCCAAGCCAGTGGCCCAATATTACCCTGATGCCGTAGTTATCATACAGGTCCCTGATCACTGCCTTGACTTTCTCATGGTCTTCTCCGACCTGATAGATCCTGACCGTGTTTATCCCCATTTCTTTCATGAGCTTACCATCAACCATCCATGGTTTGTTTTCATCGGACCACCAGTCATATTCGTGATTTTTGCCGATTGGGATAGGATTATAGCAGACTCCCTTAACGATGTAAGGCCGGTTATTCACCAGCAACTGGTAGCGGCCTGTTTTAAGCGTCTTAATGGAGACTTTATGCGTAAGAGGACGAGCAGCGCCGCTTAGCACGGCGACCGCACAAAACAAAGAACACAGGATACAGAAAGCCTTTACGCCTCTCTTGTATCCTGTGTCCAGTGTAAACAACTTCCCTGACGTGTTATTCAAGCTTGATTTCATCAAGATAGAACGTTGCGCCTTCGGGATTCACGTCGATATTGGTTGCCCAGCAAAAACCGCCGATGATGTAGGACATGTCTTTACCCTTCAAGTCGATAGAATACTGCGTCCATTCTTTGTTCAAAATAACCGGGCCGACACTGGCAACATCGGAATCAGAGAATTCGCCCATGATGCCGCCGACCTTAAACTCTTCTATCCTCTCACCGCCTTTTGCGCCGCGCGCCCAGAAGGTAAGCTTGGTGGCTTTGGACAAATCATAGCCGGCGTCAACCGATCCCCAGTTGTTTGCGGGATTCTGCCAGTAAATGCCTGCCCAGCGTGCTCCCTGCGATATCTTGCCGGAGTACGTTATCTTGATACAGGTATCCCCAAGATACGGATCTTCTTTCGAAGAACCTTCATATTTTATGTCGCCGTAATCGCCCATCCATCCGGAAGGAATAAAATGGTTTTTAATCGAAGACCGGTCTGAATACACATAGAAAGGCATACTTTCAGCCTGACGGACTTCCGGTTTCATGCCCGGGTCTGCCTCGAATTTTATGTCATCGACGTAAAAGGTGCATCCTTCGGGGTTAAGATCCGCGGTAGTAACCCAGCCGAACCCTCCGCTGATGTAAGAAAGATCCTTGCCCGCCAAATTGATGGTGTATTGCTTCCAGGCATCGGTTAACTCAACCGGCCCGAACTCTATTGTCGAAGAATCGGAATAGGTGCCTTTAATGCCTCCTATTACGAATTTCTGGATAGTTTCTCCGCCTTTTGCGCCGCGGGCCCAGAAGGTAAGTTTGGTCATCCCGGTCATGTCAAACCCGCCCTTTTTGCTCCCCCAGTTGTTTGCGGGATTCTGCCAGTATACGCCTGCCCAGCCGCTGCCCTGGCTTTTCTTAGCAGTATAGGTAAATTCAAGGCTGGTGGTTCCTGAATGGGGATTATCCATAGCCTGGTCATTCAACTTAAGGTCCCCGTAATCGCCCATCCATCCGGAAGGAATAAAATGGTTATCGCGGGCATTCTTATCCGTATACACCACAAATTCCTTTGCAGGGCTGCTTGTTGTCTCTTGGGCCAACACTAATGAAGTGCTTAACATCATTAGTAAGCTCATTACGATAATCTTTCTCATTTTCTACGCCTCCTTTAATTCGTGCCTCGTATATGTTTTGAAAACGCGATATGTGTAATGTGCGATTTTAAATTCTTTGACCCCCTCCTTTCTACCCCCTTTTGCGTTCGTTGCGTTTTAACGTTAACGCAACAAACGGCAATAAACTGCTATATATACAACAAGTTCACTAACGCTTTCTCAATAACTTCTTATATAAGTAATACGATTTCCGCAATTGCCGCAAATATGGACTCTGGCTTCCGTCACCCTGGCCTGAAAGCCCAAACCATTCTTCGTACATATAGCCTCCGGGGAACGGCCCTGTAGCAAGCCCTTTTGTATCGTGCAGAGAAGGCTCGTAGGCCTTCCACCATTCATCAAGCCACTCAAAAATAACGCCTCCGATCGCATTGCCTTCGCCTTCTTCAAAGGCCATGTGAGCCTGGATATCTTGCCAGGCTGCCTCGTGGTACTTGGCCTGCGACTCTTCTGACTCTTCGGTGGTTTTTCCTTCGATATAGGCAGGGCAGCCGAACTCCGTGATAAAAACTGGCTTGTCAGCCTGTTCTTTAACCTGTTTCCAGATGTAGCCGAAGCCATAATCCCCGCGGTAAGCATTCGTGCCGAAGATATCTATGTCAGGCGCATCCTTACCGAATTTATCCAAGAAGAGCACGTCGCCACTGCATATGGCTACGGGATGTTCGGGATCAATGGTTTTGATATATGCGGCAACCTCATTGGCGAATTTAAAAAATGCGTCTGGCTCTTTATCCGCATTGCAGGCAAAACCGTAGACGTTTTCATTGCCCAAAAGCCAGAACAGGATGAATGGCTCATCTTTAAACTCAAGCACCATATTGGCCACTGACTGCATCATGTTCTTCTTATGCTCTTCATTCGTATAATCGGTGCCCGGATACCACGGCGCTCCAGAACCCAAAGCGTATTTGCCCAGAAAATCGCCCAGAATAACCCTGATGCCATATTTGCTATAGAGATCGCGCAACAATTCTTTGTTCACCTTATGGGGATGATGGTAAAGCCGTATGGTATTAACACCCATTTCTTTCAACAGCCTGAAATCTCCCACAGTCGGCTCATCCTTATCCTGTAGATTATTCCTGTTTGCATCCACGAAGGAGTCATAAGGGCCGTCGATGCGGCCGTTATTGTTAAAATCCTCATACATCCAGTTCCCCATAGTGCCTTCGTCGGGCGATTGACCGATTTTTGTCGGCGTGTAGGTAATCCCCTTGACAATATACGGTTTGCCATCGACAATCAGTTCCCAGTCATTGTTTGCATGCTGCACCAGGTGCACCTTGCCTTTTCCGACCTGCTTCTTAATAATCAGGGATGCTTGTGTAGGTTTTTGCTTTACCTGTTCAAGGGGGTTGCTCTTTACAAACTTGCCGGGATTGGTAATAACAACATCGTTAGAAACATCGTTATCAAATCCGTTCAAAATCGTAATATTCGCATCAACGAGTTTATAACCTAACTGCGGATTCTGTTTGAGCAGGTATTTTATTTTGGAGAGTGCAGCCTGGCCCACGTGCCAGGGGGTTTTCCAATAAGTCCAGCCGTAACTGCCGGGAAAATTCACCACAATCGCATAATAACATTTAAGCGCATGTATAATAAGCCCTGACTTCTCAAGTGTAAGGCCGACATAAAACAACTTTACCCCTTCCGGCTCAGGCGCAGTTGCCCATTTTAAAAATGCGGCCTCTAAATCCGGCGAGGTAACAAAATCCCAGTGGCTGCCCTCAAGCCTTTTTTCTTTCGCTGCTTTCTTAAATTCTGGATCCCAGCGGATAGAAGTGGTATTGGGATAAACGCCTTCGCCAACCGCAGCCATAAGGCCTTCCTGGTCTTTTATCACATATCGGTACTCTTTTGTCCCTACATTCTCAAACGCGCCGTAGCGGTCATAATCGACAAAATCCTCTATGCCAGGGTCATACAAGACGGCCTTAGTGGGTCGCTGGCTTACTTTTTTCCTTTGCTCAATTTCAATAGAGCCTGTCTCTATCTTTTTAATGCTCTGCTTTGAAGCTTCAGCAATACTCCAGTACCAGCCGCGCTGGTCCCAGGCCTGCGCAAACGGATATTTCTCCGTAATGAGTTGAAATAATTTCTTTGCCTCCTGAGGCTTTTCCTGCCGCATATAGCTTTCGGCCTGGATAAAATAGGCAGTGGCAACGTCATTTAAGGCCTGCGCTGCCTCAATGTCGTTTTTGCTCTTGGGCATTTCCTGCAGCGAGCCCTGAATCTTCTCGGCCTCTTGCTGATACCTATCAATGCATTCCTGGGTAAATTTAAATGTTGCTTCGACGTCGCGTTTTCCGTGCGCTTCCCAGGACTTGGTGATTATTTCTTGCGAGGTAAGGGCTGTTGCTTCTTCTGCGAACGCCCCTGATACACAATACTCAATACACAATACACAATACAAAAGTATTAAGATAACGACCTGGCGTACGGCGTACGGCGTACGGCGTACAGTGCAGAATATGGGATAATTCTTCATTATTCGACCAATGCTCCCTGTGTGACGCCTTTCACGATATATTTCTGCATAAGAATATAAAGAATAATTATAGGTAAGGCGGTAATGGTCAGGCCGGCCATCAAGAGCGGATACCGTGTAATAAACTCTCCCTGAAAAGTCATAAGCGCTACCTGAAGCGGCATCAGGCCTTTGCTATCGAAAATTATCAACGCCAGGACATATTCATTCCAGACGGCAAGCGCATTAAAAACCACCACTACTGCCAAAACAGGCTTTGCAAGAGGAAGTGCTACGTGCCACCAGATACCAAGCTTGGAACAGCCATCGATGCGCGCGGCATCTTCCAGTTCCCTGGGCATCTTGTCAAAAAATGTCTTTAAGAGAAAAATACTTGTTGAAAGCCCTACATTAATCATACACAAGATATACCCTATTGCCGTGTTCCTCAAGTGCAGCTTGGTCAGCAGCACATAGAGGGGCACAAAACTTCCCGGAATGGGAATCATCATCGCTGCCATAAACATAAAAAAGAGGAGGTTGCTGCCGGGGAATTTGAAGCGCGCAAAGGCATACGCCGCAAGGGACGACACAAGGATAATACCGATGACTACAGAAACAGTATAGAAGATACTGTTTAAGAAATACCTGCCAAACCCGCCCTCCTTCCACGCCTGCACATAATTCTCAAAATGCATTTTAACGGGAATGAGCGAGGTATCAGAAAAAATCGTCTCCTGCGTCTTAAGGCTTGAAGATATCATCCATATAAGAGGAAAAATACAGGTAATAGCGACGCTGATAAGAAGCACATGAATGAGTGCGTTGACGGTTACCTTCTTAGCCTTGTAATAAAGGGTACTTTTCATAATAATCGGACTTTAGATCTTGCGTGCACGGCTTGAAAACTTGTATTGGATGAACGAAATAACCATAAGGATAAGACCAAAACTTAAGCCTTGCGCACAGGCATACCCGAAACGGGACGAACCGCGCATGGAAGCCAAAATCCTCAATACGGGGACTTCCGTATGATACGCAGGCCCGCCTCCGGTCATCGCGATAATCAACACAAATGCCTGCATGGTGCCTAAAATGGTCAGGATCATGACCAGCACTGTCACCGGTATCATCAAGGGAATAGTAATCTTTTTAAAGGACTGCCAGGCATTTGCGCCGTCAACGCGTGCTGCTTCGTAAAGCTCCCTAGGGATCGTCTGAAGGCCTGCCAAAAATATCAAAAAGCCCCAGCCAAAGCCTTTCCAGGAATGTACAATCGCAACAGTGGTTAAGGCGGTTTGCGGGTCAGAAAGCCAGTTGTGCGCAAACTGAGGAAAGCCCAGATGCACCAGCCAGCCGTTTAAAAGGCCGTAGTTACCGTCCAAAATCCACTGCCAGACAAGACCCACCACTACCTCTGAAAGTACCGGCGGTATAAAAAATATCAGCCGGTAGAAATTTTTCAGCTTTATTTCCCTGTCACATGCAAGCGCCAGTAAAAATGCCAGGATATTCTGAAACGTCAACGCAATAAAGGTGATGTAGCCGGCATTGAACATCGACTGCCACCAAATCTTATCCTGGAAAAATATCTCCTTGAAATTACCCAAGCCCACAAATGTCTTGGTAGGCATGATGCCGTCCCATTCATACATGCCCAACTGGAATACCCAGAGAAACGGAATAATATAGAATATACTGAAGATAAGGACGGCGGGAAGAACAAAGAGGTAATTTTCAAGAGTAGATTTAAACTTCATATAGTTAGGCGCTTATCGTTTTTTTGCCTGTTCCCTTGCTTTAATTTTCTGCACTTCGGCTGCTATCTGCTCCGGGGTCTTTTCCTTGATGATAATCGACTGGATCCCCTTGTCAAACGCCTCTATTACCGCAGGGAACTCCGATACACCCCAAACATTGGGATGTGTCGTATTGTCCATGTTTCGAACAAACTCGTTTAAGATCTCAGAAACCTTAGAGAGACTTTCTTTGTTTGCCGGAAGATTATTGGTAGTTTCGGCAAGGTATGCTTGTTGCTCTTTATCGGTAAGCCATTGTAAAAAACGAACTGCTTCTTCCTTATTCTTTGAGCGTGCATTCACCATAAAAGACGACCCGGCACCTCCCCAGATAACCATCGGATATTTATCTGAAGCCCTAGGCGGCATCATTACCCCATATTTAAGGCCGGGATTCATACCTTTATACACATTCACGCACCACGATCCGTTAAACGCAAATACCGCTTTGCCGTTAGCAAAAAGCTGCTCTGCGGTCTTATTGACCATGGTAACGACACCGGTTGCAAGCAATCCTGCCTCCTGCATCTCCTTAAATAAACCTAACACTTTAACCCAGTCAGGGTCAGTGTAGGGGATCTTCCCTTTTATAGTATCAATAACCTTATCTTTACCCATAATATTGAAGGCATAATTGTTCGCAAAACAATCGATCATCCATACCTCAGCCCATCCTGAAACCATCCCCTGCATATTTTGGGCCTTTATCTTCTTGCCTATCTCCACGAATTCCTGAAAAGTCAATGGCGGTTTTTCAGGGTCAAGCCCGAGCTTCTTAAACAGGCCCTTGTTGTAAAGCATCTGGATAGCCATGACATCAATAGGCACGCCATAGACGCCCGGCTCAATGCCGTATTTATTGCCGGGATTAAACTCATTCACTGCCAAAGCTTTGGCAAAAAGACTATTGCGCCATCTCCCTGAATCAGCATCCATATGAGGGGTTAAGTCTAATACGTGGCCAGCCTTAATGAAAGAGGAGAAATCCCTTTTTTCAGCCAAGATGCCGAATATGTCCGGTAGGGTAGCTCCCTGGGCAGCAGCGCGGACCTTCTGGGAATAGGCATCTGAGGGCGCATAAAGCTCAAAATTTACCCTGATTCCGGTTTTGGCTTCATAACGCCTGGCAAGCTCGGTAAATGCCGGCTCCCTGTCAGTCATCCAGTGCCAGATAGTGATGGTGGGCTTATCGGTTGCCTTGGATTGAAGGGCACAACCGAAAAAAACAAGCGTAGCGCATAGCGTTAATCCAAAGGCATAAATCTTCCTCATCCTGGCTCCTCTCATTAATTTATCTTATTATATACACAAATGGATGGAGTGATGTAAACGATTAATTGGTAAAAGCGAATAATAAAGTCTAGCATAAGGTAATTCTTTGGTCAATAGTTTTATTGAACCTAAACTAACGATTAAAGAATAATCTTACGCAACCCTTAAAGCCCTGGACATACCCATAAGGTCGGCCTTGTCAAGATTGATGCCACAGCGGTATTTATTCGGCTCAGATCTCTGTGACCAGACCACTTCACCTCTGGTATAGAGGGGTTCTCCCCTGTCAGGGATATTCAGCCAAAGCTCAACGCTAGAACTAGGAGAAAGCTCATCGTGCGTTACCATGCTAATGCCCTTGGCGCTGATATCCTGAGTCTGCCCGTACCCCTCTTTGTTCATATCAGGATCGAGGAACCTTAAGGGCAGCTCCATCGGGAAACGCGCAAAAATTCTTCTGTCTTCATTTTCTGTACGTATCATATTCTCACCTCCTTTCTCTCCTTCTAAACCATGCCACCAATGCCTGTTTATTTCCTGCGGGAAATAACGCCGCAAGAACTGGTAAATTTTCTCTTTATCTGAATCGCAGACTCTAGTAAAATACAAGCCGTAGGTATCGACTCCGTGCGCCACCTTATGCCATGCTACCCATGCCTCAAGCGTAAAAGCAAATTCCCCGGATAACACAATAGTAAGAGTGATAAAGATATCCCTAGGAAGCTTTTTCTCAAGGCTCATCTGTGCGCCCTTGTAACTGATATCCCTAAGACGACACTCAAGGCAATCCGGCTCATCCTCCAACTTAACCTTGGACTGCCAGTTAAGCTTCCACCGCACAAAATGTCTGCGTTCGTTCTGTTCCATTTATTTATCTTCCGCTGAAAGTGAATCCGCTAATATATAGGTAACGCATCTGTAAAGCTGCCAAAAGCGCCTGATAGAAATCGATGACACGCAATTGCCGGCTATAGGAAATATCTCCTACGCCTAAAGGAACTGCCTGCCTCTGTCTTGTTATCCTTGACACTATCGGCGAGGAGGCAGCCGAGGCTGCTTTTTTGATATCTAGTTTTGCTAACTGACCTAACTCCATTTTGCCTATTAAGATAAAATCCCTTGCTTTAAAAATTGCTGCCAAGAAATGCGGCTCCATAATAAATTTAGTATCGCCAGGCATGCCGCCTTCCTGGGTGAAGAAACGGGCTAACATGATTAAGTCGTTGCGTAGCAGCTGATAATAAACTTTTTCTCCTTCTTCATAGGATAAATCTAATCCTTTTGCGTATAAATAACCGGGCCCGCTATAAGGTATATCAAAACGAACCCAGGGTTTTTGACCTGAAAATAAGCCAGAGTCAAATGTCCCGCGTATCGAGGAGCTATCTTCTTTCATAAGCATGTGGGTTGCGCCGCGGTCAATAGGTATTGCCTCAAAGAATGACTCTTTTTGCTCGGCGCCTATACACACATTAAATAATGCGCCTTTTTCTAAAGAACGGCCATACGCATTTTTTAAGACCTGCATTACTTCCGTTAACCTGAGCCCAACCTTTTGCTGAATAGTAAATTTATTGACAAGCGATACTAATCCTGCTGCCTCCTGCGCAAAGCCTAATTCGGTCATGAAATCCCGGGCATCGGGATTATCGTCGGTTGTCCGAAAAATCCTTGGAATTTCCTTAACCCCTCTTTGTTGGGCCATGGCGATAAAATCTTTTGCAGTTTCTTCTTCGGCGTCGCCTGGGTCCTTCTTGCCAAAAAACCAATCAGTAATAATAAGGTCAAATTGCTCCTCTTGGATTAAATCAATTGCCTTTCTCCATTGCCCTTTGCTGGCATCAACTGCTGTTATATCATAGCCGTGCTCATCTAATGCCATTTTTAATTCGTTAAGTAGCTCGGGTGAATCGTCTAATATCAAAATCTTCACTCTCCTTTTCTCCTGGCTTTGAAGAATGTCAACGACGCCAACCAATAATAAGAGCATTGCTGAGAATATGCCAAGATA
>QZKA01000009.1 GCA_003598135.1 Candidatus Omnitrophota bacterium
CTCCTCTACCTTTATCTAAAAAAGCTAAGGTATCCCGTAGTCTATCTGCGCGAGCCGGGTGGCACAAAGGTGAGTGAAAAACTCAGGGATATCCTGCTTGACCCCGGAAATAAAAAATTGACTGCCGAATGCGAACTCCTTTTATATATGGCCAGCCGCAGCCAGGTGGTCAGCGAGGTAATCGAGCCGGCGTTGAAAAAGGGGAGGATCGTTATTTCCGACAGGTTCCTTGATTCAACGCTTGCGTATCAAGGCTACGGTCTGGGCATCGATTTGGGATTTATCAAACAGATCGGAAAGTTCTCTGCTCGCGGCTTAGGGCCTGACCTTACCATCTTTCTGGATACGCCCCTTACGCAATGTTTTAAGGCAATCGGCCGTATCCGTGACAGGATCGAGCGTAGAAAATTCTTTTATCATCAAAAAGTACGCAGAGGCTATCTTGCGTTGGCAGGGCAGGAACCAGGACGTATCAAGATTATCCGCCTCGAACAAGATAAGCATAAGACCCAGGAAAAGATACGAGAGATAGTGTTAAGGCTGATAAGCTAATTTACTACACACATGGCATTTAAAGATATTAAGGGCCAGGAAAAGATCATAGAGGTGCTCAGGAATTATATACGCGCAAACCGCCTTGCCAATACTTTTCTTTTTGTCGGGCCTGAAGGAACCGGGAAGAAATTAGTGGCACGTACATTTGCCAAAGCCCTGAATTGCAAGGAACAGCAGGCTGATTCCTGCGACCGATGCGATTCCTGCCGTAAGATCGAAGCCAACCAGCACGTAGACATCAGTATTCTGGGGGTAGATGACGAAGAGATTAAAATAGAGCAGATCCGCCAGCTGCAGGCCAATGTCAATTTAAGGCCCTACGAGGCAAAAAAGAAAGTATTCATTATTGATAATGCGCATAATTTGAACCCCGAATCGTCGAATGCATTCCTGAAGACCCTTGAAGAGCCGCCGCAAGACAGTGTTATTATTTTACTTACTTCAAAACAAAGGTTCCTCTTTAAAACCATTACCTCCCGCTGTCAGGTCTTGAGGTTCCCCGGCTTGGCCCCGGATGCGCTTAGTCGTATTCTAAAGGATGAATATGGCATTGATGAGAAGCAGGCGCACTTTCTGGCATACTTTTGCGAGGGGTGCCTGGGAAAGGCATTGCGGTTAAAGGAAGCCGGCATCGCCAGGAATGACCACAAGGGCCTTGAAGAGTTGTTGCGCCCCGCATCCTGGAGCATAGGTAAGTCAACGGAACAAAACAGGCAGTTGCTTAAGACCCGCCTGAACATGCTCGCTGGCTGGTTTAGGGATATGTATATGGTTAAAATCGGGCTGGCACACAGCGGATTAATACACGCTCAAGAGCAGGAAGAGTTATTGCGCCTGACACAGCGCTATTCGTTTCCGGAATTGGACGGCATTTTTAATACGATCTGCGAAACCTTGTTTAACCTGGAGCGAAATATCAACGTAAAGCTCCTTATTGCAAACTTACAGGCTACCATATGGAAAAATTAGTCTTAGTCAGGCTCCGAGATTCAGGCCAGATATATGTGTATAGTTCCATTGATCCGAATATCAAAGAAGGGAATTATGTCATCGTTGAGCATGACCGCGGGCTTGATTATGGCCAGGTAGTATCCTTGAAGCAGGACGCAGAGGCCAAGCCCAAGCTGCCGCCGAAAAAAATCACCCGTATCGCAAGCGAAAGGGACTTAAAACAGATTGCGGATAACCGCAATAAATCAAAAGAGGCGTTTTCAACGTGCGCCAAAAAAATAGAAGAGCATAAACTTACGATGAAGCTAGTGCGCGCAGAATACTCTTTTGATCGGACCAAAATAATATTCTATTTTACCGCAGAAGGCAGGGTTGACTTTAGAGAATTGGTTAAGGACCTCGCCAAAATTTTCAGGACTCGTATTGAGCTGCGGCAGATCGGCGTGCGGGATGAAGCAAAACTCTTTGGAGGGTTCGGGCCCTGCGGCAGGGGACTTTGCTGCGCAACGTTTCTGACCGATTTTGAACCGGTGACCATAAAGATGGCAAAAGAGGAAGGGCTGTCGCTTAACCCGCCTAAAATATCCGGCATATGCGGAAGGTTGATGTGTTGCCTCTCTTTTGAGTATGAGACGTACAAGCTTTTGTCCAAGGGCATGCCCAGAGAAGGCGAGCGCGTACATACCCCTACCGGAAAAGGCAAAGTCGTAAGCGTTAATGTATTTAAGAGGATGGCGATCGTTGAGCTCGAAGACGGCACACAGATCGAAATGAGTTTTAAGTAAGTTTTTTAAAATGAAAAGCAAATTCTATATTACTACTCCCATATACTACGTGAACGCCTCTCCGCATATCGGGCATTCGTATACCACGATTGCCGCGGATACCATAGCTCGATTTATGCGCAAGGCGCTAAAAGAAGGGAATGTCCTTTTTCTCACCGGGACTGACGAGCACGGCCAGAAGATCCAAAAGGCTGCGGATGAGGCCGGCTTAAGCGCCCAGGAATTCGTGGATAAGGTCGTAGTGCAGTTTCGAAACCTCTGGAAAACGCTGAATATTTCTTACGACGATTTTATCCGTACGACCCAGGACAGGCATATAAGGACGGTGCAGAAGGCGCTGCAGATGCTTTATGACAAGAAAGAGATTTACTCCGCCGAATACCAGGGATGGTATTGTACTCCCTGTGAAATATTCTGGACAGAAACCCAGTTGACGGATTCTCTCTGCCCTGATTGCAGGAGGCCGCTGGAAAAGATAAGCGAGGTCAATTATTTCTTTAAAATTTCGGCGTATCAGGATTGGCTCTTCAATCATATCAAGAATAATCCTTGCTTCATTCAGCCTGCAAGCCGCCAGGAAGAGATTTTGAGCTTTCTTAAAATGAATACCCTGACCGATTTATGTATTTCCAGGCCCAGGCAGAGGCTTTCCTGGGGGATCCCTGTGCCGTTCAGCAAAGAGCATGTCACCTATGTTTGGTTTGACGCGCTCATCAATTATATCAGCGCGGTGGGAGAGTTTGACGATAAGGGAAACTACGTCTCCGGCTGGTGGGGTGATGATACAAGAATCGTGCACATGATCGGCAAGGATATCTTAAGGCAGCATACGGTTTACTGGCCTATCATGTTAAAGGCGTTGGGAATACGTATGCCTGATACGGTCTGTGCTCATGGCTGGTGGTTGATTGATGCGGCCAAGATGTCGAAGTCGCGGGGCAATGTAGTGAATCCCCTGGAGGTGGTTGATAAATACGGCGTTGATGTGTATAGGTATTTTCTGCTCAAAGATGTTCCTTTCGGGCTTGACGGTAACTTTTCCGAAGAGGCGATTGTCAAAAGGTTCAACAGCGATCTGGCGAATGACTTAGGCAACCTTCTTTATCGCACGCTCACTATGATTGAGAAATACTATCAGGGCGTAATCCCTTCGCCGCGCGATGGAGCGCATGATGAACGAATAAAGAATATTGCATCCTGCATTACGAGTCTTAGCCGCGAAGTTGAAGATGCCCTTGCCAAAGCTACCTTTAATTTCAGCCTGGCTTTGGAAAAAATATGGGAACCGATTAATATGGCGAATAAATATGTAGAAGAAGCCAAGCCGTGGAACCTGGCGAAAGAGAATAAGAAAGAGGAGCTGGAGGCTTTTATCCGCATCCTGGTGGATGTCATCAGGCAGGTCGGGAATGCCCTTTCGCCATTTATGCCGCAGACCGCTTCCTTGATCGAAGAACAGATTGGGCGGGATAAAATAAGTAAGGGCCGGCCGTTATTCCCGCGCATAGAGAATAAGCGCTAATGCTTGTTGATACTCATTGCCATCTTGACTTTCCCGAATTCGACCAGGATAGAGACGGCGTAATCCTGCGGGCAAAAGAAAAGGGGATAACTTCCATTATCAATATCGGTTCTAGCCTCAACGGCTCCAGAAAGTCAGTGGAGCTGGCCGCGTGTTATGAGCCGGTATACGCAGCGGTGGGTATCCATCCGCACGATGCCGATACTGCCGGCGAGGAAGCAGTGTCCCTTATAAGGGCTTTGGCCGGAAAAAGCAAGGTCGTGGCAATCGGAGAGATAGGGCTTGATTATTACAAGAATTATTCGCGCACGCAGAATCAATACAGGTTATTTTCAGGCCTTGCGAGCCTGGCAAAGGAATTAAATCTGCCCATGGTGATTCATAACCGCCAGGCATCCGATGACACGATTGCGGTTTTGAAACCTCTTCTTCCCCACAAAATCGTCATGCACTGTTTTGCAGGCGATGAGTCATTTCTGAAACACATACTGGACCTTGGTTTTTTTGTATCGTTTACGTGCAATATTACCTATAAAAAAGCCGCTGTGCTGCGGGAATTGGTAAAAACCGTTCCTCTTGAGAGGATGTTTCTTGAGACCGATGCCCCGTTTCTTTCGCCTGAAGGCTACAGGGGCAGGCGCAATGAACCGATGTATATAGACACGCTTGCCGAGGAAGTCGCGCGCATCAAGGGCATCAGGAAAGAAGATGTAGCAAGAGCGACCACTGAAAACGCAACAGCCTTTTTTAACCTGCAATGAAAACAAAAATTTCGCTTATCAAGTGCCGGTCTTACGAGAGCGCATTGGTTTTTGAAAACGTCCAAAAAGCGATTACTTTGCTTGGCGGCATCTCTGAATTTATCAAGCCAAAAAGCAGGGTATTGGTCAAGCCAAACCTTTTAATAGCCAAGCCTCCTGAGCTTGGCATTACTACGCATCCGGAAGTCGTCAGGGCGGTAATCAGGCTCTTAAAAACAATCGACTGCACTCTCATGCTCGGCGACGGGCCGAGTGTGTGGGGGTATCAGGTTGAGAATGTTAATGCAGTATATGAGGCAACCGGAATGAAAGCGATGTGTGCGCAGGAGGATGTGGCGCTAGTGGATTTTGACAAAAGGCGCTGGCGGGGCAAATTTCCTCTTACGACATGGCTTGACCAGTGCGACTATGTCGTGAATGTCCCTAAATTTAAAACCCACCAATTAACTGTACTCACCGGTGCAGTCAAGAACCTTTTTGGCCTGGTGTCCGGAACATATAAGACCGAACTGCACAAGAATTATTTCAACCGCGATGATTTTTCAGGGATTGTCGTTGATATTTATAACGAAATACGGCCTGCATTGACTGTGGTTGACGGGATTACGGCGTTGGAAGGAGAAGGGCCCGGGACTACGGGAAAATTGCGCCAGGCCGGCGTATTGCTGGCAGGCGTTGATTGTGTTGCGCTGGATAGCATACTGGCGTTACTTATGGGCATTAGGCCGTTGGATGCGACTACTACCAAGAATGCAGCACTGCGCCATATCGGCACCCACGCGGTTGAGGATATTGAAATACTCGGTGATCGTCTGACAGATTGTGCGGGTGAGCCTTTTTTGCTTCCTACTGCATCATCCTTATCGCAGAAACTTCATCCGGCGGTGATTTCCTTAGCAAAGAAGCTTATCAGGTACTATCCTTGCGTGGAACGCGACCACTGTATCCGCTGCGCAGGCTGCATCAAGGCCTGCCCTACCAAGGCAATAACGATGAAGAAGAAGGGTATTGTGTTTGATTATTCCAAATGCATCGCCTGTTTTTGTTGTCAGGAAACCTGTCCGGCTAAAGCAATTACTATCAAAAAGAGCTTGGCCGCAAAAATAATCGGGTTATAAATAATGAGTACTCATGGCCAACTGAGCGAACTGAGGCTTCGATTAGATGATGCGATTACCTATGGTACTATTGAAGAGGCGACCGCGCTTGCCAGGGAGGGCCTTTTTGAGGCCCAGAGGAAAGCCCTCAAAGGGGAGATCGAATATTTCAAAGGCCAGATCATGATGCTGAAAGAAGATTTTGTATCAGCGATAGAGCATTTTGACGCAGCCATACGCCATAACCCTTCCGACGGAGCTGCATACAATGACCGCGCCCTTTCTATGGTTGAGCTGGGAATAATCGACGACGCCCTGTGCTATTTTGATAAAGGTATTGAGGTAGAGCCGGATTATGCGACCATTTATCACAATAAGGGATGGCTTTTGAATAATATCGGCCGGCACACCGAGGCAGTCGAGTGTTTTAAAAAAGCGCTTGCGCTTGACCCGAAACGGCCTGTGACCTATGATAACCTGGCAGACGCCTTTTTTAACCTGGGGGATTTGCAAGGGGCGCTTGTATCGTATAAGAAAGTGCTTAAATTATTAGAACCCGGCCGCCTAGAAAGCTTGCGGGAGGAGATCGGTAAACAGATACATATCCTGGAGGAAGAGATCGCAAAGCAAGGTAAGAGGTTATAACTATGTTCGTTGAGACTATTGCGTGGAAACAGGGGAAGGTGAAGATTGTTGACCAGAATGCGTTGCCAGGCCGTCTGGTATTTCTTGCCATGCGCAACACAAAGGATTTATGCGGGGCGATCAGGACGATGAAAATACGCGGGGCTCCTGCGCTCGGTGCAGCAGCCGCATTTGCAGCCTATCTAGGGATAAAAAACTCTAAGGCCAAGGATTACAAGGAGCTTGAGAAAGAGCTTAAGCGCTTGATAAAACTTGTAGGGTCTTCGCGTCCTACCGCAAGGAATCTTTTCTGGGGGCTGGAGAAAATCGAAGCAGCGCTGCAACGCAACCGTGATTGCTCGGTCCCCGGTATCAAGCAGGCACTGCTTAAGGAGGCCCTTTCTCTTCTTGAGCAAGACAAATTCGTTTCAAGGAAAATCGGTAGTTTCGGCCAAGCGCTGATTAATAACGGCGACCGTGTATTGACCGTTTGTAATGCAGGGGGACTGGCGACCATCGATTACGGGACAGCCCTGGGAGTTATGTATGCTGCAAAAGAAAAGGGCAAGAAGATAAAGGTATTTGTCTGTGAAACCAGGCCCATGCTTCAGGGGGCCAGGCTTACTACTTGGGAGCTTAAAAGGCACGGCATTGATGTAACGCTCATCTGTGACAATATGGCAGCGACCCTTATGCGCCAGGGAAAGATCGATAAAGTGGTAGTCGGTGCTGATAGGATAGCGGCTAACGGCGATACCGCCAACAAGATCGGCACCTATAGTGTTGCGGTATTGAGTAAATATCACAAAGTGCCCTTTTATGTTGCTGCGCCTTCTTCGACGTTTGACTTACGCATTTCCTCAGGGAAAGAGATTCCCATTGAAGAGAGGCCCAAAGAAGAGGTGGTGAGTTTATTCTTTGAGAAGCCCATTGCCCCTGAAGGCATACGCGTATTTAATCCCGCATTCGACGTAACGCCGCAGAAGCTCATTACGGCGATAATTACCGAAAAAGGGATCTTGAAGCCGCCTTTTTCAAAGAATATCGCAAAACGAATAAAGGATTGAGAGGTATGCGCCTTTCTACGCTCGGAGAATTCGGCCTTATACGAAAAATACAAAAATTGCTTAAGGTAGATTCCAGCGTCATTAAAGGAGCAGGGGATGATTGCGCGGTGGTAAAGCTGGATAGGAATACCTATCAGCTCTTTACCTGCGATATGATAGTAGAGGGGGTTGATTTTACCGCCCAGGACAATCCTTACCTCATCGGCAGAAAAGCAATGGCTGTTTCTTTAAGCGATATTGCTGCCTGTGCCGGTATTCCCCGCTATGCGCTTATTGCGCTGGGGGTGCCCGCGTATCGCACGGTACGCTTCGTTGATGAAATACTTAAGGGCTTGCGGGATATCGCAAGGCGCTATAAGGTGAATATAGTCGGAGGCGATATCAGCCGTTCGCAAAAATTGGTCATTGATTGCAGCGTCGCAGGGGTAGTGGAAAAGAAGTATCTGCTCTTGCGCAGCGGCGCTAAAGAGAAAGACATTATTTTTGTGACCGGTTCTTTTGGAGGAACGCGTGCAGGCAAACACCTTCGCTTTACGCCTCGCCTGAAAGAGGCGCGTTTCCTCTCAAGGCACTGTAAGCCTTCTGCGATGATTGATGTTTCTGACGGGCTGGCACAGGACCTTGGGCATATCTTGTATGCAAGCGATAAGGGCGCAATACTCTACGAGAGCCTTATCCCGAAGAGCAGGCAGGCAAGGGATATGGAGGATGTGTTATCTAGCGGCGAGGAATTCGAATTGCTTTTTACCGTTTCCCGCAAAAAGGCTCGTGCACTGTATGCAAAAAAGAATTCTTGTTTTAAGCCTATCGGAGAAGTCACGGATAAAAAATATAGCCTTACGCTTGTCCGCAGGGATGGCACGCAAGGCAAGGTTATAGACAAGGGCTTTCGTCATTTTTAGAAAAGATTACGATGATTTTCGTCAGCCATTCGGAAAGACAGACGCGCATGCTTGCCAAGAAGATTGCCGCGTTGCTTAAGCTGGGAGACATCATCTGCCTTACGGGCGACCTTGGTTCCGGGAAAACCGTATTTACAAAAGGCATTGCGTGGGGGTTAGGTATTGCACCCGAAAAAATTGTAAGTCCTACCTTTGTGCTGCTGCGTCAGTATGAGCAATCGAGGATTCCCTTGTTTCATTTTGACCTCTATAGGGTTGCCCATTCAAGGCAGATCAGCGAAGTAGGGTATGAAGAGTATATGTTTGATGCCGGCGTGACAGTGGTTGAATGGGCAGAGAGGCTAGGTGTTCTTATGCCCGAATCGTATTTAAAAATTTCATTGCGTATCGTATCGGACAAAAGCCGTGCACTAACTTTTACGGCACGCGGAAACCGCTACAGCGCACTACTGAGGCAACTACATGCGATTATTAAGCCTTGATACGTCGACAAAACGTGTATGCCTTTGTCTCTCTGAACATATGAGGGTATGCGAATATTCCCTGGAGGTAGGAAAAAAGTTGTCTTCCTTACTGATCCCCGTTATTCAGCAAACCACAGAAGCGTTGGGCTGGAAATTGAAAGACATCGATTATTTTGCCTGCGGGATAGGCCCCGGTTCATTTACGGGATTGCGCACGGGTATTGCCGCTGTAAAAGGCATAGCCTGGTCATTACAAAAGCCGGTCGTAGGCGTACCCACCCTGGATATACTGGCGCATAACGCCGAAAAATTCGAAGGGGTCATTGTTCCATTAATCGACGCGAAAAGAAACCTGACCTACGCAGCCCTTTATAAAAGTTCCAGGGGTAAGCTTAAGCGTATCAGTCCGTATATGCTGTGTGCACCCGATGCGCTTGTCGAGAAGATTGTTCAGAAAGCCGGCCGCGCACAGAAAGTCATCGTATTCGGTGACGGCTTGGCCTTATGCCGCGAAGAAATCACTAAAGGCGTAAAGAGGGCAGTCCTTCTCGATAACGATTATTGGCAGATTTCGGCTTGGCGCATTGCCAAGCTCGCAGAGGGCATGATCAAAGAGAAAAAGACTACCAATGCCTTGCGCTTACTACCCTTGTATCTGTATCCGAAGGAATGCCAGGTTAAAAAGAAAGGCTAAGGCTTAGGTCAAGGTTAAATCCTAAGCACTAAACTCTAAATCCTGAACAAATCCTAAATTCCAATATTGTAAATCCCAAACGAATTCGTTTGGAACATTGGGATTTGTGATTTGAGGCTCGTTTAGAGTTTAGGATTTAGGGTTTAGAATTTAAAGGGGAAAAACTATGCACACAAAACATAGATACATAGGCTACAGGCCGACGTGGGCAGAGATCAATTTGAAGAACCTCATCTTTAATTTCCGCAAAGTAAAAGGCTTGCTTGCCAGATCCACTAAAATCATGGTTACGGTAAAGGCGGATGCATATGGCCACGGCCTCATCCCCATATCTAAAAAGCTTCAAGGAGAGAAAGTCGATTATTTAGGGGTCGCTTCCATAGATGAGGGCATACAGCTGCGTAAGGCAGGCATCCGTGTTCCGATCCTGGTATTAGGTATAGTGCTTAAGGAAGACGTAGCGCCCTTATTTGCGTATAACCTCGCAACCACCGTCTGTACCGAAGGCCTGGCTAGGGCACTAAATGAAAAAGCGCGCGCATTGAAAAAAAAGATAAACGTGCATATCAAGGTCGATACCGGAATGGGCAGGTTAGGCATACTTGTCAATCAAGCACCTGAATTTGTCAAAATGATAAACCGGCGCTTTGCCCATCTTCGCATTGAAGGACTATTCACCCATTTTCCTTCGGCAGATACCGACAAAAAGTTTACCCAGAAGCAGATTGTTTCATTCGGTAGGCTGGTTAAAGAGCTGAAAAATGCCGGGATAACTATCCCGTTAGTCCATGCAGCCAACAGCATGGGGGTGCTCGGTTACCGCAATAGCCATTTTACCATGGTAAGACCGGGCCTGATCATTTATGGACTCTACCCCAAAGAAAAGATAGGCATTTCCGTAAAACCCGTACTCAGTTTGAAAACCAAGGTCGTATATACCAAAAAGGTTCCTTGCGGCTACGGCATCAGTTATGGCCGCGCCTACGTGACCCATGCTGCGGCGACAATTGCGACGTTACCCATCGGTTATGGGGATGGCTATCCCCGTAACCTCAGTAATAAAGCAGAGGTGTTGCTTTGCGGGAAGAAATTCCGTATCAGCGGCAGGATTTGCATGGACCAGATTATGGTGGACGTGGGTAATGCCGTGGTTGAGCCTAGAGATGAAGCAGTGTTAATCGGGACACAAGGGAAGCATCAGATCACCGCTGAACAATTAGCCTCGCTTTCAGGAACTATTCCTTACGAGATCGTCTGCGGGCTTGGCAGCCGCATCCCCCGGGTGTACATCGAATAAAAAATACAAAAGGCTGAGGTTTAGGTCGAGGCTAAGTAGGGTTTGGCTTAGGCCAAGGTTAAACCCTAATCTCTAAACAAATCCCAAATTCCAAATCACAAATAAATCCCAATACGCAAAGCTCCAATGACCGAAACAAAGGTGCTAGGTTGGAATTTGGAACTTTGAATTTATTTGGAATTTGATGTTTGGAATTTTTTACTTGGAGTTTGTTTAGGATTTCGGATTTGCCGAATAGTTTATTTTTACTCAATACTCTATACTCACTACAAAATTAAGGCAGGTTACTTATCAGGTAGAGGCTTGTCAAAAACGCAGTAATGTGGCTTAAGGAAACCGCAAGGACAGGGGTGAGGAATCCTGATTTACCGAAGGCGATTGCAATCGCGTTGAGCACGTAATAAAGAAATCCAAGCATTATCGATACCCCCAGCGAAGAAAGCCCGGCAGCGCGTTTCCTGATCATCATAGCAAACGGAATCCCTAAGAGAATAATCATTATATTGGTAAGCGGGTCGGTAAACCTTCTATAGAGGTCGATCTTGAGGTTCCTGACAACGGTCTTGGCTCCGCTTTTTGAAAGTTTCCATATGTAGTCGTCAAGCTGCGCGATGGTCATGAACTCAGGGTGTTGCCGCTGCGTCATGAACTCTTGCGGGGTCTCAGGGATGGCCATAATCTCTTCTTCAAAGTACTGCGGCTCTTGTTTTATCTGGCCGTTTTTGTCAAAGTAATAGGTGATACTCTGGTAAAACCTCCATAACCCATCCTTATACACTCCTTTATTGGCAATGATTTTTTTGGTGACGTTTTGTTCCTGGTCGTGTTCGAGGATAGTGATGCCTTCCAGGGTATTATTGTAGGGAGTGAATTGTTTTATATAGAATAGCCTGTTCTTTATCCCATAAAGATAAATGTCGCGCAGGGTTTCTCTTGCTTTTGGGCCCTGTGTTCCTTTCTGCTCCATCTGCTTTTCTAATTTCTGCGTAAACGAGGAGGCGTCGGGGACGAATTTGTCGTTTACCCAGAATACAAAGAGGCTCACCAATATGCCGAAGATGACCGTGGTGCGGGTTATCTGGGGGATGCTTAATCCTGATGCGCGCATCGCGATGATTTCATTATCACGGTTAAGCCTAGCGAAAGTGTAGAGCGTTGCAAGAAGGCAGGCAACCGGAGAGACCTGGACAAAAATGACCGGAAGGAAGCCTGTATAGTACCTGAGTACGATTTCGATATCTATTCTTTGCCTGAGCAATTCATCAAGGCGCGAGAAAAGGTCGGCGATTACGTAGAGAAAGATAAATGCGGCCAGGCAGGCTACGAAGGTGACTACCACGGACTTAATAATATAGCGGTCTAAGATGCGCATAAGTTATAAGTCAGGGTTATTCCGACAAGGCCAAAGATGATATTCGGAAGCCACATTGCCAGGTACGGGTCAAGGTATCCCTGCAGGCTTATGGCCTCTGAGCCTAAAAGGAGAAGGTAGTAAATGCCCACAATCACGAAGGCGATACCGAAATTAATGGATTTTTCCCTGCGTCTGGTGATTATCGAAAGGGGGGCGCCTAAAAGCACGAATATGAAACAGGCAAGCGAAAGGGATGCCTTTTTGTGGATTTCCGTTAACAGCGGGACAGGATCAACGCCTTCTTTTTGTAAGGATATGATTTCTTCCTTTAATTCCGCAATAGTCATATCCTTTGGTTTCTTGTCCATCTTGGACGGGTCGTCCAGCCCCGAAAGATTAAGGTTCATGATATATGTCTTGAAATTCATCTTGAAGAAGTTGTTGGGGTTATCGGGGTCAGGCTCATCGGCAGTCCCGTCGAGAAGCTTGAGTTTTATCATTTTCCGTTCGGGCAGCGCGATGAATTCCCCTCTTTTTGCGACTATGATACGGGTCGGTTTATTATCGCCCTGTGGCTCATAAATGCGGATGTTGTGGAGCTTATTCTGGTCAATCGCGTATATAAACAGGATATATTTTTCAAACGAGTTGATGAATACCCCCGGCTCAAGCGCTGCAGTGGGGTTTTTGATGCCTACCTCAGTCAGGGTTTTACGCAGCGCAAAATGGGCATACGGGATGATCTGGTCGCTGAAGAAAAATAAAAGCAGGCTTAATATCAATGCCACGAGCAGTATGGGCAGGATGATGGAAAAAATGTTTATTCCGCTTGCGCGTATGGCGATGATCTCGTTATCTCCGGAGAGCCTGCCAAAGGCAATCAGTACGCCGGTCAGCACCGAAATAGGGACGGTGTAGATAATCAGGTACGGCGTCATGTAGAGGAAGAGCTTCGCCACCGTAAAAACATTTACCCCTTTATTAATAACCAGCTCTGCAATCTTAACGAGATTACCCAGAAGCATTACGAATGTAAGCACGGCAAGGCTTACCAGGAATGGGCCGATAAATTCCTTAAGCAGGTAGTTTCTGAGTATTTTCATTGTGTGTGCATAGGTCAGTTTGCCAGCGTCATGACGAATATCGTATGTGCGCCCGCTTTTTTAAGTACAGCGGCAGCTTCGGAGGCGGTAGCGCCCGTAGTCAGTACATCGTCAATCAAAAGTATATTTCTTTCCTTCACCAAATCGGCGCTGGTAAGTGAAAAACAGCCTTTGATATTTTGCATGCGTGCCTGGCCCTGCAGTTCTGCCTGGGGCCTGGTCTGCCGGTGGCGGATAAGGCCGTCACAGATGCTTTCTTTGTTAAACGCCTTGGCAACGAAGTCGCCCAATACCTGTGCCTGGTTGAACTCCCTTTCCCGAATTTTACTGCGGTAGAGCGGGATCGGCATAATCAGATCAATAGGTTTCATATCAAAACCGTATTCTTTGATAAAATCAACCATCAGTTCGCCTAGGTCTTTGCCAAGGTAATCTTTGCCGCGGTATTTAAAGGCATGGATCAGCTCTTTCATCACGCCTTCGTATTTACAGGGACTCAGCGCCCTGTCGAAATGCAGCGTCTTTCTTATGCATTCTGCACAGAGGTTCTTTACCGAGCGCCTGATATCTAGTTGCCTGCCGCAGCGGTAACAGAAGGGAGGGAGGTTTTTCTTTATCGCCGAGTAGCACTGCCTGCATACCGGCGCATCGGCATTGTCTTCAGGCAGCCTTTTTCTGCAGGCAATACAGGTAGGCGGGTACAAAATATCCTTTAAGCCCTTCCCCAGACGGGCAAACATGCCCTTATCATAACAGCGAAAGCTGCGTTTGTCAATCAACGTTCAAGCCTGCGGCAGCTCCCGCGGCCTAATATCGTTGAGGCCCCAACCTTAAGGCACATCACTGTGCCTTAAGCACAGTGATGTGCCTTAAGCACAGTGATGTTCATTGACACAGCGAGAAAAGAATAGTAAAATAATTTCACCATGGAAAAAAAGGATATCGTTGAGCTTAAAAGGCAGCTCAAAAAGCTCTTGATGCTAGAGGCATTCAAGAAAGGGGAGTTTATATTATCTTCAGGCAAGACAAGCAGTTATTACCTTGATGGAAGAATCATTACACTGACCCCTGAAGGTGCATATCTTGTAGCGCGCATCATTATCGAACTTATTGCAGGTAAGCGCGTAGACGCGCTCGGCGGGCCGACAATCGGGGCTGATCCTATTCTGGGTGCAGTCGCCGCTTTAAGCTATCTTGAAGGAATTCCCCTAAAGACTTTTATCGTCAGGAAAGTAGCCAAGGGCCACGGCATGCAGAAACAAATAGAAGGCCCGGCACTGCAGGCAAAGAGCAGGGTTATTCTTGTGGACGACGTGGCAACTACAGGTAAATCCTTGATTGAGGCCAAGCACGCGCTGGCGGCAATCGGTATCGAAGCCCAGGATGCCATTGTGATCGTCGACAGGAACGAAGGAGCCTCCCAAAACCTTAAAGACGCAGGCATTACACTCACCTCAATTTTTAACATAGAAGAACTGGCTTCTTAATAATCCTTAAAAGTTTGAGTCCTAAAAAAATCATTGTAGTCGGCGCCGGGCCTGCCGGCATAATGGCGGCTATCAGGGCAGGTCAGCTTCAGCAGGAAGTTACCTTGCTGGAGAAGAATCCTTTAGCCGGGAAAAAACTTTTACTCAGCGGCAAAGGCCGCTGTAATCTCACCAACGCTGCAGACCTAGATTTGTTCCTGAAGCGGTTTTTTTCCGGGGGCCAGTTCCTGCGTGATTCCTTTTCATTATTTTTTACCCGTCAACTCATCGATTTTTTTCAGTCCCGAGGGCTGCGCCTGAAAGTAGAAAGGCAAGGCAGGGTTTTTCCTGTCAGTGATTCCTCAGCCAGTATCCTGGAGGTCCTAAAGAAAGCACTTAAAGAAGCAGGGGTTCATATTGAGTATAATTGTACGGTAAAAGAGTTAACGATTACCGGGGGAAAAGTAGGCGGCGTCGTGCGTAAGGACGGGGTCGGATTAGGGGCAGATAGGGTGATACTTTCAACCGGCGGATTGTCTTATGCATTTACCGGTTCTACCGGTGACGGCTTAAGGATGGCCCGGGCGTGCGGCCATCGCATTGTCCCTGCGCGGCCAGGGCTTGTGCCGCTTAAGGCTTCCTCAAAGTATGTCCGCAGTCTTCAGGGGCTCACCTTAAAAAATATCCGGCTTACCTTTAGCGACGGAAAAAAAAAGATTGTTTCCGATATCGGCGAATTGTTATTCACTGATTCGGGGATTTCCGGGCCACTGGTATTAACGCATAGCGGTGCTATTGTTGATTGGTTGAGCAAGGCCGGGCCTCTACGTTGCACAATTGATTTAAAGCCCGCGCTTTCTTTCGCGCAGCTTGATAACCGCCTCTTGAGAGAGTTCTCATCCAACGACAGAAAGAGTCTTAAGAATACGTTGCAGCTTCTGTTGCCCAAGCGCATGGTTAGCCTTATTCTTACGCTCGCCGCTGTGTGCGCAGACAAAAAATCGAATCAGGTTACTGCGCTTGAACGTAAATCCCTGGCAAGCGCGTTGAAGGCGTTCAGGCTGGATATAGTGAACGCCCTGCCGATAGAAGAAGCGATGATAACGCGGGGAGGGGTATCGCTTAAAGATATCAATCCGCGTACCCAGGAATCGCGTATCGTAAAAGGCCTGTATTTTGCCGGCGAAATGATTGACGTGGACGCTGATACCGGAGGGTTTAATCTTCAGGCTGCTTTCTCGACCGGTTATCTTGCGGGAGAGAGCGCGGCCCGTAGCTGAAAGAAATAAGGCTAAGGTTAAGGTTTAGGCCAAGGAAGGTTAAGGTCAAGGAGTAAGGGTAGGCAGGGTGTGTTGGTATTTGTCATTAACGCTATATGCATTACGCCGAACGCATCCAGTATGCACTACTCATTACTCTATGCACTATACTCAATACGAAAATGATCTACTTAGCTTCTGCTTCGGCTGCAAGAAGAAAGCTACTACGGATGTGCGGAATCCGCTTTAGGGCAGTGCCTTGCAGAATCAAGGAACAACATAAAACCGCAAACGCATCTTATGCGGCAGTGGTAAAACGCAACGCCCTCCTTAAAGCCAAGGCAGCAGCGCAAAAAGTAAAGACAGGCATAATTATCGGCGCAGATACTGTTTCCGTACAGGACGGTAAAATCTTCGGTAAGCCTAAAAGCCTGCGCCAGGCGCGTATCATGTTAAAGAGATTTGCGCAGAGGCCGCAATGGGTATATACCGGATTAGCCGTAATCGACAAAGGGAAAAATAAGACGCTGCTGGCATACGAAAAGACCAAGGTATATATGGATACATTAACGGACAAAGAAATTTCCGCCTATTTCAGGAAGGTTTCTGTCCTAGATAAGGCCGGGAGTTTTGATATACAGGGCAGAGGTGCTTTATTTATCCGGCGTATCGAAGGATGTTTCTATAATGTGGTCGGATTGCCGCTTGAAAAGCTCTACCGTATGCTTACACAATGCGGGGTGCCTCTATTTTGCCTGCTTTGCATGTGGTGTTCGGCTACGGTATTGACCGGCTGCACTACCGAGTATAATATCGTAACCGGAAAAGAAGAGACTTTCTGGTACAGTAGTGAAAAAGAGGTCCAAATGGGCCGTTCCGTTGCCAAACAGATAGAAAAAGAATATAAACTCGTGGGTGATCCCCTAGTACAGAAGCGTATTCAGGATATCGGTAAAAAAATTGCAGCGGTTGCCGACAGGAAAGATATCGATTATACCTTTAAGGTGCTCGATGATGATGAAGTCAATGCGGTTTCGCTTCCCGGCGGGTTCGTCTATGTGTTCAAGGGAGTACTTGAGAAAGTCAAAAACGATGATGAGCTGGCTGCAGTGCTTGCGCATGAAGTAGGCCATGTGGTGGCAAGGCACAGCATAAAAAAACTGCAGGCAATGACCAGCTATTCGGTATTGATGATTCTTGCCTCGCAGGCCCCTCAGGCCTCAGAAATCAGCAACGCCGCAGAAGCGGCATTTGTTACCATTCTTTTAGGGTATGCGCGAGACGATGAATTGCTTGCCGATCAGCTCGGCGCCCGTTATACAAAAGCTGCCGGGTATGACCCTGCTGCCATGATTGGTTTCCTTGAGACGCTGGAGGCGGTTAATCGCAGGAAGCCCCTGCGGCCAAAATCATACCTTAAGACCCATCCCTATGTGCCAGACCGCATCCGCGTAGTGAAGCAGGAACTGGGAGAGAAAATCGATTTTACCGATTACATCAACATCGAGCAGGAAAAAAAGTTATGAAGATCCTGCGCCTTTTTATGTGTGCTTGCTTAGTTTTCTGCGGGGCTGTTACGCTGCAGGCGCAAGAGAAAAAAACAATGTCTGACCCGTATACGGCTCAAGAGGAATCGCCTTTCGGAGTGCTTGAATTCCTGCATTGGAACCATTCGTGGAATAATTTTAAATTCCCGGACGCCAAATCAGTAGGGAGGGCCTTAAAGCTGATGAAGAAGGCAGGGGTTGGTTTTGTGCGGATGGATTTTTTGTGGAGCGAAATCGAGCCTCAGCAAGGCGCATTTGATTTCAGTAAATACGACGCGCTGGTAAAGGCTGCCACGAAAGAAGGCATCCAGATTCTGGGGATCTTGCATTACAATACCCCCTGGGCTGCCTCATGCGGCGAATGGAACTGTCCGCCGAGTGAGAACGGTTCTTTTGCGCGCTATGCCGCAAAGGTTGCCGAGCGCTATAAAGGTATTATCCGGTATTGGGAGGTGTGGAACGAGCCTGATTCGCGGATATACTGGTCAAACCAGGACGGGCTTAAAAGTTACTGCAGCCTTTTAAAAGATACCTACCTCGCCTTAAAAAAGGCAAACCCCGATTGCAAGGTATTAAACGGCGGCCTTGCCAATGGTATCTCAAGCGTCAATCGCCTTTATGATAACGGCGCAAAAGACTATTTCGATATCTTGAACCTTCATATTTTTGAATCTCCCCTTAACTATAAAGCCATTGAGGCGGTGAAATCATATCCTAAGCTTGCGCGGAAGATTATGGCCAGAAACGGCGATGCGGGTAAACCGATATGGATTACCGAGATCGGTTGCCCCGGCGTAAGAAAGCCGCCCGACGTGAATAACTGGTGGATGGGCAAGAATCCCGACGAGCGTAAGCAGGCAGAATGGGTAAAAGACGTCTATACCGCCCTTTTGTATGAAGCGTCCGTTGAGAAAGTGTTTTGGGCGTTTTTTCGCGATTGCGACAAGCATTGGGATAACGGCATCGATTATTTCGGGCTGATCCGCTGGAACTATTCCGCAAAACCTGCTTTTTCCGCATATAGCGCATGCGTGAAAAGGTGGGAGCGCGCAAAGAGGCGGTAAACTTTAAAAGGATTACCGTAGATTCCATATGGGTGGGGAGAAAAAACTCAAAAAACTGCGCCGTATCTTAAAAAGTGCCGGTTCGGCGCTGGTTGCCTTCTCAGGAGGCGTAGACAGCACGTTTCTATTGGCTGTTGCAGTAGATGTCCTTAAAGATAAGGTACAGGCAGTAACTGCCGTGTCAGCAAGTATGCCTGTTTCCGAGAGGGCGAGGGCTGTGTCGCTGGCACAATATCTTGGCGTGCGGCACAGGTTAGTGGTTGATTCCCCGCAGAAAAAATTCTGGAGTAATCCGAAAGAACGGTGTTATTATTGTAAAAAAGGTTTATTTATCCAGCTGGACCAGCTTGCCGGCAAGCTCGGGTTAACTACTGTTATCGAGGCAAGCAATGCCGATGATGCAAGAGACTACCGGCCCGGTGCCAGGGCAGTCCAGGAGTTGGGAGTCAGGAGCCCGCTTAAGGAAGCAGGGCTTACAAAAAATGAAATAAGGATTTTTTCACGGACAATGGGGCTGCCGACCTGGAAACAGCCTGCAATGGCCTGTCTTGCATCGCGCATTCCTTACGGTGAGAAGATTACCCTTGAAAAATTTCTCAAGATCGGTAAGGCAGAGGAATTTCTGCGTCGGCTCAAGTTTGCGCAGGTGCGCGTGCGCCTGCAGGGCCAGGCTGCCCGTATCGAAGTAGCGAAGGAAAAAATCCCGTTAGTGGTGAAAATGCGCAAGAAAATTTCTGCGAAGCTTAGATCGCTTGGCTTCACGTACGTCAGTATAGACCTTGATGGTTACCGCAGCGGCTCAATGAATGAGGTATTGGGATGGATGAGAAAAAAATAATAGCATTGTTCAAAAAAGTAAAAGCAGGAAAAATATCCACACACGAAGCGTTCCTGAAGCTCAGGCATCTGCCTTACGAAGACTTAGGTTTTGCGAAAGTCGATCATCATCGCCTGATGCGCACGGGATTCCCCGAGGTTATTTTTTGCCCGGGAAAACGCATAGAACAAATCGTCGCAATTTTTAAATCTCTTTCCCGCAGGAATAAAAACGTCCTTCTGACGCGGGCTGACGAAAAGATTTTTGGCAAGATAAAGAAAATAAACCGCAGGGCTGCTTACAACAAGGTAGCAGGTGCTGTGTATGTATTAGAGAAAAAGCCGGCAAAGAGCGGCTTTATCTCAGTGGTGTGCGCGGGTACTGCAGACCTGCCTGTCGCTGAAGAGGCAGCAGTTACCGCGGCGGTATTCGGCAGCTGTGTTGAGCGGGTATATGATGTCGGAGTGGCCGGCCTGCATAGGCTGCTCGATTCTTTTGACCGGATTGCCCGGAGCCGTTGCATTATCGTGATCGCGGGCATGGATGGCGTCCTCCCGTCGGTCGTGGGCGGGTTAGTTTCCTGCCCGGTCATTGCCGTGCCAACTTCGGTTGGGTACGGAGCGAATTTTAACGGCATCGCTCCCTTGTTAACCATGCTTAATAGCTGTGCCCCGAACGTTTCCGTAGTCAATATCAACAACGGATTCGGCGCCGGTTATATTGCCTCGCTGATCCATAAAATGTCGCTATGCAAAAACTAAAACCATCAGTAACGCCGATAGAAGGTAATGAGCGTTTCCAGCGGCTGCTCGCAGGGATCCCTTTTACTGCGGGTATGAAATCAGGCTGTGTGACATTAAAACCCCAGGAATCCATAGGCGAGCACATAACCGATGCTAAGGAAGAGGCGATTATTGTATTGGAAGGTATGGCAGAAGTGTATATCGAAGGGAGACCTTTTTTCACTGCGCAGGCAAAAAGCCTCGTGTACATTCCTCCCGAAACAACCCACGATATAAAAAATATAGGTAACGCAATACTGCGGTATGTCTACGTCACTATACCTTTGGTTTTGTAGTATCCTGACTGACACATACGCGGTCATAATGCGCACAGCCTAAAAAAAACTTGACAAATTGAAATCACATGTTATACTTCTCGCAAGTTTGTTAAAGGAGTAAGGTTTTTGGTGTGGGAGGACGCCGGAAGCCTGAAGTAGGAACCAGATTGAAACGGGTCAATCTGGTTTTATTTTTTATAGATAATAAAGAGTTTAAAAAAACTTTAATAAGGGAGGAACAGTAATGAAAGCGTCCGGACTCAAAAAGGTTTTTTCGCTTTTGATTGTGTTAACCTTCATAGTGCAGCAGACCGGTTTTGCCCAGGCAGTTTCTCAGCTGGATATATCTAAGTATATGACCGGTTTCTCCGGACCTGAGAAATTCAGGCCGATACAACTGCGTTACTTTTCCTACAATCCGCTTACCGATACCTTCCAGGTGCTTATTGACAAAGGCGATGTGAAGAATGCCAGCGATTCCCAGGTTAGAGAAAAAGGCCAGGAGCTTTTAAAATATTTCCTCGTAGGCATTGCTCTTCCCGATGAAAATTTTTGGGTTAATTTACGCCCGGATTCAGAAAACGAGATTATTAATCAGGAATTGGCTAAGACTGACGTAGGAAAGGTACTCTTGGAAGCAGACCTGCAGCTTAAGAAAGATGTTGCCAGGTTTACTTCTCCGGAGACCGTAGAAGGCGCTGTATATTGGAATGAATTATCCAAGAAAGCAGCTGCCCTGTTTGGCTCTGAAAATGTCACCATGCCTACCTTGATCCGTCCCTGGATTATACCTGCTGAAGTGATTATCCGGGAAAGCGGCCCTTCTGCTTTCGTATACAAGGCAACATTGAAAGTTATGCTGGAACAGGACCATTTGAAAAATTCCGCTACTTTTAATTTCAGCGATAAAAGGCTTAAAACCTTAAACGAATATTCTGCACAGTTAATCCGTCAGAGCATTATCCCTCAGCTTACCAAAGAAGTGAATTCTTCGCCTAAATATGCTGCCTTGCGTCAGGTTTTTAATTCCTTGATACTCGCCCGTTGGTTTAAGGGCAAATTTGCAGGGACGCACGGCGTGTATGCAAGTTTGATCAATAGCGGCAACTTGCAAGGATTGACCTCCGCGCAGCCATGGTCAAAGTCAGACTATTTTAGCCAATATCAGAAATCAGTTACCAACGGAGAATACCACGTCACCAAAGAGATTAATGGAGCGTTTAGGACATTCTTTAGCGGCGGTATTGCCTTGAGGAACGAATTACAAATGCCTCGCCTTGGCGCATCGAGCTCTTCTTCGCCTATAGGTACGTTCATCGGCAGCAACCCTCTTATTACCAGGGCATTGGGAAATGGTATGGTTTCGCTTACCGGCAAAGCCGAAGGCGGACAACTTCTGCCATCATTAATAACCAGTCTCTTTACAGGAGGAAAAAGGATTGCCAGTTCGCCTCTACAAATAAGAAAAGACTTTAGTGTCCCGGAAGGTCAACCTAAGGGATTTTTTACTAACGACTACCACTCATATAGGATAAGCGAGCTATTCTCATCCTCCATTGAAAAGATCCCTGATGCAGTAGTGAATGCGGTCAGAAATCAACTAAACCAAGATATAGCCCAGGGAAAAATATTAAGCGCAGTGGTAAAAGACTTTGGCGGCACTGATATAGATGTTCAAGTTACTCACAGATATGGCGAATTAAATGCCGCTGTGCAAAGATTAATTATTGAGGCCTTAAAGGCGGGAGCTTTAAAGGCCCAGGAACTTGGTTTGTTAAAGCAGGGAATAATTGTAAATTCTATGAGCTTGGCTGATTTAGCCAAAGCCATGAGGCTAAAATATCAAACCCACTCTATAACCGAACGAAAATCGGAGCCGGTGGTGATTGTCAAAATGGTTGGCGCTGGTATTGGGGCAGCTAATGTTAAGCTCTATCATGAATTTTTTATGCCGGGCTCCACTCCTCTACAAAAATTGGGATTTACACCTACGGGCAAAGTTGGCGTTCGTGGTTTTAGGGCAATAGTCAGGCGTACCGATGATGTCTTGAAGGGTAATTTTAACGGGCCGGTCTGGGAATTTGAGAATTCCTCGGCATTCGAAGATACAAAAGGAACAAAATACTTGTCTAAAAATGAAGGCCTGGAACTTTTAGCTCTTGCCAGCCAGCCCAATGATTTTCTGATCACCTCAGTGTATGCGGTAGAGGGCAGTACCTTGCCTTCAACCGAACCAGTGATTAGTGTGGTATACCAGCCGGTTTATGGAGAAGCAGGAAATTTACGCTCGCTTAACCCTACCTTTATATGTAGAAGCCAGAGCGGAGCAGATGCCGTGGGTGGGATTGCCAGTATGTTTTACGATGTCAATTTTGTCCCTGGCGGAGATAATGGCGAACGCTATGTAGTCACAAAACCAGTAACATTGAATGAAGCAAGGATAGCACCGAAGGAAGGGGTTGCTCATGTGGTGGTTTATGGTTGGCAAAGCAAAGATAACGGAGCTATTCCTACAGAGAAAGACGGGATAATTGATCATGTGGCTATAAATCCGCCGGCTTTAGGCCCGGAGAGAAGATTAGCTGATTGGCTAGCGTCAATCATGACCACTCATCAGTGGGATCAGCCTTATCTGTCTCCGTTTGCGGCACAAGAACGGGTCGATCCGTTAAGAAATAAACAAAGCCATCTTTTTACGCGAGCACCAAAAGAGGCAGATATCGACCCGGTGATGAACGAAGTGGAGGCAAAAGTGGCCAATGGCCAATATTTATCTGTTACCGATGATAAAGCTGATATGGGAGGAAAATTCGGACATAACTTTACTCCGGAATATATGTTAGCGATTGACCGGGCAACGACTATGGAGGCAGCAGAGCTGGGGAAACTTAGCGATGGCAACATTATCGGGTTTACTGATAAGGCGCGTTTAAAAAGAGGGACAACTGTAAGTATCGGAGATGATAGCCATATTTTAATGCTAGGGGATAAATCTCGTAATAGCTCGGAGGGGCATCAATTATCATTCTTGGCGTTTACCCGTGGTTATCTCGCAGCGGTGGTATCCGGTGAAAAACCTTACGGATTAGCTCAGGATTTCGCAGGTAAAGAAGCGAAGGCAGCCATGGCCAATCCTTATTTTTATTCTCGCTTTAATACGCGTTTCTTTGAAATACTCAGACAGGTTATGCCATTGGATCATATGCGTATGGTTGATTTAATGGAAGAAGGCTGGAAAAAATGGGAAGCAACAAAAGAAACCACTACCGTTCTTACTAAAGGCTTTTCCGGTAATGTTTCTAATCAGGGTATAGGCTCAGCCCGTTATTTAGTAGAT
This sequence comes from Candidatus Omnitrophota bacterium, assembly GCA_003598135.1. Taxonomy (GTDB): domain Bacteria; phylum Omnitrophota; class Gorgyraeia; order Gygaellales; family Profunditerraquicolaceae; genus SURF-25. The sequence goes on from QZKA01000009.1 coordinate 23,727, forward strand.
GTAGCTGGCGGCGAAAGGGAATTTGGCATACTCGCAGGTGATAAAATGGGGCCGGCAGCCTTAAATAGGCCGATAAGAGAAGGGGTATACGCTGCTCTTAAGGGAGGTGCGTTTAAAAATGGTTTGGTATTTGAGATATGGGATGCCAAGGCCTTTGATGAGCACGGTAATATTCCATTAGACGAATTACCAGAATTATTCGCTGATGTGGTAGATTCTCTCACTTCCTTAAAAAACACGGCAGACCAAGATTATGTAAGAAACTGCTATACCAATGGAGTACTCAGAAATGATTTAGTTACACATCAGAAAGAAAGGTTAGCCCAATTCTTAAAACAATCCGGCTATGTTCCCAGTAAAAGAATATTCCTTGATGCCCGAGCTGATGAACCTGCAATCCATCTTTATCTTGCTGATTCCGACCGCTTTAATATCAAGCAGGTCTGGAGCAAGACAACAACTGGATGGAATATTGAGATGCCGAAGGATTATTTAGATAAACCGGTGCTAGGCAGCTCTGTTACCAAATTAGGAATACTTGCAGGAGGAGAATATATCGGCAAGGACGATCCGGTTATGGTAGGAAACATGGAACTGATGAGGCATATCTTCGAATTTTTAAGGACGAACCCCTTAATTATTCAGGGCGATATGAATGGTTCGCATTGGTTGGCAGCTATTCCCACGGCAGCTAAATATGCCGTAGCCAACAAGGAAAGTCACCCTATATTAGTAGGTTTGAAGTATACCTTATCTAATGATGGCAAGGCCTTAGCCAGCGTCGAGGATATTTTTGGCAGTAGGGCCTATAGTACTATCAGAAACAAGATGTTCAAATTTGACTTTGAGTTTAAGAAAGCTCAGTTAGGCGGACAGTTTGAGCCTTATGGAACTAACTGGCGGACAGTGGAAGCATCCTATCCTTTGGCCAAGCTGCTTAGGGCACTTCAGAGTCCGGAATCACCTTTCTTGGTGAAGAATAAGCCTGAAGCGGATAGGGCCACGAGACCTATTGGGATAGCAGGCGAGATAGTCAACCTTATTAATACAGCCACTGCATCTAGCTCGCCCATAACAATTAACCCGATACGTACGCCTCTTGTCGGTGGGAACTGGAAGATGGCGTTAGCAAGCGAAACAGATGCAGTTAAATTGTTAGAACAGCTTGCGGCACAGATTGGTAATAGTGAGGGCGTTGAGACGGTGATTGCACCGTCTGTATTACATATACCTGCTGTGTCAGCTGCTTTGAAGAAGTTAGTAGCGCAGCATAAAGTCGCTGAAGGCGCAATAAAGATCGCCGCTCAGAATATGTATTCAGAAGAAAAAGGCGCTTTTACCGGTGGTACATCTGCGGCTCAACTCTCAGGTTACTACGGTGTATCTCACGTTATCCTCGGACATTCTGAGGTAAGGAGAAATAAAAACCAGGAACCAACCGGCGAATCAAGCGCAAATGTGAATAGAAAAGCTATCGCCGCCCTCAAGAGTCAGCTTATACCGATTGTGTGCGTAGGTGAGAGCGATGCCGAACGCACTGCGGGGAAAGAAAAACCCGTAGTAGAACAAATGCTTAGAGCCAGCCTTGCCGGTATTTCTGCGCAAGACGCGGCGAACATAGTTGTTGCCTATGAACCGGTATGGGCCATTGGAACAGGAAAGTCCGCAACTGCCGCACAGGCACAAGAGATGCACTTTTTTATCAGGTCGATACTTACGGACATGTTTGGTGCTGAAACTTCAGTTAAGATGCGCATATTATACGGCGGAAGCGTTACCGCAGATAATATCGCAGGACTCAAGGTAGAGCCTGACATTGACGGAGCGTTAGTTGGCGGTGCGAGTTTGAGACCGGATAATTTCGGCAGCATTGTAAAAATTACTTCCGGAGCTCAGAGCAGCTCGCCGATAGCGCCAAATGAGACGGTCGGTGGTATTGACTTACGTACCATCTCGTTGAGTACCCAGCCCATGGGGAATCTCTCAGGGCTCAATTTCAGCTTGCCAAGATTGAGTAACGCAGAAAAAATCAACCTCGGCAGCGAATTCGCCCAGATTCAAAAGATGCTTAAGGCAGGCATTACTCCTTCAGGAGAACGATTGAAGGAATACGTTGCTGCCTGTTATCAAAAGGGCGTACTTAAGGAGCACACAGATGAAATAGTTGCTTCTTTGGTTAATATTTGTAAACTGGAGGAGGAACGGGTAGATACTTCTACTACTGAGTTTAAAGAAGTGCTTTTGATGTTGGATTCAATGCGTTAAGAGAGGAACTAATTGCCAAAACGGCAAGCCGACGCGAGAGTGTCAGCTTGCCGTTTTTTTTGAGGATGCCAAGAAAACTTTCCGGCTTAAGTCCTCGCTAGCGCTTGGGATAAGTTTTTTAGCACCGCAGCATTTGAAGAAAAAATGAAGGGCTGCGGTGTAAATTGCTTGAAGTCAGAGAGGGCAATTTATGCGAAGGCCCCCATTGCATCATTCTGCTGCATCCAATGGGGGTCCAACTCGTTTATTCTAATTCGTTGAAGTTGGAGAAATCGTTATTTTACTCGACTCCCCACAGTGGCAGGTTGTTCCCTATAAGTTAATGCGCAGGCCCCCATTGCATCATTCTGCTGCATCCAATGGGGGTCCAACCCGTCTATTCTATTTCGTTGAAGTTGGAGGAATCGCTGTTTTACTTGACTCCCCACAGAGGGAGATTAGTCCCCTATAAGCTAATGCGGAGGGAGGGAGTTGAACCCTCATGAGGTTACCCCCACAGCGCCCTGAACGCTGCGTGTCTGCCATTTCACCACCTCCGCGTTTTTTTGTATTGAGTATCGCGTATAGAGTATTGAGTAAATAAACTGTTCGGCAAATCCTAAACGAGCCCCAAATCGCAAATTCCAAAACTCAAATCTCAAACAAATCCCAATGTCCAAATGACCAATGACCGAAACTGGTCTGTTTTGGTGATTCGGTGATTGGGATTTGGAACTTATTTGTGATTTGCCTGCCTGCCCTGACTGCCGTCAGGCAGGCGTCAGGCAGGGTATTTGTTGCTTTGTCATTACCATCGATACCTAAAGCCTTAACCTTGACCTTACTAAGCCTTAGCCTAGACCTTGACCTTTTATAGTTAACTTGCGTTCTATAAGTATATCCCAGCCGCTACTTTCTGTCAAATACAAAAGCGTTGCTGCTGCCAGTAATTATTGCTATAATAATACCCCTATCGCAAGGAGAGAAGATGATTTTTGAGGCCTTTACGATCACTACAAAGGCAGTCGTACAGATACTTATTTTGGGCGGTTTCGGCTATTTTTTGCGCAAGCATAATATCTTATCAGATAGAGGGTTAAATGCGTTAAGCCGCCTGGTAATCAACTTTACCCTGCCATTATTGATCTTTGCGCAATTAGTCAAAGAATTTAGTTTCAGGCTTTATCCTGAATGGTGGATTTTTCCTTTGCTGAGTATCGCTATCACGCTGTTTGGGTTTTTGGTGGGGTGGCTGGTGAGCGTGTTTATAGAAGGCACCCAGAAGAAACTTCAGTTTTTAAGCCTGGTTTCTTTTCAGAACTCAGGGTATCTGCCGCTTGCGATGATAGCCGCGATTTTACCGGCTTCCCTGGCTTCGACGATGTTCATTTATCTTTTTTTGTTCCTTCTTGGCTTCAATCTGGTAATGTGGTCTCTGGGCCCGTATATGCTTTCTTTCTCAAAGGAGACGAAGTTTGAAGCTGTGAACCTGTTTAATATGCCGGTTATTGCCTCGCTTTTAGGCCTTGTGTTTGTGTATCTTGGCTGGAACAAATTTTTTTCCGGCACCGTAGTAAGGCCTTTATACTTGATTGGAGACAGCACCATGCCGCTTGCACTTTTAGTAGTGGGAGCTGACCTTGCACAACTGAAATTCGAGCGCATCGATAAGAAGGCGATGTTCCTATTGTGCCTTGTAAAACTACTCATCCTGCCGGCCCTGGGGCTGGCAATAATCTTGCCTTTTAAGCTTACCGGGCTTTTAGGCTTATTGATCCTGATTCAGCTCTCGGTTCCCTCGGCAACATCGCTTTCAGTCATTGCCAGGCATTACCATAAAGAGGACCTTTTAATCAGCCAGGGCATCTTTTTTAGCCATATCGCAAGCATCCTGACGATTCCGCTATTTTTGAGTATATATTTTGCTGCGGTTATGATACAATGAAGAAAATTCTTGCGAGCAACCGACAGGCTCAACGGGATTACGAAGTCCTAGAGACGCTTGAATGCGGGATAGAGTTAAAGGGCAGCGAAGTCAAGTCGGTTCGCGCCGGTAAGGTGAATTTAAAGGAAAGCTTTGCCTGCGTCGAACGCAACGAAGTGGTTTTGTACAATACGCATATAAGTCCTTACGAGCAGGCAAGTTATTTAAACGTTGAGCCTACGCGCGTAAGAAAACTCCTGCTGCATAAAAATCAGATTATCAGGTTAATCGGCAAGGTCGCACAAAAAGGTTTTACGCTTATTCCTCTTGATATGTATTTTAGCGACCGCGGATTGGTGAAGGTGACCCTTGCGTTGTGCAAGGGCAAGAAGCTCTTTGACCGTAGGGACGACATCAGGCGACGGGAGGCAGACCTCTCGATTCGCAGAGCTCTTAAAGACCGAAGAAGGAATTCGTAAATAAATGATAAATAAAATACCAAATTCCAAATACCAAATCACAAATAAGCTCCAAATCACAATCACCGAATCACTGAAACAAGCATGCGTTGGTCATTGGTCATTTGAACATTGGGATTTATTTGGAATTTGACATTTGTGATTTGATCATTTATTTTTCATTGGTGCTTTGGTATTTGTCATTATCGGTTGGTATATTTTATTTTGACACGAAGGGGGTGAAAGGGCTCGACTTAAGCCTGAGGGCAGAAGTAGCATGCTGCGGATGCAAGGTGGGCCGCGTTAACAATCCTTGCAAACTATAAACGCAAACACACCAGTGTTTAGTCGGATGCCAATGGCAACATTGGTACCGGCTGGCGTTTCAGTCCCGCTTTTTAATTAAGCGGGCCTCTCTTTAGGTTGCCTGTGGCCTAAAAGAGAGCCGGAAGCAGGCTGGCCTTGGCACATCCGCCTTTATAGGCCAGGGCGAGATTCAAAAAAGGCTGCGCCTCGGTGTATCTTGTTTATTGGAGCCATCGGGGTTAAGCGTAAAAAATAAACTAAGCATGTAGCGACTTTTGTCTTATGTCTTAAGGACGCCGGTTCAATTCCGGCCACCTCCACCAAAATTTTCCGACAAGGAAAATTTTGGTGGATGCCGCAAAGAGCGTCGCGAGGCGACAAGCCGAGCAGCGAGTGCGGCGCCACCATGCGGTACTCTCGCAGCACCGCGCAAAACGCGGTGTAATTCGCCGGAAGAAAAACTATGGCGAATTAAGCGGAGTGCCTAACCGAATGAGTTCCGACAAGGAAAATTTTGGTGGATGCCGCAAAGAGCGTCGCGAGGCGACAAGCCGAGCAGCGAGTGCGGCGCCACCATGCGGTTAGGCACTTTGCTCGCTATCCGCCTTGTCGGCGGATCACGCTCGCTTGAGTGCCACCAAAAATTTACTTGTCGTAAATTTTTGGTGGATGCCGCCTCTAGTTTCATGTACTTATTGCACTACCGCGCTTGTCGCGCGGTTTAACGCGCAATAAGTATCCCGCATCATTTTCTTGTCGAAAATGCTGCGGGACGCAGTGTAATTCGATCTATTGCCCTATGTCTAAAAAATATATCATCGCCATAGTAGCCGTATATTGCATTATTGTTGCTGGCTGCGCCACATCGCGGCTGCCTACTGACAATATTCCTCGCTATGCGCTTTACGGAACAAATTACCTGCCTTTAGCTCCTGTCTGCGATGCGCAAGACATAGTGCTTGAATACGATCCCTTTACGCAGGTATTGCTTTTGTCAAAAAAAACGCACCGGCTGGCATTACGCGTAGGCGATCCGTTTGCCCTTGTTGACGGGCAGCTGCATTATTTTGACCACCCGGCAGTGCTGCGCGACGGCACGATAATAATCCCTGAATCATTCAATAGGGGAATATTACAGAGGTTTTTTATGGATAAGCCTTCTTTGCCTGCGCAGGCCAAGGTTGTGCAACCATCGAGTATCAAGAGGATCGTCATTGATGCCGGCCACGGCGGCAAGGACCCCGGCGCAATCAGCGCAAGCGGCTTGCGGGAAAAGACGGTAAACCTGGATATTGCCAAGCGCCTTGCTAAGCTGTTAAAAGACGAAGGCTTCTCTGTGTATCTGACGCGTTCCACTGATACGTTTGTCCCGCTTTCGGTCAGGACTGCCACCGCAAACAGTTTTAAGGCTGATCTTTTTATCAGTATCCACTCAAACGCAAACCGCGTTCGCAGCATGAATGGCTTCGAGGTGTATTATGTGTCCCCGGCAGTTAACGATACTGAGCGCGGTTTTAGTGCAATCGGTAAAGAAATCCCTAGTGTTAAGGCAGTCGAGCTGGTAAGCGCTTCGCCGCAGCTTAAGGCAACGTTATGGGATATGGTCTATACGCACAACCGTGGCGAATCCATACAGCTGGGCAGATTGATCTGTAGGTCGGTCGCAGGGGTCCTGGATAATCAGATCCTAGGGCTAAAAGGTGCGCGCTATTACGTCTTGCGCGGGACCGATATGCCGGCATTATTGATTGAGGTTGGGTTTCTTTCCAACAGCAGAGAAGAACGGCTGCTAGGCGACGGTTTGTACCGTCAGAGAATTGCACAGGGGATCAATGAAGGCATAGTCCGGTATGTGCGCGAATTATCGTTTGCAGAAAAAGAAAATTAACGGTCTTTAGAGAAAAGAGAAAGGCAATCTCATGAAACCAATAGGCGTATTTGATTCGGGCGTGGGTGGCTTGACCGTGGTAAAGGAATTGATGCGGCAGGTCCCGAACGAAGACATTATTTATTTTGGGGATACGGCGCGCGTACCGTATGGCATCAAATCTAAGGATACGGTGATCCGTTTTTCGATAGAGGATGCGCTGTTTCTGCTCAATCAGGGTGTCAAACTTATCTGCGTTGCCTGTAATACCGTCTCAAGTGTGGCACTCCCGGTAATAAAGAGCCATTTTAAAGTCCCAATTGTCGGGGTGATTGTCCCCGGCGCAAAAGAGGCGGTATATGCCACGCGTAATAAAAAGGTCGGCGTGATCGGCACGCGCGGCACCATACGCAGCCGCGCCTATGAAAACGAGATACGCAAGCTTGACCCCAAGGTAAAAGTCACTGCGCTTGCCTGCCCGTTATTTGTGCCCTTCGTGGAAGAGGGCTACCTTAAAGGCAAAGTTGTCAAGGAAGTGGCTTCTGGGTATCTTGCGCCGCTCAAGAAGGCTGGCGTGGATACGCTGATTCTTGGATGCACGCATTACCCGTTGCTTAAGTCCGTCATTAAAGAGGTGATGGGCCAGCACATCACGCTCATTGATTCTGCGCAACAGGTTGCCATGGAAGTGAAAAAAATTCTTGAACTCGAAGGCATGACAAGCACGAAGCGCCGGGGAAAATGCAAATTCTACGTGAGCGATAATCCCGAATGGTTCCAGGGCCTTGCCAGGAGTTTCCTGGGCAGGCACCTTGATAATGTGCAGAGGGCGCGCAATGTATAGTATACGCGTTGAGTCGAGTTTCAGCTCCGCGCACAACCTGCGGGGCTATAAGGGTAAGTGCGAGGCCCTGCACGGCCATAACTGGAAAGTAGAAGCGGTTGTCTCGCGCGAGACACTGGACGCCGCAGGCATGATCGTTGATTTCAAGGTGGTAAAGAAAGAACTGAACCGCATACTTGAAAAACTCGACCACGCCTACCTGAACAAGATTCCTTATTTTAAGAAACACAACCCCACCTCTGAACAGATTGCTTTTTATGTATACGGCCAGTTAAAGAAAAAGGTCAGGCAGCTGGCTTCGGTGACGGTGTGGGAGAATAGCACTTCTTCTGCGACGTATGCGCGATAACAAAAGCGGATCTTTGAAACGCAAGGCGGTAGTGCTGCTCTCAGGTGGCCTGGATTCAGCGACTACCCTCTATGCGGCGAAAAAAAATGGGTTTTGCTGTTTTTGCCTTAGCTTTGATTACGGCCAGCGCCACCGGCGCGAATTGCGCGCTGCCAGGGCTGTCGCGAAGGCTGCAAGGTGCCAGCAGCGCGTTTTAAAAATTCAGTTTCCCTGGAAAGGCTCGGCCCTGCTTGATGCGTTTAGTAGCCTGCCTCATCCGGGAAAAGACAAAACTGATATACCGGTAACGTATGTACCGGCACGGAATATTATTTTTTTAAGCTTTGCGCTCTCATACGCGGAAACTATCGGAGCTGAGGCGATATTTATCGGCGCGCATGCCCAGGATTATTCAGGATACCCTGATTGCCGCCCGGAATTTTACGCTTCATTTAAAAATGTGGTTCAAACCGGGACAAAGGCAGGAGTCAAAGGCAGGCGCATCCTCATCCGGACGCCCTTACTTAGGAAGACCAAGTCTGAGATTGTCAGGCTTGGCAGCGCACTGAAAGTCCCTTTTGCGTTGACCTGGTCGTGTTATCGGGGAGGCAGTAAGCCGTGCGGAAACTGCGATAGCTGTTATTACCGCGCAAAGGGTTTTAAAGAAGCAGGCATCAAAGACCCGCTTATACATTTACACGTATGATAAAAGGAAAGATTTCCGAAATCTTCGAGAGTATTCAAGGCGAGGGCCTTTTTGTCGGCGAGCGGCATCTGTTTGTGCGTTTTTACGGGTGCAACCTTACCTGTAAATTCTGCGATACGCACCTGACTTATTTTGAGGAATATGAGCCGTCTCGGCTCCTTGAAATCGTAGCGCAGCGCCGCAACGGCTCAAGTTGTGTTGTTTTTACCGGCGGGGAACCGCTCCTGCAGACAGATTTTCTGAAAGAGGTGGTAGGGCGCACCAAAGAAGCAGGCTTTAAGAATTACCTTGAAACGAACGGTTCTATGCCTGAGGCGCTCGAAGAAGTAATCGAATACATGGATATCGTGGCCATGGATTTAAAACTTCCTACCTCAACCGGAATGCCCGGTTTTTTAAAAGCTCACACAAGATTTTTAGAGATAGCCATGCGTAAGGACTGTTTCCTGAAAGCGGTAATTTGTCTTTCAACCGAGGAATCCGACATTAATGAGATGATACGCCTATTTCATGAAAACCGCATCCACGCAACTGTGGTGCTGCAGCCGAACTCTCAGGAACTAAGTATCCGGCTTTTGAAAAAGATAGATCAGTTTAAGGCCAGGCTGATCGAAGCCAATATTGCCACTTGTATGATCCCGCAGCTGCACAAGATCATAGGAGCACCTTAAAGATGCCACGGAAAAATAGTTATGAGGGGTTGCAGGCGCACGTGCGTTCGATGAAAACGCCGCCAATTGACGTTTGGGAGAATCAATACCCTGATAAGATTTACACGATTACCATTGATATCCCGGAATTTACCTGCATATGCCCCAAGACCGGCCTGCCTGATTTCGCGGATATTATCATTGAGTATTCGCCGCAGCAGCGTTGCATCGAGCTGAAGTCCCTTAAGATGTATACGATTTATTTTCGCAGCGTCGGTATTTTTCACGAGCACTTCGTCAATAAGATGCTCGATGACCTGGCTGCCGCATGTAAGCCGCGCTGGATGAAGATCACGGGGAAGTTTAACCCCCGCGGAGGCATTGCGACGACCGTGAGCGCTGAATATAGGAAAAAATGAAGACCATATACCCATCCTCCATTACCAAGGCAGTCTCGGAGTTATGTATCCGTGCAAACCATGTTTTACGGGATGACGTGCTACAGGCATTAAAGCTTGCCTTACGGCGTGAATCGGATAAAAAGGCAAAGCGGATCTTTAAGGCAATACTGGAGAATGCGGCGGTTGCCAAAAAAGAACGCCTTGCGATCTGTCAGGATACAGGATTACCGACTGTGTTTGTCGAGTTGGGGCAGGAAGTACGCATAAAAGGGGATTTACGATCTGCGCTTGCGAAAGGCGTTGAAGAAGGATACAGGCGCGGTTTTTTGAGAAGTTCGATTGTGCGCGATCCGCTTGCCAGGACAAAGCCTGGGTATCTGCCGCCAATAATGCATATCGATATCGTAAAAGGAAAAAAACTCAAACTGACAGTTCTGCCAAAAGGATTCGGCTGCGAGAATAAAACGCAGCTTAAGATGTTTTTACCGACTGCGTGCACAGAAGAAATCAAGCAATTTATTGTGGCTGCAGTAAAGGCTGCCGGGCCTGATGCCTGTCCTCCGTATGTGGTCGGAGTAGGCATCGGCGGTACTGCGGATTACGCCTGTCTGCTTGCTAAGAAGGCTTTGCTATGCCGCATAACGCATAACGCAAGACGCACAACGCAATTAGAACGCGATGTATTGCGCGAAATTAATCAACTCCGCATCGGCCCTATGGGCTTAGGAGGAAAGACTACCGCCTTAGCGGTCAATATCCTGACATACCCCACACATATTGCAGGCTTGCCGGTTGCCGTGAATATCAGCTGTCATGCCTTACGCAGCGCCACGACTACCTTATGCGCATGAAAAAACTTACTCTGCCTTTAACCGAAAAAGATATTATTTCGTTACGCGCAGGGGATGAGGTCTTTCTGACGGGAACCCTTTATACTGCCAGGGACCAGGCGCATCGAATGATTGCCGAGGCAATAGCCAGGCGCAAGAGAATACCCTTTACGCTTAAAAACGCAATGATTTATTATTGCGGCCCGACCCAAGCGCAAAAAGGAAAGGCTATCGGCGCCTGCGGCCCGACCACGAGCAGCCGTATGGATATATTTACTCCCGCATTATTGAACGCAGGGGTAAAAGGGATGATCGGCAAGGGCCAGCGCTCTTTGCAAGTCAGGCAGGCAATACGAGAACATAAGGCAGTATATTTTTTGACGTATGCCGGCTGTGCAGCACTGTTACACCGTTATGTCAAAAAAGCAAAAGTAGTTGCATTCAGGGAATTGGGCCCTGAAGCCGTGCATCAATTGTATGTAGAGCTTTTTCCTGTAATTGTAGGCATTGATGCGCAAGGCACAGACGTGTACAAAAAGCGAGGAATATGATGATGATCCGTACGGATGGAAGAGGGTTGGATAAGCTGCGCAGTGTTTCGATAAAACGCAATTATTTAAAATACCCTGAAGGCTCCTGCTTAATTGAGCTGGGTAATACCAAGGTAATTTGCACTGCTTCGGTTGAAGAATCAGTGCCGATGTTTTTGAAGAATTCAGGCCACGGATGGGTTACCGCAGAGTACGGCATGCTTCCCCGTTCATGCCAGTCGCGCATTCCGCGCGGCAAGGATTCAGGCCGCACCCATGAAATCCAGCGGCTGATCGGCAGGTCTTTGCGCGCAGTCACCCGCATGGATAAGCTGGGCGAACGTACGGTCTGGATTGATTGTGACGTACTTCAGGGAGACGGAGGCACGCGCACCGCATCCATTACCGGAAGCTTTATCGCGCTTGCCGATGCGTTGCATAAGATAAAACAAAACGGCGCACTGAAAGAGATGCCGATTAAGGATTTCGTGGCAGCGACGAGCGTGGGTATTGTCGGGGGGGACCTGATCCTTGATTTGTCCTATGAAGAAGATTCCAAAGCCGACGTGGATATGAACATCGTGATGACCTCAAAAGGCGAATTCATAGAGGTGCAGGGCACCTCAGAGCGCAATACCTTTAATAAGGCCCAGATGGACAAGCTCGTTGACCTGGCAAAAAAAGGGATCGGCGAACTGATCAATCTGCAGAAAAACGCGCTGGTTGAAATACTATGAGCCGTGATTTACTTGTCGCTACTAAAAATAAAAAGAAACTAGAAGAGATCAAGCAGATACTCAAGGGGCTTAAGCTGCGCATCCGTTCTTTATCAGATTATCCAAAAGTGCCGCGCATCATCGAAAACGGCAAGACCTTTAAGGCAAACGCCGCCAAGAAGGCTTTGACCATTGCGCGTTTTACCGGCCAATTGACGCTGGGAGAAGATTCGGGGTTGTGTGTGTATGCGCTGGGAGGCAGGCCGGGAGTGTATTCTTCGCGTTTCGCCGGCAAAGGCAAGAGCGATAAGAAGAATAACGAGAAGCTGCTGTGCCTCTTGGGAAAGGCGCCTTTAAAGAGAAGAAAGGCTTATTACGCCTGCGCAGTTGCGCTTGCAAACGGAAACGGCCTTATCAGCACGGTTGAGGGCAGGTGTTCCGGGGCAATTGCCTATGAGCCTAAGGGTAGTTTTGGGTTTGGGTATGACCCCGTGTTTATCCCCCCAAAATTTAAAAAAACATTTGCCCAGCTTGAGCCATCAATCAAGCATTCTATGAGCCACCGCTTCCGCGCGCTCACCAAAGCAAAAAGGATTATCCAGAAATATATTGAGCGGCATCAAGGTAACTGATATAATTTTTAATTACTGACAAGATGTATTTTGTATATGTTCTTTTAAGCAAGAAAGACGGGTTATTTTATACCGGATTTACCAATAACTTAATTCGCAGGGTGTTAGAACATAATCAAGGTTTACAAGTTTCAACTAAGTATCGTCTGCCTGTTGAGTTAGTGTACTATGAGTGGTGCCTCGATAAGAGCGATGCTATTGACAGAGAAAAATATCTAAAAAGCGGTGCAGGCAAACGATATATAAGGAATAGATTAAAGCATCATTTTACAAGAAATTAAATTGCTTGGCTCAATTTTGTTGTGGGGCGTGCCCCGTTACAAATTGGGGCATGCAA
>QZKA01000005.1 GCA_003598135.1 Candidatus Omnitrophota bacterium
TAATCGTTGACCAATTCCCGCTGGACTTCATTACGAAGTGAATCTGCCTGGGGATCAGAGAGGACAACTTTTCTTGCCAACTCTACGTTCCTGTTGATAAAGGCATCGATGGCATCTTTGACCATCTGTTGCGCGATAGAAGAAAGCTTAGGGATATCAATGAGGGGCTTCAGCAACGGCTTATCTGCTACTTCAAGGACGCGTTGCGAAATATCAACTGCTAAGTCGGCAATGCGTTCGAGTTCCGCATTGATCTTCATGCCGATGGTGATAAAACGTAAATCTCCGGCCAGTGGCTGATAGCGGGCAATGAGATCAACGCAACGTTCGTCAATTACAAGTTCCAGTTCATCAACGCGCCTGTCAGCATCTATCACCTCCTGGGCAAGCGCTTTATCGCGGTTTTTCAGTGCTTCAACTGACTTAAATATCGCTTCCTGGGCGAGCACGCCCATCGTCAGTACTTCTTTGTGTAATTCTTTTAATTCATCGTCAAAATGGCGCTGCATTGCCCCTCCCTATCCGTATTTGCCGGTTATATAATCTTCCGTGCGTTTGTCTTTCGGTTTCGTAAAAACGTCTTCGGTTTTTGCGAATTCTACCAGTTCCCCCAACAACATAAAACCCGCGTCATCGGAAACGCGCGCTGCCTGCTGCATATTGTGCGTCACTATTATTATAGTATAATTTTTCTTAAGCTCCCGCATTAATTCTTCTATCCTTTGGGTCGCTTGAGGATCCAAGGTAGAACAAGGCTCATCCATAAGCACAATGTCCGGCTGCACCGCAATGAGCCTGGCAATACAGAGCCTCTGTTTTTGTTCTAAGGAAAGCCCCATCGCCGACTCGTTGAGCCTGTCTTTTAATTCATCCCACAACAATACCGACTCTAAGCTTTGCTGCACCACTTCATCGAGGGCGCCCTTGCTCATCGCACCGTGTATCCGCTGGCCAAATACAATATTTTCATACACCGAAAGCGGGAAGGGATTGGGCCTCTGAAACACCATACCTACCTGCTTGCGTAAGGACACAAGGTCTGCTGCGTGGTCAATGATATTGACCCCGCCTATGAAGACTTCACCCGACGTACGCACGCCTTCAATAAGGTCGTTCATACGGTTGAACACGCGTAGTAAAGTTGACTTGCCGCAACCTGAGGGGCCGATAATCGCCGTAATGCGCTTTTCCTGAAATACCACATTCACTTCCTTAAGCGCCTGGAATGTCCCGTACCAAAGGTTAAGGTTCTTGGCTTCAATCTTCATAATTATCCGAATTTCCCTCTGATATACTCATCGGTTCTTGTTTCCGAAGGCATCGTAAATATCTTTTCTGTCTTGTCTATCTCAACCAATTCGCCGCTTAAGAAAAATGCGGTCCTGTCCCCGACCCTGGCAGCTTGTTTTACGTTATTGGTGACAAGGACCAATGTGTAGCACTGTTTTAATTTACGCATAGCCTCTTCAACTTTTGCCGTTGATATCGGATCAAGCCCTGAGCAGGGCTCATCGAATAAGATGACCTCCGGCTCAACCGCAAGCGTCCTGGCAATACAGAGGCGTTGTTGTTGTCCGCCGGATAATTTAAATGCGGAAGTGGCGAGCCTGTCTTTTACTTCATCCCAAAGATACGCCTCTTGCAGCGCCTTCTCAACGATATCCTCTAATTTCTTTTTCTGACGCACCCCATGCATCCTGGCCCCGTACGCCACATTGTCGAATATAGACAGCGGCAGCGGCAAGGGCAGTGCAAACACCATGCCTATCTTTTTACGTAACGCCTCTGTATCAAAAGTAAAGATGTCCTGCCTGTCAAATTCCACTTTGCCTTTCATGCTGAAATTCGTTTCCAGCTCGTTGAGGCGGTTGAGCATGCGCAAGAACGTAGTCTTACCGCTGTTAGCCGGGCCTATAACGCTTAAGATCTCATTGGCATATATTTCCATACGCAGCTCTTTAATCGAATGAATCTGCCCAAACCAGATGTTTAAACCCTCGATATTAAACTTTACCATTTCTTTCTCTTCCTAAACTGATAGCGAATAAGTATCGCGACAAGGTTCATACATAACACCAGGACTAATAGCACCAATGCCGTTCCGTAGCGTATCTTTTCGTTGACATTAGGCACCTGCGTGGAAATTACATAGAGATGGTAGGGCAATGCCATGGCCTGGTCAAAAATAGATTTTGGCAGTTGCGGTAAATAGAATGCTGCGACGGTGAACAAGATGGGCGCGGTTTCTCCTGCTGCCCTGCCCAGCCCCAGAATAGTGCCGGTAAGGATTCCCGGGATGGCATTAGGCAGAACGGTGTGCCGGATAGTCTGCCATTTGCTTGCGCCAAGTGAATAACTCACTTCGCGGAAAGAATACGGTACGCTTTCCAGGGCTTCGCGCGAAGCGGTGATAATAATCGGAAGGATCATAATGCCTAAGGTAAGCGAGCCTGAAAGGATGGAAGCGCCGAATTTAAAAAATACGACAAATAGCGCCAAACCAAAAAGCCCGTAGACCACCGAAGGCACCCCGGCAAGATTGACGATAGCCAGCTTAATCACGCGCGTTAACATATTATCTTTGGCGTATTCGCTTAAATATACTGCCGCTAACAGGCCAATAGGCAGCGCAAAAATTATTGCCCCTGTCACCAGGTATACGGTCCCCATAATCGCCGGGAAGATTCCGCCTGAGCGCATACCTTGCCTGGGGATATCGCTAAGGAACTGCCAGTTAATTGCAGGCAGCCCTTTTGAGATGATGATAATAACAACAAGCCCCACGGGAAGGGCGATGACAAGCGTTGCCAGGAAGAGGAAGAAAAAAGCGATTTTTTCTGTTCTTTGCGGGTTCCTCATTATCGTTTCCTGTGTAAAAATAGGTCTGCGGTTATGTTAATCGCAAAACTAATAACAAATAATACTATGCCTATCGCAAATAATGCAAAATAGTGTTCGCTACCGACCACTGCTTCACCCATTTCCGCAGCGATAGTCGCAGTCAGGGTCCGTACCGGCTGCAGGAAACTATGCGGCATGAGTGCAGCATTGCCGGTAATCATCATCACTGCCATGGTCTCGCCAATCACCCTGCCGATACCCAGCATTACCGCAGCCAGGATCCCCGAAGAAGCAGCAGGCAATAATACGCGATAAATTGTCTGCCAATGAGTAGCACCTAACGCAAGCGCGCCTTCTTTATATGACCTCGGGACAGAATACAGCGCATCCTCGGCAATCGAAACTATCGTCGGCATCGCCATAAAGGCAAGCATTATTGAGCCGGACAACGCCGTAAGGCCTGTCGGTAATTTAAAAATGCTCTTGACCCAGGGTACCAGGGTTACCATGCCGATAAAACCCAGCACTACGCTGGGTATGGCTGCCAGTAATTCTATGCTTGCCTTGAGTATTTCTTTCGTTCTTACGGGGGCGACTTCGGCAATATATACTGCGCAGGCAATGCCTATAGGCACAGAAATGATGGCCGCGCCCAAAGTAACTAAAAGTGAGCCGAGGATTAAGGGAAAGATGCCTAACTGCGGGGGCTCTGAGATAGGATACCAGTTTTTCCCGAAAAGAAAATTGGCCGGCGTGACAATCTTAAATACTGCCAAGCCTTCTTTCAGTAAAAACAAAAAAATAACGATGACAAAAAAAATAGAAGCTAATCCGCTTGCCAGGATCAGCTTCTCAATGATATATTCCTTGAATTTACGCATCAGGCGTTATTCTTTGACAGGGACAAAATCGGTTTCTAACACGATACCCTGGCCTTCCCGGGAAAAGCAAAAATCCACAAACTTTTTTACTACCCCCTGAGCCTGGCCGTTGGTGTATAGAAACAGCGGCCTGGATATCGGGTATCTGCCGTTTACTACGTTGGCAATGGTCGGCGCTTCGTATTCCGATTTTTCATCTTTAGCGACCATGACAGGCTTTTGTCTGTCTGAAATATACCCCATTCCGTAATAGCCTATGGCGCTGGGGTTGCCGGCCACTTCATCGGCAATCGCCTGGGAAGAAGACAGCAATAGCGCCTCAGGCGCAAATTCGTCTTTTGCGCTCGGGTCGCCTTTTCTTAATACGTGTTCTTTAAAATACACGTGCGTGCCGGAATTAACCTCCCGGGAAAGGATAACAATCTGTTTGTCCTCTCCGCCTACCTCTTTCCAGTTGGTAATCTTGCCGGTAAATATATTGGCGAGTTGAGCTAACGTTAATTTACCAACAGGATTTTTTGGGTTTACCACCACTGCCAGGCCGTCTAAGGCAACCTGTATCTCGTAGGGATTTATCCCTTTTTGTTTCGCTAACGCAATTTCTTTGTCCTTGATATTCCTTGAGCTCATGGTGATATCGCAGGTGCCGCTGATAAGACTGGATATTCCAGTACCTGAGCCTCCGCCTGTGACGGCAATAAATTCTGCGGGATTCTCTTCCATATATTTCTCCGCCCATGCCTGGCCGAGGTTAACCATGGTATCCGAGCCCTTAATCTGGATGGAATGAGAAGCAGCAAATGCGAATGCGCAAGAAGCAAAAGTAATTATTACGACAAAGAGTATTTTACGCATTATACCTCCTTTTGTATGACTAATTAGTATACTGGAGGCGTGTAAAATATATGTTAAATCTATGTAAAATCTATATGAAATAAATGTCTTTTTTCTTATTTAAAAGAGTGGGTATACTTCTTCTTCGAAGCCTAGATTAGGTATTATGCTTGAGTTTTTCAGGATGGTGCTTGACCACCTTGGCTTCCACCATATAGATGACGTCTTCCGCGATATTGGTTGCATGGTCGCAGATGCGTTCAAGGTGCCGGGCAATGAGCAAGAGGGGCACGGCGCGGGAGGTGGTCGAGCTGTCTTTGACAATATAATCGTTAATCAGCTCGCTCTGCACTGCATTGCGCAGGGCGTCTGCTTCTGTATCGCGCAAAATCAATTTCTTCGCAAGATTGACATCGCCTTTAACAAAAGCATCAAGTGCCCCCCTGACCATATCCTGGGCGAGAACGGCAAGTTTCGGTATGTCCACAAGGGGCTTGAGCAACGGTGCGCCTTGAAGCTCAAGCACCCGCTGGGCAATATCCACTGCCAAATCAGCCATTCGCTCAAGGTCAGTGGTAATTTTCATGGTCATTGCGATAAAACGCAGGTCGACTGCCATAGGTTGACGCAATGCCAATAAATCGAGGGAGCGTTCATCGATATGCAGCTCGCACTCATCGATAACTTTATCTTCAATGATAACCTTCTGCGCTTTCTGACTGTTTAATGTACGCAATGCCTCAACAGAATTGCCTATTGCACGCTCTACCAGATAACCCATATCCAGCAGGTCCTTTTTTAAATCTGCGAGCTCTTCGTCAAAATGCCGTTCCATCCGTTCCTCCTATAAGGCTATACTATTGAAGCCTCCTGCACGATTTGCCTTTTGCGGTCTTTGACTATCAACCGAACCTCCCAGTAATGTATGCTTCGGTCCTCTTGTCTTTAGGCGCAGTAAAGAGCTCCTGCGTCTTGTTAAATTCAATGAGTTCCCCGAGTAAAAAAAATGCGGTATAATCCGCAACGCGCGCTGCCTGCTGCATATTGTGCGTCACAATCACAATAGTGTACTCTTTTTTAAGTTCCAGTATGAGCTCCTCTATCTTTGCCGTTGAAATAGGGTCAAGACTGGCACAGGGTTCATCGAAAAGAATAACCTCGGGAGAGACCGCAAGGCAACGGGCAATACACAGGCGCTGCTGCTGACCGCCGGAAAGCTTAAGCGCACTCTCGTGCAATCTGTGTCGCACCTCTTCCCAAAGGGCAGCTTTTTTTAAGGATTCAATGACCCTTGTCTCCACAAAATCCTTATCTTTGATGTTATTGACATGTAGGCCGTAGGCGATATTTTCAAAAATGCTTTTGGGGAAGGGGTTCGGCTTCTGAAAGACCATCCCCACGCGCCTACGTAACTCAACCGGATCGGCGGCGTGCGAAAAGACATCCTGGCAGTCAAGATACACCCTTCCGATAAGCTGTGCGTGAGGTATAAGGTCATTCATGCGGTTTAATAACCTGATAAATGTCGACTTGCCGCACCCTGAAGGCCCGATAATCGCAGTCACGCTGTGGGCATGAATATCTAAGGAAACGTCTTTCAATGCCTGGGTCTTACCGTAAAAGAAGTTAACGTTCTCTGCCTTCATTTTAATAGCTTCATCCATAATAGCTCCTCTGTTTCTGCCGGATAAAAATCGCAACCGTCGAAACAAGCAATACTAAAAATAAAAGTATCAGCGCGCAGCCATATGCGATCGCAGTCTGCTGTTGAGGGTGAGCGCCTTCCGTCATAAGCGCGTAAATGTGGTACGGCAACGCCATAACTTCCGAAAAAATTGATTTGGGATAGCCGCGTAGATAAAACGCAGCAGCCGTAAAAAGAATAGGCGCAGTCTCTCCTGCAACGCGGCCGATGCTTAAAATAACGCCGGTTAAAATCCCCGGCAGAGAAGTGGGCAAAACAATCTTTTTGATGGTTTGCCAATGGGTTGCGCCGAGGGCAAGCGATGCTTCCCTCATTGACTGAGGCACAGCCAAAAGTGCTTCCTGGGCGGCGGAAATAATGAGCGGTAAAACTAAAATACCCAACGTCAGGCATCCTGAAAGCATGGAAACGCCGAAACCAAAGAATTTAACAAATACTGTCAGGCCAAATAACCCGAAGACGACCGAAGGGACACCGGCGAGATTATTGATACTCATACGAATGATATTGACCGCAAAGCCCTGCGGGCTGTATTCGCACAGATAAATCGCGGCAGCAATGCCCAACGGCAACGCAAACATAATTGCGCCTAAGGTAAGGTACATGGTGCCCACAATTGCAGGAGCAACTCCTCCGGCAGTCATCCCTGCGCGCGGCGCTTGGGTAAGGAATTCCCAGGAAATTACCTTCGCCCCCCTCACAAAAACAAAATAAATAATAGTAAGAAGCAAAAGAATAGTCACCAAGATACAGCAAAAGAGGAAAAAAAATCCGATTGTTTGAGAGAAGTCCTTTTTCATTGTGCAAGCCCTAATTTTAGCCTGAATCTGCGGCTTACTAATTCGGCGATAATATTAAATAAAAAGGTAATTAAGAATAATATCAGGGCAATGGAAAATAGGGCGCGATAATGCAATCCTCCCATAGGCGCCTCTCCCATTTCCGCGGCAATCGCGGCAGTCATTGGCCTGACCGGCATAAAAAACGAGGTAGGAATAACCGCTGCCCCTCCGGCAACCATTAACACGGTCATTGTTTCGCCGATTGCGCGGCTTATGCCTAAGATTATTGCGGTTGATATCCCTGAACCTGCAGCAGGTATTACAACTTTAGTAAGCGTCTGCCAACGGTTCGCCCCCACTGCAAACGATGCTTCGCGAAAAGAGCGCGGCACATAGCTAAGCGCGTCTTCGGCAATGCTGCATACCGTAGGCACCGCCATTATTCCAAGAATAAGACTTGCGCTGAATGCGCACAACCCTACGGGGATATGCAGAAGTTGCTGTAAAAATGGGGCAAGCACCACCATCCCGAAGAAACCGTACACTATCGAAGGAATGCTAGCAAGTATTTCAATGAGGGGTTTCAAAACCGCGCGCTGCCCGGGTGTGGCGAGTTCGTTCAGAAACAGTGCGCTGCCTATGCCCAAAGGCACACATACACAAAGTGCTCCGCATGTAACCCACACAGAAGCAAGAATCAACGGCAGAATACCGAATTCCGGCGGGTCATACGTAGGGTACCAAAAGCGGCCTAAAAGAAAATCAAATAATCTTACTTTTTGAAAGAGGGGTAATGATTCCCTAAAAAGAACTATAATGATGCCTACCAAAAATACGAATGAGGAAAATGCCAAAACCGTAAAAATCCATCGGTATATCTTTTCTTTTATGTACATAGTCCCTGGACAAAAAGACAAGGCGGCTTAAAGCACGCGCCGCCTTGCGAGGGTGAATAAACGCTTAATTTTTACTTCAACCCTACAAAACCCTGTTCCTCTGCAATACGCTGCCCTTCGGAACTCTTCACGAAATCCATAAATGCCTTTACCTCGCCGCTCGGCTGGCCGTTGGTGTACATAAACAGCGGCCTTGAAATAGGGTATGTACCGGAAAGCACTGTTTCTTTCGAAGCCATTATCCCGTTGACAGTAACCGCCTTTACCGCAGAATTCACATACCCAAGACCGACATAGCCAATTGCGCCCGGTGTCCTGGAAACAACCGATGCAACCGCCTGATTGGAAGCCTGAAGTAACGCATCGGGCCTCACCTTATCTTTTTCCAAAGCCAATTCTCCGAATGCTTCGTAGGTACCGCTTGGGGTATCGCGAGAGATAATTACGATCTGCTCGTTTTTCCCGCCGACATCAGCCCAGTTAGAAATCTTGCCCGTGTAAATATCTTTGACTTGTTTTTTCGTCAGGGCATTCACGTTATTGGAAGGATTGACGATAACCGCAATTCCGTCCATAGCAACCACATGAGCGACCGGGTTTCTGCTGTTGGCAATCGCCTTGTCGAGCTCACTGTCTTTTATCGCCCGCGAAGCACCTGCAATATCGCATGTCCCGTCAATCATCGAAGCGATACCTACACTAGAGCCCCCGCCGCGCACCGATATATCTGCCTTGCCGTCCTTGTCCATAAAAACCTCAGCGGCCTTCTGGGCAATAGGTAATACGGTGGTTGAACCCTCAATCACAATTTTTGCGGCATAGCAGGGAAGCGCGAACCCCACAATAAGCGCGCCCACTACAAGTAACTTTATTGTTGCTCTCATCTTTGTTCCCTCCTTACGCGTGTCTTTACCTAATTATAGTAGGCTGGACCGGCATACACATGACGGCCCCGCATCACTTTGGTCTTAGAATTTCATATTCCAATCAAGCTGCACAATGGTTTCAGGTGCCTGAGCAGATGCAAGCGCCCAGCTGCGGTATACATCCACTCCGAAGAAGGTATTCTTAGACAATCCGTAATTAAACATGACCTCATGGCTCCTGATGCCGGTCTTGCCGCCATAGCGGTCCGAATCAGGCAATATATCCGGCACTGCATCTTTCTCCAACATCGCATAGATGTATTTTAAATCCCAATCTCCCCATTTTTGGATTTTTTCAGCTCCCACCTTAAAACCCAGTGCATAGCCTGATTTGTTCTTTGAAGAGATGGCAATGTTATTAACGTATTCTCCGAACAAAGACGCATACGGCACATTGATGCCGATGGCCTTAAAGGGCTCCTTAATCCCAATTTCGATTGCCGGGCTTATAGGCCTATAGTTATACCGTAAATACGAGCCGCTTGAATGACTGTTGGTGCCTGTGCTTCCATCCAAAGCCCTTCCTTTTATGTTTGCAAAATCATAGTAAGAAAATGCGCCCTTCAACGAAACGGTATCGCTGAGCTGATACTGAACCCCGGGCTGCAATACATACATCACCGGATCAGAGCTTTCACTGGACAGCTCGTCAATAACCCCTAACATGCTTGTGAAGAATATTGTTGTCTTGGAATTTATATTTTTACTTAGTTGTACCGCTGCTCCTTCGGGCGTGATATCGGTATCCCAAATAAGATCGGCCGGCTCCCACGGCAACAGTTTCATTTTGCCGGCAGTAAATACCGCCCATCCCACAGGCGTATACTGGGCGTAGGCGTAATCCAAATTGATTGCCTTCTTGGCAAAGCTATCGCCTAACGTCTGGTTCGTAGAACGCGCGGCATCCGCGCTTGAAGTATCGGTTGTGCCGGTTGCAAATCCGGCTGCTACCAATAACTGGTCATTCACCTTTGCCTCAAGGCCGAGTCTCAGGCGGATACGTGCCCTCAAGCGTTCGTTCTCGCTCTGTCCGGCTGTCTTGGGATGGTTGTTCTGTACACGGAACCTGAAATCTCCTTTAAGCTTCATTGTCTGAAGCCAGCCAGGGAGCGTTTCGGATTTACCTTGGACAATTTCTTTTCTCATCTCTTCTTTGGTTTCCGTTCGCACCTGCTGCGCTTCTCCAGGAGTCAATACACCTTTATCAACCAGCTTCTGCAGCAAGAGGTCAATTTCTCCGGCATGCGAGAAGTCTATTGCGCCGCCAATGCACATAAGACCCGTTAATAAAAACATAACGACTACTTTCTTCATTTTGTTTTTCCTCCTTAGGTTTATCATCAATTATTCTCGCAAATTTTCCGTATATGGCGTAAATTGAATTCTATTTGCTTTAAGGATTCTTGGGCGTACCCATCGAGCATGTCATCGCTTTCTATATTCTGGATGACTGAGCGCAACCTGTTATACTGCGAGCGCAGATGGCTTGCGATAAAATCCTTACGCATCCCCGTCATAGTCTGCATTAAAATCCTTCACCCCCTTTCGTTGACTATAGTATTTTTGTTTGACACCACCACCATACCACGCTTACGTTATATCGGCTTTAAGGTAATGTTAAATATGGGTAAAATCAGTTCACCTCTACCGTATACTCCCTAGCGCGTAAGGCATTAAAATCCCGCACCACCTCTAACAATTTCCCCACGCTGAAGGGCTTGGTCAGATAACAGTCTGCTCCCAAAAGATACGCGTACATCTTGTCATGCTCTTCTGCTTTTGCGCTGACCATAATGACAAGGGTCTTGTGCGAACCTCTTCTTTTTCTGATTGCCTGGCATACCGAGAATCCGTCTATACCGGGGAGCATAATATCCAAAATGACTACATCAAAATGCCGTTTAAGTACCCTTTCTTGTGCCCGCAGGCCGTCATACACAGATTCGACTGAAAACCCTTCTTTATACAAATTATAGGCGATAAGCGCATTGATATCCTTATCATCCTCAACAATAAGCACCATTTTGCCTGCCTTATCTTTTAGGCCCATTGCCGGTAAAAAGCATCCATGGTTTCAAATTCATCCAAAATGACTTTCCGTACATAAAGGTAGAGCCTAGTTACTATTGTTTGTAGCATGGCTATAGTATAAGGGATGGACGTTAAATGCGCTTCAAGCGTAGATTAAAACTAGGTAAAATTAGTGAGGGGGGAGAGAGAGAATATATGCGTGTAGTATACAAACTGTGGGCTAACTTGGAAGGGTAAACCAGAATTTTGAGCCCAGGCCTTCGATGCTTTCTACGCCGACTTTACCACCGTGTAATTCGACGCAGTGCTTGACAATAGAAAGGCCTAAGCCTGTGCCTCCGAGCTGGCGGGAGCGGGCTTTGTCAACCCGGTAAAAACGCTCAAAAATGCGGGGGATGTCTTTGGCAGGAATGCCGATTCCAGCATCCTCGACAACTATTTTGACTTCGCCTTGAGCCGTTTCGCCATAAAGGCGGACTGAGCCTTTGTCTTTGTTAAACTTAATGGCGTTATCAATAAGATTAGTAAGCACCTGTTCGAGTTTATCCCGGTCCGCAGTTACGCTGAGTGTGCCTGGTAAATCGTTCTGAATGGTAAGGGAGCGCTTATGTATCTGGGTTTTAAAGCCTTTCAATATTGTGTCAGCGATATCTTTGATCTCCAGCGGTGCTTTCTTAAGGCTAATCTCCTTTGACTCAAGGTGGGCAAGCGCCAATAAATCATTGATAAGATTTTCAAGCCTATCAGCGTGATCCTTAATGATCTCCAGGAAACTATGGCCGTGCTCTTTGTCTTCTAGTGCCCCCGCCAGCAAAGTCTCCACAAACCCCTTGATTGAGGTAAGCGGGGTTTTAAGTTCGTGAGAGACATTAGCAACAAAATCCCTACGTATCGTCTCCAGCCTGCGCATTTCAGTAATGTCGTGTATAACCAAAAGGCAGCCGCAGACCGCCTGGTGCTCAAATACAGGCGTTGCGTTTACCTGAAAGATCTTTTGCACCGGCCAGGATAGCGTAAGCTCTTCAGAAACCGCCTCTCCTTTTTTAAGCACTTCTACAATAACGTCTGAGAGGGTGTTGTTGGGGATGCCTTCCAAAAAGAATTTCCCCTGCACCTGGCCTTGACTTATCCCAAATATTCTCTCAACCGTGGGATTAACGGAAAGAATGCGGTTTTCCTTATCCACCACAATCACGCCTTCAACCATACTACTAAGGATAGCCAAGAGTTCCTGGTTTTGCGCTTCAATTTTTCTTACTTTTTCTTCAACCTGCTGGGCCATTATATTTAACGCATCGGCAAGCTCTCCAATCTCATCCTCTGTATCAATGAGGATTTTGCGACTAAAGTCGCCCCTGGCAAATTTGCCTGCGCTGCGGATAATCTTATGTATTGGCTTGATTATTCCCCGCGCAATCAAGGAACCCAAGAAAAAAGCAAGCCCCAACGCAAAAAAGAGGCTTAAGAAAACAGTCTTTCTTATCGCACGCAGGATTTTCTTTACGTTTTCAAGAGGGAGAGAAAGACGGATGGCGCCGATAATTTCTCCTTTATCCTTAAGGGGCAGAGCAAGATACAGCATATCGATCTTTAGTGTCGCAGAATACCGTATGCTTTCTCCGGTCCTGCCTTGAAAAGCAGTCTTGATTTCAGGCCTGTCCGCATGGTTTTCCATCCGGGCAGCTTCTTGCGGCGTTTTCTCCGAATCAAAAAGCACTTCTCCTAGCGGGCTCACGATCGTAATGCGGCTTTGTATTTTCTGGGCAGGAAGCTTAAGTCGACTTTCAAGAGATGCCTTGTCTTGCCTGCGGATAAAATCAGACGGCAAGAAATATTCTACGAGAGACGCCTCTTTCATGAGGGAGCTCTTAATTTCAAGGAGGGCATTTTCCTCTAAGGATTTATCCAGATAATAGGCAATGAAGACAAAGGAGACCAGGACAATGAACACATAGGAAAGGATAAGCCTGAATTGAAAACTCTTCTTTTTCACGGCCTTATGCCTTCCTCCATCTGAATGCGGTAGCCATAATTCTTCACGGTGATGATGCGCGAGGCTTCCTTTTTTAGTTTCTTGCGCAGGGTCCTGATGTGTACGTCAACAGTGCGCGTTTGTATTTCATTGGCGTGGCCAAAACCCCAAATTACATCAAGTAAATAGTCCCTCGATAATACCCTGCCCCTTGCTTCAATCAGTGTCTTGAGCAGTTCGAATTCCTTGGAAGTCAATTCTATTGTCTTTCCTTTGACCGCCACTGTAATCTTTGAAAAATCTATCGCTAGTGTTCCTATGGCGATTGCTTCGGGGATCTTTTCTTTTTCCCCGGAGCGGCGCAGTACCGCTTTAACTCGGGCAATCAACTCCCTTGGGCTGAACGGCTTAGTAATATAATCGTCCGCCCCCACCTCTAACCCCACCACCTTATCGGTCTCTTGCGTCTTTGCGGTAAGCATGATAATCGGTATCGCTGAGACAGCGGGGTCTTTTTTCAAAACCTTGCACACCTCAAGCCCGTCCATTCCCGGTAACATCAGATCAAGAATAATCAGGCCCGGTTTTTCTTTGCGCGCGCGGTGCAACGCCTCTTCTCCATCATAACAGGAAACAGTCCTGAAGCCTTCTTTTTTCAGGTTGTACTCAAGCATCCTGGCTATATCTTTCTCATCGTCAACAATAAGGATTTTTTCCTTCATCGCGTATCCGCCCCTTGGTGTATTTCTTTCTTAAGATGTATTATAGCATACTCAAAAAATGCATACACAAAAATATTCATTCTACAAAGCGAGCTGAATTATGGGTATTCTAAAACGCTTGCCTCGGGCTACTCCTTATGGTATCTTAAATTCACCTACGAATGAGCCAATATGATTAAAAAATTCGTCGATTATTTCATTGGCGTAGTTGCGGCCTTTGCCCTCCTCCTGCTGCTTCTGGAAAACAGCTCCTACCTGCGGTCGTATGCTTCTGTCGTATCGACAATCAATTTCTCTATTCTCATCATTTTTATCGCCGATGTAACGGCACGGTTCCTCCTTAGCAAAAACAGGAAAACCCACCTAAAACACAACTGGTTTGACTTTATCGTATTTGTGCCGTTGCTGCAAACAATCGGCGGGATAGAAAACACCCCTTTCTTTGTCATTATCAGGCAGGTGGTCATCGTAGCAATGCTGGCCTCAAGGCTTAAAAAATCTCATAAACTCATAACGCTTTTAAGCCTTAAGCCCGCCCAATTGATGATTACCAGTTTCGGCTTTACCATCATTGTCGGGGCAATACTGCTTATGCTTCCTGCGGCAACCAAAACAGGGATGCGGTTGCCGCTCATTGACGCCCTCTTTACCGCCACTTCTGCGACCTGCGTTACCGGTTTAATCGTCAGGGACACGGCAACGTATTTTAGCCTGTTTGGTCAAACAGTGATTCTGCTTTTAATTCAAGTCGGCGGCTTAGGCATCATGACATTCTCGGTATCATTGGTATACCTCTTAAAGAAGACGATCGATATGAAACAGGGGATTATGATGCAAGATGTCTTGGACCAGGACACTCTGGCGAACGTCAAAAGCCTAATTGTGTTCATTGTCAAGATGACTGCCATATTTGAATTAACGGGCGCGTTGGTGCTTTTTATCGCCTGGCACGGCAAATTCGCAAGCATTGCGCAGACCCTTTATTATGCGCTCTTTCATTCGGTCTCGGCCTTCTGTAACGCGGGTTTCTCTACTTTCACAGACAGCCTGATGGGATTCTCCCAGGACGTGCCGACCAATATTATCATCTGCGGCCTGATTATTGCGGGAGGCCTGGGTTTTATGGCCATCAAGGACCTGCACAAAAATACCAACCACAAAATTACCGATACCGCGATAAAGCCGATTAAAACCAGGGTACAGACCAAAATTGTTTTACGAACCACGTTTTTTCTGATACTCGGGGGGGCATTGCTTATTTACGCCCTGGAGAAAAACCATGCTTTCAGCGCCTTCAGCATGAAATCCAAGGTCCTACTCTCCCTGTTTCAGTCCATTACGCCCAGGACTGCCGGTTTTAACACCTGCGATATGGCAAGCCTTTCTCCGGCAACGCTCTTTGTGATACTGGCGCTTATGTTCATCGGCGGCTCGCCCGGATCTACGGCAGGAGGTATTAAAACTACCACGGTGGCGGTGATATGGGCGACTATCGTAAGCAGCTTTAAACGCAAGGACGAGGTAGAGATCTTTAAGCGGACAATCCCTGCCGAGGTAATCAAAAAAGCAATCATTGTGTTGGCCATATCCATTTTTATAGTGGTTGTTTCCGGGACTATTCTATTATATACTGAAATTTACAACCCATTAGGCATACTCTTTGAAGCGGTAAGTGCCTTCGGAACCGTAGGTTTGTCCACAGGGCTTACTCCCCTATTGTCGGTTGCAGGAAAAATTGTCATTACCGTACTTATGTTCATAGGCAGGCTCGGGCCATTGACTGTCGCGTACGCATTCCTAAGGTACAAACGGGCTGCCCAGTACACCTATGCCGAGGAAAGCGTGACCATAGGATAAGAGGAGATGATACTATGCGCCAGATAGCAGTAATAGGTTTGGGGAAATTCGGCGGGACAGTAGCCAAGGAACTCACCGCACGAGGCGCCCAGGTAATCGCCATAGACGAACAAAAGGAGCGCGTCGAAAACCTGAAGGAGTTGGTGACCTACGCCGTTGCAGTCAATTCTACCGACGAGAATGCCTTACGAGCCATAGGCATCCAGAATGTCGACATCGCCGTCGTCTGTATAGGCGAGGATATAGAGGCAGCGCTCCTGACCACGCTCTTGTTGAAAAAGATGGGCATAAAAAGAATATGGACCAGGGCAGTAAGCCCTTTGCAGCAAGAAATATTTAAAACCCTGCAGGTAGACTACATTATAAACCTTGAAGAAGAGATGGGTAAGATCATAGCCAACAGCCTCACCTCTTCGAATGTTACCAGGCACATCCCCCTCACCTCCGGCTGTAGCATTGCGGAGATAAAGTTGCATAAATCTCTCATAGGGAAATCATTGAGGGAAATCAACACCAGAAAGAAATTCAATATCAATATAGTGGCAATCAAGAAAAAAAGGCCGAAGATTAATGATTTGGGCGAAAGGATCTTCGAGGAATATGTGGAAAACGTCCCATCGCCGGACATCCCCCTAGAAGAGGATAATGTCCTGCTTGTGGTAGGCACGGACAAAGACATAGAAAAGTTTGCCAAGGCCGCATAAAGATGAGAACTAACCTGATAAAAATTTTCTGGCTCTCCCTGCTTGTTTGCCTTTCGCTGGGCTATTACCTTTTGTTCCGCATGTATCGTTTCTCTGGGCCCTTGTATGAAGTATTACTTGCCCTTTTCGTATTGGCAGTGATATTTTGGCTCTATATCGCTATCAGGGTACTTATCGTAAGGAAAAAAATAGTCTTGGTCCTAAAACGAATCCTTTTTAATGAGTACGAGACCGGAATAAGGGTAAGCGAAAGAATTGACGATGAGGTAACGCACTTGGAGCGCCTGATTAACAGGACCTGCGAGCAGCTACGTGTGTATGATGCGCTTCGCGTCGAGCGGATAGACCTTATCTCCAGGGCAATGGATACCGTTTATCACCACATACAAGAAGGGATTATTATCGCGGACTTGGAGAAAAAGAACTTGCGCGCCAATCCTGCAGCGCGAGAGATCTTCGGCATTGAGCAAGAAACGATAACCTTTGAATCTATTGAAAAACAGGAAAGAAACAGGGATTTTATGGAGTTCTTTAAGAACGCCGTAGAGCGTGAAAAGATATTAAAGGAAGGCGTAGTAACCCTTCAGATGCCCATCCGTAATGCCTCAAGGCAGGTCGCCTTAAAAATCTTCCCCCTCAAAGACAAGGAAGAGACCGTAAAGCTTGCCGTGATATTTATCAGAAACGCCTAATATATCATTCCTTCACAACAAACAAGATAAAATAAAAAATCCCGGTGAGTAGAAACGGGGAGTGCCGAATTATACCGCGCTTTCTGCGGTACTGCTTTGGTGCCGTTAAATTTTTGCTTGTCGGAGGTTATTGTGGTGCTAGCACCACGCTCGCTGCCTCGCTTGTCGCTCGGCTACGCTCGCTTTGGTGCCGTTTCATTTTTCCTTGTCGGAAAAATGAAACGGGGTCGACGAGATTTGAACTCGCGATCTTCGCCGTGACAGGGCGACGTGTTAAACCAGGCTACACTACGACCCCAAATTGCGAAAACCTATTGTAAGGGAAAAAGCCGAAAGATGCAATATATTTTAGAAGCAGGTGTGTTGTGCGCTCAGCGTTCAGCGTGATGCGTACAGAACACGGAGTACGGCGCGCAACGCTGAACGCAAAACGCATAACGCTATTAACCCTTTCCCCTTAACCTAAACCTCAGCCTCAACCTTCTATACGAGTGGGCGCTAGAGGACTTGAACCCCTGGCCTAGTGAATGTAAGTCACTCGCTCTAACCAACTGAGCTAAGCGCCCAATTATTTTGGCCTACACTGTATTTAGCGAACACCTATAAACCAATCCCGATGGCAGCACTTCTTCAAAGCTTTCCATCGGGATCCCGACCCGCGACTTAGTTACACGTTAAGGCGTCGGGGCTAAAGCTAAGCGCCCAATTATTCTTTCAAACAGCGAGCTTGCCGAGGATGCCCATTATAAAGGCCATGACAAAGAGCGCGACTGTTTCAATGATGCCGAGGACTACAATATAATTTCCGAAGCCCTTACCTGTTTCACCCATCGCGTCTGCAGCCACTGCCCCTGCTTTTCCCTGCATCCACGCTGAAATTCCCATGGCCAGGCCGGCAAATACACCGATGCCCCAAAGATAGCTTCCTTTTAATGCCAGCTCAACCATTTTGTTCATAATAATCATACCGTAAATGGTCTGGGTCAAGGGAGCGCCTACAAAGGCAACCAGCATAAACGATGCCGGCTTATTCTGTGCAAAGGCCTTTTTCCAGGCACCGACTGCTGCCATGCCTGCAATTCCAGTACCTAGGCCTGAGCCGACCGCAGACAATGCCAACACCGCAGCTAATCCCAAATCTTTAAATTGCACCAAAATCCCTGCTTCCATTGAATCGCTCCTTTGTATAGTGATGCGTTTTTATTCCTTAAGCGGCCTATACGCAAACCCGCTCCATTTTATATCAAGATGGCTGCAGAATTCGAGCACGTTTAATCTGACCCCATGTACCAATACCGACATAGGCCCAAGCAGTACGTTCAATGCCTGGCCGAGTATAAGAATCAACGCAGTCGCTAATCCGGAAAGAAAATTATTGAAACCAATCCCCATGGCCATGGCATTAAAAGAATCGGCAACCGCAACCGTCGCCAAACCAACCGCAAAAAGGCGGATATAGGAAACTACGTCGGTAAAACTGTTCACCAGGTTCAAAAGAAGATTGCCTATACCTGCACCGAGACATCTAAGAATATTTTTTTGTGGGTTGGTAAATAAAACGACCATCCCTGCCCCTGCGATAAAAAGCCATTGTGCCTGCCCAGGGAATGCTTCACTAAGAATCAAAAGCCTTGCCAGAAAAAAACCTCCCCAGAGGATAAGGATCCAGCCTGCGTCGGCAAGGGCGCAAAGTGCAGGTAATTTGATAAGAAACCGCCAGCCGTGGGCAATACTTAAATGCAAGGCCCCAATGAAGAAACAAAGGTTCTGCACATTAGCGTCGTTGCGAAGGGACGGCATCAGCGGCTTTACTCTTCCCAAAAGCCATTCCTGACCAAAGAATGTACCGGTAAGCGCCCCCCAGATAACCGCGCAGGCACTTAAGAGATAAAACAGCGCGAATGCGCTTTGGCTCTTGAGCCTCCTTGCCCATCTTCTCTGGGCATAGAAAGTCAAGAGCAAGAAAATCACACCGATGCCCGCATCACCGATAAGCATCCCGAAGAAAACGGAAAAGAATAAGAGGAACCAGAGGCTGATGTCGAGCTCTCGGTAACCAGGTATTACTTCGATTAATTTAAACATCGGGCTGATAACGGAAACCCAGCGGGGATTACGGATAAGCGTAGGGACCTTATCGTCTTCAGATGGTTCGGTTATCCAAATTCCCCAGTGCTCATTTTGGGCATAGTGGATAAGCGAATCTGTTTTATCATAAGGAATATAGCCGGTAACGTATTTTATTTCATACTCCTGCCCCATACCTGCCAAGACTTCGTTAAACTCAAATTCTTTCTCGATTGTTTTTTTAGCCTGAAGTAATGTTGCCTGATGGCAAGAGAGCCCGTGTAATTCGTTTCTGATTACCTCCATGGCACGCCTGCCCTCAGCCAAACGCGCTTTCATCTTTCCAAGACCCACCTTAGGAGGAATGACTTCCTTAAAAGGAATTTCAAGGAGGGTACGGCTGATAAGCATACAACGCGCCATCCCGGCTTTCTTAGAAAGCACTTGGACTGTTACGGTTTGGGGGAGTTTTTTTATTTCTTTTACGGGAAGCTGGTAAAGCTTCACATAAATATTTTTTCTCTCCAGTTGTCGTACGCTTTCCGGATCAAAATCCCCCCAGTGTTCCCATTCGCTTATAGCCTGGATAAGCGTTACCGAATACTCCTTCAATTGTTCAAGCCGGCGCTGCAATTCAATGATGTGCCTTGCGCAAGGCTTCCAATCATCGACCCGTTTGACGCGTTCAGAAACCGGCTGCCAGCGCTGCTCCTCGGCAGCAGCGATACCGATGGCATTGGCAAGAAGCGCTAGGTCATCCTGTAATACAGCAATGCTTTTGCCTTTGGGCAGCTGTTGGTGCTCTATATGCAAAAGCCCCAATGAGCGCAGCGTCTTAACGACAACGCCTGCGTCTTTTGCCTGCATAAGAAGCGTCGCTTTTTTCATAGGCACAATCATACTACTACCTCTTCTAACACCGTTTCTTCAATTTTCCTTTTGGCTATTTTGCTGCGACCGACCGCATTGGTCATCTGGTCCCCTAAATAAATTTTAATTAGGCGAATCGCTTCTTTGGCTTGGGGGATTTTAACCTTTTCAAAGAGGTTCACGCGTTGAGTGGTGATGCGTAATTCATCCCTAAGCACCCTAATGCCCTGCTCAAGCACCTTGATTTCCTGCTGTAGGGAAACGAGCTCCCTGAACAAATCCACTGCCGCATCAACCCATAGCGGGATAATAAATATGTCGTACTCTGCGGGCTCAAATTCAGCACGTTCAAAAACGGGCAGGTCAACACCGGCAATATTTCTGGCAGCAACCAGAATTTCTTTCGGCGTAATCCAGGCTTCCAGGCCTTCGGGAGCGTCGACAAGAAGTCCTGCCCATGCCTCAACCATCTTCCTCCTTGATACTTCCTGCTCTTTTTTTTCCTGGCGCAGTCGCAATTGCCGCAGAATCTCCATTTGCAGCTGCTGTTTTTTAAGCTGGAGCGTAGGCAGATACCGTTCGTACTGCCTGAGGGCATCTCTCGTCCTTTTAAGCTCGCCTTTAGTAAATTTAATCCTTGCCATGTGCGTGTCCAGGCCAATATTGTTCAATAATCGATTTCTTAATCCCGGTTTCTTCTGGTGTAAAGCATTCAGCAAGCAACTCCCAACCAAGATCCAGCGCTTTTTCTAGGGGGATATTCGCTTCAAGTGACATCATGTGGTTTTCAAAAAGCTTACCATATTTTAAAAGCTTCTTATCCCAGGGGCTCATCTGAAAGCCCATTGATTGTTTTTCAAGCGCCTCGCGGTAATTGGCGAACAACTGTATCATTGTATCCATAATAGTACGATGGTCGGGCCTGGTTTTACCGTTTACCTGTTGCTTGAGACGGCTTAAGGAGCCGAAAGGTTCAATAATCCTACCCTTAAGGTAAAACTGACCTTCAGTAATATAGCCTGTGTTATCAGGCACAGGGTGAGTAACATCGTCTCCTGGCATAGTGGTTGCCGCCAGAATAGTGATTGAACCGGCAGTATCGAAATCAACAGCCTTTTCGTACCGCGCTGCCAGCTGGCTATAAAGGTCTCCGGGGTAACCACGGTTTGAAGGGACCTGCTCCATGGTGATAGAAATCTCTTTTAAGGCGTCACAGAAATTGGTCATGTCCGTAAGCAGCACCAACACCCGCTTGCCTTTGAGCGCGAATTGCTCTGCGACTGCCAGGCTTATATCGGGAACCAAAAGGCATTCGACTGTCGGGTCTGCTGCCGTATGTATAAAAAATACTGAGCGCGAAAGTGATCCCTGTTCTTGGAGTATGTCCCTAAAGAAGAGAAAATCGTCGTATTTTAAACCCATCCCCCCGAGTATGATTACATCTATCTCTGCCTGGATTGCGATTCTTGCCAAGAGGTCATTGTAAGGTTCTCCAGCAATGGAAAAAATCGGCAATTTCTGTGATTCAACCAGGGAATTAAACACGTCGATCATCGGAATACCGGTGCGTATTATTTTGTTGGGAATAATCCTTTTGGTAGGATTCACCGGCGGCCCCCCTATATCCACCACGTTCTCGGAGAGTGCCGGCCCGCGATCAAGCGGCGTGCCGCTACCGTTAAAAATGCGACCCAAAAGATTATCGCCGCTTGCGATACGCATGGGGTGGCCTAGAAAACGCACCTTGTCTCCGGTAGATATACCCTTGCTCCCGGCAAATACCTGCAGATATACTCGTCTGCCTTCAAGCCGGATTACCTGGGCAAGTGAAACACCGCGCTGTGTCGTGACTTCGGCGATTTCACTATAGCCTACACCTTCGGCCTCAACGACAATTACGTCTCCGGCTATTTGCAAAATATTTGTATAGACCTTCTGCATTTTTTCCTTATGTATAAGGCTTGCGTTGCGTTGCGATAAGGCCGGCTGTTTCCTTCTCAAGCTGCGCAAACTCAGGGCTTTCCCATGTAGCAGAATTCCAGCTGCGGAATTGCTGCCTCAGCTTCTGGAAAAACTGACGCGCATCTTCCTTATCCTGAAATACTAGTTCCGCCTCAATGATCTGATAGATGAAATTAAAAATGTGCTTCTGCCTTTCCCGGGGCGTTGCTTCATCAACCGGGTCAAAGGCATTTTGCTGCAGATATACAAAATCGAAAAATTCGCCCTTCAAATAATCTACAAAGTCCGCAAGCGAAGTACCCTCTTCGCCGATAACCTTCATCATCTGGGCAACGTCATGGCTTTTACGCAAAATGGCATGCCCCCTCTTCATCTGTGTCTCGTCAATAAAGCTTTTATATTTTGACCAGGAGATCAAAGGGTCAATCGCAGGATAGCGCCTGGCATCAGAACGCTCCCTAGAAAGGCCATGAAAAGCGCCTACAACTTTGAGTGTTGCCTGCGTCACTGGTTCCTCAAAATTTCCTCCCGCAGGACTAACCGTGCCTCCGATAGTCACTGAGCCGGCGCTTCCGTCATAGAGCCTAACTGCGCCTGCCCGTTCATAAAATGAAGCAATGCGGGATTCAAGATATGCGGGGAATGCCTCTTCCCCGGGTATCTCTTCAAGCCTTCCTGACATTTCCCTCATCGCCTGTGCCCAACGGGATGTTGAATCAGCCAAGAGCAATACATGTAATCCCATCTGGCGGTAATACTCGGCAATGGTAACCGCAGTGTACACGCTGGATTCTCTCGCCGCAACAGGCATAGAGCTTGTGTTACAGATAATCACGGTCCGGTCGCTTAATGGCCTACCGGTCTTGGGGTCAATAATAGCAGGGAAGGTCTTAAGTGTTTCCACTACCTCTCCTGCGCGTTCACCGCAGGCAGCAATAACAACGATATCTACTTCGGCATGGCGGCTGGTCAACTGTTGAAGCACGGTCTTTCCTGCGCCAAACGGCCCCGGGATACAATACGTCCCGCCTTTGGCCACAGGGAATAAAGAATCGATTAACCTCATCTTGGTCACCAAAGGCTGCTGAGGTTTGAGTTTTTCGGCGTATGCCTGAATCGGAATCTTTACCGGCCATGCCTGCTTAAGAAATACTTCCTGAATTTTGCCGCTTGCGTCTTTGAGCCGTGCAACTGGATGTGTTAAATTATAGTTACCGCTTGCCGCAATGCTTACCACCTCGGAGGCGCCGTGCAGATAAAAAGGCGCCATGATATAATGCTTGAATATTTTTTCCGTAACAAACCCAAGTTTATCCGAGGGCCTTACTATGTCGCCTGCCTTGGCAAGTGGAGTAAATTCCCATTGCGATTCGTCAGCCAGAGGCTTAAGATATATGCCGCGCGTTAAGAAAAAGCCGTGTTTTTCTGCAATAAGAGGGAGGGGGTTTTCCAGGCCGTCAAATATCTGGCCGAGCAACCCAGGCCCCAGCTCAACCGAAAGAAGTTCGTCTGTAAATTCAACTTCTTCCTTTATTTTTAAGCCAATAGTGCTTTCATACACCTGCATTTCAGCAAGATTGCCTCTGATGCGGATTACCTCCGACTTAAGGCGTTCCTGGCCGTGTATAATATAGGCGACCTCGTTTTGCACGGCAAAGGTATCAAAGGCAGCGGTGACCATGTTCCCGCTTATTTTGGTGATACGCCCTGTTCTTTTCGTAGCCATGATTTCTCTGTTCTAATCTTTTTTAACCGGTTCGCTTTCAAGCAATAGCGCCTCAAGAAGCTTTGCCTTATCCGCGGTGCGTATTTTTTCCCAGTGTATAAGTAATAACAATTTCAATCCATATACTATGAGGGCATCGATATCGAAATAATGGCCGACTGAGAATTCATCAAACATCTGCCAGCGCCCCTGATCTATTATTTTCTCCGCTTCAAGGAGCGAGGTGTTTTTATAGGCATTCATGGCAATGTGGTTGATGCGCGAATCTATAACTGCGCCGTCGCAACGCAAGTACTTGGAAGGGTCAAGTTTCTTGCGGCCCGCCCTTAGTTTTACCAATTCATTGCGTAATGCCATTTCAAAATCGTGCCATTTCCTTAACGTAGCCTGTGCCTGTCTGGTTTGCTCGCCTTGACGCACTGCAAGCGCCTTAAGTATACCGATATCCTTTTCAGCCACAAACTCACTGCACGTCTGTATGAATTTCTCGTATGAGAAAGGCGGCCTGGCGCCAAAATGCAGCATCGGTAAACTCGAGAGTAAATAGGTATAGTATGCGGGCATACCTTAAGAAGTAGCTTCCTTGAGAATCTCGCCGAGCCTAGGCTTAAGACAAGATCCTATATAGTCGGCAAGGGCCTTGTCCGTGAAGTCAAAATGGGATTTTCCGCCGTCAAAACTGATGATAAACCCTCCGCGGATATCTTCCGAGGACTTCAACACTATCCCCTTCTTTGCGCTTTCTCTCAATTCCCCTAATAAACCTTCCTGAAGTTTTTTCAGGTCATCTTTATTAAGCTGGAGCACAATCTCTGGCGGTTCTTTTTCTTTTTGTTCTTTGATGAGAGAAATTATGATTTTGGCCAACTCATGGGGAGTGAGCGATTCGTGCACTTTCGACTCAATAAGCCTTGAGAGCATCTCGTCAATTTCTTCCCGTAAGGCAAGGATCAAATCTCTGCCTGCCTGCTGGAGCAAGACCTTAGTGCTCTCTTCGGCCTTGCGTGCCTTATCTGTTGCCCCAGCGACGATTTGTTCTGCCTCATGCCGTGCCTGTGCGATAATTTCCTTGGCACGACGGCTGGCCTCTTCTGCTATCGCCCTGGCTTTATCCTCAGCGGCATTAACGCCCTCTTTTTGTATCTTCTCTATCAGACTTCTGATATCCTCTGCCATCTTCTATCTCTCCTTACTAACCACGCTAATAGATTATATATTACGATCGGCAGGAACTCAATAGTTCCTCCGCGACAGCAAGCGGGTCATTGGCTTCAAGAATCGGCCTGCCTACGACAATAAAATTCGCACCCGCCTGTATTGCATCCTGGGCAGTGGCAACGCGTTTCTGGTCTGCTGTCTCTTCGCCTTGGGACCGGATGCCAGGGGTAACAAGAATAAAATCCTTTCCACAGTTTTTTCTCACTGCAGGCGCCTCATGTACCGAACAGACAACGCCGTCTAAACCGGCGTTTTTGGCTGTAAGCGCCCTTTTTACAACCTCTTCTAATGTGGTGGCACTGCTCGTTAATACAGTCACCCCCACAATAAAAGGCCTTTCGATCTTTAACTCTGCCGCCTTTTTAACAGCTCCCTCTGAAGCATAACGCATCATCTCTATCCCGCCTTCAGTATGTACCGTCATCATAAAAACCGCCTGCTGAGAGGTACCGGTATACACAGCATTTTTGACGGTATTGGGAATGTCGTGAAGCTTCAGGTCCAGAAAGACCCTGCCGCCTTTTGCGCCGATCATCTTTATCGCCTCGGGCCCGTGGGCAGTAAACAGCTGGCTACCTACCTTAAAAAGCTTTACCTGGGGATAGAGGATATCTACAAAACGCTCTGCCCGCTCTAGGGTATCGACGTCCAAAGCAACAATAAGTTTATCGTTTATCGCTGGCATAGTAATGAACCTGTTAATTTTTTAATCGAGCGGATATTATTTTTTTCCAGATATTGCGTTATGCCGCCGATAATTTCGGTGCTTACTTTGGGATTAAGGAAATTTCCCGTACCCACGCTTATTGCGCTTGCGCCGGCAATAAAAAATTCCAACGCGCTCTCCGTATCGGTTATACCGCCCATTCCAATAAGGGGGATTTTGACTCTTTTATACACCTCCCAAACCATTCTCACTGCAACCGGCCTGATTGCCGGGCCGCTTAAACCGGCGGTGATAGTGGCTATTTTTGGCCGGCGGCTTTTGACATCTATGCATAACGCAGTGAGGGTATTGATCAATGACAATGCATCACTTCCCGCATCTTCTGCTGCCTCTGCAATATCAGTGATACTAGTTACATTGGGAGAAAGTTTGGTAATAAGTACTTTCTTAGTAACCTTGCGCACCATCTTCACTAGCCGCTGCGTTGCCTGCGCATCTTGCGCAATTAACGCATGAGAGCCCCTCCCTGATTTGGCATCTTTAAGATTCGGGCAGGAGATATTTAATTCAAGACCTGAAACCTCTTGAATACCATCTAAGCGCTCTGCGAGGGCAATAAATTCCTCGGCTGAGGCTTCTGAAGCAATGCTTACAATAATAGGCACGCCGATTTTTTTAAAAAAGGGGAGTTTCTTATCTATAAACACATCTATGCCGGGGTTTTCTAAGCCGATGGAATTAAGCATGCCTGCGGGCGTTTCGCATGTTCTGGGTACGGGATTTCCCTGACGAGGCTTTAAGGTAACCGTCTTAGTGACGATAGCGCCCAGCTTCTTCAAATCCATGTAATCCTTGAATTCTTCGGCATACCCAAAAGTGCCTGAGGCAACCATCACCGGGTTTTTTAGCTTAAGTGTACCTATATAAACTGAGAGCTGTGCTTGTCTTTTTAACATAATTTATTTGAAAAATATAACTCCTATAAGCGCTGAAACTACCAAAGCCAAAATAGGGTGGATTTTCAAGAATAATATCCCTCCCACTACGCAAACAAGAATAATTATAGACCGGTGGTCTGCAATACTGACCCTGCCAATACTCAGAGCAGCAACAATGATCAGACCAAGTATGGCGGGCCTAAGGCCTTTAAAAGCGGCCTGTACTATTTGGTTATCTTGAATTGAGAAAAATACCGAGGCAACAACCCAAATTATTAAAAACGAAGGCAACACAACACCCGCCGTGCTACCAACTGCGCCCCAGAACTTGGATACCTTATACCCTACAAATGTAGCAGAATTAACCGCTATAGGCCCAGGGGTCATCTCAGCAATTGCGACGAGGTCTGTAAATTGCTCCATTGTCAGCCAATGATATTTATTCACTATTTCTTTCTCAATCAAGGGAATCATCGCATATCCGCCACCAAATGTAAATAGCCCTATCTTAAAAAACTCCCAAAAAAGTTTTAAAATAATCATATCTTCTTCGCCTCACTAAAAACTCGGCTCTATACAGAGTATTTTATATTTTGCGAAATCCTTCAATCCCCCTTGAATAAAACTGAGGTTCGTCAGGTATTTCATCTTACACCATGAAAAGAATTTATTCTTCGGCTCCATATCAAAATTCCATTTCACGTATTGGTAGAGGAAATAAAGTGTTAACGCAAACGCAATAAGCGCAGCTATCTTCATACCGAAGCCGGGTACAAAAAAACTTGCTATTAATCCCAGCAAAGTCAGGAACCCAAATACATGCATGAGATGGAAATTCCCTACATACGCAAATCCCCGCAAGGGGAAAGGCAAAACAAACGAAGGGGCTCCCGGCAGAAACTGCAGTATAATTTCAATGCCTTTTTTTTGTATGTATTTATCAAGCAGCGGCATGTGCGCCTGGCCATACGTGACCCATACCTTACGCAAAGACTTAAGGTCTGCCCGATGCATATGGTCGACTTTGGCTTTCGGCGCAAAATAAAATTTCCATCCTCTGCTGCGGTGCTGGTAGCTTAAGTCCATATCTTCTCCGGTGGGCCTATCCCAGAACCGCGCACCGATCTCCTTCATGGCACTTCTGCGGTAGGCAACATTACAGGTGCCGAAGAAATAACCTTTATGCCCCACGACATCCGTAGGCCTTGGTTGTTTCGGAAAATCGGGATAATACCCTTCTTTGATAAAGCCGTAACGGGGGGCAACCATGTTAAAGCGGAAATGCTGACACCACGCCTCCACTAAATTCTCAGGGTCTACTTTTAAGGTATACACTTCTCCGCCGACCGCGGCAATCTTTGGGTCTCGCTCAAAATGCGTAAGCATCTCATTAACCCAGTTCTTATTGGGGGCACAATCTGCATCCGTAAAGAAAAGAAAATCGCCTTTGACTGCTTCCAGCGCTCGGTTGCGGGCAAAGCCGGGCGAAGGACAGTTAGGAATTTCCACCAGCCTGATAAATGGGTATTTCTTCTGCCAATCTTTGATGATTGCAATGGTCTTATCGGTGGAGCCGCCGTCGGCTATTACCCATTCCCAAGCATCAAAAGGATACTCCACGCTTAAAAGATATTCAAACGTTTTCTCAATGGTGCGCTCGAAATTCTTTACCGGGATGATAATCGAGATGAAAGGCTTAGCGGACATCAACGCCCTCCTTTTGTGTGCTTCTCCCAGACGATTTCCTCACTATTGAATACCGGCCCTTCCTTACACACCCTTTTGTAGCCGTCCTTTGTCTTTACTACACACCCCAGGCAAGCCCCTATGCCACAAGCCATGTGTTCTTCTAGGGAAACCTGTGTAAAGATCCCGTGCTTTCTTGAGATGCGGCTTACTTCTGCAAGCATAGGCCTGGGGCCGCAGGCATATAGTGCAGTCGACAGCGGACAGTCGAGAGTCGAGAGTGTCTGTTTTAATAAATCCGTGACTTTACCCTTAAATCCCGCGGAGCCGTTATCCGTAGCTATTGTAACACTGCAACCTATTTTTTTAAATTCTTTTTCGCAGAGAATCTGGTTTTTCGATTTGGCTCCCAACAACACGCGCGGGCTGTGTCGCACCTTGCGCCCTAGGCTCCGGACTAATTTCTCTGCCAGGAAGAATAAGGGAGCAACGCCCATCCCTCCGGCAACGAGCACCGGTGTTTTGTGCCGGATAAGCGCATAACGATAATCATAGCCGTTGCCCAGCGGACCGAGTATATCAAGAAAACTTCCTTGCTTGTTTTTAGACAGCAACCGGGTCCCTTCTCCCACTGCTTCATAAAGAATCTCAATACGACACCCGTCAACCTTATGGATGCCAAACGGCCTCCTTAAAAAGGGCTCGTGCGTATTGTTGATTTTTACGCTCACGAATTGGCCGGGCACTGCATCATTTGCTATCTTTGCAGCATTACACGCAAGACGAAAATAGTTCTTGCCGAGAGGTTTGTTATAAAGCAATGTCGCTTTTTCCAGATGCATATTTTTTAAAAAGCGCGGTTCTGGTTAAATAAAGTATCAACGAGATAAACCAAACCAATGCAAGGCCTATCCATATCGATTCCTTGAAATAGACAAATGTGCCTTCGTTTCTCAAGTCTCCCCATGATTCTACCACAAGAACGCCTACCAACACCGCAAGAATAGTGCCTATTTCCTTCTTGAGCCAAATCCATCTTAGTGGAAGGTACTCTCGCATATCTTTAGAAACGACGCTTTCTGCCGAAGGCAAGAGGCGAGGCACTTTCTGGCAGTAATCGGCATAGTCGCCTGGAAACAACTTGAGTAATTTCTTTTCCTCCTCGAATATAAGCAAAAAATAGCGGACAATAAAAACCGCCGCGATGATGAACGCTGCCTGCCAGTTGAGCAACACCATCACAATGCCTAAGCCGATTAAGAGTATCCCCAGATACATCGGGTTACGCACGAATGCATACGGCCCTGCCTGAATCAATGCCTTGCCTTCTTGAGAGAACTCCGCTTTATAACCACGTGCAGAAGTCCTGAAAAGCTGGCCCAGCAAGATACAAGCAAAACCGAGGAT
The DNA here is from genome assembly GCA_003598135.1 of Candidatus Omnitrophota bacterium. Classification (GTDB taxonomy): domain Bacteria; phylum Omnitrophota; class Gorgyraeia; order Gygaellales; family Profunditerraquicolaceae; genus SURF-25. The sequence goes on from QZKA01000005.1 coordinate 29,385, forward strand.
TTCTGCGCTCTCTTCCCAGAAGTTTACGCTATGGCTGCGCACAAAAAATCCCGGGAATAGACCAAGGATCGCAAGCGACAATACCGTAATGACGCCGTTTATCTTAAGACGCGCCTTCATTCTTTATTTCTGGCAGTTCGGGCAGAAATAAGTACCCCTGCCTCCAAGCGCAATCCTGCGTATGGGAAACTGGCATATCGAGCAGGGCTGGCCTTGGAGGCCATATACTTTATGGTGCGCGGCATACCCACCCGGCGCACCCGATAACAGCACGTACTCATCAACCGAAGACCCTTTATAACGAATTGCTTCTTTCAGCACTACATTGATTGCCCTAAAAAGCGTATTCGCTTCTTTTCCCGATAAGCTCTGCGCCGACCTGAAAGGACTAATCCCTGCCCGGAATAAGCTCTCAGCAGCATAAAGGTTGCCTATGCCGGCGATAAAACTCTGATCGAGTAGCAGCGGTTTTATTTTTGTTTTCTTCGCGTCAAGCATACGGGAAAATTCTGTTGCGGTGAGGTCAAACGGCTCAGGACCTAACTTTCGGATAAACCGAAACGAGCGCCAGTCGTCAAGAAGCCTGACCTCGCCAAACAGCCGTTGGTCGTTGAAATCCAGCATCGTACCGTCGGAAAAGTAAAAACTGATACGGCTCTTTGCGCCGCTCCCGGGATAAATAAGCTGGCCGGTCATCTTCAGATGTATCAGAATAAATTTACCGCTCGATAACGCAAGGATTAAAACTTTTGCTTTACGAAATGCCTGCTTAATAACACAACCCTGTAACGCGCGCGTAAACACTTGTGCAGAAACCTCGCGTAGCACCTTGGTCGTATACACACAGACCCTGCGTATCTTTTTACCTACGACTGCTTCTTCCAATTGGCGCTTTATTGTCTCTACTTCGGGTAGCTCTGGCATGTTGGTATCGAACCTATTTTAAAACTGCTTAAACCAATCCAGCACTTCTCTGTAACAACTAGAAGGTAACGTATGCTCTCCTTCTGGCAATACCTCAAAGTGCACCTTTGCGCCATGGTCCTTGAGAACCTGCACCGTCTTGTAAAATTCACTTATCGGTATGGATTTGTCTCGTTGGCCATGAAAGAAATAATATTCCTTGCCCTTGGCCTCATTAATAAACTTTACTGCCCCAAACCCCAACCTCCCAGCGCTGATGGCTCCCACTGCAACAAATTTCTCTGGATGCATCAAAGATAGCGACACGGCCATCATACCGCCCGCAGACGTACCAGCGATAAAAATTTTTCCCCCATCAATGTTATATTTTGACGCATTTGCGGCAACAATCAATAGTATTCTTTCATACACAAGGCGGGCGTCGGTATCAGTATAAGGAGACGTGTAGTCTATATCGAGCTCGATAAGAAAAAACCCGTTTTTGTTGGCGGGGAATGCCCACATAGCAACATCATTCTTTGCCTCCACCCCCCATCCAGGCAAACAGATTAACACGGGCATTCTTTTCTCAGAAAGAGGTACCTGAGGGATACCTAGGTAATACCTCTCGTGAGGCATTTCGATAATTTTCCCCGCATACGCATAAGACGCACAATAAAAAACCACTATTAGTAAAATAAGGGGCTTCGCTCTTGCCACACCTTCTCCACTTTTGCGAGAGGGCCTAACCTTTAGTTTTTCGTGCAGCGCTTCGGTGATACTCTTGCAAAGACTTGATTTTCAAATCTTTCTTCAACAGTATCTCAATGCCGTTGACCGTAGCCTGGGCAGCAGAAATCGTGGTGACATAGGGTATGTTATGGAGGATTACTTGAGAACGAATTTTAACCTCATCCTGCCGGGGAATCCTTCCGGAAGGGGTATTGATAACCAACTGAATCTTTCCGTCTTTCATCAAGTCCAATACATTAGGCCTTCCTTCGGCGATTTTTACCAGTATTTTTACCGGGATCCCGTTTTTAGAAAGCGCATCAGCCGTTCCTTCGGTCGCATACAGGCGAAATCCGAGCTCGTGCAGTTTTTTGGCAATGAAGATAACCGTCCGTTTATCCTTGTCGCGTACCGAGATAAAAACGTTTCCTTTGCGGGGAAGGTTCTGCCCGGCCGCAATCTGGCTTTTAATGTATGCAAGGCCGAAATCAGCATCAATCCCCATGACTTCGCCGGTAGATTTCATCTCCGGCCCTAAAATGATATCCACGCCCGGAAAACGGTTAAACGGGAATACCGACTCTTTCACTGCAAAATGCGTAGGGATAATTTCCTTGGTAAATTTCAGCTCCTCGAGGGTCTTGCCCAACATCACCTTGGTAGCCAGTTTTGCCAAAGGTACGCCGATAACCTTGGAAACAAAAGGAACGGTACGCGATGCCCGTGGGTTGACTTCCAGCACATAGGCCTTATCGTCCTTGACGGCAAACTGCACATTCATAAGGCCAACCACATTGAGCTCCTTTGCCATTTTACAGGCCGCCTCGCGTATCTTGTTGAGGATGTCGGCTGACAACGTAAAGGTAGGAAGCGACATGGCCGAATCCCCGGAGTGGATCCCTGCCTCTTCAATGTGCTCCATGATCCCGCCAACCACAAAGCGTTCGCCGTCTCCGAGCAAATCCACATCCACCTCAATCGCATCCTCAAGAAACTTGTCAATCAAGATAGGGTGGTCGCCTGAAACCTTAGCTGCTTCGGTGATAAATTTTTCGAGTGTCGTCTCATCATACACAATTTCCATGGCACGGCCGCCAAGTACGTATGAAGGCCTCACCAATACGGGGTAACCGATCCTGCGGGCGACGCCCTTGGCTTCTTCAAAGGTAAACGCAGTGCCATTATCCGGCTGCAGAAGGTTAAGCTTCTGCAGCATCCGCTTGAAACGTTCCCTATCCTCTGCGATATCGATATTCTCTGCGCTTGTGCCAAGTATATGTACGCCTGCCTTGCGCAAGGAGACAGCCAGGTTTAAAGGGGTTTGCCCTCCGAACTGGACGATTACCCCAATCGGTTTTTCCAATTCGATGATATTGAGGACGTCTTCCAGCGTCAATGGTTCGAAATAAAGCCTGGTTGATGTATCGTAATCCGTAGAAACGGTTTCCGGGTTACAATTCACCATTACGCTTTCTATATTCTCTTCTTTAAGGGCGTAAGAAGCATGGCAGCAACAATAGTCAAACTCGATACCCTGGCCGATACGGTTAGGGCCACCGCCGAGAATAACCACCTTCTTTTTATTGCTTGCCCGTGATTCGTCTTTAGTCTCATAGGTCGAGTAGAAATATGGTTTTTCGGCGTCGATTTCTCCCGCGCAGGTATCTACTAATTTATACGCCGCCTTGATGTTCTGCTTCTTGCGTATCTGGCGCACCACGTCCTCCTTAGAATTTAGTAAATAAGCGAGCTGCCGGTCGGAGAATCCGTTTTCCTTGGCTTCTCTCAACACATCTACTGAAATCTCAGGCTCGGCATCCCGAGATGTCGCCCGCGCAGCCTTTATTTTCTCCTCTAGTTCTACCAACTGTTTCATATTATCGAGAAACCAGCGGTCTATTTTAGAAAGGGAATATATCTCATCGATGGATAAACCCGCCTTGATCGCGTAGCGTAAATAAAATATTCGCTCATCGTTGGGGACGCGGATTTTATCCTTAATCTGCTGCAAAAGGAGAGGCCCCGGATTTTTAAGCAACTGATCAGTGATACTATCCTTGCTGTCGCAGCCGAAGCCAAAACGTGAAATCTCTATTGAGCGTATCCCTTTTTGCAGCGCCTCTTTGAAATTCCTGCCTATGGACATCGCTTCACCCACTGCCTTCATCGAAGTATTCAGCACCCGTTCTGCCTGCGGGAATTTTTCAAAAGTAAACCTGCAGATTTTGAACACACAATAATCAACGGTCGGCTCAAAAAATGAGCTTGTCTTGCCCGTAATCTGGTTAATGACCTCCGGCAACGTCAGCCCTACGGCAAGTTTTGTGGCGACCCGGGCGATAGGAAATCCCGTAGCTTTTGAGGCAAGGGCTGAACTTCTTGAGAGGCGGGGGTTTACTTCGATAATAACTATTTTGCCGTTATCGGGATTCTGCCCGAATTGGATATTGGCTCCGCCGCCGGTTACCCCCACTTTACGGATAATCTTCCTTGAAAGATCAACAAACTCATTATATTCCTGGGCGGTTAATGTCTGGGCAGGGGCAACTACCATGCTGTCACCGGTATGTATGCCCATGGGGTCAACGTTCTCCATGGAAGTAATAATGACTACGTTATCGGCGCTGTCCCGTATCACTTCAAATTCTATCTCTTTCCAGCCGAGCACCGATTGTTCTACCAACACCTGATGTACGGGGCTTACGCTTAAGCCCTTTTCCAAAAATTTCTCAAGTTCCTGCTTATTATAGACGGTAGCGCCACCTGCCCCGCCCAGGCAATACGCTGGCCTTAGTATAAGCGGGAAACCGATCTCTAGGCCGATGCGCATCCCTTCCTCAGTGCTGCGCGCAATCCCGCTCTTAGGCATATCGATGCCGATTTCCTGCATTGCCTTCTTAAAAAGCAGCCTGTCTTCAGCGCGGGAAATCGCATCAACCGACGCACCGATTGACTCAACTCCGTATTTTTTAAGTATGCCTTCCTTCATTAAAAAATATGCCAGGTTCAATCCTGTCTGGCCTCCCAACGTCGGCAGTATTGCGTCGGGCCTTTCTTTTTTGATAATCTTCTCTACTATTTCAACGGTGAGAGGCTCTATGTAGGTAACATCCGCCAGCCCAGGATCAGTCATAATGGTAGCGGGATTGGAATTAACCAGAATGGTAAAGTACCCCTCTTCCTTGAGGGCCTTGCATGCCTGTGAACCCGAGTAATCAAATTCGCACGCCTGGCCGATAATTATCGGGCCAGAGCCGATCATAAGAATCCTGCGTATATCTTTTCTCCTGGGCATAAGTAACCCCTATTTGGTTGCGCACTGGTGCATAAACCGCTTTAACACGGAATGCACCTGTCCCTTGCCAGGGCTTTGAGGATAATACTGTATTCCCATGCATCTTAACTTATTGTTTGCCACTTCTTCTATTGTCCTGTCGTTTAAGTGGTACCCCACTGCCTTGACATTCTTGATCTTATCGAGAGAGTCGCTATCGACCACAAAAGAATGGTTCTGGACCGTAATCTCTGCCTTAAAGGACCCCGGATGCGCAACAGGATAGTTGATGCCGTGGTGCCCTAATTTCATTCTGGAGATTTTTGCGCCCATTGCCAGCGCCAGCACATGAAGGCCCGTCGAGATGCCCAATATCGGTATAGCGCCCAAAAGAGGCCTAATAGTCTCGGCGATCTTCTCTAAACTAACGTCGTTCTCCGGGCCATTGGAAATAATCAGTCCGCCTGCCTTTGTTTTGGTTATTTCTTTGGCCGTGGCCGTATGGGGCAGGATAAAGATTCCTGCGCCCAGCGATTGCAGTTGAGCAAGGAGATCAGTAGTAACGCCTAAATCGAGTATCGCAATTTTTTGCCTCGCTCTGTTTGAGCCCAGATAGCTTGATTTTGCCGTAGAAGTCGCACGTATCAAATCTCTCGTTTGGCTCTTACGGTAGGTATCGATTTTAGCCAGTAAGGCTTTGGGGTCGCTGGAGAGACCGGCAATAATACCGAGCATTTCGCCTTTGTGCCTTAAGTACACCGCCAAGCTGCGCGTATCTACTTTATGCAAGATAAGCGCGTCCTGTTTTTTCGCGAAATCCTCAAGGCTTGTTTTTGCCTGCCAATTTGAAATAATCCTTGAAGTCTCTTTTACTACCAATCCGCTAAGCTGCCACTGAGGCGATTCGTTAAATTTAGGATTAATGCCGTAATTACCGACTAATGGGTAAGTCAACACCAGGATCTTGCCTCTATTCGCCGGGTCTGTTGCCATTTCCTGATAACCAACCACAGCGGTATTCAAAATGACTTCACCAATAACCTCTTTTATAGGTCCTGTTGTCTTGCCAGAGAATATTTTACCGTCTTGTAGCATTAATATGGCGTTCATATGTTATCCCTTTAGCCGTAAAATTTCCCTTACTTTTTTTATGGCACTTCTCACAGAATCGACCTCAATTACTCCAGGCATATTCCAAGGATTAAAACCTATCACGGGTATCCCGAACTGAAGACAATAAGCAATTTCTGAAAGGGTTCCTGCCTTTCCCGGAAGCGCGATTACCACATCTGCGGTCTTCACAACCAACACATTCCTGGCTAGGCCTAATCCTGTGGGAATCACAATATCTATATATTTATTAGCAGTGTTTTTATCGTAAGTAGGTATAATACCAATGGTTATGTTATTTTTACCCTTGAAACCCTTGCAAACCGCCTCCATTACTCCACTTAATCCGCCACAAACGAGTGTGTCAACCACTTTTTTCAAGCTAATGCCTAATTTATAGGACAAATACTCCACTTCTTTAGTACAATCGTGTCCACCTATTACCGCTACTATTTTCCTTCTCATATGGCTAATTTGGTGCGCCTGACAGGAATCGAACCTGTACACATGGCTCCGGAGGCCATTGCGCTATCCGTTGCGCTACAGGCGCAATCAGCTCTAAAGGCCGATTTTTTTTATCCGGGTAAGGATAAAATCGGCATTATTTGTCTTAATCTGCTGTACAGAAAACCTCCTGAACCCATTAACCTTCTTGTTTCTTAATGCCTGTTGCATAAAATTTAGGCAGCGTGTATTACCCGAACCGCTGCCATAGGTACTAAAAAGTACAACCTCTTTTTCTTCCAAGCCAAAACACTTATCTAGGTAAGTATTTACCGCGGGAGCTGGCCCAAAAGCCCACACAGGCGTTCCCAGGCATATCAGGTCATACTCTGCGAGGTTGAATTTAGTTTCTTCTATTACGGTTTTTGAGTGCATAAGGGCCTTGCGCGCTTGGGTAAAGAAACCCTGAGGCTCCTTAAGGTCTTTTAAGCGAATGAGCTCTGACTGTCCTTTGTCTTTAAGGTAGGTATTAAGTAGTTCAGCTACTTTCTGGGTATTGCCGCCGAAGGAATAGTAGATGATTATGCTTTTCATAAACGCCTTAACGGGTTACTATACCATAATA
>QZKA01000028.1 GCA_003598135.1 Candidatus Omnitrophota bacterium
GCAAAAAAGGCAGGGGCCGTGGTATTGAGGGGAGGCGCCTTTAAGCCGCGCACCTCTCCTTATGCATTTCAGGGGCTAGGGGAGGAAGGCCTGAGGCATCTCGCCCAGGTAGGCAAGGACTTGGGTTTAGTTACTGTAAGCGAGATTATGGATCCCCGCGATGTGGAGTTGGTTGCCAAGTATGTAGATATCTTACAGATTGGCGCACGCAACATGCAGAATTTTAACCTCCTTAAAGAAGTTGGTTCGACCAAGAAGCCAGTCGTGCTTAAGCGGGGCCTTTCCTCTACCATTAAAGAACTGCTTATGTCTGCTGAGTATATTTTGGCAGGAGGCAACTTTAATGTGATTTTATGCGAAAGAGGGATTAGGACATTTGAAGAATTCACCCGCAATACGCTGGATGTGAGTGCGATACCCTCAGTGAAAATGTTATCGCATCTGCCGATTATTGCCGATCCAAGCCATGCGGCAGGAAAATGGGGTTTGGTTCCGCCACTTGCTAAGGCAGCAATCGCTGCGGGAGCAGACGGGTTGATCATTGAGGTACATAGCCACCCGGAAGAAGCGCTATCCGACGGCGCCCAGTCTCTTCTGCCTTCGAATTTCTCTAATCTCATGCAGGAATTAAAGGTCTTGGTGAAAGCTATCGGGAGAGAAATATAAATGAAACTTTTCAAAAAGGTTGCCATTGTGGGCACCGGTCTTATAGGCGGCTCCATTGCGTTAGCTATTAAGAGGCATAATCTGGCCGGAAGCGTGGTAGGGGTAAGCCGTCACAAAGAAACGCTTCTGCGCGCTAAGAAGAGAGGCGTTATCGATAGCGGATCACAAAATCTGTGTAGTATAGAAAACGCAGATTTTGTAGTCCTTGCTGTGCCTGCACGTGCGATTAAAAAACTTTCTTTGGAAATTTCACGAATCGTTTCTGATGATTGTATCGTAATTGATGTCGGTAGCACCAAAGAAGAAATAGTAGCTTGTTTCGATAAAGCGTTTAAACACTATGTAGGTACTCATCCCTTGGCTGGTTCTGAGAAAAGAGGAGTGGCTTATGCGCAAGCCGGCTTGTTTAAGGATTCCCTCTGCATTTTAACCCCAACTCGCAGGACGGATAAAGAAGCCCTGCGTACGGTAAAGAAGCTATGGCGTTGCATTGGCGCAGATACAGTGGAAATGAGCCCTTCTGCCCACGATAAGATGCTGGCGTTTATCAGCCACCTTCCTCATGTCATCGCCTTCTGTCTTATGGAGACTATCCCGAGCCGGCATGTGCGATATGCCCCTGCGAGCTTAAAAGATGCTACGCGCGTTGCTGCTTCGGATAGTATTCTCTGGAGGGATATTATCCTGACTAATCCGGATAACGTTATAAGGTCAATAAGCGCCTTTGAGAAGTTGCTGGCAAGGGTCAAGTCTGCGGCAAGAAGAAATCAAGGTGAAATTCTTGAGCGTATTTTTAAAAACGCAAAATACAAAAGAGAGTTATTGAATGGTCATCGCGATAGACGGGCCGGCGGGCGCAGGTAAGAGCACCATTGCGAAACTGTTGGCAAAGAAATTACGTTTTACTTACATTGATACAGGAGCGATGTACCGTGCATTAACCTTGAAGGCCATAGAGCGGGGAATTAAGCCGCGCAATGCAAAGGCCCTTATTGCCATGGCCCGGAATACTGCGCTTGATCTCGCACATACCAAGGACGGCTCCTTGAGAGTATTGCTTGATGGACGGGATGTCTCAGCAGATATCCGCTCGCCTTGCGTCAGCCGTTTTGTTTCAGATATAGCAAAAATAAAAAACGTTCGAAAAGTCATGCTAAGCCTGCAAAGGAGACTGGGTAGAGAAAAAGACAGCGTGCTTGACGGTAGAGATATTGGAACCGTGGTATTTCCCGACGCTGATAAGAAGTTTTTTTTGGATGCACTATTTACAGAACGCGTGAGAAGGCGTTACAAAGAATTAAAGGCGCTTGGCATGCCGGGCATTACGCTTAAAAATGTTGCTGTTGATTTGCGCAACCGCGATACCATCGACTCGACGAGAAAGTGTGCCCCTTTAAGGAGAGCAGCCGATGCCGTATACATAGATACCACTAAAATGACTATTCCCGATGTCGTGCACACTTTGGCGCACGTACTTCATAGAGATACGGGTAGCAGGCATGGATAAGACATTAATACGTAACTTCAGTATCATTGCACATATCGACCACGGTAAGTCTACCTTGGCCGACAGGATCCTTGTGCTTACCGGCGCATTAGATAAGAACCACCTTCAGAACCAGGTGTTAGACGATATGGATTTGGAAAGGGAGAGAGGTATTACGATTAAGGCATCGACGGTAAGGCTACAGTATCGATCTTTAGGCGGCAGGGAATATGTGATGAACCTTATTGATACTCCGGGCCACGTTGATTTTACCTACGAGGTATCAAAGTCACTGGCAGCCTGCGAGGGGGCAGTATTAGTAGTTGATGCAGGGCAGGGCATAGAAGCCCAAACAGTCGCCAACTACTATTTGGCCATGGAAAATTACCTTTCTATCATCCCCGTAATCAATAAAATTGATCTGAGCAATGCCGATATTGAACGCACAAAGGATCAGATTGCTACGGTCCTGGGATTCAAAGAGCAGGATATCCTGTTGGCTTCTGCCAAAGAAGGCATCGGTATCCAGGAAATTCTTGAGAAAATAATCGAAGTCGTTCCTTGTCCATCAGGCGAGTCTTCCAATCTTCTCAAGGCACTGGTGTTTGATTGTCGTTATGATACCTTCAAGGGGGTAGTAGTTTTTGTCAGGGTCTTTGATGGTAAAATAGATTATGCCACCCAGCTGAAACTTATGCATTCGGGCAAGACTTACAAGATTGAAGAATTGGGGGTATTTAAAGATTTAAAATATTCCAAGGTTGATTCGCTTTCCTGTGGCGAGGTTGGTTATTTAACTGCCAATATACGCGACCCCAGAGAGATCATCATCGGGGATACGATTACTGACAGCATAAGGCCCTGCCAGCAGGCTTTACCCGGTTACCGTACTTTAAAGCCTCTTGTTTTCTGTGGCGTTTATCCGGTTAATCCAGGCGATTTTCCTGAGCTTAGGGATGCAATTGATAAATTGAAACTTTCGGATGCGTCGTTTGTATTTGAGCCGGAAAACAGCCAGTCTTTTGGCTCGGGTTTTCGATGTGGATTCCTTGGGCTTTTGCATATGGAAATAGTCCAGGAACGCCTTGAAAGAGAATACGGCCTTAATCTAATTCTGACAGTCCCTAATGTGGTTTACCGCGTTAAACGTAAAACCGGCGAGCTGATGGACGTGGATACCCCGGCTGAATTCCCTTCTTCACAGGACATAGAGGAATCTTTCGAGCCTTTCGTGAGCCTTTTGATGATTGTGCCCATTGATAGCATTGAATTGGTATGCGAGCTGGTGAAATCGCGCAGGGGGGTTTTTAAGTCAAAGAAATTCCTCGGTATAGACCGGGTTGAGTTGAACTTTGATATGCCGCTTTCTGAGATCATAGTTGATTTTTATGACAAGGTCAAGTCTCTTACCAAGGGCTACGGCTCACTCGATTATGAGTTCAACGATTATTTTCCCACAAAACTAGTGAAACTGGATATATTGATTAATACCAGGGTTTGCGATGCGTTCTCTTCGCTTATCCACAAAGACAAGGCAGCAACCAAGGCGCATGCCCTGGTCGCGAAACTCAAAGAACTCATTCCTCGCCAGTTGTTTGAAGTCTCGGTTCAGGCTGCAGTCGGCGGTCAGATCCTTGCGTCTGAAAAGGTAAGGGCGGTCGGTAAGCACGTGACGAGTAAATGTTACGGAGGGGATATCACGCGTAAGAGAAAACTCTGGGATATTCAGAAGAAAGGAAAAAAACGATTGAAACAATTTGGAAAAGTTGAAATACCGCAAGAGGCATTTTTGGAGGTCCTGAGAATTTAAAATGAAAGAGAAAAATACCAGCGCAAAGACCCGAATATGGTCTGTACTTAGGGAATGGACTGAATCCTTGCTTATTGCTTTCATGCTGGCGATGGTAATACGTACGTTTTTTGTCCAGGCATTTAAGATCCCCACGGGATCCATGAGGCAGACATTGATCGAGGGCGATGTGATACTGGTCAATAAGTTTCTGTATGGGCCTAAGATACCTTTTATGGATATCAGGCTTTTTGGATTAAGGGAACCCAGAAGGGGGGACGTTATTGTGTTCATTTACCCTAAGAATACAAAAAAAGATTTTATCAAAAGGCTTGTTGCGGTTGGCGGCGAAACCGTTGAAATAAAAAACGGGACGGTATATGTAAATGACAAACCACTGACTGACCCGGTTTTCAGCCAGCGTTACTACTATAACCGGGGCTCTTGGGGAGAGGGGGGAGTAAAGATAAGGGTTCCCGAGAACAACTTCTTTGTGCTGGGAGATAACTCAGCTTCTTCGGAGGACAGCCGGTATTGGGGATTTGTCCCTCGTAAAAATATTTTAGGAAAGGCTGTCCTGATTTACTGGCCGTTTCCGCGCGTGAGGATAATACGATGAATTTTGCCAATAAAATATCGCTTTTTAGAATTTTAAGCGTTCCCTTTTTTATCGCCTGCCTGTATTATTCTTCCGAATATCATTATCTGCGCATTGCCGCATTGATCATTTTTTTGGTGGCCGTCTTTTCCGATGCGATAGACGGCTATATTGCCAGGAAATCAAAACTCAAATCACAAGCAGGCGTCATCCTTGACCCGCTTGCGGATAAGGCGCTTCTGGTGAGCGCGTTTATTAGTCTCTATCTATTCAAAGAGCTGCCGTTCTGGCTCATTCTGATTGTAGTGACCAGGGACCTGCTTATTATTTTCGGAGCCTTGCTTATCTACATGATCAAACAAAAATTAAACGTAGCGCCTACGAAATGGGGCAAGATTACCACTTTTTTTCAGATGTCAGCTATTATTGCAGTGTTGTTGAAACTGGACATCTCTTTTGTGTGCTGGTGGCTGGCTGCGGTATTCACTATTATTTCTGGGGTAGATTACCTTATGAGAGGTTTCAAGGTTTTGTATGGCACCGATACTGCTCAGAATAGTCATTAGCTATCTTGTAGGCTCGATTCCTAGCGCATATATATTTGCTAAACTCCTCAAGGGAGTTGATATACGCAAGGCAGGCTCAGGCAATGTCGGCGCTACGAATGCATTTCGCGTCTTGGGTAAAGGGCCGGGCATCGCAGTATTGTGCATAGACATCCTCAAGGGTTTTATTGCGGTTGTGTTCTTGGGCAATTCATCCAGCCAATTCAGCGCCCATATTTCCCCCCAGGTTTTCAGGATTATCTTAGGCTTAGCTTGTATTATCGGCCATAACTGGTCGGTGTTTTTACGGTTTAGAGGCGGCAAAGGGGTTGCGACTACCCTTGGGGTATTTTTGGCTTTGGCGATTACCGTTGCTTCGCTTAAAGTTGTCCTGCTGTTTCTCTTTTTGACATGGCTTGTTGTGTTTCTGATTTTTCGGATAGTTTCACTCGCCTCTATTGTTACAGCTGTAATGCTTCCCGCATACACCTATGTGTTTAAGCAACCCGCGCCTATAATTATCATAAGCATATTTCTTGCTCTCCTTTCTATAGCCCGCCACCATAGCAATATTTCCAAATTGCTCCAGGGAAAAGAAAAGCGACTGTTTTAATAACTTTTCCTACAGGCTTAAAAAAATCAAAAATTCTGAAAACGCTTTCTTCTAACACATTGATTTACTTGAAATTAGATAAGTATAAATGCTATACTTTTACTAAGGAAACTAAGTTTTTTTTACCGCTCTTTTTACATACTTTATAAAAGTGTTTTTATAATTTGCTATTACTTTTTTCTCTTTTAAGGAGAGTAAATATTGTGTAAACCCCGCCAGTCACGGTATCATTAAGGGGTAAGCCGGGTTGCAGAAGAGAAAAGGGAAAGAAAATCAATAGGCAACCCGGCGCTTTTTTAAAAAAATGGTGCGAAAATGCGCGACCTTCTTTTTAAGGCTATAACCTCGTCTGACAAAAAGAGAAAAGCCCTTTCAAGTTCAGAGACTTATGACAGGCAGGGGGTCCGTAATGTTATCCGTCGACACCTGGTCTGCATTGCAAGGGAAATAAAGGATGCTTCTTCGGTCGAAAGGCCGTTACCATACATGTATGTCTTACGAATTATCAATCATAAGGAACAAAAAGAGAAATTTTTCTGTCGTATTAAAGGGAGTGTACTTTTGTTTAACTCAGGTAAGTTATTTATCGTATCCTTCATGCATTCCCTCAAAATCAGCATTTCTGCTATTGCTCATTGTGTTTAATTTAAAAAAAATATTAATACGTTTACCCTTGACAAAAAAGCATAGTTAGGTTATACTTAGGTAAATCTTTTTTAAAGTTTTTATAGTTTGGTATTCCGATTAGGAGGAAATCGGAATAATCAGGCTTATTTAAAGGCCAGATTGGCTAAAAAGGGTCAACATGGCCTTTTTGTTTTATCTAATTGACAAAAGCGTATTTGGTGATATATAATAGTCAAAAAAGGTCCCCTTTGAAGCAAAAATACCTTATCCCAATCTTCACATTTTTCTTTTTCTGCGTATTTTCTGTGCTCAGTTTTGCGAGCACTTTTTCTTTATCCGTAGTGCCATACGAAGGTGGATATGATTTACGGTATGGAAAAATTTCTCCTTCCTTAGGCAGGGTGAACCGCGAGGTTACGGTCACGGTGAGTTCCGACATTGCAAAGCAATATCGTATCGTACAGTCTCTCCTTGAGCCTCTACATACGGAAGATGGTTATCAAATCCCTCAGAATGATTTCAGGGTTTACGGCATCAGAGGAACAAATAGGGCCGGTACTCTTCATGTAGAGCAGGAATACGCGATTGGCATGGGAAGGCCGGTGGTATATACCTCAAGCCAGAACGGTGATTCGGATACTTTTACATTGGTGTATGGCTTAATTCTTCCTGCTGATGCCTCTACGGGCTCTTATCGGGGCAGGATCGCTTTTACGCTGGAGCCTATAGACTCAAGCGAATCACCCGTAACGGTAATACTGAACATTTTTGCTGAGGTCGAGGTTGTTTCTTCGATAGAAATCACCACCCAGGCCGGCTCAAAAAGAGTCGCCTTGCAGGCAGGCGCTAAAGAGGGCAGTTCGGCGGACGTAACAATTACTATTCGCGGCGGTTTTGGCAAACAATTCAGTATTCTCCAGATGCCTGAAGGTTTACCGATAGGGGTTGATGGATCAGAGATTCCTTACGAAGCGGTGAACTTCATGGGAAGCTCAACAGGCAAGGGCATGGTAGTGAATGAATTGACGCCCCTTTCCGGGAAGCAGCAGACTGTCTTTACTTCGTCTTCTCAAGGCGATGCAGGCAGTTTTGTATTAAACTATACAATCGACAACGCGCAGCATTTGAATGCAGGCAGGTACAATTTCAAGATGAAATACCTGCTTGAGGGAATAGATTTTTCCCAGTTTCGTCTTATAGATAGTATTGATTTTGAAATAGATGTCCCCCGGATATTTGACCTGATAATAAAGCCTGAATCCGGCGGTTTAATCCAATTTCGAAATGTCAAGCCTCTTGAGCCTCCCCAGAAGAGCCAGGTAGAGATCGAGATATATTCAAACGTAGGCAAGAAATATCAGATGACCCAAAAGGTAATTTCTGAGTTAACAGATAAAGAAGGCCACGTTATACCGGATAAATTTTTTACTATTCAAATGGAAGATGCGCGCACAAAAGGCGAGCTGAAGATCCCGGAAAAAATTCCGGTTAAGAAGGGTGATGCGGTACTTTTTGTATCTGACAACAAGGGTTCTTCCGATGCATTCAAGCTGATATATGAATTGCAGCTTCCTCTTGATTATCGCTCCGGAGATTATTCTACAAGGATAGTATATTCGCTGTCGGAGATTTAGTGCTGCACTGCAACAGTCCCTTACAGCGAAAATGATTAGTAAGTAAAAATGAGAAATAGGAAGGAGGTGAATTAAATGAAGAAATTATCGGTAGTTCTCGCTCTGTTTTTATCGGTTTCCCTAGTGGCTACGTGCTACGCAGCCAGTTCGGCTGAAATTGATGTTGCTGTTAATTTGCCCTCCACTATTGAGCTTTCGTGGGGCATGGCGAAAGTGGACTCCATGCTTACCGAGGATCCTGGTGACGATGCATTTACCGGCAATCAGACAGTAATGAATTTCGACCAGTTGAGGCATTTGTTGGCTGATGGGATTACTGAAGCAGGCAGATGGTACTCCCGCTATTACTATGCACTCTTTGTTTCCGCGGTTACCGCAGGACAGAGATATCAGCTCACTTCTCAGTCTGACGGGCTCTGGAACGGAGGCACGAGGTTAGCGAAAGGTTGGGGCGTTACTGCAGTCAGTTGCTGGGATACTACGGCAGATGCATCCATGGATTGTCCTTCAGGGGCAGCATTAGGTAATCCTGGCCCTGCAGATGGTGCCTTAGTCCTTTACAGTAGCGGTGATGGTGCAGCGGTTCAGACCGTCAGGGCTGATTACGCGATACCCAATGTACCACCGGCTGATACTGGTTTTGAGCCTATACCGCTCAATCAGCTTTCCGGTGATTACACTGGAAAAGTTACTGTGAGCGTTGTCGCATATTAATCTTTGGTTTTTCTTCTTTGTACAGTGCTGATAACGCGTGCGCCTTTTCCCCTTCGGCGTTATTAAATAGAAGGGGAATTTTTAATTTTTTAAGGAGCTTCATATGCTCAAGAAAACAGTCCTCTTTTTAGGAATTATCTTATCGATTATCTGTGTTTTTATCACTGATAGGGCTGAGGCAGCTATGCTCCGCATAGACAAGCCTAAGGTTCGCTTATCAATAGCTCCGGGTAATACAAGGACAGGTTCTATTAATGTTGAGAATGTTTCTGATGCGCCGGTTGAGGTCAAGGCGTATCTTGAAGACTGGTTCTATCTGCCGCCTTTTGACGGCACGAAGGAATTTAAGCCTGCGCGCAGCCTTGCGTTATCATGCGCGAACTGGATTACGTTCGTCCCCGCGGAATTTACCGTTCCTCCTTACGGAAGGCAATCGGTGAATTTTACGGTGACTGTTCCTAAAGATGCTAAGGGCGGGCATTATGCGGTTATGTTTTTTGAAAGCCCTATGGGCAAACAGAAACAGACAGAAGGGGTAGTGGTTAATGTCGTAGGAAGGATCGGAGCGCTCTTTTATATCGAGCCGGAAGGGGCCATTAATAAATTGTGTGTCCTATCTAATCTTGCCATAGGCAGGCCTACGACTGATTCACCGCTAGGGATAAGCGCCGATTTCCTCAATGAGGGTGACGTCGATATTACGGCAAAGGCAACGTATTATATTATGGATGCACAGGGCATCGTGTATGCCAGAGGGGAATTCAATGACCTGTTTACGCTTCCGGGCGATAAAGGAAGATTCTCTTCGGAGTGGAAAGAAAATATCCCCCAAGGAAAATATGACATAGTACTCACGCTTGAACTTGGGGAAAGGGATTCTTTGGTCCGGGAAGCCCTGCTTACCGTTGATGCAAACGGGGAGATAAGTTACGTCGGAGACCTAAAATAAATGAAGCATATGCATAAGGTACCTTTTCGATTCCTGTGCGGAATTGCCTTATTTATTTTTTCTTTCCAGGTATTCGCCCAGGACGCAGTAGCGTATACCCAGGTTCCTGAGTACCTCTGTGAAATCGGAATAAAATTTTACCGGCAAGGCCGATATGAAGATGCGCTGCATGAATTCAGAAAAGCGCTGATCGCCGAACCGAACTTCGAACCCGCCTTAAAGTACATACGTATAATCGAACAAAACACATTGCCTCCCATGGCAGAAGACGAAATGCCTTCTTCCTCGGGAGTAGGACAATCCGCGCTTCCTAAAGAAACAATCAGCACATATAAAGAAACAATCAAAGAATATATTGATTTGGCACAGCCCAAGAAAGAGCTGTTTGTTGTTCCTTTGCAGGTGACTCCTGCGGCTGCACCTTCTGGCACTATTGCCATATCGCCTCAATTGCCGCGTATAAAATTCCCCGAGAAGGAGAAGGTCATATACAAACCGCTGATTATTATCTTGGATGAAAATTTTAAGGATATCCGGCAGCCCATTGAAATAGAAGAGAATAAAGACGTTTTGGTTGTGGGGAAGAATATACGCCGATTTCTTGTCACGCAGCCCGACATCCTTTCCGTAGAAAGGGAAAATCCCGATCAGGTCAGGCTCACCGGTAAGCAGGTTGGGTATACCTATGTGCATATCTGGGATGATAATGCCAGGTGGACACTTGAGTTCTTCGGAAGCCTGCTAAAATCGAGCGGCCTGACAGTGGCTGAAAAAATGAGGCTTGATGCGGAAAGGGCTGATACCTTTAAGTTGCGTTACATTCTAGACTGGAATTCGTACGAGACCGGCCGCAGGGCCGATTCATTAAGCCGGCAGTCCTATTCCTGGTACCATAGTTTAAGTTTAAACGGTGCAACTCCGTACGGTAGAATTGATTCAACGGCCGTAATGAGGTCGTTAAGGGAGACTACAGATTTGACACACTTTACCCTCGGTCTTACCGAAGGCTCATGGGGAGATTTCAAAGATTTTTCATTACGGGGCTTTAATTTTTCTCCTGGATTTTCAAACCTGGCGCTTTCCGGCGATGCCTCTTCCTTAAGAGGTGTAAGTATTAAGTCCCCCGCGTTTAACAAAAAGCTTTATTACAACCTCTTCTGGGGTAGGGAAGGCGGAGGCAGGTTCGGTAACCTTTCTCCAGGCCTGACCAAGATCAAGAACTCCTTTTTAAACGGGGCTGACATAAATTATTATCCGTCGGATAGGCTTGACTTCGGGTTTTCTGTTGCACACGGCTATGGAAGGGAAAGGCCCGGCCATCTTAATCATTATGCCTATGATGCGAATACGGATTGGGTGTTGGGCGACTGGAAAATGGGTTATGAGATCGGATACGATACCGATACATTTGCTCACCTGTTCAAGGGCGCGTATCACCAGCCAGGCCTCAATTTTACTTATGAGTTGAGGAATATAGACAAAGATTATTTGACAATCACCGGCGAGACCTGGCGCAGGGGCGAATTGGGAGGTTTGTTTACCTTGCGTTTTTCTCCGGATGAGAAATGGAATATTTCAAACAGGCTGGATGTATATCAGGACAGGCTATTTCCTGCCCTTGATAGCGATAACCGGTGGAATCAAAATTATGACCTTGACGCAAGGTATGAGATAGACCCGAGCGCTTCGTTGCGTTTTGCCTATACTTTACAAAACCAACTGGGGGAACTCTCGCAGTCGCGCTATCAGAGCCCGCAGATAGGCATTAACAAAACTTTTCATTTTATCAGAAACGTCGGGGCCTATCTTACGTACCGCCATCAGGATAATAAGAATTATAGCGGCCCAAGCCTTGATTACGTAAACGACAATATTTCTTCAGGGATACGGTTTAGTTTGATCGGCAATCTTTATTATTTCTTCAATCAGCAATGGAATTGGCTTCAGGATAAATATACCGGTGAGCACTCCAGTCCCCATGTGTATGATATGGGCCTTGATTTTACCAGCCAGGTGTTCGACACGCCTTTTTATGAGCATATACGTTTTATGTACAGGGATGAGGAAGATGCTACTTCAAATTTGAGTTTTCTTTCCGGCCAGGATTACATAGAAGGATACACCGAGTTGTCTTATAGGCCTACGCCGGAAAAAGAGGCGTATTGTTCTGCCAGGGTAAGGAACGTATGGGCGGAAAAGCCTTCGGTAATCAAGCGCCTGGAGGCGGATTTCAATGCGGGCATGCGTTATACCTGGGATACGGGAAAACGGTGGGAGGCAGTGGGTTCAATCGATGGGTATGTATTCAAGGATTTGAATTCGGACGGCTTGAGACAAAGGGATGAAGCGCCCATCGCAGGCATCACGCTCTGGCTGGGCAAGGGTATTTCTGCAACTTCTGATATGTTCGGCTACTTTAAATTCAGCAATATCAGGGGCCAGAAGGCGTTTGTGGTCATGGATGCAAATACCATACCATCAGGATACGTGTTAACGACTCCCCAGACGCAGGCAGCTGCCATAAGCCAGGGCAGGACAACGAGCCTCTACTTCGGCCTTGTGTCGCGTTCTGAGATTTCCGGTATAGTATATTTTGACGTTGATGGAGATGGTACATACACAAGCCTTGATAAGGGGATTAAGAATGTCTTGTTGCGGCTTGACGATTCAAAGACTGTAAAAACCGATGCAGAGGGGAGGTATTCTTTTTCCAATATTTCTATCGGCGAGCACAAACTCGCATTGGATATCAATAGCCTGCCGCTCGATTATATACCTGAAGTGCCGCTTGTAAAAACCATAGGCCTTTTTGAAAATATAACCTACCTGTATAATATTCCGCTTAAAAAAATAAGAGAATAGGACTGTGCTATCTGCTGTAGTAGGTTTCTAGTACATCGGCAGCAGAGGCATAGTTTTGCGCGAGGACGATTTGCGTTGATGTTGTTTCTTTTGGTGCTGCGTTTGTTTCATGAGGATTCTTCGTGTCTTTCTCCTTTATTGCCGGCTGCATAGCTGGGCTTTGCATGGCTGAAGTTTTTTCCTGGATAAGAGGAGAATTGACTCCGGGGATTTCCGGTATGCTGCAGGTAACCGTTATTGAAGCACTGTCTTGGGCGAAAGCGACGCCGGTCATGAGCAGTATGCCACATACACATGACGAGATTACTATTTTGTTTTTCATGGCAAACCCTCCTTGTGCACGCCTTGTTTTCAAGGCGCCTCCATTGCATTAAGGTAGCGGGTCTGACCCCTTATGCCCCAGCGTTTCAAATATCCTGTGTTCAAAGTCGTTTTCCGACTTTATGTTTTTTCCGTTAATGCCGAGCTTCTTTACAAAATCTATTGTCCATGAAATTATTTTCGTCCGTGAGATTTTCATTCCGCTTGTAAAGAGTGCGTCTTTCCCCAATTTGTCTAGGAAGTCTACTTCACCCCGGTCCAGAAATGTCACTACTCTTTGCGCTTTCATTTTTTCCCTTCAATAAAAAACCCCCGCAAACTTTGCGGGGGTCGCATCAAAAAACCCTAAGGCATCTTAGGGTTCGGGGTTTTGTTTCTTTTAACCCCTTTGGCAGCTCAGCCTCCCGTTCTTAAACGGGACTGCAGCTTTGCGCCCCAGCATTACTGCTAGTTTGCCTTTTCAGTAGGTCGCCTGATTGTCATTATAAGTATAGCATAGGGAGGACAAAATTTCAAGTTGCACAAATGCACAATGTATAAATTTAGCTCAGGACGATTTCAATGGAGGGGATTGCGCGCGACCTGATCTGCTGCGCGTAAGGAGAGGGGATGGTATCGGAATTAAGCTCGACGGGGTTACCTGATGTATCGCAAAACGCTATCTTAACAGGCGTAACGCCGTTTTTACCGAAGGTGTTTTTCATTTTCGGATTGCGGTACGTTACTGCGATAGAACTTAAAAAATTGAATCGGTATGTTTTGTCTTTGGCAAAAAGCCATTTCGCAAGGATAGGGGAAAAGGTCAGCTGCAGCCGGTTTTTTGAATCCAGAGTGAAAGGTGTCTTGCCTATATTCATCAAGAGCCACATATTCACAAACTCCGCGGTCGATCCTGAGAGCCGTGCTACGAATCCGTTTCCGTGCAGGGATTTATCAGGGAATGCGCTGCTGACCAAGAAGGAAGAGTTCTCAAGTATGCTGCGTCCGTATTGCTCGGCCTTTTGGAAAGGAATGAGCGCATTACGCAGGTCTTTGTAAAATTCTTCGTAGAGTCCGCATTTCAATACCTCGAGTAGGTATTTATATTCCATATGCAGCCAGATGGATTCATTTTCAAGCCACCCAGGGGTAAATACCCTGCACCTGCCGATTTCTTCCGGCATCCCTTTTAAAGAGGCAGTGACCTTATACATCTTGAGTTTCTTATCGTAAAGTTCGCTGTCTTGCGTTCCCCGGTAAAGAAGCTGGGCATTGTGTAGCGAGGCGCTCAGTCGCAATGCGTGCATCTGCCCCTCAAGGAAAAGAGGCAGTTTCTTCTGAGAAAATTTCGTAGGTTTTACGAAGTGCTGGTTTAGTGTATGGTATTTAGTTGCTTCGTTGACAAAGTAGGAATAATAGACATTACGCTTCTTGTCGCGGCCCTTTTCTAGGCCTGCGTCAACCTTCTTTTCGAAATTAGCGAGCATGCCCTTTAGCGCATCCACGGCAACCTCTGCCTCTTTGCCGCTAAAGCCAAATTTTGTTTTATGGCGGTACTCTTCTTTAAGTGTGTGGCTTTTATCCCAAAAATCAAGGTCCCTGTTTTTAGAAGGCGAAGTGAAGTATTCTGAGGCTAGGCTATCGAGTTTCTCGAGTAGTTCATATATTTCTTCGCTTAATGCTACGGTGTGCACGCCGCTTAGAGTAAAGAATTTGCCGATAAGCACAAGGAGCCTTTTAAGTTCAAAAGTTTCATTGATCGATGATCCTAGCAGGGCGGGAAGGCCGTTTAAGGCATCAAACCAGTTTGGTTTATCGGCTTCCATTTCCATGCCGACGCCAAACGGGTCGAGAGAAGCCATTTTATTGACCAGGATGCAGAAAAGCTTGTTTACCAGCGTAGTGGTATATACGTCTGCGTTGCCGTGATTGTTCCTGGAAAGCTCATGCGGGTAAACCCGTTTTTTGATTAGTTCCCTTTTTGCGCTGTCAGATACGAGGGAATGAAATTGGCGCACCGTGTTATCTTTAAGTATATATTTTTGGTCTCTGGGTTTTACGCTTTCGGTGTTATCGTAGAATGCAAATACCCGCTTATCAAATACCAACTCCTTCAAACGTTCCGGGAATATCGCTAAATAATTCTCGAGAAGGTCAAGATTATATGTCCAATGGTCCGTCCAGAAACCTTCTCCGTGTTCGGCTTCCTGATACCTGAAAGAAGATGTAATGAGCGTATTCAGAAACTGCTCGTAATTTACTCGTAATCTGATTTTATTTTTTTCGATGAAGAGAATAACCGATCCGGGAGTAAATGGTTTTTCAAGGAACGATAGCAACGCAGCATGGTATTTTTGCTCAGTGAGCTTGTCTAGCTTAATCTTGAAATTTTCAGTAGCATCGAGTATAAAGTTGCATCCCTTGATGACAAGAGGGTTAAACCCGTCTGATTGGATTAAGTTGAAGAATAAGATGATGTTTTCATCGTCTACTTCAGGGTGGAACCAGATATCGCACCTTCGGTTCTGGTTCATGTCGCGATAATTGCCATTGCCTTGAGAGAAATAGGTCGATTCAATATGAAATTTGTTATAATCTCTTTCCAAGTCTCCGTGCTTACGCGAGTACGCATAAAAGACCTTACGCGATTTGTCTTTTCCGAAAATCAAGGGATAGCCGCCCCGGATTATATTGTCAAGGTAGGTTTGTTTTGCGTAGAGGTCAAATGCCCTGTATGCGCTTTTGGTGTCTATGTCTTTCTGTAGATCTTCGATGACTCGACGGTTTTCGTTTTGTTTTTCTCTCAGGTACTCTTTGTGTGCTATTCTCGGCACGCAGGAGGTAAGCGTTTCCAGGGAATCCATCGAACCGATTACGGTATACAATGTTTTTTCTTCCGAAGGAGCCAGGGTTATTCTTTCAAAGACGAACGCGCAGGGGGTTTTGCTGACGCTGATCTGCGTTTTTGGATACTGGTAATTCTTTGATGCAAAAAATTGGTAAGGAAAAGAAAGATCAGTAATCGGGCCGAATACACATTGAGGGTCCACAATGGGCCTAATGATGCGCGGCGCTTTTGCCTCTTGGCTGAATCCGAGATAAAAATTACCCTGCATGACATGCAAGACCTGGGGACGGTCCGTCGGGTCAACGTCAATCTTATAAAAAGGCACCCCGAGCTCGATGTTCTTGACCTTCATCCAGGCCTCAATAGTACGGCCGAGTTTTTTTAAGAAAAGATTAGCGATGCCAAAAGGGATAACAGTAGGGAGGCCGTCAAGTATTTGGATATGTTTGACAGACCTGCTGGTATTTCGGATAGTGACAATTCTAGCCAAGGCCGCAAAGGAATCATTCGGAATCGTAAAATATTCTACCTGGGTGTGTAGCCCAACCGTGGAATTAGATTCTTCGATTTTGAGGCCATGGGAGGAAATCGACATTCTGTTATCGATTTCAAAATGAAGATTCGCAAGGCCATTATGAAAAGGCTCATAAAAAAGGCTGCCTTTTTGGTGAGCAATCTTAAAGAATGTGCGGAATCCTGCATGGGAGACAAGCTGCCATGCTTTATTGGCGGGGAAAAATTCGAGGATCGAGCTGTTTTTATCGGTTGTTCCGAAACTTGCGATTGCCTGGCCACGATTTACGTAAAACGCCCACATGGGGATACCGTAGGTACCGGCAATCCCGGGGAAGAAATTTGCAAATGGCTTAGCGAGATTGTAGTTCTCAACGATAAATTCGCCTTGTGGGTTTAGCGCATACCGCGGTTTTTTGGATGTGTTATGCATGGGGTATCTGTGGGTTGGTTTAGGTGCGCTTTTTACATAAGTAGCGGCCTTTATCCGTGCGCATTTTTCCTTCTTTTAAATCAGGCTTAGCCCTTGGTGTTATTATCCAGGAATAGGTAGGTCGTAATCGCGGTCTCCAGGGCAGTGAAACCGATGGGTTTGGTAATATAGTCTTTAGCACCCGCTGCCATCGCTGTTTTGGCGATTTCGATATCGTCGTTCGCGGTCACCATTATCACTGCCACGTCTTTATTGAACTTTTTCATTATGCGCAGGCACTCAATGCCGTCGATATCGGCCATGCGAATATCCAGCAGCACGAGCGCAGGTTTCTCTGTGATAAGTTTGTATATGGCTTCCTGTGCCTTGCCTGCGGTAATAATCTCGTAGCCTCTTTTATCAAAATAGTGCTTTATTGTTTCACATACGTCTGGCTCGTCGTCTACCACTAGAATCTTAGGATTCATTGCCCCTCCCCAGTACACGAATTAATTATAGTAAAATATATCACAAATTGCAAAAATTTACAAGAAAATAAAAAACGGCGCACTCCAAGACGAAGGATAGTGTTGACTTTTCCGTCAAAGAATGTTATTATTAGGCTTTATAATACAGAAATAGGTGAACGTATGAGTATCGAAAAGGAAACAGTTGAATATGTCGCGCATCTGGCCCGGATTGAGCTTATGCCGGATGAGCTGGAAAAGCTTTCGCGCCAACTGGATGTGATTATTGATTTTATCGATACACTTAAAAAAGTCGATGTCGCTTCCATTGCGCCCACAAGCCACATTTTACCTATTCAGAATGTGACAAGAGAAGACGAGCCTACCGGTTCTTTGCCGATCGAGAAAGTACTTGTGAACGCGCCTTTGCGACAGAACGGTTTTTTTATGGTGCCCAAGGTAATCGAAGACAATCCCTAACCAGATATGGATATTTGCCGGTTAACCGCCTCAGAACTCATTGAAAAACTGCGTCACAATGAGCTCTCGCCAAAAGATATCGTTGAATCTCTGCGCAAGAGGATTCGTGCGCTGGAGCCCCAGGTGCGCGCCTATGTGCGCTTAGATAATGCGCCCCTGATTTCTAAGCTGCTGGAAACAGTTTTTACCCCTGATCCCAATAAGCCGCTAAAGGGCATTCCTGTTGCAGTAAAGGACAATATCTGTACGGAAGGCCATGCAACCGAGTGCTGTTCGAAAATCCTTGAGGGATTCAGGCCTCCCTACGATGCAACGGTCATACGTAAACTAAAAGAGGCAGGCGCCCTCATTTTGACTAAAAAGACGAATATGGACGAGTTTGCATTCGGTTCCTCGACGGAAAATTCCTGTTTTGGCGCAAGCCGTAATCCCTGGGACCTTGCGTGTGTCCCGGGTGGTTCTTCAGGAGGGTCTGCGGCGGCGGTTGCGGCAGATGAGGCTTTCCTGGCTTTAGGTTCTGATACAGGGGGTTCTATCCGCCAGCCCGCTTCTTTCTGCGGAGTTGTGGGTTTGAAGCCTACCTATGGGAGAGTGTCTCGTTACGGTCTTATAGCGTTTGCCTCAAGCCTTGACCAGATAGGCCCTCTTACCAAAGATGTTAAAGATGCGGCAATCCTTCTGAATGCGATTGCTGGATACGATTCCCTTGATTCAACGTCGGTTAATATCAAAGTTCCTGATTATACGGAATTTCTGGCCACGGACATAAAAGGGATACGCATCGGCATTCCGAAGGAATATTTTGTAGAAGGGATGGACCAGGAAGTTAAAGAGGCGACGGATGAGGCTATTGCCGAACTTAGGCGACGGGGAGCAGTTTGCAAAGAGGTTTCTTTGCCTCATACGCAGTACGCTATTCCCGTGTATTACATCATCGCGACTGCAGAAGCCAGCTCTAACCTGGCCAGGTTTGACGCGGTGCAATACGGCTTGAGGGCTGCCGGTGAGGCACACGTTCAGAATATGATTTCTCTTTACAAGAAAACGAGGGGGGCAGGTTTCGGGGAAGAGGCAAAACGCAGGATAATCCTGGGCACTTTCGGTTTGTCTCACGGATACTACGAGGCTTATTATCTTAGGGCCCTGAAAGTGAGGACGCTGATTAAACGGGATTTTGACCGGGCTTTCGCTGAGTTTGATTGTATTGTGACGCCTACAACTCCTACACCTTCTTTCAGGATTGGCGAGAAAGCCGAAGATCCCCTCAGCATGTATCTTTCCGATATTTATACCATTTCTGTCAATTTGGCAGGAATCCCGGCTATTTCTATACCCTGTGGGTTTACTAGTAAAAAACTGCCGGTTGGTTTACAGATACTGGCTAAGCCTTTTGATGAAGAAATGCTTTTTAAGGTAGCGTACGCCTACGAACAAAATACGCCCTGGCATCTTGAGAAACCAAAATTGTAGCAGTAGTAGAGAGGAAACTGTAGACGCATGGAATACGAAACAGTGATAGGCCTGGAGGTGCATGTGCATTTAAAGACCAAAACAAAGGCCTTTTGCGGCTGCTCTACGGAATTTGGCCAGGAGCCGAATACCCAAACATGCCCCGTATGTTTAGGGATGCCCGGTTCGTTGCCTGTGCTCAATAAAGTTGCACTGGAGTATGCGTTCAAGGTGGCTCTTGCATTGAATTGCTCAGTCCAGGAATTTACAAAATTCGACAGGAAAAATTATTTCTATCCCGATTTGCCGAAAAATTACCAGATATCTCAATATGACTTGCCGCTGGCAAGAGAGGGATTTTTGGATGTGCAAACGTCTGATGCGGACAAACACATAGGTATTTTGCGCGTGCATCTGGAAGAGGACGCGGGGAAGCTGGTCCATAAAGATGACGTTACCCTTGTTGATTTTAACCGGGCCGGCATTCCTTTGCTTGAGATAGTTTCAAAACCGCAAATTTATTCGCCCGAAGAAGCCTACGCATATTTGCTTGCCTTAAAGAGCGTGATCGGGTATCTGGGTGTTTCAGACTGCGATATGGAAAAAGGGTCTTTAAGATGCGACGCAAACATTTCTTTAAGGAAAAGAGGGGTAGAGGAACTGGGCGTTAAAGCAGAGATTAAAAACCTAAATTCCTTTAAGGCAGTTAAGGATGCGCTTTCGTTTGAAGCCGTAAGGCAGGAAGGGTTGCTTCGAGAGGGTTCACCGGTCGTTCAAGAGACTAGGTTGTGGGATGCCCGCGAAGGAAAGACAATTTCCATGCGCAGCAAAGAAGAAGCAAAAGACTATCGATATTTTCCTGAGCCGGATTTACCCCCTTTTCTCATCAAGAAAGAGACCATAGAAGCAATCAGGCAAAGTATCCCAGAGCTGCCGCGCGAGAAATGCAGCCGTTTTATGAAAGAATACGGATTGCCTCAATACGATGCCCAGATTCTGACTGTTTCCAGGGCAACGGCCGAATACGCCGAAGAATGCCTGCGGCAGTCGCAGGGTGTGAATAAAAAAATAATCTCAAACTGGCTCATCGGCCCGGTCTCGGCAGGGGCAAACAACAGGAATTGTGGCATTGCGGACTTAGGGCTTTCTGCAGCGTTACTAATCGAATTAGTCCAAGCCGTGGAAACTCAACAGATCTCTCACTTGACAGGCAAATCAGTCTTAGAAGAGATGCTGCGTACTTCTAAATCCTCCGGACTAATAATTAAAGAAAAAAACCTGGGTCAGGTTTCAGATACAGACAGCCTTAAAGATGAGGTCGAGGCCGTCATAAAAGATAACCAGAAGTCTGTCAATGATTTTATATCCGGTAAAGAAAATGCGCTTATGTTCTTAGTTGGCCAGGTCATGAAAAGGACAAAAGGGAAAGCAAATCCTAAAGTAGTGCAAGATACCCTCAGGAGGAGGTTAACTGATGCGTAAAAAATATACGGTTGGTCTGTTTGTTGCGTTGATTATTTTTGCGGGTGCTTCCTATACGGTGACGGCAAGCCAGCAGAAAAAGGTTTCTATTTATAAACAGGTGCAGCTGTTTTCAGACGCGGTAGCGATTATCCGTTCTGATTATGTTGATGAGATTGATGCGAAAGACTTGATCTACGGCGCCCTTAAAGGAATGCTTAATGTGCTAGACCCTTACAGCCAATTCATGAATCCCGATGATTACAATGAACTGGTTGTTGAGACCGAAGGAAAATTCGGGGGCATAGGCATAGAAATCACCATAAAAGATGGGTTGATTACCGTAGTGACTCCTATAGAAGATACGCCTGCCTGGAAGGCAGGGCTTAAAGCCAAGGATAAGATAGTAAAAATCAACAATGAGATTACCAGGGACATGACGCTTGGCGATGCGGTGAAAAAGCTAAGAGGCAAACCCGGCGAAGCAGTGATGGTGACTATACTGCGCGAAAATGAAAAGAAACTGCTTGATTTCAAAATAGTGCGCGATGTCATCAAGATCAAGAATATCAAGGACTCGCGTATCCTTGAGGACAAGATCGGCTATATCCGTTTAGTGGAATTCAGGGAAGGGACGTTTGCGGATTTGGAAAAGGCATTGGGTGGCCTCATGAAACAGGGGTGTGCTTCGCTTATTTTAGATTTGCGCAATAATCCCGGCGGCCTCCTTGATGTGGCGGTAAGGGTTGCTGAGAAATTCTTGGGAGACGGCAAGGTGATTGTGTATACCAAGGGGAGAAAGGATTCCCAGAATTTGCAGTTTGTATCCCGGAACAAAAAGCCGATTCTTGATATGCCGATTGTGGTGCTGATTAACGAGGGTTCTGCCTCCGGAAGCGAGATAGTTGCCGGGGCGTTTCAGGATTATAAGAGGGCCATAATCCTTGGGATAAAATCGTTTGGCAAGGCTTCTGTTCAGACAGTGGTGCCTTTAAGGGATGGTTCGGCTGTCAGGTTGACCACGAGCCGTTATTTCACCCCCTCGGGAAAGTTGATACACGATAAAGGAATACAGCCGGATATCGTAGTGGAAGAGGCCAAGATCGAGCCGTTACATAAAGAAGAAATCCCCATGTCAAGCAAGCCTGCTGAGGTGTTTGATGAGATCGAAAAGAGAGAAGAGAAGGCAGGGAGGAAAAAAACGGATTACGCCTCGGATAACCAGCTGATGCGAGCGGTGGATGTGCTTAAGGCGATTAAACTTTACCAGACCAGCAGCAACAAGGATAAGGAATGAAAAGAACAGTCATCTACAAAGAAATCATCCTGATCTTGGTCCTGATTATTGCTGTACAGGGTATCGTGACGATCAAGATGTGGCTGAGACGGCAGAAAAAAACCGAAAAACCTCAGGTTGAGCTCGTCCCTTTAGTGCCAAAACGCAAGATTGCCATTGTGCTTGATGACTGGGGGTATAATGCAAAAATCGCCAGCTCCCTAGAGAATATCCACGCCAATTTGACTATGTCGGTATTGCCGAATCTGGCGTACTCGAAAGCCATTGCCGCGTTATTGCATAAAAGGGGTTTCGAGATTATCCTGCATCTTCCGCTTGAACCGCATGAGAAATACAGGCTTGAGAAGAATACCATTATGAGCTCAATGGATAGAACAGAGATTCAGGGCACCCTCAAGAAAGACCTGGCAGCTATTCCTTATTGCAAGGGCGTGTCTAACCATATGGGCTCTAAGGCAACCGAAGATAAAAGGACGATGGGTATTATTTTTGAGGAATTGAACAAAAAAGGACTTTATTATCTGGATAGTTTCGTGTCGCCAAAGTCTGTATGTGCTGTCGTCGCCGGGGAAATGCGCGTGCTATTTGCAAAAAGAGATATCTTCCTGGATAATAAAGCCGATCCTTCTTATATCAAGGAACAGGTCCATAAATTAAAAGACCAAGCCGATGAAAAGGGTTATGCGATCGGTATCGGACATGCGCGTAGGGTTACCATTGAGACATTGAAAGAAGTTATCCCTTTATTGGAGAAAGAAGGGTATAGCTTGGTGTTTGTTTCCGAGCTTGCCGAGTACGAGTAACCTCTGTTGCTATGTATACATTAGGTATTGAGACTTCCTGCGACGAAACCTCCGCATCGGTAGTATATAAGGGAAGAGAAATTCTTTCAAATGTTGTTGCGACTAGCCTGCCCTTACACAAAGAGTACGGAGGGATAATACCTGAAATCGCCTCGCGCATGCAGCTTGAGGCAATTACGCCCGTAGTCTCTAGCGCCTTCCGTAGCGCTAAGAAGCGTATCGGGGATATTGGCTTAATCAGCGTGACTAGCGGCCCCGGGTTGCTTGGTTCGTTGATCGTGGGGCTTTCTTTCGCGAAAGCACTTAGCGCATCGCAGGCAATTCCGGTACTTGGGGTAAACCATCTCTATAGCCATATATTTGCAAGTTTCCTCGGCCGAGGCGAAAAGGTGCCTCGATTTCCTTTTGTTGCGTTGATTGTTTCAGGGGGCCATACGAATTTATTTTACGTCCAGGGTTTTGATCGAATATCCTTACTCGGTAAAACGCTTGACGATGCCGCCGGAGAAGCGTTTGATAAGGTGGCTAAAATCTTAGGGTTAGGGTATCCGGGCGGGCCGGTTATCGAACGATTGGCTCAAGAAGGCGATCCGCACAGCATACTCTTTAATTGCTCTCGGACGCAGGCGCCGCTTGATTTTAGTTTCAGCGGAATCAAAACTGCAGTACTCTATTATGCGCGCTCGCATACAAAAGGCGAAAAAGGCATGCTGCGTCGCAGCTTGCGTAAGAATATCGCAGCTTCTTTTCAGGAAACAGTATTTAGGGTTCTCATAGAGAAATCTCTGGCTGCTTGTCGAATGAAGGGCGTCAAAACGCTCGTGGTGGGAGGCGGAGTTGCATCCAATAAGACGCTAAGAAATCTTTGTATAGGCACGTTGCGGCGGTCAGGAATACGCGTGTTTTTCCCTAGTCAGCCATTAAGTGTTGATAATGCGGCCATGGTAGCGAGCTTGGGTTATTATTTGTATAAAAATGGCCATCGTGATAACTTATACTTAAACGTGGGCTTAGATTAAGCAGGGTGCATTGCGTATGGCGCAATAGCGGTTATTGGGTAAAGGCCAGACCATCAACCTCACCCCTACATATGATGCGCTGCCTTGGCCTCGACCTTACTTAACCTAAACCTCAACCTTAGCCTTTTATAGTATTGAGTATTGAGTATAGAGTATTGAGTATAGAGTATTGAGCGAAAAAGGAGGGTGCATGGTACCTGAGATTACGGACAAAGAGATTGTGATCAGGTTGATTCTGGCAACAATTATGGGCGGGTTTATCGGGCTTGAGAGGCAGTTTCACCGTCGAAGCGCAGGTTGGCGAACGCACATATTGGTATGCCTTGGCTCTTGTCTTATTATGTTGACATCGCTCTATATTTTTGATATATATAAAAGTCAGGTTGCCCTTGACCCTGCACGTATTGCAGCCGGGGTAGTAACCGGTATAGGCTTTTTGGGAGCAGGCGCAATTATCAGGGACAGGGAGGGCGTAAAAGGGCTGACTACTGCGGCAAGCGTCTGGCTGGTCGCAGGGATAGGACTTGCGGTCGGATGCGGATTTTATACCGCAGGGCTCGTCAGTACCGTTATTGCGGTAATAGTGCTTTTCTTTTTTGCGTATATCGAAAAAGCGGTATTCAGCAAAGAGACAAAGAAGTAAAAAAAGGGGGGTGGCATATGGCTTTTAAGAAGAAAACAGACGATAAGATACTTGATGTTGACGCCTCGATGCAAGGGACACTCAATTTTAAAGACCCCGTAAATCTGCGCATTAACGGAAAATTCGAAGGGATACTGGAAGCCAAAGGCAATTTGACGATTGGCTCAACCGCCACAGTTATCGCAGATATCCTGGGAGAGAATATCATTGTCGGGGGCAGGGTGAAAGGTAAAATCACCGCCAAGGAACGCTTGACGCTTTTGCCGACCGCCATTATCGAAGGAGAAATATTCCCTGCAAAACTCAACGTGACGGAAGGAGCGATCCTTGAGGGCCGTTGTCATATGCTGCGCGATTTTCTTAATGTAGAGGAACTCTCGCGCTATCTTGACGTTGACCTGAATTCGATCCTTGACTGGGCAAACGCAGGAAAAGTGCCTGCGCTGAGGGAAGGAAACGACCTCAAATTTGAGCGCAAGGCCATTGATTCCTGGGTGGCTTCCGGCAGAATCGGGAAATAACAGATTTACCAAGCGCAATACACTATGGAAGAAAAACTTTTAACAGTACGCGATGTTGCCTCTTTTTTGGGGGTGTCGGAAAAAGAAGTGCTTGACCTTGCCGAAGACGGCTCAATCCCCGCTTATAAAGTGGGCGGGCTCTACTTACGCTTCAGGCGGGAGCAGGTCGAAGATTTTAAACGGAAGCACAACCTTATTTCTCATACCGACCGCGCCCTTGCGCAAACCTCGATAAAGGACAGGATAGCGGATTTTTTTTATTTCAACGATTTTTATTTGTTTTCTGTCCTTCTCATCGTAGCTATGCTTTTCATAATTTTTATCGGGTAAACCCATGAAATTACTGAGAAACATTTTTAAGCTGCGCCCATTTAGAGAGAGTTTTTCTTATGCCTTGCAGGGCCTAGGCTACCTTGTCTTATACCATCGCAACATGAGGGTTATTTTTTTAAGCGGGTTACTTGCGATTGTTGCCGGGTTGTATTTTCAGTTAAAAGGGATTGAATTGGTCGCGTTGTGTATCACGGTGACCATGGTATTTATCGCGGAAATTTTCAATACAGCGATTGAATTACTTATGGATATGGTCAATACGCAATATCACGCAATGATCAAAGTGATTAAAGATATTTCAGCTGCTGTGGTGTTAATCGCAACTTTGAATGCGCTCGCCGTAGGATTTATTCTTTTTGCGAAGAAGGTCTTTTAGGTAAAAGCAATACAATCAAAGCTTAAAAATAGCACGGAGTTGTACATGACGGAGCAGGAACACAAGATTCAGGCCATCGCATGGTATCACAGGAAAGAGCTTGGGATCCCTCGCGCGATGCTTGAGACTATTAAACAGGCACTGCTTGATCCTAGAAGATTTTGGGCATGCCTTGAGATAGAGCGGCCTGCGTCAGAGCCGTTCCTTTTCTATATACTGGTTACCCTTGCGGCAAATGCGCTTGGCCTGTTTTTTGATATGTTCTTTCAGTCGCAGATGGTATGGCCGGCATATTTTTTTGTAGTGTTGTTTATCCTGCCCATTCTTGTTGCCATCGGTTTTTATCTGCTTGCCGCTTTGCTGTATGTGTTCATTCTTTTTTTTAAGGGAAGGGCGCGTTTTAAAGAGCTACTTACCATCGTTGCCTATGCAGGAGCGGCGAATGTATTTTATATTATCCCGGTCTGGGGGCCATTGCTGGCAGCAGTCGGTACCGGAGTATTGTACGCATTAGGACTGATGCGTTTCTTCCAGCTTAAGGCGTGGAAGGCAGTAGTAATAGTAGTACTGCTCTTTGCGTTGCTCTTTACGATGCTTGCCATTAGCATCAATGGAATCCAGCAGTTTACCGAGAATAAGATGCGTGTGAACGAAACACTTGCTGAATCGACATTAAAGTCTATTGCACTTTCTATCGAGAAATTTAGCCAGGAGCACGCTGGCACATACCCGAAAGATGAGCTTGAGATGCGTTATGCCCAGCCAGCCTATCTCGACAGGGCGTATAATAATGAAAATATCCAGGGTTATGCTTTTGCGCTGAATTTAAGCGACTCCGGCTATGAAATCCTTACTGCGCCCATGGAGTGCGGGGTAACCGGTTTTGAGGTATACCGAATTAAAACCGGCGGCCTGCTTGAGCAGGGGAATTGTACGTCAGTCAAGCCGAAGTAAACGATATAAGGCTAAGGCTTAGGTTAAGGCCGAGGCCTAGAGCTTAACGGAAGCTTGTTTTTTCTCAATACTCTATACTCACTACGAACACTGGCGGCGTAACTCAGCCTGATAGAGTAGTCGGCTCATACCCGATAAGTCAGAGGTTTAAATCCTCTCGCCGCCACTAATTTTGATAACTAGCGGCGCTCAATAATGAGTGCTGGTTTTGCCGATGTTCTTAAAAAACACTAGGTCGGCATCCCGACCGAACGTAAGGTAAGCGTCGGGAAATCCAGTCGCCGCCACTTTACTTGTAAGCGACTGGCCCTTTGTTAATTGATATGTGGGAGGGCATAGTCGCCGCCACTTTACTTGTAAGCGACTGGCCCTTTGTTAATTGATATGTGGGAGGGCATAGTCGCCGCCACCAATTTTGCCGTTGGTCCGGATAACTGGCAAAATTGATTAACGAAAGGAGTTCAGAATGATAAAAGGGAAGGTAGCAGTTTCTTTGTTAGCAGTTGTTATGATTTTTTTAAGCGGTTGTAAAAGTATCCACGTAGGCGGAAGTGGTCAGGTCGGTTCAGTCAAAACTTCCGGTGACGTGAGCGTTCCTTTGCCTAAAACGAAATAATCTTGCGCATTGCTGATGGATAGTAACCCGCAAGTCAAATGGTACCTTAAGACCTCTACCCTGATAGTGCTTTTTTTAAGCATCGGCCCCTTTGCGCTGCCTCTTTTGTGGTTAAATCCCCGGTTCAGCAAGAGAAACAAGGTAATTATTACTGTTATTGTGATTATGGCGACTATCATGCTTGGAATCGCAGTTGTCAATTCCATAAAGTCGCTCAGTAATTATTACCAAGAGTTGAGTACCGGAATATTGTAATGCGAAAAGTCGCTTTGGATATGCGAAAAAAACTAATACAGCCGAAAGTTTTTGCAACGACAATAATAGTATTATGTTTTTTTTCAGTCTTGAGTTTTTCGCAGGAGCTCCCGCGCCAGGGAGAATCTATTTCGATAGTCACATATTACCCTTCTCCCTACGGCAGTTATAACCAGCTGAGCGTAGCAGCAGGAGGCTTGCGCCTGGGAAAAACACTGGAAAAGGTTTCGGCGCACACATGGACGGATATAGACATAACTTCTTTACCTGCTGGTGGATTATATATTATTTCGGTCATCCCGGCTGACGAAGATCCTTTTCTAACATATATGATTATGTTCTCGGCAGAGAAAAGGGCTGTGGGCCTTAATGTTCTTCCCGGCGTTATTGCTGACTCTTCGGTGCCGACCTATGAATTCGAACCCCAACGTTCCCGCGAAGTAAAGGAATGGCTGCGCAAGAGGGAGCTAGCCCAGTTTAGAGCACAAATATTAAGCGATACTGTTTCTTTTGTCTTGCAAGTCAAGACCACAAAGGAATGCAGCGTGCGTGTAGGAAAAATATTGTCGTATTGGACCGAACACGATCAGTAATCGCCTTTCATAGTATTCCCGTATGGCTACCGTTCTAAAAAACGTACTCCGCACAATAGAGAGGTTCGGGCTTTTTGAGAAAAACGACCGCGTGCTTATCGGCGTCTCAGGAGGGCCTGATTCACTGGCGCTGATGTATATACTCGACAGCCTGAAGAAAGAGTATGGGCTTCATTTGTATGTTGCACACCTTGACCATATGCTTAGGAGCGAATCTTTGCAAGATGCGCTTTTTGTAAAGAGGCACGCTGAGCGGTTAGGAATACCGTTTACGATGACTTCGGTAAACATCAGAGAGTTGCTGCGCGCCAGCAAAGGCTCGCAGGAAGAGGTTGCTAGGAATGCAAGGCTTGGTTTTCTGTTTCAGGTCGCAAAGAAGCTAGGCGCGGCAAAGATCGTGCTGGGGCATAATCTCGACGACCAGGCAGAAACGGTATTGATGCGGATTATACGTGGAGCCGGCCTTAACGGTTTATCCGCTATGCTCGCGAAAAGAAAAATAGGCAGCATTGTAATTATACGCCCCCTTCTTGGAGTTAAAAGGAGAGAGATAGAATCATTTTTAAGGCGCAAGAAACTTAAGCCCAGAATCGACAGCTCTAATCTGCAAGACATATATTTCAGGAATAAAATCAGGAACAGGCTTATACCGCTTCTTGAAAAAGACTACAACGCCAATATAAAAGAAGTGCTTAGTAATATGGCTGAGAGCGTTGCGTTTGATTACGATTTTCTTGAATCAAAGGTAGAAGGGTATGTTGAGGGCACCAAGAACAAGCTTCTTCTTGAAAAACTTCGGAGAATGCATCCTGCGTTTTTAAGGCTGATTTTGCGTTTATCTATTAACCGGGTCAAAGGAAACACGCGCAGGATTACCTTTCAACATATAAAAGAGCTGGAGGAGCTTATTTTTAAGAGGCCTGTTGGTTCAATCGTAAACCTTCCGCAGGGAATATCCGCAGTGAAGCGCAAAAAAACTCTTATCTTTATTGCCTGCAACAAGTAATAAATCCTTGATTTTATATATATTTAAATATATAATGAAATTCTTCTAGACTAAGGAGTAAAAATGACAAAAAATAACAGTTTGAAAGGCAAAAAAGTGGGCCAACCGTTTAACAAGTTTCCATTTGGGTGGATATTCGCCATACTTATATTTTATCTTCTTATCAGTTCTGTCAATAACCTCTCTGTTTCAGGCGTACCCAAAGAGATACCCTATAGCGAGTTTTACAGGATTTTGAAAAACTCCCCCCAGGAGATAAAGTCTGTCGCAAAGACAGAAAATATCCTCCAGGGTGAGTTTACGAATAACTCAAAATTCTATGTCAACATTCCCGAAGAGGATAAGGACCTCATTAGCCTGATGCGCAGCAATTTGGCTTATTTTGAAGTGAAGCCGCCGCGTACGTTTTTGGCGAACCTTTTTTATTCTTTAGGCCCGGTGATTTTATTGATATTCTTTTGGTGGATGATGGCTTCCCGGGGAGAGCAGTTAGGCAACAAGGTTTTTTCTTTCGGCAAAATCAGGGCTAAGATTCACAGTGATAAGACCAATGAAAAAGTTACCTTTGTCGATGTTGCCGGAGTTGATGAGGCCAAGGAGGAGCTTAAGGAGGTAATTGAGTTTTTGAAGGATCCGAGAAAGTTCCAGCGCCTGGGCGGTAAGATTCCTAAAGGGGTTTTATTGGTAGGCCCGCCGGGTTGCGGTAAGACTCTTATCGCTAAGGCGGTCGCAGGAGAGGCAGGCGTGCCATTCTTTAGTATTTCCGGTTCAGATTTCGTCGAGATGTTTGTGGGAGTTGGCGCAAGCAGGGTAAGGGACTTGTTTGAACAGGGGAGAAAGGCTGCTCAGTCTTCCGGAAAAGGCGCGATTATTTTTATCGACGAAATAGACGCAGTAGGGCGCCTGAGATTTTCCGGCATTGGGGGCGGCCATGATGAGAGGGAACAAACACTGAACGCCTTATTGGTTGAAATGGACGGCTTTGATACTACGCAGGGGCTTATTTTGATCGCAGCAACCAACAGGCCGGATACGCTGGATCCTGCGCTTTTAAGGCCTGGCAGGTTCGACCGGCTTATCGTGGTGAGTTTGCCTGACATTAAAGGGAGAGAAGAGATTTTAAAAGTACACACCAGAAAACTTAAGGTTTCGCCAGATGTCGATTTTAAGTCGCTTGCATCTCAGACGCCCGGGTTTTCCGGCGCAGATATTGCAAACCTCTGCAATGAAGCGGCATTGCTTGCGGCGCGCTTCAATAAAAATGCAATCGATATACTGGATTTTGAGAAATCTATTGAAAGGCAGTTGATGGGCCCTGAGAAAAGGAGCCGCATAATGTCCAAGAGGGAAAAGGAGATTACCGCATTTCATGAATCGGGGCATGCGTTGCTGGCGTTAATCTTACCGGATGTCGACCCCTTAAAGAAGGTTTCGATAATTCCGCGCGGCTTGGCAGGAGGCTATACTTTTACCGCCCCTCTTGAAGATAAGCATTATTGGACCAGAGGCGAGCTTAACGCAAGGATCGCGATGATGTTGGGCGGCCGGGCATCAGAGGAAATAAACCTGGATGAAATAACTACAGGCGCACAGGATGACCTGGAGAAGGCTACCCAGACAGCGCGGCATATGGTGACACAGTTAGGTATGTCGGATAAATTGGGGCATATGACGCTGGGCAGAAAAGAGAGCCTGATTTTTCTCGGCAGGGACATTACCGAGGAAAGGAATTATAGCGAAGAAACCGCGCGGGTTATCGACGAAGAGGTAAAGAATATTGTGGATACCGCTTATCAAAGGGCAAAAACATTGCTTACTCAAAACGTGGAAAAGCTAAAAACGCTGACCCAAGCGCTCCTTGAGAAAGAGGTCCTTGACGGTGAAGAGGTTAAAAAGCTATTGGGTTATGACCAAAAGCCGTTACCCGGCACACAATAAATGTATATCGTCCATCTTGATAGCGCAAAAGATATAAAGCAGGTTTTTAAAGATCTGAAGGTTGATACGTACGGTGTTGATATCATGTTTCCGAAGTCACTGCCCTTTTTGATAAAAATCGGGCCAATCCCGCGCGTTGCCGCCACCATTTTGAAACAGGAGATGCTTTCTTTAGGAGGGGATGTTGCATTGCCAAGAAGCGCATTAATGGGAGGGCACAGGAAGACAGATTGCCTTCTTATGGGAAACCTTTCCCAGCTGAGCCGATTGCACCAGAAGCTTAAAAATCAGCCTTTTGGGTTGAGCAGGCTGGCTGCGGATTTATCACAGACTATTTCTGGTTATTCGGATAATAATGGTACGTTTTTTTTAGGGAAGTATCGTCTTGAGCTATCAAAACGCACCCACATAATGGGTGTTGTCAACTTTACTCCTGACTCTTTTAGCGGGGACGGGTTTTACAGGGACTTATTATTCAGGGAGCCGCAGGCTGCCTTAGGGAAGGTACAGGCTATGGTAGACGACGGCGCCGATATTATAGATGTGGGTGGGGAATCGAGCCGTCCCGGAACAATTTCTATTTCTGTTCAGGAGGAGATCCGCCGCACTATTCCTGTAGTAAAGTTACTGGCAAAAAAAATAAAAGTACCGATTTCTATTGATACCTGTAAACCAGAGGTGGCCCGCAGGGCGCTTGATAGCGGCGCGCATATGGTCAATGATATTACGGGGCTGCGTAATAGCGCGATGAGGAAGGTTGTTTCTTCCTATAACGCTGCGGCAGTGGTAATGCATATGAAAGGCAACCCCCGCACTATGCAGAAGAGTCCATCGTATGATGCGTTGATTGACGAGATACTTGCATTTTTGGAAGGTTCATTGCGATTAGCCGAAGACGCGCGAATTGCGAAAGAAAAAATTATCATTGATCCCGGCATTGGATTCGGCAAGACCCTTGCGCAGAACCTCCAGATTCTCAAGCGGCTGAAAGATTTTCGATCACTGGGACGTCCGGTGCTGATAGGCCCATCGAGAAAATCGTTTATCGGCAGGCTTCTTAACCTTGAGCCTGAAGACAGGGTATTCGGCACTGCGTCTGCTTGTGTGGCAGCGGTGCAGAGAGGGGCGTCTTTGGTGCGTGTCCATGACGTAAAAGAGGTCGCCCAGGCTTTGAAAATCGTTGATAGTATAATGCACGCTTAACTTCGGGAGATTCACTATGTGGAAACCGATTGTTGAAATAGGCATTCTCTGGTTTGTGATGTACCATATTTTACTTTTTTTTGAAGGGACCCGCGCGCTTCAAGTGCTCAGGGGCATTATCATTCTTTTGGCTGCTTTCCTGATATTCCAGAAACTGGAACTAAACATCTTGAGCTGGCTGCTTACCAAGTTATTCGGAATATCCGTTATCGCCATACTGATCATATTCCATCCCGAGATTCGCCAGGGGCTGGCTCGTCTTGGCGGGCGCAATTTGTTCGCCACGATACTGAGGGAAGAAGAACTTGATTATGTATTGCGTGAGATCACCAAAGCGGCAGAGAGTATGGCGCTCGATAAGATAGGGGCCCTGATTGCCATTGAGAAAAATGACCCGCTGGCGACATATGTAGAAACCGGGGTTATTATTGACGGACGCGTATCTTCGGACCTCATTCAGGCGGTATTTACCCCGAATAATCCGCTGCATGACGGAGGCTTGATTATTCAACACGGAAGAATTAACGCTGCCGGGTGTCTGTTTCCTCTTACGCAGAACCAGTATCTAAGCCGCGTGTTCGGAACGCGGCACAGGGCTGCGCTGGGGTTAAGCGAAGAGGCGGATTCCGTCATTATCATTGTTTCCGAAGAGAGGCGGGATATTTCCCTGGTGTATCGCGGAAAATTATATAAGGATCTGCAGCGGGATGAGCTGTTTTCCAAGATGAAGGAAATGCTAACTATCAAAAAAGAAGATGCCTAGACAAAATAAAAACCCTATTCCCACAATCACTCATTTTTTTACGCATCATCCCTGGCTTAAGTTGATTGCTTTGATCCTTGCGGTGATCGTATGGTTCTATGTGCGGGGAGAAATAACACAATTCAACTATTAAGCAAGGGGCATTGACGGTGGCGCGCTTAGGCGTAAATATTGACCACATTGCGACGCTCAGGGAGGCTAGAAAAACCAAAGAGCCATTACCTTTGGCAGGAGCGCTCATTTGCGAGAAGGCAGGCGCAGATAGCATAGTGGCTCATTTGAGGGAAGACCGAAGGCATATCAAGGAAAAAGACCTGTTTCTGCTACGCAGGAAAATCAGGACCAGGCTTAACCTTGAAATGTCAACCGCAAGAGACGTGGTTTCCGTTGCCTGTAAGGTAAAACCTGACAGGGCGACGCTGGTACCCGAGAAGCGCAAAGAGCTTACT
Organism: Candidatus Omnitrophota bacterium; assembly: GCA_003598135.1. Classification (GTDB taxonomy): domain Bacteria; phylum Omnitrophota; class Gorgyraeia; order Gygaellales; family Profunditerraquicolaceae; genus SURF-25. The sequence continues at coordinate 33,183 of QZKA01000028.1, forward strand.
ACTGAGGGCGGGCTCGATGTTGTTTCAAATTCAGCAAGGATTAAGGAAGTTTTCAGGAAACTCGACAAAAACGGTATCGAGGTCAGCTTGTTTATTGATCCTGATAAACGGCAGATTGATAGAGCAGCTATTCTTGGGATTAGCTTCATTGAGCTGCATACTGGCAGATATGCGAATGCACAAAGCAGCCAGGAGCAAAAAAAATTCCTTGTGCAGATAAGACAGGCGGCTGAATATGCAAGGCAAAAGGGTATCCGGGTAAGCGCAGGCCACGGGCTTGACTATCGTAATATCGCCGCAATATCAAAACTGAAAATGCTCGGAGAATTCAATATCGGCTATTCGATTATTTGTTATGCGCTTTTTGTAGGACTAGAACAGGCAGTGCGTAAAATGAAATTATTAGTCAGATGATGCTGGGCACGGGAGTGGACATAACCGAGGTGAGGCGGCTTAAGGCAGCAGTCGAGAAGTGGGGCAATTCTTTCTTAAGCCGTATTTTTACCGAAAACGAGCTTAAAAAAGCAAAGACCCATCCGAGCCTGTATCCTCATCTTGCCGGAAGATTCGCCGCTAAAGAGGCGATATTTAAAGCCTTTAATGATACAAGCCTTGGCTGGAAAGATATAGAGATACTTAACGACGAAGAAGGCCGTCCCTATTGCATTCTTTTAAACGGAAAAGGGAGAAATAAGAATGTCTTTATTTCTATTTCTCATGTAAAAACCTATGCGGTTGCCAGCGCAGTTATTACGAAGAAGGGTTAACAGCCATAAGGGCGATTTTGGACAGATCTTTGTCATAGGGGGTTCCCGCAGGTATGCCGGTGCGCCGATGCTGGCAGGTTATGCGGCTATGCGTTCGGGCGCCGGGTTAGTGACTTTGGGAATCCCTATTGGAATAAATAACGCGGTCATTAGAGCCAAACCAAAAGAGTTGATGACGTTACCTTTGGCCGAAACTGTCGAAGGAAGCATTAGCATAAAAGCGTATGAAGCGGCAAGCGGATTTTCTCAGGATTCAGACGTGCTGCTTGTGGGCCCTGGGCTTTCTCAGTATGCGTCGACGCAGCAGTTTATAAGGAGGATCGTAAGGAGTGTGCAAAAACCAACGGTAATTGATGCCGATGGCCTCAACGCACTCAAAGGACACTTAGACATCTTGCGCAATACGCAATACGCTATACGCAATACGAAGATACTGACTCCCCATCCCGGCGAAATGGCGCGGCTCTTAGGAAGGACCATACGGTATGTGCAGCAGTATCGAGAAAAGATTGCGTCGCAATTCTCCCTGCTTTATAATGTGACGGTTGTGTTAAAGGGAAACCGTACGATAGTAGCAGGCAGCAGCGGCGATTTTTTTATCAATAAGACCGGGAACCCCGGCATGGCGACCGCAGGCAGCGGCGATGTATTAAGCGGTATTATTGCCGCCTTTTTGGCCCAAGGTTTAACGGCTTTTGAAGCTGCCAAGTATGCGGTGTACTTGCATGGCCTCGCAGGGGACCTTGCAGCGAAAGAAAAGACGCAACTGGGGATGATCGCTTCGGATATTATAGAGAAGATTCCCGCAGCAATTAGAAAAAGTAGTTAAGATGGCGATTACGAAACAAAAAGGCGATATCGCTGAAGCATTTGTTATGTATTTACTCAAAACGCAAGGATTTAATGTGTTAATCCCATGGGGTGAAGATACGAGATATGATATTGTTTCAGAAAAGAATGGGATATTTAAACGTATCCAGGTAAAATATGTTTCTTCGAATAATGGAGTGCTTGATGTGGCTATACGAAGTTCAAATAATTATAACGTAAAACCTTATACTTCTTCCGAAATAGATATAATAGCTGCTTTTTGTCCTTTGTTAAATAAAGTTTATTTTTTACCTTTAAATATTATTAAAAACAGACGTTCTCTTAAGTTACGCTTACAGCAATCTAGGAATCAACAGAAGAAGAATGTGGTAATGGCAGTTCAGTATGAATCAAGATTTGATTTACTCGAAAGATAAATATGCTGGTGTAGCTCAGTTGGTAGAGCTCCTCACTTGTAATGAGGTGGTCGCCCGTTCGATTCGGGTCACCAGCTCTGGAGCAAGAGACGAGAAGTAATATTACGGCTATTGCGGGCAGGTACCCAAGTGGCCAAAGGGGACAGACTGTAAATCTGTTGCACTACGTGCTTCAGGGGTTCAAATCCTCTCCTGCCCACCATATGTTTTGGTTTAGGGCAATACCTGCGAATGTAATGAGCAGGTATACGCCCACCATTTCGTAGAAAGGTCGAGGCCTAGGTTAAGGCTAAGTAAGGTCAAAGGTTGAGGGGCACGGCTAGGCAGGTGCTTTGGTATTTGTCATTAGCGCGCCGTACTCCGTAC
>QZKA01000031.1 GCA_003598135.1 Candidatus Omnitrophota bacterium
CATTTGGGATATATTTTTAAGGAATAGTCGATGTGCTCGCGCTGCAACCCGGAAACAAGGTAAGCCGCACTGAGCGGGACACTGCGGGATTCATACTGGAACTGTGCGAGGGTAACTTTTTTCACTACGTATGCAAGAGCTATGCGTTGCTTGGATTGAAAAAGACGGCTTGAGGTTTTAATAGAAGGCTCGTTACCTTATTTTATCCAAAAGCTCATTCACGGCTTTTATTCTTTCGGTATTGCCTTTCTCTTGATACAGAGGGACCGACTTTTCAAGATAGGAAATTCCCTCAGGGCGCCTATCGAGGTGCACGTAGAGCGAACCGAGAAAATGATTTCCCTCAGCAGAATCAGGATTGATTGCAAGGACTTTTTGAAGGGTATCAATAGCGTCTTGAAATTTTTCAACGCCTATATACGTAGCTCCCAAATATATATAAAAAAGTTCGTATTCAGGCTCGGCTTGAATTGCTTTAAGAAAGTTTTCAATACCCTCGTTTACTTTATTGTCCCCGCAATATAACAATCCTTTAAGAAAATATACGGCACTTTCTTGGCTGATAAGATTACTTTCTGCATCATCAATCGCTTTTATTGCCGCCAATGACAAATCGCGCAGCGGCAAAAGATCCGCTGTCGAAGAAAGCTTCTTCTTCGCATCCTGGAATTTAAGATCAACTGCGTCTTTAAGGCCGCTTATATATAGCAAACCTGCGCTTTTCTCAAAAATAGTTTTTATTTCATCGAGGTAATACGTCAATGTTACGCCATACACATCAACCTTGATATATTTATCCGTTTTTTCAACGATTGTACCGCTGATAAACTTGCCGGTCTTAAATAAAATGGTTTCCGCCAGTGCCGGGTTCTTTACAGTCAATGCACACAACAGGCAAACGAATGTCGTTATAATCGTCTTCTTACGCATCATTTTTCTCCTTTATAAAAATTATACCATAAAATGAAAGAAAAGAATGTTTTTTTGCTTTATCACTCTTTCCCTTTAAGCCTCGTTTCGGTTAGCCGGTTGGTCTCTTGGCTACGTAGACGATTTTTTCTCAAGAATGTCCAATAACGCGTTTATTTTGTTTACAAGGGGTTGAATAATATCTCCCCTTCTTAGTGTAAGACGGATTGAACGTTCGCCCCTTGCCGCTTTTTCCAAATCCTCCTCAATCCGGCCTAAAGCGCCAAGGCCGCGGTGAAGGAGGAAAAAGATGGTAAAGAAAGAACTTAACAGAAAACCCAGAAAATTCAATAGCAATACAATAAGGGCAATGTGCCAGTTGAGAGAATACTGGCTTTCGGTTATGAGTCCCCAAATCGCGTACAATACGAAAAACTCCATTATTGCCGCACTAACCAGATAGACGCTTAAAAACGGAAAACTGAATTTTGCCCCTCCAAACGGCATTCTCTTTTTCATAGCTACTCCTTTTGTAAATGGCGGTTAGCCGTTAATTCAGGAAAACCTTGGCCGTATAATTCTAGCAATTCTTTTTTGACTTTCGCATACTCCTCCGCATCTATAACCTGATAAATCTCCTGCGCAGACCTGAAATATTCCCTTGCTTTGTTTTTCTGCCCCTTGCGCTTATATGCCAGCCCTAAATTATAATAAGCCAGAGCGAGTTCCGGCTTTGCCTTAATACGGCCAGCCAGTTCTACGCTTTTTTCAAAATGAGAAATAGCAAACTCAAATTTCTCCAATTCAAGATAAAGTTCGCCAATCATATTATAATCACTGGCTAGCCCTGAAATATTATTCTGTTCCTGGTCTATCTTCAACCCTGCGTTATAGTACTCAAGCGCCTTGGGGTATTGTTTATCAAAAACGCACATTTCTCCCATGTTAAAATAATAATCGCTTAGCTCGTGCTTCATCTTTAATGACTGAAATAATTTTAAACTCTTGTTATAAAATTCCCTTGCGGTAGCCATATCTTCTTTATCGGAAAATAATAAGCCTAAATCAAAATAATCGCAGGCTAAATTATAACGGTGGCCGGCTTGATTCTGCCTTTCTCGGTTTATTTCCGAGCTTTTCGTAAGCAATTCAAGCGCCTTGTTGTAATTTCCTTTATCAATAAACCAAACTGCAATTTTACGTAATGCGGCAGCTTCATTCAATTTATCCTGAAATTCCTTACTTATAGACAGTGCCTTATAGTAATAATCCAGGGACCTGGCGTATTCACCCTGCAATTGATAGAGCCAGCCGATTTTGATGTAGGCACCTGCTAAATGCTTTGAATCTTTCCTTTTTTGGCTTTCTGCCGCATAGGCAAAATAGGCTTGCAGGGCCTGGTCATTTTGCCCCAACCTTTGGCAAATATCAGCTACTAAAGGATAGGCCTGTAGAAATCGGCTGTCTTCTGCAATAAGCCGGTTCAAAAATATAAGCGCCTGCTGATTTTTGCCTTTTAAAAAAAGCTGGTTGGCCCTATTGAAAACAAAATAAGAGCTCGGGTGTATTGAAGGAAGCCACATATACAGAACTACCGGAACGACGCATATAAATACCGTAACCACAAATAATTGAACGAATCTTCTCGTCGACAAGCAAAAAGGCTTTTTCTTTGCAGCCTCGTCAAAAGAACGCTTTGTCTTTATGCCGAACATTCTAAAAGAAGGATCTCCGTATAACAAATAATTTGCCCAGCATGCATTATTAACACCATACTCATTAATGAGCCTTAAGCGGCTCATTCTTATACATTCCCCTACCTTTTCCCCTTTGAATAAATACGTATAAAACTCCTTCGCAAAAACAAATCCTGCTTCGTCTTCTACCTTGCGTATAGAACCTAAATAATGCCTAACGCCGCCTAAGAGAAACGCGGAAGCAAGGCTATAGTTTTTTTCGCGGCATGCGACAACTGGCGAACTCCGATCATGCAAGGCAGATTGACAGGCATTGGAAAAAATCAAAAAAGGCATCGATCCTGAATGAACCATTTTTCCTATATCAAGAGGGCTGATCCTGCCATCTTTTAAAACCCAGCCTGAATTCTTAGGGTCTCGCGCATCATATTCGCAATGACCCGCATAATGAACAATATCATAGTCATATAAGTTTTTTTTAACATATAGGGTATCTATATCTTGAGATTTAAAATCGATTTTTATAAAATCCCTCTTTTTGTCAAATTGATTTTTGATATTGACTCCCTCTAAGTACGACGATTTCAGGTCGCCGGTGGGATTGGCCAGAATAAGCATACTGATCCTTCCTGATGCGCTGCGATACTGTACCTGCGGAACGGGCTCTGCGCTTCTCAATAACCTTCCCATATTGAATTTCAGCGAAAGAAAATCGTTGCCGTCATAAAGGCATTCCCAGGGAATATGCATCAATTCTTCATCCAAAAGAAGCACGAGGTCTTTTAAAAGGCTGGTTCTTAATCGGTCCTTAACCGCCCGAGTAAGCAAATTCTCCCATAAGAGCTGGGTAGTCTTCCTAAAATTAGTAAATAACTCCGGCTCTTTATTCCCTGCCTTATGCATTCTATCTAAAAAAAGATACGCATCTTTGCAAAGGGCATCGACCTCTTCAGAAACCACCGTACATTGGCTATAGTGTCTTATCGTTGAAATGATATCTTTGTGCTCAAAGACACTCATTTTTAGTTGGTTTTCTTGCCTTAAGATTTCTAAAACTAAAGGGCCGCTTTCTTTTTCCATCGAAGGTTATTTCTTGATTTCCAGGAATACCGTAGCCATTTTTGCCTCTATCCCGGAAATCTCTATCGTATATTTACCTAATGCAATATGCGGAAAGGTGGCCTGGCCGGAATCCGCAAGATATGACTCAAGCTCTATGTCTTCTTTGAGTAAGGTAATTCTCAAATTCTTGATTATTTCCTGCGTGAGCTTATTTTTTGCAATCACAGTAACGGATGAGACATTACCCTGTTCGTTCTCTACGCGTATTTCTACTCTGATGTCCTTAAAATCCTTTAGAACAATTACTTTCCCTTCGAAATTTTTGATTGCGCGGCTGCGTAGAACCGGCGATGGGATAAATTCATGCCCCACAAGGACATCTCCGGTAGTGCTTATTAATTCAAGCATTTTTCCCCTAAGCACAAGGATAAGCTCAAGGAACCCTACCGCCTGCTGTTGGCAAGGCATCTCTTTAGCCTGCCTGATTATCTCCGGCGGGACTATGAGATTCTCGTCCAGTTTAATTTTAAGGTGCATTTCGATATACGCAGCACAGTCTTGGCATCTTGCGAGATGGCTCTTTATCCGCACGCTTTCGTCCTGAGGGCTCTTTCTTTCTAAAAACGCAGCCAAGGCTTCTTCGTCAGGATGCACGCTATCCTGCTTCTGGGTTTTTTGCCATGCATGATATATTGTACCTATGAACTTATTGAATATACCATCTTCCATCTTCTATTCCTTTCCTGGATAAATAGACGGAGAAAAAACGCTCATCTCACTTTAAAAAACCATTCTTTTTAAAACACTCCCTGAGTTTTGCAACTATCCTTGATTTACGCATATCTATCGCGCTACGGCTGATACCCAAATGAATCCTCAATTCCTCAAGTGCTATATTGCGACGGATATGCAACTCTATAAAATATTTTTCATCCTCATCTAATATATTTATACACTCTGTTAATTGCTCCTTTAGCTCATCGTTATAGAGTATTTGTTGTACAGGGACCGAATCGTCAGACAGCTTTTCAATAAGTGAAAACCCTTCTTCATTCTCTTCATCAAGCGATATGGCGGGTTTTGATCGCCTCAAATAATCAATTGAGGCATGAATTGCTACTTGCCTTAACCATGTCGCAAGAGAACATCCATTCCTTGCACTAAAACTCCTTAATTTCTTAAAATTGTCTTTTACGAGAGAGTGAAGTATATGCTGGAATATATCGTTTATGGTATCGGAAGATGCATTACGCCCTCTGTATCTAAAGACCCCGTGGATATAAGAATAGATGAGGCGGGCGTATTTATCCAAAAATTCCTCCCACGCACCAGGGTTTTGGTTGACGCAATTCTGGACAAATTGCAAATCATCCATAGTCTGTATTATACCACTAAATCAAAAAGTGAGCGTAGTGAATTTAGGGCGTTTTTAAATCATTTGACGCAGCATTGTTTTTAAAATAGAATGGAGTATGTTTGTAACAATATTGGTATTGGTATTCATAAGGCCGTTTGTCTGCTCTCTGGCATTCCCCTACCTCAATGATGCACATTCCCTGGTATTGCTGTCTTTCTTGAGCCTCTGGTGCGTACGTAAAAAGATGCGGCGCCTGGAATTCAAACAATTCAAAATGCCTGTATCCCTGCTTCTTGGGGCGCTTGCGGTTTCCGTAATATTCTCAGCCAATAAACCAGCCTCATTCTTTGAGCTCTATAAATACCTTTGCGGCTTACTGCTTTTCTTTTTTGCCGCTTCTTTAGGACGTGAGGAACAATCTCTAGCACTTAAGACAATCACGCTCTGTGCCTGCGTTATCGGTGGCCTTGCAATATATCAATATTTTTTCGGCTTCAACCATTTATTGAATTATCTTACACAAAACCAGCACACTGCTCCGTTTGCCCTTGATTATATCGAACGCCGCAGGGTATTCTTTCCTTTTGTAACGCCGAATGTCCTGGCAGGATACCTGATTATGGTAACGCCTCTCTTTTTTATAAATAATACTCAAAAAAAGTGGTGCGTAGCACTGCCCTGCTTCGCCTTTTTATTGACAAAATCCATGGGTGCTTTCTTAAGCCTTCTCGCCGTACTTTCACCTTATATTTACCGGAAATGGCAAGCCCAAAGAAGATATTTCTTCTCTTTGTGCATATTGCTTGCCCTCATCGGCATATCGTTTTATCTAAGGACAAAGACTGCGTATTACCACTCCCAGCCCGGCTTTTCTGTATACATGAGGCTGGGGTATTGGGAAAATACGCTTTCCCTGATCAGAACACACCTACTGGTCGGTATCGGGCCAGGCACCTTTAAAATACCCGGGTCACTCTACGCCCACAATTCCTATCTGCAATTTCTAGCCGAAACAGGGATCTTCGGGCTGTTTTCTCTGCTGTGGCTCGTTACTGTCATTATCAAAGAAAATGTCCGCTCTTTACGGGAACGCATAAACCCCACACAGGCCTCATTGTTCCTTATGGCAAATGCTGCTTTTTTAGTCCATAACATTGTGGATTTCACCTTCTTCCTCCCCGAAGTGGCCCTTATCTGGTGGGTAATCGCAGGATTATCCTTGCCGAGGCTTGCACAGCCACAGCATTAAACAACTCAGGCAGATAACCTTGATTACTTATTAGGATGGAGTAGTTTTGAGACCTTGGCGGGGATAAGCTGGGGAGACCGAATGTTCTCTAAAAACGCAAAACAAAACCAAGACAACCTAAGATAACACAGAAGAAAACCGATAATTCTACAAAAGGCATTGAAGCGAAAGAAATGGCCTTTGCGCTTTCTGCCGTTTACCCTTCCTAAGATTTTTTCATACCCAAAAGGTGTATCAGGCCAAAAACAAGCATCCCCCTTGCTTAAAAAAAGACCCCCCAACTTTTTAATAATCCGGTGGCTGTAAATGTGCGCCTGGGGAGCTTCACCTTCAAACACAATGATATCGCCGATTTTTAAATCTTTTTCCTCTGCTCTGTCTATTTGGATGCTATCGCCGGCACGCAAAAACGGCCGCATGCAGCGTCCTGAAGCCTCAAGAATTACCGCTTTTCCCTGCCCCAAGGCAAGCCTGACGCCTTCTTTTTTTAGTTCGTCGCAAAGGTGTAACGATTGAGCACACTGCTCCATTTATGCGTACACCTCTTTAATCCAATTGCCTTTCTTTAAATCGTCCAGGAATGACTTCACCTCTTTTTCGAGTTTATCCGGCGCAGCATGGGCATACGCATCCTTTACCATTGTTATTATCTCATCGGCGGTACGCGTGCCGTTACAACGGTCAAGGATGAACTTTCCCGTTTCATTGACAATCTGCATATAGCCGTTGCCCGGGTTAAATAATAACCGCTCATCGTCTGAAGTATTCTTGCAGACTATTCCGGGGCTAAACAATAGTAGTTTTCGGTTAACAACAGTCATGGCAGGGCTGCGTCACAATCAGCTTTCTTTTACAAAGCTCCCTTATGCATTTACGCACGTCTCTTGCGGCAATTGACCCATCTATGCCTAATTCCTTGCGGTATTGTTCTGTTAAAAAACGCAGTTGCTTTGGCTTCTTCCCAAGCAAACCCCAAAGCACCCTTGCCGAAGAGTTAAGTGTGTAAAACATCTTGTTGCGTACATCTACGACTACCGCTTCATCGGGCATTAATGTTTCAACTATATCGATATTTTTACGAATCATCATGGCAAGCTAAGCCCGCTTTTTCATACAGTATGTTTTTCTCTCTACCCCGAACAATCAATCTTAAGCGCCTGAACCCCCAATAGTCCCGGTCGTTCCGGTTGCGCCTGCGCCTTCAACTTTAAGGCTCTTTAAATCCAGGTCGTAAATCTCGGGAGTCTTATAATTTCTTTTCTTCTGCTTCTTGCCCCGGCTGACCTTGCGTTTTTCCATGTCCTCCTCCTTTTTTTTGGCACGTACTTCCAGATATCCTGCTCCTTTGAGGAATGCATATCCCATGCAGGATAGTGTGTGAACAATTTGAACGATTGCCTTCTTAAAGGCGAACCGGCTATCCGCCAACAGTGCCCGTAGTCCCGGTCGTTCCGGTTGCGCCTGCGCCCTCAACCTTAAGGTTCTTTAAATCCAGGTCGTAGATCTCGGGAGTCTTGTAGTTTCTCTTCTTCTGCTTCTTACCCTGGCCGATCTTCCTTTTTTCCATCTCCCTCTCCTTTTTTTGATACGTACTGCCAGATATCCTGCTCTTTAGAGGAATGCATATCTAATGCAGGATATTGTCTAAAAAATGTAGAAAGCAACTCAAAGGTAAGCCGAAATTCAGGCTCGGTAGTATACCTGCTTAAGGTCGGCGGTAATGATTTTATAATAGCCTCGCTTGCTTTAAGCCGTTTTAAAAAAAACTTGCTGTCTTTATGAAGAAAAAAGACGGAATGCACGGGGCCTCTCAAGTTCCAGGACTGCATTTGCCTCCTGTAAGTACCCCAAGGAGTAGCAAACGCATCAAACCTGCCGTTATGCCTTTGTATTCCCACTACATCATCGGAGAGGATAACGCGGTTCCCTGACTTCTTGGTAACCGTGCTCTTGCCGGAACCGCTTGTGCCTACAAAAAGATAGGCGTTTTTAGCCGAGAGGACTCCTGCGGAGTGCAGAAACAAACCTCCATGAAAAATTGAGAGTTTTGGAAACAGAAAATACAGGGCTGCCTCCTTCTGGCCATCCTTGATACTATTGAGATCGTCCTTGAATAAGAATAAATACGCCCTGCCTTTACCGGGATCAAAAAAAATAACGCTCCTGGACATAACAAACAAATAATTCGTAGTGCTATTTTTTTTGTAATGGAAGAAAATCTTGCGAAACAACGGATCGGCAAAAAGACACTTGAGGTCATCTTTGGTCAGATGGGGCTTCTGGAGGTCGTCAAAGGCAAAAAACTTGTGTTTAAAATAGACGGGGAATTTCCTGACTTCTTCTTTTATGTTGTCTGGTAATAGGATGTTGCGGCGGGGTACTTCTCGTAATTCCAATATTCCATGGCAGTGTTTCGCATCGGTCACAAAACCGTCATACACCCTTGCTATCCATGCAAGCCCTTGGCCTCTTACGCGAAGAACTATCTTGCCTATAGTGAGAGTAAGGCTTTGTTTTGTGTCCTTCATCAGCTAAGCTGTTTTTTAATTATGCCCCATAAAGAAGACGTTCGGCAACATTTTAAGGCATCCAATCCCTCGTTAATAGTATATCACATCAAAGTACTATCTCAAGCTTAAAAAACATCAGGTTTGACTTTTTTTTGCATCTTCGCGGAATTTTTCAAGCAACCCATACACCAGGCGGCTTTGATATAAAAGGTGAGTTTTTTTGTCATAAGGATCGAGGCCGTAGAACATGGCAAATTTTTCCTGAGGGGCATTGAGCACAAACCATAATGGTTCACTAAGCGAGTCGAATAAGAGAAAAAGTGAGCGAAGGTAGGTATCTTTATTGATACGCTCATTCTTCCTGCCGAATACATTTTTTTGTACAAAAGAACGGATTGCGTGTTTCTTAAAACCAGTAAGCTTTAAATCCTGCCAGATATTCCCGGGTATACAGCTATCAGAAATCAGGCTGGTGAAAGAAAAAAGGTAATATAATGCCGTGCGTAAGCCGCTTGAGAAGCTTTCTTTAATAATATATCCCCAATCAAAACAGCCGTTGTATTTCTTCAAGAGAAGCGCTGTGTCAAGGGCGTGCTTTAGACAAAGAGTCCTGCCGTAATGGCGCTGATTTAATGCAAGCGAAAAAAGCGTATCTTCCGGAGAAAGGGTAACAAGTGACACCCCCTCTTTAATTGTCGTTTCCGTCCTGTCCCACAGGAAAGGGAGGATTCGGTTTTTCCGTTTTACGTCAAAGGCCCAATGCAACTCAATCATGGAAGGAATGGTATTTTGCTCCTGCCTTACGAATGCGAGATGGTAGCCCTTGCCTCTCCAATACGATTCTTGCAAACCCATCAAATGCTTACGATATCCGACCCCTTCAAGTGCTGCGATAAAACGAGCGAGCTCCTCCTGCCTGACCAAAATGTCCATATCTATCATCGGCCGCTCCAAGGCGTATCCGCCGTAGAGGCCCATCGCCGTAAAGGCAATCCCTTTGAGGGGGATAAAGTTCAAATTTTTTCCAAGAAATATTTTTGCTATCCTGATAAATTCATTCCACACATAAAACTGGTATATTGCATTCTCTCTTGAGCGCGTATGCAGAAATTCCTTCGTATTCGCCGAAACATCGGCGTTGATTTTCTCAAAACAAATATTAGCAAAAGGATACAATTCATGGTAATCAATCAGGCTCTGGTAATAATACCAGTCTAGCTTTTCAGTAGAAAGTAATTCCTTGAGCCTGCGCCCTTGATTATCCAAAACCCATCTTGCAGTATCAAGAACCAGCATTTCTTCGCCTGACAATGAATCTTGGAATTGCGTTACATCAACCATTGTTTATACGGCTTTCTTTTATCAGCCCGGACAAAAGTCCCATCAGGATACAGAATAAAAAATATTGATTCGGCCAATAGAACATCTCATACCCCGCAAGATTAAGCAAAAACCCTGTCAGCGCCAACAGTACGATAAATAACCGCCTTTTTTCGTTTTCGCCGGTTTTGGGTTGGGTTAATTTCCGGATTCCTTTTTTTATCGCGTTAAAAAGAAAATATACAAACCCCAAAAAACCCAGGATTCCCGTCTCTGCCAAAAGCGTCAGGTACATATTGTCTGCGATCATTTTCTCCCACACCACGATTTCTTTGCCGGGGTAAAACTGAGCAAACTCAATCCTGAAGTGCTGAAACCCTAGCCCCACGAACGGATGCGCATTTGCCATCCTCCAGGTAGTGACCCATCGGTTAAGGATATATGGAGAAAGAATGCTTTTGCCTGGCGCAGGGACCAGTTGCTCGCCAAACTTGCTGAAAGGATACGGTAGAAAAAGGCAAATTATCACAAGCAGAACGATAAGCACTCCAAACCCTGCCATCGACTGAAAACGCCTTTGCGACCAAAGGTAGATTAGCACGACGACGATAAAGGCAATAAAATTCCCCCTGGAAAACGTAAGAATATTCACCGCTGACACCAGCACTATATTACACAGTGCAAGGGTTTTAAAAAACGATTTTTGCTGCCGTGCAAGCATAAGGCTAAACGGCAAACTCACAATAAGATAAGTCCCCAGCGCAGCCGGATTAAACTGTGTAGACATCGGCCTGACAAAACCCCTGATGTAGCGCTCGTAAAAGGGATTAGCGATATAATATTTGTACAGAGGATTAACTCCAAAAACCGATTCGTAAATGGCAAACAAAGAAACCGCAAAACTGAATACACATACCGCTTTGGCAAATATGTCGAAATATTTTCCCGTCAAACGAGCTTCAGAAATGAGGTAATACAATAAAACCAAAGGTAGCGATAATTTTAAATATGTGTCTAATGCAACGCGGGCATCTTTTGTGTAAAAGATATTCAGGCTCATGAGCCCAAGAAAAATCCATAACGGCGCATCTATCAGGCGGAAAACAGAAAAGCGCCTGGAGGCCAACAACACGATACATCCAAAGGCCAGCACAGCCTTGGTAATAAAGATATATTTGTCAAACACAGGCATAGGAAGAACGGAAACCGCGCCAAAGAGCAGAATCATAATAAAAAGAGCGAGCTTCTTAATCATCTCTTCAGTATCCTTTCGTAAATTGTTTCTATGCGTTTCGCGTTGGCTTCTATGCCTTCCGGGGCAACAATGTTCTTTTTCAATTCTTCTAACGCTAAGGGATTTTTGACCACTTCATCCATTGCTTCACGCAGGCTATTGCTATTTCCGGGCTCAACGAGTATGCCATTTTTTTTATGTTGCACGAGCTCAGGGATGCCCCCTATATCAGATGCAATAACTGGCACACCAGCAGCAAAAGCTTCCTGGATCACAAGTGGTGAGTTTTCAAGCCATAACGAAGGAACAACCAGCACGTCAATTCCCTGCAATAACTCAACAATGTCCTCATTGTCAAATTCCCCTTTAAAAATTATATTGGCGTCTTGCTTAAGGCTGTCCTTTACTTTCCTTATGTAGTCGCCAAGTATGGATTTATAAGCTGCCTGGGTTCCGTATACAAAGAGCTTCGCCTTTCCGGCATTCAATCTTCTAAACGCCCGCACTAATACATCAAGCCCTTTTGCCGGAATCAGGTTACCGATAAAACCGAACCTGATAACATCACTGGTGCTTTTTTTACCTGTTTTAAATTTCTGCAAATCAAATCCGTAAGGAATGTGCATCATTTTTTCTTTTGAAACACCTGCCTGCGCGAATATGTTCATCAAAAACTGCGAGGGACAGATAAACTGCACAATCCCTTCCATAGCCTGTTTCATATAGTCGCTTCTCTTCATAATTGCGCAGATGTCTTGTGTAGGCGACCTGAACATCCGATGCAACGCAAGATATGCATTTTTGGCATATGCAAAGACTGGTTCCGAGAGGTTGTTTCTTGCAAAATAATACAAGCGGAATGCATGTGTTCCAATTATCAAATGAAACCGCACGCAATCAGGGCATAGGTTGTTCCCGCGATAGTCACAGGCATACAAGTTCTTCCTGAAAAACTGCCCCTGCGCACAAAGCAGCCAGTAATCATGCAGTGTGCATACAATAGGGATATTCCTTATTTTTGCTTTCTCTGCTATCGCAGCTCCCAGATAAAGCATATGCTGCAGATGGACTACATCGGGCTTGATTTCATCAAGCAGGCAATCAAACTTTTCCGCAATCTCTACATTACGGTACGTGCTTTCAAAAGAGCTGCATAGCCTAAATGTATTATTGATCCCGATAAGCGTTAATCCGTCTTTCGTTGTGCGGACCGTCTCGTATTCCTTTAACCCTAGGTTATTAAGCCTATAAAAAACAAAGACGCGATGCCTTTTTGAAAGCTCTCGAGACAAAAGAGAGGTATATACCTCTGTGCCTCCCCTATTCAAAGGCGGATAGCCATGCACCACCTGCATAATTTTCATTATCTTGCCAAAGCTCCTCTGTAAACCGCAACAGTATTCTCTACCATTCGCTCAGCCGTAAACTTCTCTTCTACCAACTTCCTTGCATGTATGCCCAAAGTATTTCTCAGCCGGGAATCTTTAAGTAAGCGGGTGATTGTTTCGGCTAAACTATAATGGTCTTCCGGAGGCACGAGAAAACCGGTTTCTTTATCCGCTATTACTTCCGGTACACCGCCGACCCCACAGCCTATTACCGGTTTTGCATACGACATTGCTTCAATGTAGATTAATCCGAATGATTCATACAAAGAAGGTGCTACAAATACATCGCAGCTCATATAATAATCGGCTAACGCCTCGGCTTCGACATGGCCTCGGAATACGACGCGGTTGCGGTATTTTTCCGGAATAGACTGCATCAATTTTCTTTTAGCAGAATTCTGTTCGTCGCCGCTAAAGGATACTCCGTGCGGGGTCACGTACAGATCGCGCCCGACTATATTGAACGTCGCGGTAGGCACTTTATCTAGTACGTAGGGAATCGCCCTGCATAATACATGTATACCTTTTCTCTTTTCAAGCCTTCCTACAAATAACACCTGATAACAGCCATTATGGGTGGCATCAGAAAAATGTTTCTTTGGAAGGCCGGGCAAAGAGATCCCTAAAGGAACAATCTTTATTTTCTTCTGTTTTTCTGTAATATCGCCAAAAATATTTTCTGCGTGGAGCCGGGTGGAACAGAGCACTGTATCGCTGCGCGCAATGGTGGCGTCTTCCATCCAGGAAGCAAGGCGCCGGTCAAGATTATTCTTCCAGCCCAAAAATTCCATCACCTCTCTAAAAGTCGTATGAAGGCGAATGACAAGGGGAATTTTTTTGGCAAGGCTAAAGATGAATGTCTCGCCGGAAAAATTTGCTCCTTCGACTATATCAATACGGTACCTTTGTATCAATTCTTCAATTTTTCTTTTCACGCAAAATCCGTATTCAAGGCGCAATCCGAATTCTTTAAAGACCCCCTTATGATAAAAGATCTGCCGGTGGGCAATCCGGTGGACGCGCACCTCGGCATCGAGATACTCTTTATCATCATCCAGGCTCTGTGCTATCACATGGACCTGATGGCCAGCCGCTGCCAGTCCGTGCGCAAGGAGATAGGTATACCTGCCAATCCCTCCCCATCCTGTTTCCGGAGGATATTCCCGGGACACAAGACAAATATGTAAAGGCCCGCTTCGCATTTCTTTTTCAGGTTTCATGTATATAGCAATTACTGTTGCAATACCGGCATTTTTGTGCAAGCGAGCCTGCGCGGCGCAATGATGCACGCCACTGATGGCTTAACTGCTCCTTGAGTATATTTGTAATAAAAAAATCTTTGAAATTACCGCACAGATACGCTTTTCCATCCGGCTCAATGAGCAGGGCTTTTCCTTCTTTAAATGCGCAACTGCTTCTGCGTATGCCTGTCTTCAGCCAAAAAATGAGAAAACGGGCATAGCTTTTATCAAGAAGGCCTTTCCCGACTAACTCTTCAAAGAAACGCATTGCTTCTTTCGTAGAAGCATCGTCCATCTCAAAACGTTCCTTTATGCGATAACTTTCAACTCCGATATCCGAAATGGCTGCAATGGTAAATGACAAACCGATTCCTTTGCCTTGCGCGAAATTCCTTACCTGTTCCAACGCATGCACATTAAGCCGGCTCACCGTCATATTCAAGCCTACTTTAAAATTCGGATAGAGCAGCATCAACTCCTTCAGTGCTTCAATGGTCTGTGCAATGTTACGGAAAATTCCTGCCTGGCCCCTTACCTTTTCATGTGTTTCTTCCAAGCCATCAATAGAGATATTGGCAGTCAGCTCAACACCCGCAGGCAACAAAACAGCAAGGGCCCTTTCGACAGTATCCGTAATTGTCTGGGTATCCACGCCGTTTGTGGATATATCAATACGCCTAAGCTGATGAAAATACGTCGTTATTAACCTGATGATCTGGTCAAGATCAAAACGAAGCGTGGGTTCCCCCCCGGTAATGTTAATGATTTCGACGTTCTTGTTTAAAAGCGAATCTTTGCAAATCGTCGAGATCCCTTCTAGGGAAAGTTCGGGCGCCCGCTCACCCTTTACCCAGCAGTAACACATAGTGCATTTAAGGTTGCAGCGGAAGGAGAGAAACAAAACCATAAATTTTGGTTTCGGCAAGAAAATCATCTTTGGCTATATGGCTTGCGGCGCGACAGTGTTTCTTCGTAGATAGCAAGATTTTTAAGCGTTACGTACTGCGGGTCATACTGACGCACTATGTAATGCCGTGCGTTACGTCCCAATTTTTCCTTAAGGCCGGCATCAAGCAATACTTTTTCTATCGCTGAAGCTAACGATACGGGGCTTCCGGCAGGAACAAGCACTCCATTAACCCCATCTTGGATAATTTCCGGAATTCCCCCTATATTACTTGCAATCACCGGCTTACCGCAGGCCATTGCCTCCAGAACTGCATACGGATGGTTTTCCCATATTGAAGGCACCACGCTTACTTCGCATCGGTGATAATACCCGGGAATCTGACCCCTGGGTACCTGGTCAAGAAATGTCACGGCGTGCTCGATACCCAGTTCCTTGGTTTTATTCAGCAGGTAATCTTTAACCCCGCAATCGCTGCCTACAAAAATAAATGTTGCCTCAGGTATTCTCTTCAACACTAAGGGAATGGCCCTTATGAGCACATGGACCCCCTTGCGAAACTCAAGCCTTCCGGCGAATAAAATGCGGTAACGCACTGGATGTACCGACGGGTCAGGACAAAAAAAATCGATATCCAAAGGGTTTTCAATCACCGGCACATTCCGTAAGGAAATTTTAAAATAACGGCAGGTCAAATCAATGATGTTATGGCTTAAGCCGATGAGCTTACGGGCGCGCAAAATCCACCATTCCTCCAATGCCTTTATGCACTTAAAATCAAGGCTTTGAGGTACGCGGTCTAACGTAAATACAATGCTTTCGGGAGTGTGTAGTTTTATGACCAAGGGAGGATTCCTGTGAAAAAGATAAAACCAGAAACCTTCTGCCCGCGCCTCACAGCTTTCTATAATGTCGATCTTATGCCTGCGGACGAGCTGCTTGATCTTCTGGGATACCGATATGCTGTAGGCAACACGCTCAGTTATCCCTTGAAGCCTTATTGGCAACTCATCAAAGAAGCGCCACTGAGCAGCCTGGACGCGCACCACGTGCACTCCTTCATCGATATATTCAAGCGGCCCATCAAACGCGCCTGTGATTACATACACCTGATTGCCCATTTTCGCAAGCAGACGCGTAATCTCATAGACGTAGGTACCCACTCCACCGATCTGCAAGGGCGGATAATCGCGGGAAAGAAAAAGAATATTCATCTCTGAAAAATCTTTTTGAGTTTAAGCGGAATTACGATACAGATGATAAATAAAAACACAAAAAGGGATAGCCGCAACACACTATACATGGTTTTGCCGAAATACCTAATCGCTGCGTGCGTTTCATGCGATTCTGTGTGCGTAGGGCGAATGAAATGAAATTTTGTTTGACGGGCCCCGCAAAAAAAAGCAAATAACTTAGCCTTCCAATACCCCTGATACACCGGCTCGCCCACCAACACAATTGCCTGATCATAGCGTGTGCCGCGGATACGCACAAGTGCCTTACACAGGCCCTTCATTGTCAAACGGTTGATATCCGGGCTGAATACATAGCGGTCTTGCACGAATTCATTATTGACAAGCATTTGGTAATCAGGAGCTAGTACATGCGCAAAGATTGCAATCCTGGACTCATGATTGGACTGGCGAAGCTGCCTGAGTATCTGTAGCGTATCTCCTATCCCCGCGCAAAAAGGCTTAATAACAATAATGCCGCTGCCCCGGGAATCATGACGGACTATCCTTTTGCCTTTAAAGAAATCAAGTATTTTCCATAATGGCTTTGCGACAAAACGGTACGTCTCAGAATCATATATTTGGTTCAATTGGTTTTTCAGGCCTAAAATCTCGCCTAAGGCCTCTTTAAGCGTTCGCTCTTTACACAGGAGCTGTTCGTTTATTAAAGAAATTCCCTGTTCCTTCTCAATGATTTCCTGCTCAGCCCGGGAACAACGCTGTTTGAGTACGGCCAGTTCAGCAGACACTTCCTGCAGGAGGGCTTCTTTCTCAGTAAGTTGTGAACCCTGCACTGCGACATCCTTTTCCTTTCTTTCAATTTCTTCTTTCAGAAGGCCGATTTCAATCGTACGTTGCCGCTTATAAGATTCAAGTTGTTCCTGCCCATCGGCTATTCTTTTAATCAGGGAATCTTTTTCGTAACTTAAGATCTTTTCTGCGCCTGCGAAAATTTCGGGTAAAAGCCTACGGGTCATTTCAACGTCGTGATGCTTAGAGAGTTTATCCAAGACCAAAGGAAGAATGCTCAACAGGCCTTTTCCGTTCTGTGTCCTTGCAAAAAAACCTTTACCGAACAAGGCATCCGGAAGTTTCTCCGGAAAATGCTTAGCCAGCAGCAATAGTCTGTTGCGTTCGCACAAAAATTCAACACTCGCATCATCTATAGAGCCGTGGAATTTATGATACGCTATGCTTAAGGGCACATAAAATAATTCCCAGCCTTGTGCGCCGATCCTTAAGGATATATCTACATCTTCAAGATACATAATAAAGTCTTCGTCGAGTAACCCGGCCTTACGGATACAATCCCTGCGGAATATTGCCGCGCAGTGTGAAATGCTGTTAATTTGTTCAACTTGCGAATACTGCCCCTTCTCTTCTTCTTTAAAACCACGATCTGCCCAGTAAAAATTAGGAAGCTCTAAATGACCCGTGCCCTGAATCCTGCCATCAGGGAATAATACTTTTCCGCATGCTGCGCCGGCTTTCTTGTGATGGAGCATAACGCGCAGCATTTCTTTCAACCAGACGGATTTGAGCTTCGCGTCATTATTCACCAACGCGATAAATTCGCCTTTTGACTTTTTTATCCCTAAATTGTTTGCCGCACAATAATTATTAATACTGTTCTTGAAATACCTGACTCGCGGATAGTGGCCGGCAATGAGCCTTTCGGAATCACCGCTTGAGCCATTATCTATCACGATGATTTCAATTTTTTCTTTCGGATAGTCTTGGTCATACAAAGAAACAAGGCAATCCTTAAGAAACGGCGTGCCGTTATAGTCCACGATTATAAAACTTATAAACGGGAAAGCATTCATGTCTTTGCCTTAATGCACCATCGCCATTCGTGCCTTAAGTAAACAGTTCCGTGGTCTAAGTGGTTAAAAACCATTTTGAATTTGAGTGCATCGTTCTCGTATAGTATAAATTTCTTTTGTACATGATCCCACGCGCCAACCCTGACAACGTAATCGCCCGGTAAAAGTGGGAACACAGGAAAAAGCGCGTAAGAGACAGCATTTCTTCTTATCGGCATCTGTACGCCCTGGCAATAAATACCGTCATCACGGTAAATTCCCGCCCAGAAGCTGAAATTATTTTTTTCCTCCGGGAATTTCAGGAATTTTACTTCTAAACGCAGATCTTCTGTAGTCATACATACATCTTGGGCGCGTCCTTTCCGATCTATGAGTCTTACAGAGTCTATCGCGATATCGGAATTCAGTAAAGAAGCCTGCGCCTGTCCGGGCAATCGCGGAATGCAAGCCTTACGCGCTATCTGCCTCCCGATACGGCTCCATATTGTGCCTGACGGTCCTGCTTCATAAGCGACATTGAGCAATGCATTGTTATTATTATCTTCGCCGGTAATATACAAGACATAACAGCCGTTGTGGTAATCGAAAGGCAAGGCCTCGTCCTTATCCCAAATTGCCAGAGAAAAGCGGTATTCGCCGGGCGCTAATAGTAATGCCTTAAACCGCAACTCAAAACTCGCCTTACCCGGTTGCATCATTTCGATTACATGGCCGTCAAATGCGGTATTAGGCCCGTAGCAATATACTCCGTCGCGCCTAAAAATTGCCACTCCAAAATGAGGGTCTTTGATGGTATTGCGCACCTTGCATTGTACCTTGATGGTTAAAGGATCCTTCGTCTTTATCCGGTTCGACCGCAACCCGAATCTGTTTATGAACTCGACCTTCTCGATTACCGCCTCTTTGGTTCCTAGCTTTTTCCCCCAATCTTCTATATCCTGTGCCCATTTTTTTGTATTTTCTACTAACCCTGAAGATACATAGGCCTGTCCCACATAAAAACGTTCGGTAGCCAGCGCGTGCTGATACCTATGTATCCCTTCTTCGGCTGCTCCGTCGTATAAAAGCCTGCTGTGCTCAAGTAAAATCACCTTATCGCAAAGCCGGCGCACCAAATCCATATTTTGGCTGGTAATTACCAGGGTCTTGCCTGACCGTTTAAACTCCATCAAACGCTGAAAGCACTTACTTTGAAACAACGAATCTCCCACTGCCAGCACTTCATCAATAACCAGGATATCAAATTCAAGGTTTGCGATAATACTAAAACCAAGCCTTAAGCGCATCCCCTGGGAATAACTACCCAAAGGCATATGGATAAAGTTGCCCAATTCAGAGAATTCGACTATCGCATCCAGCTTATCCTCGACCTCTCTTCTGCGCGCTCCCAGGATTGCGGCGTTTAAAAAAATATTCTCTTTTCCGCTTAGCTCATCCTGGAACCCCACTCCCAGATTAAACAAGCCGAGCACTTTCCCTTTTATGATAAGGCTTCCCTCGCTTGATGAAAGCGTACCAGCAATAATGTTAAGAAGCGTAGTCTTTCCTGCGCCATTCCTGCCGATTATACCGGTAATGGTTCCTCTTTTTACCTCAAAAGTCACGTCTTTAAGCGCCCAGATATTTTTGACTCGGACAGCCAGGACATTTAATGAGGTACTGGGCAGCTCATACCTTTTGCCAAGATTGCGTAATTCAATTATATTTTCTGACATTGTGCGAAGAACTATGATTAATAGAAAAGGCGGTCATTGATACTGCGCTTATTTTTCCGATAGTATAAAAAGCTGCACAATAAAATAAAAACCGTAAAGAAGAGAGGGACAAGCACGAGGGTCTGGATATCCAGGAACCTGGCCACTGAATAATAGCCGCCCTTTACTCCCGTTACCCGATAAAGACTTATTAAACCTACAAACGGATTAAGCATATAAAGCTTGAATAACTCAGGCGATAACGAAGACTCAACGAGCGTTAGCGGATAAAATACCGGAGTAAGATAAAACAACAGGATCAAACACATTTCGATAATGTATTTTATATCCCTGGCCTTTACGTATAGCAATGACGATAAAATGGCAAACCCCAGCGTCATCGCAAAGTGCATCACTAATACGACCGGTAACAGTATTGCCAGTATGGGCAGTCCGCCCCGCATAAAAGCGCTTGAAACCAACAGTATCAGAAGAGAAGGCAGGAATTGTATGAAATTGACCAAAACCACCGATAGAGGTATCAGGTAATGGGGAAACCCTGATTCTCTGATTAAATTCCTGTTATCGCAGAGGCTGGTAATTGCGCTGTTAAGCGAGTTCTGAAAGAACATCCACGGGAAGACAGCGCTCATTAAATACAAAAGAAACGGCATTTCTTCGGTCCTGACCTGCAAAAACTTGTAGAACACAACGTAGAATATCCCTACCAACAAAAGAGGGCTTAAGAAGAGCCAGAGGAAACCAAGCCTTGACCTTGCATAGCGCAGTTTCAAATCCTTGCACACCAGCTCCCTGATTAAACTGCGCCGGTCAATGATAGTCTTTAGCAAATAGCACATACTTAAAGCCTCCCGGCAACATCTTTGCCTTCAAGGATTACATCTTCCATAGAAGCATATCTCCAGGCACCATACCTGCCGCAGGGAATAATATCGTGCCTGAGAAGATGCGTAAAAAGCGCTTTTAAAACCGGGCGATAATTAAAATCATACACCGGATACCCGAATTCAATCACGTTACTATCCTGCGCGAGCACCTTCTTTTCGCAGGAAAGCACGCCCGTCTTTTGCAAATCCTCCTGCATCAACCCGCACATACGAGGCAGTGGTAGCGGCAAATCAGCCCGGTACGCAGCTTCGGCATATAAGGCACTTCTGCCGTCACGAGCCGCAGAAGGAGAAAAATTATGAAAGAAACCTACGCGGAAAAAACTGATATCCTGCTGAGGATAATACGCCCAATGCCGCTCTGAGGTATCTTTTGTATCAACGCCTAAGTTCAGGTTGAATATTGAATTAAAACGCAACCGGCCGCATAACTGCTTGATAGGCTGCGGCAGAGGAGTAATAATATTTTTAATCAGCGGCAATGGAAGAGTAAGGATCAGGGTCTCGAATTTTTCTTTCATTCCGTTTGAGGTCCTTACGGTCTTTTCTTTTGTGTTGATTTCGACTACTTCTGCATTCGTAAAAACAGTATTAAGGCTGCCAGCAAGGGCAGCGGATAGACTGCCTATCCCTCCTTGCTTAGGATACCAAAAATGATGGTTATATCCATACCTCTGAATTCCTGCCCTTAGGCGCGATTGCCTCGGATTCACGGTAGGGATAAGGCCATCAATCCAATCACAGGTGATTTGGGTCAAAGGAACTTTCCAGAATTTGGCGTTATACGGAAGCATGAAATGCCTCGCCGTGCCTTTCCCGAAAGTTGCCAGTACCCAATCATAAAAATTACGCCTTGCGCGTGTTGTGCTTTTTTTGTAAGAAGAACGGTGTATAAAACCTTCTAGGCATTCTTTGCGTATGCCTT
Organism: Candidatus Omnitrophota bacterium; assembly: GCA_003598135.1. GTDB lineage: Bacteria > Omnitrophota > Gorgyraeia > Gygaellales > Profunditerraquicolaceae > SURF-25. The sequence goes on from QZKA01000031.1 coordinate 21,460, forward strand.
CCGGAAGCCAATCAAGGTGCGCCTGGAACGGATAAGGGATATAGCCTCCTGAATGATAGACCCAGGCGCTCCTTTTGATCCGTCTTAAGTTATTTCCGAGGAGACGCTTCACAAGGCGCAGCGTATATTTTTTTTTAAAATGAAGGAGGTGCCCGCAATAATCAAAAACGAACCCGTCTTTTTGTTTTGAACGGCATAGGCCGCCTGGCTCCCGCTCTTTTTCCAGAATAAGCGCCTCCCTGCCTCTCTGTGCAAGATGCCAGGCAACGCTTAAACCTGACAATCCTGCGCCGACGATTACTATTCGTTTCTTACGCATCAACCGTTATTGCTCCTACGTGTTTTAGTAATATAAAACTTATCAGGGCCACAAAAACGATTATGCCCATTCCGGCCTGGTTCGACACCTGGCTAAGCAACACTCCTAAAGAGGCGTAGGTAACAGCGAGTAAAAGCATATACCGCAAAGATGCCTTTACTGAATAGCCCTGTTTTAAGAGCCTCAGCGCAAAATGATCCCCGCTTTTTCGAAACGCAGACCTCTTATTTCTCAAGCGGGTAACAATAAGGAAGCCGGTGTCAAAAATAGGCAATCCCAATATGATAATCGGCGAAAGGAGCGCAACTTCTCTTTTAACCGGAGCATAACTGATCAATATGGCAAGTGAGCCCAGAAGGAAGCCTAAAAAATGGCTGCCGCTATTGCCTAAATATACTTTTGCGGGAGGATAATTAAAACAAAGAAAAACAAAAGACACCCCTGCGATAAGCAGAGCGATAAAAAAAGAATATATGTCGTGATTCAAATACGCTATCGTGCCCAAGGCTAAACTTGTAATCAAGGCAACTCCTCCTGCTAAGCCATCCATCACGTCCAAATGATTAAAAGCGTTCGTAATCCCGATAATCCAAATAAAGGTCACCGCCGTATTGAAGAATGAGCCGATATAGATAATCTTGGTCTTTACCCCAAACCAAACCAGTAGGACAGCTGCTACAAACTGAGTCATCAATTTAAGCGTAACCGACAGTTCCCTATAATCGTCGAGAATTCCAAACGCCAGCATCAAGGATGAGGACACAAGCATGCCCAAGACTTCTCTTGGAAGGCCTCCTGCATAAAAATAATCAAACATAAGTGCGCCCACAAAACCTGCACCAACCGCAACCCCGCCCAGCAAGGGGACCCCTTGGGATAGTAACAGGCGCCGCCTTAAGGCTAGAGCGCGCAAAAAATACAAGAACACTGCAGTATACGCCACACTACCGAACCATATATACACATGTACAGATATCATGAGGCGTATTTGCGTGAATATAGCTTTAGATACAGTTTTTCAGTCCGATGCAGCATGTGTGCAAGATCAAATTCGCGCCCTACTGTTCTTTTTGCCTGAATGCCCATTTCTTTCATCTTATCTTTGTGCCGCAATAAAAATGAGATTTTCTCTGCCATTGCTTCCATGGCGCGGGGAGGCACTACATAGCCGGTGCTGCCTGCGATTACCACTTCTCTCAACGCTCCTGTATCCGTAGCAACCACTGGTTTGCCGGCAACCATCGCCTCAAGCACCGCAAAAGGGAACCCTTCCCATCGGGAGGTAAGTACAAATACGTCCATTGCTGCGAGCAGTTCCGGGATATCTCTTCGCCAACCCGTAAGAATAACCTTTCCCTTAAGTCCCTTTTTATCGATTTCCCTTTCAACTCTTTGCCGCAAGGCTCCGTCACCGACCAATAAAAATTTTACCTTAAGCTCGGGGTTTTTTTCTGTAACCAATGATGCAAGACGGATAAAATCAAGCGGCGCTTTCTGTGGTTTCAAGCATGAAACCGTGCCTACCACTGCGCTGTTGCCCTTGATTGCCAACTCGTTTCTTACCCCTTCGCCCGTGGCGGTAAAACGCTCGCGCTGAAAGCCGATATGTATCGGTTCGTATTGGGCCTTGGTGCCGATACCGTTTTGTAGCCCTTTAACCCTGTCGCTCTCGGAAGTGACGACAAATACATCGGTTAATCCGGCGGTTAGCCTTTCCAAGGCAATAAAAAAAATCTTTTCCCAAGGGAATTGATACTCGTGAAAAGGCCATCCGTGCACCGTATGGACCGTTGCCTTTACCCCGGCTAATTTTGCCGCCCAGCGCCCGAGTATTCCCGCCTTAGAGCTGTTGGTATGGACTATATCAATTTGGTTTTTTTTGATAAATCCGTACAACTGGCGTAACGCCACAATATCCCTTATGGGGTTAATCGGCCTTTCTAAGAAACGAGACCCTTCAACCGTCACTCCTTTTAAAGCGGCGGCTTCGGCAAATAAATACCCCTCATCTGAAGTAAAAAGGAAAAGGTTGAATTTTTCCCTGTCCAGGAGAGAAAGGAAGGAGAGAACGTATTGCTGAGCTCCCCCTAATTCCAGCTTGGTAACCACATAAAGCAGATTGATCTTATGCATCATGAGCCCGCAGGATTACCAGAATCGCTGAATGAGGGACTACTATGTATTTATTGGTTTCAAATTCGATTTCTATCCCGGCGTTACGCAGAAAAATGCAGGTATCCCCCACCTTTGCCTGGAGCGGAAAATAATTCTTTTCTACTGTGGGGCTCTGCCACGGCTCCAGTTCCGTCGCAGTAGGATCAGGGATGGGATAACCTGGGCCTACTTTGATTATTTTGCCTATCTGTACCTTATCTTTTTCTTTGACGCCTTCGGGTAGGTACAAACCGTGTTCGGTCCGATTACTTTCAGCGTCAGGCAGAATTAAAACCCGGTCACCAACTAAAACAATTTCTTTTTCCATAGTATTAAATTGAAACGGTAAAACCAGTTGTTATTATAGTATAAAAGGGCAAAAATCAATTTCACTGCCCTAAAAGACCAGTGTTTGTTTAAAATTAACGGGACAGCCCTCCTTTAAAAAGCAAGATTCTTAGGTCGCGAATGTACAAAAAGCCCTACCAGAGACAAAACGGCTTAATTATCCGTAGAAAGAAAACTCTTTAACTTCTGCGTTGCGTTCTTAACTGTCCCTACCGCAGCCTTGCCCGCCTTTTCGCTCAAATCAACAACTTTGGATGCAGTATCAGAGGCCAATTTTGTTGCCCCCTTCAATGATTCAGTCGCCGCTAATTTTAAGGGGCCCAAGTCGAGATTCGCCAGGCTTCCTACGGTGGTATGCGTAAGGGCCTTAAAGGTAATCAGGCTGACCAAGGCAACCGGATTATCAATATTGCGGTACTCTTCGTTAATATTGATGCGGAACTCTGTAACTTCAGGGACTGCCCTGTTAGAATAATCCTTATACACCACTTTTCCTATTTTAAGCTGCATCAGGTCTATTCTTAATTCCGGCATTTTCTCTTTCTTTTCTTTTTGCGGCTTTCCTTGGGTTTTGAGCGCTGTCAGGGTATTCACATTAACCTGCCCGTCAACATTCTTAACCACCATAAACTCGCTGAGGCTCAGCGCAAGCGTCGAGATGTGTATTTTGCCTCTTAAGAACGAACCAATATCGTAATGCAGGTATATCTTTGGTATATCCAACATTACCCTATCCACAAAGCCCGGCGGGTTGAGGAGGCGAAGTCCCTGTACGTCGATAACGGATTTAAACGCACCTATGCGCATACTCTCGATATCAAGCTGTAAGCCTGTAATAAGCTTTACCGCTCCCTGGAAGGCAGCCTTGACAATGACATTCCTTGCAATAAATAACACAACCGCAATAACAAGGATCGCCACTACTATTTTTGTTAGTCTTTTCATGACCCCCCCTTGGAATTGTTATAATCTGGCGCCTCTTTTATAGAGCCCTATCAATTCTGCGCTATCCAGTATATGTCCCTGCATAGAGCGTTCCAGCACTTGCTTATCTACGGTGCCGGAAAGGTTTAATTTTGTATCCAGGGCGAATACCTTAAAAAAATAGCGGTGCGTACCGCTGGGCGGGCAGGGCCCGTGATAGACTTTTCTGCCGGAATCATTAAGCCCCTGCTGGCCCGGCACGCTGTTTTTCTCAATCCTGCCGGTAACCTCAATGTTGTATACAACCCAGTGCACCCAGGTACGGCCCGGCGCATCAGGATCATCCATTATTAATGCCAGGCTTTGCGCCCGCGGCGGAACACCCTCAATGACAAGTACAGGATTCACATCCTGTCCCTCGCAGGAAAACTGAGCAGGGAGATACCCGTTATGTACAAAATCAGGACTGGTAAGTTTCATTTCTGCCCTCCCGTAAGCTACAGTTGCGCACATCCACAAAAAGGAAAAAAGAATAACGAGCGGAATCTTCCTCATCTATCCTGCCCCTCTCTTTCCGGTTAAAACAATATAGGAAATGCTGCTCTTTTAATCCTCTCTCTTGTGCTCGACGTCAATTATCTCATTATCTGCAGGCCTGTAACGGGAATCACCTGAAGCAAAATTTCGAAACCGGAATTTACCGGAGGGGTTGATAAAAAGATTGAGCAATGCGCTGAAAATACTAAAGAAGGCAGCTCCCCAAAACGCATACCAGAAATCCGTAATATAAAAACCTTCCACAATCTTCGAAACAAGATAAAGCATAAAGCCGTTGATAATCAAAGTGAATAATCCCAAGGAAAGAATGGTAAGAGGCAGAGTGAAGAGAATAACGAGCGGTTTTAAAAACGCGTTTACCAGCCCAAACACCAACGCAGCTGTTGCCGTAGTTTGCCAGCTATCCGAATGAATGCCCTTCAAAAGATGCACCACCGCAAACAAAGCGAGCGTATTCAGGAACCATTTGAGTAGGAGGCCTAACATCTAAGATACCAATAGGTTAGTTTCGTATTATTATATATTCGGAATTATAGGTAATCAAGGCTATTTTGAGAATCAACCGGCCTGCCGGAAACCTTATTCTTTCTGGTTCTTTTTGCTTTTTTCTTCCAGGATCTTGTTGGCAATTTCTGCGGGGACCTGCATATATTTCTTAAAATGCATTGACGCATTTGCCCGTCCGCTGCTTAAAGAACGGAATGCCGTCGCATATCCAAACATCTCAGCCAGAGGCGCTTCTGCGGTAATTACCTTTTGATTGGCCTTGTTTTCAACTTTCAATATTTTTCCCCTGCGTGAGTAAATATTCCCGACAATGCTGCTCAAATATTCTTCAGGAGTAATAGCCTCTACTTCCACGTAAGGCTCAAGAAGGACAGGGTTGCATTTCATAAAAACCTTCTTAAAACATCCGATTGCAGCGAGCTTAAACGCCAACTCCGAAGAATCAACTTCATGGAATGAACCGTCGATAAGGTTTACCTTCACATCAACCACGGGATAACCAGCATATGAACCTTCACGCATCGCTTCATTCACGCCCTTCTCAACCGCCGGTATAAAAGATTTGGGAATTGCGCCTCCTTTGATGCTGTCGACAAATTGATAGCCTGCCTCTGGAAGCGGAGAAAGTTCCATCACGACATGGCCATATTGCCCCCTGCCGCCGGATTGCTTTACGTGCTTGTACTCATCGCTACCTGAAGACAGGATGGTTTCGCGATACGCAACCTTTGGCTGGCCTACCTCGACTTCAACGTTGAATTCTGTCTTAAGCCTGTCAACTATGATCTCAAGGTGGAGCTCGCCCATACCGGTAAGTATGGTCTCTCCTGTTTCCTGGTTAGCCTGCAGCGAAAAGGTAGGGTCTTCATCAAGTAATTTGGAAAGGCCCTTGCCGAGCTTGTCCTGGTCCTGCCGGCTCTTAGGCTTAACACTCAACGAAACTACCGGAACAGGGAATTTCATTGCTTCAAGCAACAATGGATGGTCAACGTCGCTTAAGGTATCACCAGTAGAGGTATGTGCCAATCCTATTACTGCAACAATATCTCCGGCAAACGAATATTCGATGTTTTCACGCTGATTCGCATGCATCTGAACGATTCTACCAATTCTTTCTTTCTTGTTTTTGCCAACATTAAGCGCATACATTCCAGAAGCCAGAAAACCGGAATAAATACGCACATACACCAATTTCCCCATATGTGGATCAGATTGCACTTTAAAGGCGAGCGCAGCCAGGGGTTCGTTTATGTCGGGCTTCTTTTCGATTGTCTTTTCTGCTTCATTGGCGTCATGGGCAATAACCGCAGGCAGCTCTGCCGGAGAAGGCAGATAGTATACTATCGCATCCAATAGTTTCTGGACCCCTTTATTTTTAAGCGCGGAACCGCAAAGCGCGACGACCGCTTTATTGGCAAGAGTGGCTTTGCGTAATACCTGCCTTATCTCCTGCGGTGAAACCGAATCCTCGGATTCAAGCATCTTTTTGGTCAGTGTGTCGTCGAAAAAAGCGGCTTTCTCAAGCATAGTGTGGCGATATTGCTTGGCGTTTTCTAATAAATCCTGAGGGATCTCTTCGATACCAAATTCCTTGCCTTGGGTCTCGTCTTTATAAAGATACGCCTTCATCTCGATCAAGTCAATGACGCCGCGGAAATCTGACTCTGCGCCAAGGGGAATCTCTATCGGAATCACATTCGCCCCGCAACGCTCTTCGATGCTTTTGAGCACGCCGAAGAAATCAGCCCCTGTCCGGTCCATCTTATTGATGAAAGCGATCTTGGGCACGTTATATTTATCAGACTGATGCCATACCGTTTCAGACTGAGATTCAACTCCGCCTACGGCGCAGAATACGGCAACCGCGCCATCAAGCACCCGCAGACTCCTTTCGACCTCTGCGGTAAAATCAACGTGGCCAGGCGTATCAATAATAGTAATCCTTGTGTCATTCCAATTACAGGTAGTTGCCGCAGCAGTAATCGTAATGCCGCGCTCCTGCTCCTGTTTCATCCAGTCCATCTGCGCCTTGCCCTCATGAACCTCGCCGATCTTATAGGAACGGCCTGTATAATACAAAATTCGCTCGGTGATGGTCGTCTTTCCCGCATCGATATGCGCCATAATCCCAATATTTCTTATCTTCTCAAGGCTGGTCTTGGGAACCGGCCTGACCAGTTCTTCTTTTTCTTTCTTTACCTTCTTCTCCTTAACCTCTGGCTTTAGCTCCTGAGCCTGAGGCTCTTCTATCTCTTGCTCTTGAGGCGCTTGTTCTGGCAATGATTCAGGCACTTCCTGTACGACTGGCTTTGCTTCCTCCTGGCTCGCCTCAACTGTTGCCGGCGTAGCTATGGGTTCGGCAACGATGGCTCCTTGTGTCTGGACAGAGGCTTGCTGTCCTTGCGCGCGTAATTTCTCTTCCAGGGCCTTTATCCGCTCTTCTTTCTGCTCAAGCTCTTTTTCCAGTTCCGTATATTCTTCATTGAGCTTGTTAAATTCAATCTTGGGAACCCATTCGCTGGTTTCCTGGTGCTTTTTCAAGGCCTTCATTTTTTCCTGGAGTTCCTTGATTTGCTCGTCGTATTTTTCGATCTTGTGCTTAGAAACTTCAATCGCTTCGTTTTTTTCCTTGCTTTCTTTCTCTAGGGCTTTATTACTCTCTTTGAACTCCGCAATTTCCCTGTTGGCATTCACATTCTTTGCAAATTCTGCCTGCAATTCTTTATCTTTCTCTATAAACTTGATTTCGTACTGATTGCTGCGCTCTTTTAACTTATTTGCCGCCTCTTCGGCCTTTTCCACCCACTCCTGCTTTTTCTTTAGTTCCCCCTCTAATTCCAATTCTCTCTTTTTCGATTGTTCATATGATTTTTTTACCTCTTCAAAATCAGCCTTAAGCTTGTTAAATTCCTCTTTGAATAATAAGGAACCATCCGCCTCTGCCTGTGGGAGGGATTCAGGCATTGCCGGCTTTGGCCTTCCCCAAAAAAAGCGGTCGTCTTTTTTTCTTTTCGGCTTTTCTCCGGATGCATTGTATTCTCCGAAGAGCCCGTATGCAACAAGACCAAGACCCGCCAAAAATAAAACTCCTAATAAAATTATCATTCTTACTTCCTAGTGACGATTCTTACCTTAACCAAACATGCTCCCGCGTAAGAACAGCTTTCGATAGGCTTAAAAACCGTCCCTGATTAAATAAAAGGGATGCCCTCACAAATAGAAAGGCATCCCTTTTCATGTATGAGGGCCAACGGTTAACGATTAACCTTCCCTCTTTGCCAATTCCCTATCCAGCATCATCAATCCAGCAGAAGGGCCGGCTTTAAGCTTTTTCAAATCTTCCAAGATCGCATTTGCGTTCTTTTCTTCCTCAATCTGTTCGGTAATAAACCACTGCAGGAAAGCTAACGTTGCATAATCCTTTGCTTCATCAGCAAGCAGGCAGAGTTTTTCGATCATTGCGGTAACCTTTTTTTCATGGGTAAGCGCCCCCTCAAAAAGATCAAGGCAGGATGCGAATTCGGCATCCGGCTCTGGGATGGCCTGCAATAATACCCGCACACCCCTATCGATAAGATAGACATAGAATTTCATTGCATGCGCGTGCTCTTCTTTTGCCTGCACTTTGAACCAGTGGCCGAACCCGGGCAAATTACTTGTATCCGCGTAGCTTGCCATGGAAAGATACAAATAAGCAGAATACAGTTCGTTCTTTATTTGTTCCTGTAGCGCTTTTTCTAACTTCTTGTCCATCGTTTCCCTCCTAGATTGTATTTGTTTCAATTTTTTTAAGCCAACTCATGCCGCTGTTTTATTTCTTCCACTGCCTGACAATAGAATACCCCATAAAATTAAACATCGCGTTACGGAAATTCAATTTTATAAGGCCGGAAAGGGCCCGTGTAAGCGAATAAAACTTTGAATAGGCCTTAAGGACGCTGAGCTGGAGTTCGCGTGCAGAAAGCAGGTGCGGTTTAAATACGATATGTTGTCCATCGTAGAGACTCCAGTCTTTCGTAAAAATGCGCTTCTCATTTTCCAGGTCCTGATAGGCCTTTGTGCCCAGCAAGGGCATAAGTATCTTACTATATACGTTTATTTCCGAGGCGCGCGGCTCAATCAAAATAACTTTCATACAACTCTCTCAGTATCTTACAATTTTATGGGTAGTTTAGCACAAGAAATCGACGCGGGCAAGCCCTTTTAAGGATTATCCAAGCCTCAAGGCCCAAATCCCCGTGATAATCAGAAAAACTCCGGCCATCTTTTGCGGGCTGAATGATTCGCCCAGTAAAACGACCCCAAGAAGGAATGAGATAAAAGGATAGCTTCCTGAAACCGGTACTACCCTGGAAACCTGACCTAGTTTTAATCCGTTATAAAAACAAATCTGTGCTATGAAACTGGCAAGAAATCCGCTTAAGACAAGCAGGAACGCAGAGCGCGGATCAACCGACCTGATCTCGCGTGGTTTGACCACGCACAAAAGGACCACAAGTCCAATAACCACTCCAATGCAGCGGTAAAATAAACCAGCAAGTGGCGTTGACTTCATCAGGCCGATTTTTTCCAATAAAGGCACAACTCCCCAGATAGAGGCACTTACCATTGCCCATAAAAAAGCATCCATTGATTACTCCTTTATGATTATAGGTATACGATATCTTCGGTGTGGTAGGCTGAAAGGAATAGAAGCATGTATTCCCGCAAATGGCGGGTAACGAGAAAATTGTTCCTGATGTGCTCTCTCCCGTTCAGGCCAAGCTTCGTGGCGTACTCGGGGCTATTCAAAAGTTGCTTTATGGCAAAACTTGCCCCTTCGATCGAATGGCAAAGAAGTCCCGAATATTTGTGTTTTATCTGAAGGGGGATCCCGCCAACATTGGAAGCAACCACAGGCTTTGCTTTCCACAAGGCCTCTGTCACCGTAAGGCCAAACCCTTCCCTTATCGATTTCTGCACTATGACCGCCGAGGCTCTTTGCAGCGCGTTGACTTCAATATCGTTCTGAGGCAAAAGCAGAATATGGATATCGGGGTCGTCTGACGATGCCTCCTTGACTTCTTCAAGCACCTTAGCACCCTCGGGATCATCAATCGCTGTACCACCCGCAAGAATCAGCTGGCAGATATTATATTTTCTCACCCTCTTGTAGGCCTCGATCACTCCTAAGGGGTCTTTGAGACGGTCAAAACGTGAAATCTGCGTAATGATCGGCTTGTCAGGGGATATACGATACTTCTTCAATACCGCATCGATTGTCTCTTGAGGAATTTCTTTGTTCTTATCACTTAAGGGGTCAATGGAAGGAGAAATCAAAAACTGATGAATAGGCAATTTCTGAGAAAAGCTCGGCGCAGAAAAAACCGCGGCATCATACTTTGAAATGAAATTTTTTAAGAAACCCCATACCTTCTGATTTGGGCTAGATACATCTATGTGGCAACGCCAGATCCATTTATTAGTCGTCTTTTTTTCAACCAGTGCAATCGGTTGCGGATCATGGATAAATACGATATCCCCGTATATATTAACCTCTTTGATATTCTCCCTGCTCGTTTCCATGAATACGTCGAAGTCGGACTGCAGGATTTCTTCCGACCTGCCGTGAAGGGCATTGTGAAACTTCTTGGTGACCTGGAAAAACTGCTCCCCTCCCTTTATCAAATCCCATCGCGTATCTACCCCCAGCTCCCTTAAAAGAGGGACCATGTTGGTCAAAATCTCAGCAACTCCGCCTCCGACAGAAGTAGAATTAATCTGCTGGATGACCTTGCCCTTTAATTTTTCCGCTAGGAGCCTTAAGTCATCAATAATAGACTGGCCTACGATAGGGATATATTCTTCAACCTTTGCCATCGTAACGTGCAATCTTTCTCTTAATAATCCTGATCATGGTTTTACGTAAATCTTCGATCGTATAGGTATAGGGATCAAGCTTGTTGATAGAATCCGCTAATTCCTTATCTCCGAACGAACTCTCGATCCAATTGGAAAAATCGTTATTTGCCTTCTCAAGCCTCAGGCGGGCTTCAAAGATATGAAAATAAATGGAGTCAATAGTAATCTTGGTTAACACATCCACAAATTCGTTAAGGTCATATACTACATAATTCGTAGGCAGCACAAAGCTGACTGATTTTATAAAATAGAACTCATCCCCCTCGTGGGAAAATTTCATTTTTGCTAAAGGGCTATTCTTCAAATACGAGTCAATGGTCTCAATGATGCGTTCTCGCAATGCCCTGATGGTATTAAACTGAATTGTATCAACGCTGGCCAATTTCTCTCCCAGCTCATCTTCTCCCAGGACCTCGGTTACCCAGTACGCAAAATCGTTCGGCGGCTCAGGAGAAAGATACTGATGCTGCTGAAGAAACCGGTGGGTATGGTGATAAATACAAGAGCCAGGCACTTCCTTAATAAGCACAAGCAGCTGGTTCAGGGTAGAAGCCCGTAAGCCCGTAAGCCCTGAAAGATGCAAACGTGTATAAAATCTGAAAGGTTCTTTCGCTTTTTTCAATTCCGGCACTGAGTATCTCCTTCTTTAAGCCGCAGAAGCTCTTGGAACAACCGCAACACCTCTTTTGTGTTACGCACATAGAACCGCGCGTAGGATTCCTTCGGTGTGCCAACATATACCCCTATCCCCTTATTCCTCAGCGCCCTGAACGCATCATCATCAGTGATATCATCGCCGATATAAAGCGGCAAAAGGGGAACTGCTTTATTTGCGAATTTCTGCCTCGCGAATAGCCAAAGCACTGCCTTGCCTTTATCCCAAGGAACTGGCGGCCTTATCTCCATCACCATCTTTCCTGAGTTCGTCTTTACCTTATGCGTAAGCATATACTCCATTACAGATTTCTCAAACGCTGTTTTTATTTCAGAAATTAGGCTGCGCTTTGCAAGGCGGTAATGCAAGCTTAAAGAAAAACCCTTATCTTCAAGAAATACGCCTTTAAATCGGGATACCTGTTCTAAAATTTCTGGCTTAAGCTCTCGGAGTATCTTTCTGAAACCCGAATACACAGGGCTCCTGAACCTTATCTGCGGCCCTTCAATCTCAAAACCGTGATTACCTACATATATGATCCCCTTGATACCGACTAACCGCTTGATATCTTTTAACGCTCTCCCCGTAATAACTACTATAGTATAATCTCTCTGCCGTGTCAAATCACTCAATAGTTGCTTCGTCTTTTTAGACAAAAGCGCCCTCTGCGGCTTATCGACAATGGGCGTTAAAGTCCCGTCGTAATCTAAAAACAGCATGAGGTGTTTGTTGTATATATTTTCTTTAAACTCTGAGAAATGGCTAAACACATGCCTCATCTTAACCGCCTTCCAACACCTGCCTGACATTCCTATATAATATGTTTACTCCTTGAATTCAAACTTCAAAAGTTCAGATAAGACTTTACC
>QZKA01000023.1 GCA_003598135.1 Candidatus Omnitrophota bacterium
ATAAAGGCGATACAAGGGTTAATCAATTCTTTTGCCAAGAAAGATTTGATGCTTGCGCGCTCGCTCAACGAATTATACGAGACAATCCGTGATTTCTGGATTTACGAGGATAAAGGAAAAATCGTCGGGTGCTGCGCCCTGCATATCTCATGGGACGACCTGGCAGAGGTAAAATCACTCGCCGTCAAAAAAGAAAAACAACATAAAGGGATAGGCAGGGAGTTGGTGCTTACTTGCATAGGGGAGGCAAGGGTATTGGGTGCTAAGAAGTTATTCGTGCTTACGTATAAACCGGACTATTTCAAAAAATTCGGGTTCGTCAAAATCAATCACTCCCAGCTGCCGCATAAGATTTGGGTGGAATGCATACGTTGCGCCAAATTTCCGGATTGCCAAGAAACCGCCCTGATTAAAAAACTTTAAATTTCACAGGAGGGAACCGATGGATTATTTGCTTAACGATGAACAGAAAATGATCAGGGATCTTGCGCATAAAATCGCAGAGGAGAAAGTCAGGCCTGTTGCTGCAAAATACGACCAGACTGAAGAATTTCCCTGGGACGTGATGAAGGTGCTTGGTGAATCTGATCTCTTTGGGCTTTTTATACCTGAGGAATACGGCGGGTTAGGCACAAGCGTGTTGAGCCTTTGCCTTGTTACCGAAGAGTTGTCCCGCGCCTGCGGAGGCATTGCAGTCTGCTACGCAGCATCGGCATTGGGTACTTTTCCGATCATACTCTACGGCAATGATGCGCAAAAGAAGAAGTATCTTCCTGACCTGGCCAAAGGTAGTAAGGTTGCTGCGTTCGGCCTTACCGAACCCGAGGCAGGCTCGGACGCCTCGGCGATAAAAACCACCGCGAAGAAAACCGGAGATCACTATGTGCTCAACGGTACAAAGCACTTTATTACTAACGGCGGGGAAGCCCAGGTGTATACGGTTGTTGCCATGACTGACAAAAATAAGGGCGCGCGCGGCGCGTCAGCGTTTATCGTCGAAAAGGGCACGCCGGGTTTTACATTCGGGAAAAAGGAAGAGAAGCTGGGTATTAGGGCATCAGTAACCCAGGAATTGGTATTCAACGATTGTAAGATCCCAGCGGCAAACCTTCTTTCTAAAGAAGGTATGGGTTTTATTGTCACCATGAAGACATTCGATGTGTCAAGGCCGGGTGTTGCTGCGCAGGCCTTAGGTATTGCCCAGGGGGCATTGGAGTTGGCAACGAAATACGCCAAAGAAAGGCATCAGTTCGGTAGGTCCATTTCTAGCTTTCAAGGCATCCAGTGGATGCTTGCCGATATGGCAACAGAGATTGAGGCAGCGCGCGCGCTTGTGTATTCTGTCGCGCGGATGGTTGATTCCGGAATAAAAGACGTGGGAAAAGAATCAGCGATGGCCAAGTTATTTGCTTCTGACGTAGCGATGAAAGTCACTACTGATGCGCTACAGATATTCGGCGGATACGGTTATATGAAGGATTATCCTATAGAAAAATACATGCGTGATGCAAAAATTACCCAGATTTACGAAGGCACAAACCAGATTCAACGCAACATCATCGCGCTCCAGCTAATCAAAGAGATGGCGAAGTAGAGAAAGGTTAAGGCTAAAGGCTAAGGAGAGGTTATTGCCTCAACCTAAGCCTTGACCTCAACCTTATGATAGTATGAATATTATTGTCTGTATCAAGCAGGTTCCCGAGACTACCGAAGTGAGGATTAACCCCGAGACGAATACGCTTATCCGCGAGGGAGTCAAATCTATCGTTAACCCTTTTGATATGTATGCGATAGAAGAAGGCGTGCGGCTGAAGGAAAAAAACACAGGCAAGGTCACGGTTATTACTATGGGGCCTCCGCAGGCAGAAGCCGTGCTCAGGGAAGCAATTTCCATGGGTGCTGACGAAGGAATCCTTATTTGCGACCGCGCATTTGCCGGAAGCGATACCTGGGCTACCAGTTATACTTTATCCGCGGCAATAAAGAAGCTCGGGGCATTTGATGTGATACTCTGCGGCAAGCAGGCTTCTGACGGAGACACGGCACAGGTGGGGCCCGGGATATCCACGCATTTGGATGTCCCCCAGGTGACTTATGTGAAAAAGATAGAGGAAGTAAAAGGGCAATCCATGCGCGTGGAGCGGATGATGGAGGAAGGCTACGAAATTATCGAGACTCCATTGCCCGCACTGCTCACTGTTGTCAAGGAAATCAACGAGCCAAGGCTGCCTTCTTTAAAAGGAATGATGCGCGCCAAACAGTCAAAGATTACCGTATGGTCGCAGAAAGAGCTAAATCTTGATTCTCAGAAAATCGGCTTATGCGGTTCTCCTACCCAGGTAGTCAAGATTTTTACTCCTCCCCAAAGAGCGGGAGGTCAGATGCTTAAAGGCGAGGTCCCTGAAATTGTAAGTCAACTTGCGGAAATAGTAAAAGACACAGCAGCCTAACTATGCCTATTCAGATAATCTTAGAAAAATGCACCGGTTGTACCTTATGCGTAAAGGTCTGCCCTTTTGACGCCATCCGCATTATGGATAAGAAGGCAACCATTGATTTAAATAAATGCAATCTTTGCGGGGCGTGCGTGCCTTCTTGTAAATTCAAGGCGATATTATTAGAGAAACCCAAGGCGCAATGTACGATCCCCGATATCAAGGATTATAAAGGGATTTGGGTATTCATCGAGCAAAAGAACGGAAAAATCCAGTCTGTTGCGTATGAGCTTTTAGGAAAAGCTCAGGATTTGGCCAAGAAACTAGATTGCACAGTGAGCGGTGTTTTGATCGGGCACGATCTCACTGGCCAGCTTGATGAGCTGATTTGGCGCGGAGCAGATACTATTTACTTGGTTGAGGCCCCGGAACTGGCCAATTTCCAGGATGAGCCTTATACCAATATTTTGGTAGAACTGGTCAGAAAATATAAGCCAGAGATTTTACTTTGCGGAGCGACCTCTATTGGGAGGTCTTTGATTTCCCGGGTTGCGATTACCATAGACGCTGGCCTGACTGCGGACTGCACGGGCCTGGATATTGACCCGCAGAAAAAAATATTACTTCAGACCCGCCCGGCGTTTGGCGGAAATATTATGGCGACCATCATTAGTCCTAACCACCGGCCGCAGATGGCAACGGTAAGGCATAAGGTGATGCAGCCCATGGAGCCGGATAAACGGCGTAAGGGAAAAATTATCAAAGAGGGCTTTGACCGTTCGCTTTATGCTTCCCGTACTAAGTTATTAGATATCGTCGACGAGCTAGAAAACCTGGTTAATCTGGCAGAAGCCGATATTATTGTTTCCGGCGGCAGAGGTATGGGGGGGCCTGAGAATTTCAAACTATTAGAAAATTTAGCCAAGGTAATAGGTGCTGCGGTAGGTGCTTCCCGTGCTGCAGTGGATGCAGGGTGGATGCCTTATTCGCATCAGGTAGGCCAGACCGGAAGGACTGTCGCGCCTAAAGTTTACATTGCCTGCGGTATTTCAGGCCAGATCCAGCACTTAGTCGGCATGCAGTCTTCAAAAGTTATCATCGCTATCAACAAAGATCCCGACGCGCCTATATTTAAGGTTGCTACGTATGGCATTGTCGGTGACCTTTTTCAGATTGTTCCTGCACTGGCGAAAAAATTAGAAGAGGTATTCCGGAAATGATGACCGCATTGTCTTCGCGCAGAAGAGAGAAGGGTTTTGCTTTAGGTTTAATCGGTCTTCTTTTGACAGCCGCCATCGTATGTTATATGTTCTATTTATTGCTCAAAACGTATTATAAGCCTTTTGTCCCCGCAAACGAAACGGCGGGCGTAAGTCTTGACGTTTCTGTTCCTGCTCAGAATTACCAATCTGTAGTTTCCAACACCAGACAGCAAATCCAGAATATAACCCGCACCCACTCCCAGCAGTTAGACAATTTCTAATTCTCCAATCTATATACTACCATAATTACCTGTAAAACAATCAGTTACAAACATTTTGTGTTCTGTATTTTTTACATAATTATACACTTTTTAGCAATATAATACATTCTTTAGAACGTATATGTTAAAGAATGTAAAGATTTTCATTGACAAACTTATTTTTTTTACCTATAATTTGTGCGTAACGTAAAAAGAGAAAACAGTATGCCAATAACACTAATGACGATAGAAGACCTGGCAGGATATCTAAAGGTGAGCCGCAGGACTATTTATGAGTGGCTGAAGCAAAATAAGATTCCGGCAATTAAGCTTGTCGGACAATGGCGTTTTCAGAAAGAAAAAATAGATAACTGGATGGAGAGGCAGGCGCAATAACAACAAAAGGGGAGGCATCATGTATTTTAAAAAATTAGAGTTGGTAGGGTTTAAATCATTTATGCATAAGACTGTCCTGAATTTTGAACCCGGCATTACCGCGATAGTAGGGCCTAACGGCTGCGGTAAGTCCAACATATTCGATAGTATCCGGTGGGTTTTGGGGGAACAGTCGGTGAAATCGCTGCGCGGTTCGCAAATGGAAGATGTGATTTTTAACGGCACCGATTCAAAACCTGCGCTGGGCATGGCTGAGGTAAGCCTTACCTTTGACAACAGGGGGAGATTTTTTGCCATTGATGACGATGAGTTAATTGTGACCCGCAGGGTTTTTCAGTCCGGGGAAAGCGACTATCTTATAAACAGAGCCCCGGTGAGGCTCAAAGACATTCTTGATTTGCTGATGGGTACAGGCATAGGGGCTGAAAGCTATTCGTTGGTTGCGCAGGGCAAGATTGACCTTATCTTAAGCTCCAGGCCTGAAGACAGGAGGCTTGTGTTTGATGAGGCTGCGGGTATTACCAAGTACAAGAGCCAGAAGCGGGAGGCGCTGCGCAAGCTCGACGAAACAGAGCAGAACCTTGTAAGGGTAAATGATATCGTCACGGAAGTGAAGCGCCAGATAGGATCGCTTGAGCGACAGGCAAGCAAGGCTAGGCGGTATAAGGAAACGTTTGAGGAGCTGAAAACAAAAGAAATTTCTATTGGGCTGATTCAGAAAGAGGCATTGCGTAAACAAAAATACGAGCTCGGTCTTTCCCTGGACAACTTCCAAGATAAAGAAGACGCTTATGCGCAGAAGATCAAAGAAGCGGAGGAACAGATTGCGCAGCACGCCATTTCGATCAAGACGTGGGAAGGGCGCATCGAGGCCATCAAGGGAGAAATCATCGAGCTTGAGCACGCTGTTTCAAGGGATGCGCAGCATGTCCAGTTTAACCACGACAGGCTCTTTGAGCTCGAAGAGAATAAGCTGAAACTTAAAGAACAGGTCGGGCAGGCTACCCAGAGGCTTGCGCAGGATGAGGAAAAGTTAAACCTTCTGATAGATGAGCAGATCAAGGTGAAACAGGCTATCGCAGAGAAGACACTATTGCTTGAGAAGAAGGAGAAGGAATTTAACGAAGTCGTTGCTTCGATAAAAACTTCCTTGGAGAGGATAGCCGATTCCAAGCGGACAATACTCGATGCGGCCGCCAAAACGACGCAGGCAAGAAACGAAATTACTGACCTTGCTGCTAAAGAACAAATATACCTTGCCCGTAAAAAACGCCTTGAGATCGAAAGGGCCAAAGCGCAAGAAGAAAAGGCTTTCGTTGAGGAAGGATTGGCGCGCGTCAGGCAAGAGGTACGCGAAACCGAAACCTCTGCCGTACACTACTCTGAACAGATAACGCAACTCAATAGTCAGCTCGTTGATAGGAATCGAGCCCTTTCCGGGTTAGAAGATGAGATTGCCGGTTTTGAGAAACAGCTATTAACCATGCAATCATATAAGGAATTTTTGGATAAGCTTAAAATACAATACGAAGATATCGCCACATCTATGAATGCAGTTGTGCACTTAGATAAGCCTTTGCCGGAGGGCATCTCAGGTTTGATTATCAAGGTAAAGGATATCTTTAAAGACGATTCCCCTTTAGGGGCTTCTCCAGCAGGGGTAACGGTCAAGGTTTCGGGAGAAGCCAAGCCTATCGACCTGGACGAGCAGAGGGTGACTGTAAAAATCGTACAGATCGAAGAAAAAATCAAGAGCATACAATCAATAAGGTCGGCTCACCAAGCCCAGATAGGTCAATTGAACAATGATATTTTAGCTATGCAGCAGAAGCTGCAGGAAACACAGCTGTTGCTGGCAAATAAACAGGCAGTGCATCAGAACGTCGAGGTACAACTGGATAAACTGAACGAAGAACTTCAGGTGATAGGCATTGAACTTTCGGACGTCTCTTCGCAACTAAGCGAACTTAATGCGACAATGGTAGAGAAGAAGGGGTGCCTTCAGACACTGGAGGAAGAAAATAAAAGGAAAGAAACGCTGATACACGATGAGCAGAAGAATATTGAGACGAGCGCAGGCCTTAAGGAAGAGATTATCGTACGCATTACGCAGATCAAGACCGAGCTCGATGCGCTGGCAAGGCGCGTAGCTTCCGAAGAGAATACACTTAAATCGCTGGAAGATGATTACCAACAAGACAAGGATGCACTGAATGCCCTAGAAGGTCAGCTCAAAGAAGGGGAACGCAAGAAAGGCGCCCTTGCGGATGAAATCAAAGGCCTGGAGGCGCGAATAATCGAAACAAGAAAATCTATCGAGTGCAAAAACGCTACACTCAAGACAACCGGGGAAGAATTTGCTCTTATGAGTCGTCAGCTCAAAGAAATCAGCCATGATATAGAAGGGCACAGGCAGGAGATAGAGGCGCTTAAGGATTCAGTGCATAGTCTGCAGATGCAGGACAAGGAATTGGATTTTAAGTATTCAGGCATCAAGGAAAGGCTTTTGCAGGCGTATAAGGTCGATCTGGATGCAGGGGCGCAGGAAATGCCTGTTCTCGCAGAGCCCATCGAAGAAGAAGTAGTATCCGGCCAGATCCAGGCGCTGCGTGAAAAACTTGATTCCTACGGTACGGTGAACCTTGTGGCTATCGAAGAGTACGATGAGTTGAAGAAACGATACGATTTTCTTATTCAGCAGCAGGGCGACTTAGGTTCAGCCAAGGAATCGCTGCAGGAGGCAATCCGCAAAATAAACCAGACCACCAAGAAGATGTTTCTTGAGACGTTTGAGAAAGTATCCGTCGAATTCAAGAATTATTTCAGGCTGCTTTTTAACGGCGGGGATGCGCAACTGTTCCTTATCGATGAACAGAACCCGCTTGAATCCGGCATCGAGATCATCTGCCGGCCTCCGGGGAAGAAGTTGCAAAACGTGCTTTTGCTTTCGGGAGGCGAGAAGTCGATGTCGGCAATCGCGCTCATATTTGCCGTCTTTAAGGTTAAGCCCGCGCCTTTCTGCATACTTGATGAGATCGACGCAGCGCTCGATGAAGCTAATGTGGACAGGTTCGGCAGGCTGTTCCAGGAATTTATAAAAGATTCCCAGTTTATCGTCATCACCCACAACAAGCGTACCATTGCCAACGCCAACGTGATGTATGGTATCACAATGGAGGAATCCGGGGTTTCCAAGATCGTATCGGTAAAATTCGGAAGTACCAGGAAAGAGCCGCTCAAAGAGGAAGAGCCAGTAGCGGTGTAAACGTTAGATTGCAAGGGCAGGGCAGCAGGTTGTATTCTTGCCCTTGTTTTTTGCTTCGTAGAGTGCCCTGTCGGATTGTGCAATGATATCAGGGGCATTTGAGCCGTCATCAGGGAATGAGGCAATCCCTATGCTGACGGTCAATTTTTTGTTGGGGAGTATCTCTTCATTTATAAAAGAAAATTTTGCGATATGTTCCCTGAGTCTTTCCGCGATGTAGTACGACTCTTTTTTCCCCGTCTGTGGCAGAATTATTGCAAATTCCTCTCCGCCATACCGGCAGACATGGTCCATCTTGCGCGAATAGCTTTTTAAGAGGGAAGCCAGCTCTTTGAGTATGCTGTCTCCCGATTGATGCCCGAAGGAATCGTTGTATATTTTGAAATCGTCAATATCCAGCATCATAAGGCTTACGCTTGAAGGGGCAGCTTTTGCTTTATCCAGTTCAGCACCGAGAAGGTACTGAAAGTAGCCGTGGTTCCATAGCCCTGTCAGTGAATCTGAATGCGCCCGGGACACCGTCATTTCATAGAGCTGGGAATTTTCAACCGCAAGACCTGCCTGGTTAGAAAGCATGATCAGCATCCGCACATCGTCTTTGCCGATAGGCTTCTTGGTAATAAAGTTATCCGCAAGCACGATGCCGTTTACTTTATCTTTTGCCTTAAGGGGCACAATGACCAGCTCTTCGGTTTTAAGCATCTGTACGATGGGATCGTGTACATAATTGGAGATTGTCTCTTTCGTCAGATGCAGCGGCATCCCCTCAAGTACGCTTAATGAGAGTAGATTGCTTTTTTGATCATGGAGGGGGAAGCGCAGGTTTTGTACCTGCCGATTGAACCCCGATTCTTTCATATGTATGGATACCTTATAGGCATTGATGAGGTCATCCATATCCATCTGTTCTTGTTCGATCCTGCTCCACATCTGGTTGGCTTCTTCACCGCTCTCAGGCCCGATACCCATTTTCCCCTCGATAAGCCCGTCTTTTTCGTTGACCAAAAAGAGCATGGCGCGGTTAAACCCTAGGCCGATATGGGCAGTGACGCCGGTAAGAATGATGTAGAGGATTTCGTCAAGCTTAAGCGTGGCCCTCATGGCGTTTGAGATTTCATAGAGGATGGCCAGCTCTGTTTTGGTACGTTCAAGCTCGACTTTGATCTTAGAAGTATCTTCCATATTGGAAAATGTAGCATACTTTAATCTAAATGTCAACGTTTTGGAAACGCCCTAGTTTTGCGTGAGAAATTCCTTTTTTAACCGTCTATTGAAGCAGAGGGGAGGTGATATGTAGAAGGTTAAGGTCAAGGCTAAGGCTAAGGCTAAGGCTAAGGCTAAGGTTTGTAGTGGGTACAGAGTATTGAGCGCTGGATGCGTAATGCGTACAGCGTTATGCGTATTGCGCCGTACTCCGTACGCATCACGCTGAACGCCGAGCGCCTAACGCATACAAAACTCTATACTCACTACGAATATATTGACACTAAGATATTGCTACGCTATAATTAAACTCTAATTCCCCACTAAAAATCGGAGGCAGTCATGGTAGTCGAAAGAAAAAAAGAAGAAACACATATTTCAGACCGTCATAAAGCACTGGAATTAGCACTCGCCCAGATCGAGAAGCAGTTCGGAAAAGGCTCGATTATGAAGCTTGGAAGCAAGGTCATTGTTGACGTGGAGGCGATTTCAACGGGCGCCCTTACCCTTGATGTAGCGCTGGGCGTGGGCGGGATTCCCCGCGGCAGGGTAATCGAGGTGTTCGGGCCAGAGGCATCAGGAAAGACGACCCTTACCTTAAGCGTGACCAAGGAGATCCAGAAGAAGGGCGGGGTAGCCGCGTTTATCGATGCGGAGCACGCATTTGATTCCAATTATGCCAAGATAATCGGGGTCAACCTCGATGATTTGCTTATTTCTCAGCCGGATACAGGTGAACAGGCCCTGGAGATAGCCGAGACCTTGGTGCGTTCCAATGCGGTTGACCTGGTGGTGATTGATTCGGTAGCTGCGCTTACTCCCCGCGCTGAAATCGAAGGCGAGATGGGGGATTCTCATATGGGACTTCAGGCGCGCCTTATGTCGCAGGCGCTGCGAAAGCTCACAGGCGCAATAAGTAAATCGCGTACCTGTGTTATTTTTATCAATCAGATCCGTGAAAAAATAGGGGTAATGTTCGGTTCTCCTGAAACGACTCCCGGGGGCAGGGCGCTTAAGTTCTATGCCTCAGTGCGGCTTGATTTGAGGAGGATCGCGACGTTGAAGTCAGGAGATAATGTCATCGGTAATAGGGTGAGGGCGCGGGTAGTGAAAAATAAAGTTGCACCACCCTTTAAGGAGGCAGAATTCGAGATACTGCACAATGAAGGGGTTGTCAAGACCGGGGCAGTTGTTGATGCGGGCATCGCACAGGAGGTAATCCAGAAAAGCGGCACGTGGCTTTCCTTTAAAGATGAAAAGATCGGCCAGGGCAGGGATGCAGCAATCAAGACGCTTAAAGAAAAGCCAAAACTGCAGGAAGAGATTGAAAAAGAAGTAAGAAAAAAGATTGCGTTTGCCTGAAGGTGCTTAAAAAAAACAGGGGCTATCGTAAAGAGCGCGATATTATTTATTGAAAGAGAGTGCGCAACAGAAGAACCGTTGATACCTTTGAGAGGGCTAAAGAATACTCCTTCCTGCTTCTTAAATTCAGACAAAGAAGCGAGAAAGAAATCCGGAACCGACTTGAGAGGAAAGAATTTGCCATAAAAGTTATCGAAGAGGTCCTCGCATTTCTTAAGGAGAAAGGATTTCTTGATGATAGGCGTTTTGCCGTTGCTTGGACCGAAAGCCGTTTGAAAAAGCCTTTTGGTTTACGTAGGGTCAAGCAGGAACTGAGAATAAAAGGGATTGCAGCGGAAATTATCGATCAGGTTTGCGCAGAAGCGGGTGCGCGCTACCCTGAAAATAAAATAGTAGACGTGATAGCGCTCAAGAAATTAAGAAATTACGCGGATAAAGATACAGTTACACAAAAAAGGCGTTTATACGGATACCTGATCCGGCGCGGTTTTTCATCTGATGTGATAGCTGAGGCCATTAACCGATTAGTGAAAGAATGAAGGCAGACAGCCTAAGAGAGAAATTTCTTGAATTTTTCAAGTCCAAGAAGCACAGGATTGTTTCCAGTGATTCGCTTGTGCCTTCCGATGACCCTACCGTGCTGTTTACTCCTGCGGGGATGAACCAGTTCAAGAAACAGTTTTTAGGGCAAATTACCGGTTTTACGCGGGCAGCTTCTTCACAACGCTGTTTACGCACCGATGACCTCGATAAGGTGGGCAATACCGAATACCATCATACCTTTTTTGAGATGCTTGGGAATTTCTCATTCGGCGACTACTTTAAGCAGGATGCTATTTGCTGGGCGTGGGAATTTCTGACGGGGGTACTTAAGATTCACAAGGAAAAATTATGGGTTTCAGTGTATAAGGGAGACGAAGAGGCATACCGCATCTGGAAGGATGAAATCAAGATCCCCCAATCTAAAATAGTCAAGCTCGGGGATAAGGATAATTTTTGGCCCGCAGAAGCAAAGACCAAGGGGCCTAATGGTCCTTGCGGCCCGTGTTCTGAGATATTCTTTGACCGGGGCCCAGCCGTAGGCTGCAAGAAGCCCGGGTGTACTCCTGCCTGCGACTGCGGCAGATTTGTTGAAGTATGGAACCTTGTGTTTACGCAGTTCAACCGTAAAGGCGCAGGGACGCTAGAACCGTTGCCCAAGAAAAATATCGATACAGGCATGGGCCTTGAAAGGCTGGCAGCGGTCATGCAGGGGGTATCAAGCAATTTTGAGACAGACTTGTTTGCCGGGATCATCCAGGAGATACGCAGGCATTGTAACTCAGAAAACAGCAAGGAAAAACAGCTCTTATATGCGGTTTCCGACCATATACGGGCTATCACCTTTGCGATATATGATGGGGTATTGCCTTCAAATGAATCGCGGGGCTATGTAGTAAGGAAGCTTATTCGTAAAAGCTCCTTGCACTTAAGGTCTCTGGGCATCAATGGGCCGTTCCTTTACACGCTGGTGCCGGTGGTCGCAGAAACCATGGAAAAGCCGTATCCGGAATTGAGCGAACGACGAGAAGATATTGCGCAAATAATCCTGGCCGAAGAAAATAATTTTATAAACACCCTTAAGACAAGCGATGCGTTATTTAATGAAAAGTTTAATACTGGTTCAACATTATCCCTGGCGCCTGAAAAAGCTGGATGCATTGCATTTCAGCTTTATGATACCTACGGTATTCCGTTTGAGCTGACTATGGAATGGTCAAAAAAGCATGGGATTACGATTTCAAAAGAAGCATTTACGAAAGCACTGCATTTGCAGAAGGAGCGCTCGAAGTCGCAGAGCCAGATGCAAGGCGATGTATTCAGCCACAAGGAACTCGATTTGAGTGTAAAAGAAACAAAATTCCACGGCTACGAGGGTTGTGCGATTAAGAGTAAAATCCTTAAGATCATAAAGGATGGCCGGGAAGCTGCAAAAATTGCGGAAGGCGATGAGGCAGAAATCGTTTTAGACAAGACCGTTTTTTACGGCGAATCAGGAGGCCAGGTAGGCGATACGGGAGAGGTGCGCAAGGGTAAGAATATATTTGAAGTTACGGATGCCAAGAAAATAGGCAAGGTTATCGTGCATAAAGGGAAAGTATTGCAAGGCGTTTTTAAGAAGAGTGATTTAGTATCTTCGGCTGTTGATGCAGTGCGCAGGCTTTCTATTGCCAGGAACCATACTGCAACACATCTCCTTCAGGCAGGATTGCGCAAGGTCCTTGGCAGCCACGTGCAGCAGCAGGGTTCTTTTGTCGGCGCAGATAAGCTGCGTTTTGATTTTACACATTTTAAGGCGCTTGACAAAGACCAGCTTGCCAGAGTCGAGGAGCTGGTGAATAACTATGTCCTTGCGAATGCCGACCTGAAGGTAAAAATTCTTAGCCGCAAGGACGCAAAAAAGGCAGGGGCGCTTGCCTTTTTCGGGGAGAAATACGAAGATAAGGTGCGCATGGTTACGATAGGCAATTTTTCTTTTGAGTTATGCGCGGGGATCCATCTTCAGAAGACCGGCTCAATAGGGTTATTTAAAATAATCCAGGAAGGTTCTGTGGCAAGCGGCATCAGAAGGATAGAGGCAGTTACAGGTATGAGCGCGTATGCGTTGGTGCGCAAAGAGGAGGGAATTCTTGAAGAAGCAGCGAGTATTTTAAACGTTGCCAAAGAAGGGGTTGTGCAGCAGCTCGAAAACCGCATACACAGGATAAAGGAACTGGAAAAGCAGAATTCCGCAAAAAAATACCAGGATATCAAAGGTTCGCTACAGCATTTTCTTGAGAAAGCGCACGCAGTAGGAGAAATCAGGTTAATCGCAGAGATTGTCAGCGATGCGGATGATATAGGGATACTTAGGAGCGCCGTGGATACGATGAAGAAAGACCTTACAGGAAGCGTGATAGCGCTGGGTTCGGTCAAAGAAGGCAAGGCTGTTTTGGTGGTGGGGCTTACCGCGGATTTGGCAGAAAAAGGCTGGGATGCCTCTTTGCTCATCCGTAGTGCTGCTTCTGTGCTTGAAGGTAGCGGCGGAGGAAGAAAAGACTTTGCGCAGGCCGGTGGCACAAAGCCTGAGCGCTTTGCGCAGGCCTTTGCGCAGCTCAAAGCAGAAATAGAAAGAAGACAGAAATGAGGCTGATTAGGGCAAACAACAAAAAATTGAAGAAGATATACGACCGTAGGTTTCTGCGCTCAAGGCGCGTCGAAGAGAAGGTGAGGCAGATACTCGAAGATGTGCGGCTCCTTGGCGATGAAGCGGTCCTTAAATATACCAGGAAATTTGATAAAGTCAAATTAACTCCCCGGCAGTTGCGCGTGGCGGAGAACGAAATAAGCGGGGCGTATCAGAATATCAGCCCCAATTTTGTGGCCAGTCTCAAAATAATCATCGAAAACATAAATAAGTTTTACAAAAAGGCCCTTAAGAAATCATGGAAAATGAAGGATGCGGACGGGCTTATCCTGGGGGAGAACTATGGGCCTATTGAGAAGGTCGGCATCTATATTCCTGCGGGGACCGCGCCGCTTGTATCGACGGTGTACATGACTGTACTGCCGGCAAAGATCGCAGGGGTTAAGAAAATTATTTTAATTACTCCTCCGGATAAAAACGGCTATGTCAATCCGCATATCCTGGTGGTAGCCAATTTATTAAAGGTCGACGAGATCTACCGGGTGGGAGGCGCACAAGGGATAGCCGCATTAGCCTACGGGACCAAGACCATCCCCTGCGTGGACAAAATAGTCGGGCCAGGCAATATGTACGTTTCTGAGGCAAAAAGGCAGGTGTATGGGGTCGTGGATATCGACATGATTGCAGGGCCTACAGAACTGGTGGTGATTGCCAACCGGTTCAGCGATCCGAGGTTTATCATTGCAGATTTAAAGGCACAGGCAGAACACCTGCAGGGCCTGGCAATCCTGATCACTAATTCAAAGAAACTTGCGAAAGAGGTACGGCCTGCGCTTGCAGGCGTTAGCGGTTATATTATCCTGACAAAAAATTTGCAGGAAGCAGCAGAGGTTGCTAATGCAATTGCTCCTGAGCATCTTGAAATACTGGTGAAAAACCCGCTCAGGCTTATAAAAAGCATAAAGAATGCTGGCGCAATATTCTTAGGTTCTTATAGCCCGACTGCGGTCGGCGATTATGTGGCAGGGCCCAGCCACGTGCTGCCCACGCAGGGGACTGCCAGGTTTTTCTCAGGGTTGTCGACTAACGATTTCGTGAAGAATACGCATATCATCGGATATTCGAAAAAGGCACTTGAGAAGATACGCGAGCCGCTTGAAAAAATTGCCACTATCGAGGGGCTTCAGGAACATCTTCAGTCTTTCAAGGCGCGCTTTGAATCATAACAATAAGGAAGGCAATATGGCAAAGAGGATTGCGACCGTCAGAAGAAAGACAAAAGAGACCGATATCACGGCAACGCTTAATATCGATGGCAGCGGCAAGGCAAAAATAAAAAGCGGGATCGGCCTGCTTGACCATTTGCTTGAGCTTTTTGCGTTTCATGGGCTTTTTGATATAGAGGTACTTGCGAAAGGCGACCTTAGGGTTGATGTACATCACACCAACGAAGATATCGGCTTGGTGCTTGGAGAAGTTTTTAAAAAGGCGCTCGGAGACAAAAGAGGTATCAGTAGATTTGGCGAGATGTCCGTTCCGATGGAAGACATAGTTGCAGTAGTAACAGTGGATATCAGCGGCAGAGGCTTTTTTGAGAAAATACGTTTTGAAGCGGGAGCCCGGTCCGCGAGTAAAAATGAATCAGGGTATTCTTTTGATTATGCCAACCACTTTTTTGAATCTTTTGCCAAGCATCTTGGGATGAATTTAAGCATTAGGCTTTTTGGTACGAACCCAGATTTGCACACTAACCTTGAGCCTGTTTTTAAAGCCTCTGGCATCGCGCTTGATAAGGCTACCCAGATTGACGCACGCCGCAAAGGCATACCTTCCACCAAAGGCATTATTGATTAGATGATTGCGATTATCGATTACGGCATGGGTAATATTCACAGCGTGCAGAAGGCACTCATTTCGATGGGTGCTAAAACGTTAGTTACCAATAATCCGAAAGATATTGCGTCGTGCGATAAATTAGTATTGCCGGGAGTGGGGTCATTTGGGGATGCGCTTAAAGACATGGATAGGCAGGGGCTTATTAAGGCTACGCGAACCCACATAGAGAAGAAGAAAATTTTTTTAGGGATCTGCCTAGGGCTGCAACTTTTATTTGAGGAGAGCGAAGAGTCACCCGGCGCAAAAGGACTGGGGATTTTTAAGGGCAAGGCCAGGCGGTTTAGCGGTTCTTTAGGGCTTAAGGTCCCGCACATGGGATGGAACCAGCTGCAATTTATGCAATCCGCATGCCCCCTTTTTAAAGGAATAGATAATAATTCCTTTGTATATTTCTGTCATTCTTTTTACGCAGAGCCAACGCAAAAAGAAATTATCGCCTCAACAACCGGTTACGGCACTGATTTTGCGTCTATTCTATGGCAGGATACTATATATGCACTGCAGTTCCACCCGGAAAAAAGCCAGGACGTGGGGCTGCAGATGATTAAGAACTTCGTTGAGCTGTAGTTGTTGCAGATATTCAAAAAGGCTAAGGTTAAAGGTTTAGGTTTAGTAAGGCTAAGGTTAAGGCTTAGGTAGCGCGTATGATAAATGGGTGAGGTCATTGGTATTTTTTCACCAATAAGCGGCGCACAACGCCGAACACACTCAATACACAATACTCTATACTCAATACGAATATGTTGATTATTCCCGCAATAGACCTACAAAACGGCAAAGTAGTGCGGCTCTATAGGGGCCGAGGCAGAGCCAAGGTATATTCCTTGCATCCCGCAGAAGTGGCCAGGGAATGGGTAAGGCAGGGTGCGCGCTTGCTGCACGTGGTTGATCTTGACGGAGCAATGAGCGGGAGGATAAAAAATATCCGGGCATTAAGAAGCATTGTACGTACGGTGAGTGTACCCGTGCAATTCGGCGGCGGAGTAAGGGATATGCGCACTATTGTGCGTTTACTCAGGCTTGGTGTCCGCAGGGTTATCCTCGGGACAAAGGCAGTAGAGGATAGCGTATTTTTGGAAAAAGCGCTTAAGAAATTTGCAGGAAAGCTTGCAGTGGGCGTTGATGCCGAAGCCGGCAAGATACGGATCAAGGGCTGGAAGTCTTCTGCGGGAAGCAGGACCCTGCGTGCCTTTGTCAGGTCCTTAAGAGAATCGGGCCTGACGCGCCTGATTTATACGGATATCGCTAAAGACGGGGCCCTGGAAGGGCCGAATATAAAAGGGATTGCCGCTGTGCTTAAGGGCTCGAGGATGAAAGTTATTGCCTCAGGTGGTTTCTCAAGCCTAGACGACATAAAAAAGGTAAAGTCGTTGACGAGAGAGGGACTTGAGGGTATTATTGTTGGAAAGGCGTTGTATGAAAAGAGGTTTACTCTTAAGGCTGCTGTGCAGGTTTTAAAAAGGAGGTAGGCGATGGTTAAGAGGGGATTGGCAGTAGCGATGGTACTTTTCTTTTTTGTTTCATTGAGCGGGTGTGCTACCTCAGCAAGGCAAAAAGATCTGGAAATCCAGAGATTACGCAACCAGGTGTCAGTATTGCAGACGCAGTTGGATCAGCGGCAAGAAGAAACCGCCGTTGCCAGGTCAGCGGTAAAACCGAAAGTGGTTTCTATGCCGATGCGCTCGTCAAAAAAGGTTATCGGTGAAGCCAAGTTAAGGCCGTCGATAAAACAGGTACAGATCGCACTGAAGAATGCGGGGTATTACTCGGGCGCAATAGACGGAAAGCTGGGTTCGCAAACGCGTGATGCAATAAAGGCGTTTCAGAGAGCGAACAACCTTTTGGCTGACGGAAGGGTCGGGAAGAAAACCTGGTCACTATTGAGAGGTCATCTATACAAAAAAGTCAAATAATGCTCACTAGGAGAATTATACCCTGCCTTGATATTAAAGAGGGTAGGGTGGTTAAGGGAGTGAAATTTGTCGGTTTAAAGGATGCAGGAGACCCTGTAGAAGTCTCAAGGATCTACGATGCCCAAAAAGCCGATGAGCTTGTTTTTCTGGACATAACCGCAAGTTTTGAGAAGCGAAAAACCCTCATAGGCCTGGTTGAGGATATCGCCAAAAACATCTTTATGCCGTTTACCGTAGGCGGAGGAATCGGCGATATCTCTGATATAAGGAGCCTGCTCAACGCCGGAGCGGACAAGGTTTCCTTGAACACCCAGGCAGTAAAAAGCCCGGAACTGATTGTACAGGCTGCATCTAAGTTTGGCAGTCAGTGTATTGTGGTTGCAATTGACGCCAGGCAATGCGTAGGTTCTGCGGATAAGGGGTTGCGTTGGGAGGTGTATATTAACGGCGGCAGGACTCCTGCCGGCATCGATGCGGTTGCCTGGGCGAGGCAAGCCTGCTCACTTGGCGCAGGAGAGATCCTGTTGACAAGTATGGATTATGACGGGACCAAGAACGGCTATGACATCTCTCTTACCAAAAAAGTCTCCGAGGCGGTGAGCATCCCAGTTATTGCATCAGGCGGAGCAGGTATCTTGGCGCATTTCTTTGACTGTTTTCATGAAGCCGGAGCAGATGCGTGCCTTGCTGCTTCCATTTTTCACTATCAAGAATATAGCGTTGGCCAGGTAAAGGAGTATTTGTCTAAGAGAGGAATATCGGTGCGGTTATGAAAAGAAAACAGCGGTCTTTCGATATCAAGGCGATGAAGTTTGACAAGAAAGGATTAATCCCGGCAATAATCCAGGATTATAAGACCAAAGAAGTGTTGATGCTTGCATATATGAATAAAGAGTCACTGCGCAGGACCATTACGCTGAACAAGACTTGTTTTTGGTCGCGCTCAAGGAAGGAATATTGGGTCAAGGGGATGACTTCGGGGCACTACCAATACGTAAAGTCAATTTCCTACGACTGTGACTCGGATGCGTTACTAATAAAGGTACGCCAGGTTGGCGTTGCCTGCCATACGGGGAACAGGTCGTGTTTTTACCGTAGAATAAAATGAAAGGCTGAGGTCAAGGTTAAGGCTTAGGAAGGTTAAGATCCCCGCTCACTGCGTTCGCGTGGATCAATTCGCACAGCAACTTATGTCACTGGCAAGAATACTATAGTTCCCTAAGTTGCGTGCTCATTGAGGTTAAGGTAGTTAGATTAATGATAAATGTACAAAATTCCAATGACAAATAAAATTTCAAATTCAAAGCATCCTGCCTGCCGGCAGGCAGGTAAATCACAAATAAGCTCAAAATCCCAATCACCAAATTACCGAAACTTACCCGTTTCGGTCATTGGTCATTTGGGCATTGGGATTTATTTGGAATTTGAGTTTTGACATTTGGTATTTGTCATTAACGCGGTACGCATAACGCATACAGTACTCAATACTCTATACACTATACTCACTACGAACATGTACACTCCGACACTCAAAGAATTCTTAAAATTATCCCAGCGTTATAATGTGATTCCGGTATACAAGGAGATCGGCGCTGACCTGGATACTCCGGTATCGTCATTTTTGAAGATTAAGAAAAACGAATATGCCTTTCTACTAGAGTCGGTAGAGGGACAGGAGAAGATTGCTCGCTATTCGTTCTTAGGGAGTAATCCTTCAGTGGTAATCAAAACAAGAGGGAGAGCGGTTGAGGTTCTGTACGAGCGCCGTACACACCTGCGGCGCTTTATCACGCAAGAGGACCCGCTTACGGAACTTAAAAAGCTCATGGAGCCCTTTAAGGCAGCACGCGTGAAGGGGCTGCCACGTTTTTACGGCGGCTTTGTTGGTTATATGGGCTACGATTTTGTGCAATTCCTGGAGGATATTCCTTCAAGGAATAAGGATGAATTGAATGTGCCGGATTCTATTTTTATGCTCACTGAGAGCATCTTGGTATTCGACCACGTCAATCACACGATAAAAATTATCTATAACGTGATGCTTCCCGAAGGAAGACAGCGCCTAAGCCGCTCGCAAAAAGTGCACTATTACCAGGCAGCCCTGCAGGCCATAGAAAGAATTCATGCGGATTTTAAAAATTCCCTTGTTGGGACTATTCGGGAGGAAAAAAAGCGTTGCGCAAAAAAAATAAAACCCGTTGCCAATATTACAAGGGCTCAATTTTGCCGCAGCGTACAGAAGGCCAGGAGTTATATACGTAAAGGAGATGTCATTCAGGTAGTATTGTCGCAAAGGTTTAAAGTGGCGCTGTCGAAGAAGCCTTTTGACGTATACCGTGACTTACGCAGCCTCAATCCTTCTCCCTACATGTTCTTCCTGCGGTTTAAGGAGCTGACACTAATCGGTTCATCACCTGAAATGCTCGTCCGCTTTGAAAATAAAATTGTCGAAACCAGGCCTATTGCCGGGACAAGGCCGCGGGGCAGAGATGCAGCAATGGATGAAAAACTTATGTTACAACTGCTCGCTGATAAAAAGGAGAAAGCAGAGCACATCATGCTCGTAGACTTAGGGAGGAATGACGTAGGAAGAGTCTGTAAACCGGGGAAGGTCAAGGTAAACGAGTTTATGGAGATAGAGAAATATTCGCACGTGATGCATCTGGTCAGCGACATAACCGGCGTGGTAGACTCAAAATATAACGCCTTTGATTGTTTAAAAGCATGTTTTCCTGCAGGGACTGTAACCGGAAGCCCCAAGGTCAGGGCCATGCAGATTATTGAGGAACTTGAGACTACCCGGCGCGGGCCTTATGCGGGTTGTGTGGGGTATTTCAGTTTTTCCCGCGCTATGGATACCTGTATTACGATAAGAACCATCGTAGCCAAGGGTGCACATGCGTATGTGCAGGCCGGCGCAGGAATTGTGCTGGATTCTGTCCCTGCGCGCGAGTATAATGAATCGGTGAATAAAGCCAAAGCATTAATGGAAGCAATTGCAAGATAAGGAGGTACTGTAATGTCTGTACGAATTCGGCTCAGAAGAATCGGAAAAAATCCCAAGAAGAAACCGCATTTTCGCATCAGCGTGTTTGATTCTCACAAGGGGCGAGATGGAAGGTTTCTGGAAGAGATCGGCTTCTATAATCCGACCAACAAATCTATGAAGGTCAACAAGGAACGCTACGAGTATTGGGTAAGCAAAGGCGCACAGCCTTCCGAAACCGTCCGTACGCTAATTAAAAAAGGCAAATAAGGCACCGCTTATTTTTAGGCTGGCCTTTTAGAACGAAGGAGGAGAAATGCCGCAAGGACCTCAGATTAATCCGTTACTGAATCTTTTCCCTTTTATTTTCATATTTTTCATTTTTTATTTCATAGTTATCCGGCCGCAGAAACAGCAGGAGAAAAAACATCAGAAGATGCTCTCAAGCCTTTCCAAAAACGATGCGGTGGTAACTTCAAGCGGGATCCACGGAACTGTCGTCAACGTCAAGGATAAAACCGTAATCGTCCGGATCGACGAAAATGTAAAGATTGAACTTGAGAGAAATTGTATCGCCTGTATAAAGAAGGCGTAATCCCCGGGGCTTAAAATGGCAAAAAAACTACTTATAAAGGTTTTCTTGATCGCCGGCGTTTTTGGCCTGTGTGGCTATTTTGCATTCCCGCTGCATAAGCGTATTAACCTCGGCCTTGATTTAAAGGGAGGGATGCACTTGGTTTTGAGGGTGGATACTTCGCATTTATCTGAAGAAGACAAGGTTGATGCGGTAGACAGGGCACTTGAGGTGGTCAGGAACAGGATAGATGAATTCGGGGTGAGAGAGCCTTCGATCCAGAAGCAGGGGGTTGATGAAATAGTGGTTCAGCTGCCGGGTATTACCGACAGGCAGCGCGCTATTGATTTAATCGGCCAGACAGCGCTCCTTGAATTTAAGCTTGTCCAGACCGATTCTGCAAAGCTTAAAAGCGCATTGGAAGGCAATGTTCTTGAGGGATACGAATTAAAGTATGCCCAGGAAGATGACGAGCCGGTATTGCTCGAGAAAAAACCCGTGCTTACTGGCGAGGCAGTAGCAAACGCGAGCGTACAATTCAGCCAAAGCGCATTCAATCAGCCCGTTGTCGCTTTAAAGTTTAATGCGAAAGGCGCCAAAATTTTTGCAGAGGTGACTGCTGCTCATGTAGGAAGGCGCCTTGCGATTGTCCTTGACGGCAAGGTTAAGTCAGCTCCCCGTATCAAGGAAGCCATTCCTTCGGGAGAAGGTATTATTACGGGAAGATTTACCGTCGAGCAGGCCCAGGATTTGGCAATAGTGCTCAGGGCGGGTTCTTTGCCTGCCCCCATCTATATTGAAGAGGAAAGGACTATCGGCCCACTCCTCGGGCAGGATTCAATCGCAAAAGGCATCAAGGCAAGCCTTATAGGCAGCGCGTTAGTACTTGTGTTCATGGCATCATATTATCTCATTGCAGGACTTGTTGCAGATATTGCGCTTGTCCTCAACCTGCTGATGATTTTAGGGGGATTAGGGATGCTGCCGGTCCTTTTCCCCGGTATTTCCGCAACGCTCACCCTGCCAGGTATTGCCGGTATCGTACTATCTCTAGGTATGGCGGTTGATGCCAACGTATTGATTAACGAGCGTATCAGGGAAGAGCTTTCTGCGGGAAGGAATCTGGCGGTTGCCATAAGCAACGGCTATTCCCGGGCATTTAGCGCAATCTTTGATTCAAACCTTACTACTCTCATAGCGGCGTTCTTGTTATTTCAGTTTGGCACCGGCCCAATCAGGGGTTTTGCGGTTACCCTGACCATTGGTATCATCGCTAGCATGTTCACCGCGATTGTGGTAACAAGGACCATATTTGAGCTTTTATTGAAATTCGGCCGCTTAAAGTCTCTGCCAATGCTTAAGTTTATGAAAGAGACCAGGTTCGATTTCATAGGAAAAAGAAAGATCTTCTACGCGATCTCGCTCATCGTGATTCTTGTCGGGCTTTTTTCATTTTTCGCAAAAGGAAAACAGGCATACGGTATTGATTTTGCCGGCGGACAATTACAGGAATACAGTTTTAAGAACCCTCCCTCGATTGATAAGGTAAGGTCTATTATGAAGGAATTGAACCTTGCCGATGCGTCCATCCAGCAATTCAGGGAAAATCCGAAGGTGCTGCTCATAAGGACTGCTGAGGATACAAGCCAGGTAACGCTTGAGAAACTCAAAGAGACTTTTCCTCAAGAAGAGATACAGATTTTAAGGATTGAGCACGTAGGGCCTGTTGCCGGGAGGCATTTGAAAACCAAGGCTATCTATGCGCTTTTATGGTCGCTGACAGGCATCCTCGGCTATGTGGTATTAAGGTTTAAGCACTTCAATTTTGCGGCGGCAGGCGTTATTGCGCTTTTCCATGATGTATTGGTGGCCCTGGGTTTCTTGGCCCTGACCAACCGCCAGATAGATTTGTTAAGCATCACTGCGTTCTTGACGATAGCCGGTTACTCTATCAACGACACTATTGTTATCTACGATAGGGTCAGGGAGAACAGCCGTATCTTAAGAAAGAAGAGCCTGTATGAGCTTATCAATATAAGCGTGAACCAGACCTTGAGCAGGACAATCTTGACCTCCGGCGTAACGTTGTTTGTGGTAGTGGCGATTATGTTCTACGGGGGAGAGGTTTTGAGTAATTTTGCCTTTACCTTATTCGTAGGATTTATATCCGGGGTCTATTCTACCGTGTATATCGCCTCACCCCTGGTGCTTGCCTGGCAGGACAGAAAATCCTCGCTGTAAGCCTCTCAATGTTTAAATCCCTGAAATTGTATGTCGCCGGCTCCGTTGACCTTGAAGGCATCTCCAATATCCTCATTGAGTTTGGCTATAAAAGGCAGCAGGCAGTCGCAGAGGAAGGAGATTTTTCCCGCCGCGGAAGCATTATCGATATTTTCCCCCTGGCATTTGAACTCCCGGTTAGAATCGAACTAGAACTCGATACAATCATCTCGATAAAGACATTTAATCCCTCCGACGGCTCCTTGCTTTGGGAACACCGCATTATCATCGTACTGCCTATAAAGAAAAACCGGCCTCAGAAGGCGTTGGCGATGACCGAAGAACTTCCCCTTAATAATTTCGTAGATTTAGAACCCGGCGATTACGTGGTGCACACCCGCCACGGCATAGGAAAGTTTTTAGGTTTACAAAAAATTAAGCTGCACGACAGCCCTAAGGATCATCTTGTCATAGAGTATGACCGTCAGGAGAAACTCTATGTGCCTGTCGAAGAGATGCATCTGGTGCAGAAATACATTGCATTCCATATCCGCAGGCCCAGGCTCTACCGTTTGGGTTCCAAAGAGTGGGAGCGGACAAAACTCAGGGCAAAGAAAGGGATCCAAAAGCTTGCCTGGGAGCTTTTGTCGCTTCAAGCCATGCGTATGGCGGTTCCGGGGTTTACCTACGACAGAGACAATGATTGGCAGAAGCAGTTCGAAGCCACCTTTCCTTACCAGGAAACGCCGGATCAGGCAAAAGCAACCCTTGAAGTCAAACAGGATATGGAGTCGACCAGATCGATGGACAGGCTTTTATGCGGGGATGTCGGCTACGGAAAAACCGAAGTTGCGATGCGTGCGGCAGTCAAAGCCGTCTTAAATAATAAACAGGTAGCATACCTTGTGCCAACGACGATTCTGGCCGAGCAGCACTATCACAATTTTTCCTGGCGCGTAAAGGATTTTCCCATACAGGTTGCGCTCCTTTGCCGTTTCAAAACACATAAAGAGCAGAGAGAGATTGTCCGGGGGTCGGCGCAAGGGACGGTTGATATCGTAATAGGCACGCACAGGCTCCTGTCCAATGATGTAGTCTTTAGGGATTTGGGCCTGGTTATTATTGACGAGGAGCAGCGTTTCGGTGTGCGGGCAAAGGAGAAATTAAAGGCATTGCGGCTGACCTGCGACGTATTGACTCTTACCGCAACCCCCATCCCGCGGACATTATATATGAGCCTCATGGGCGCAAAAGACCTCTCTGTTATCAATACCCCTCCCCAAAACAGATTGCCTATTAAGACGATTGTGGTAGAATATGACGAAGATATTATAAGGCAGGCAATCACCAGAGAACTGCAGCGTAGGGGCCAGGTTTTTTTCCTGCACAACCGTGTGCAGGATATCGAGAAGGTTCAGGAAAAACTTAGGCGCCTGCTTCCCCAGGGGACAAGGTTAGGTATTGCCCATGGCCAAATGTTTCCGAAAGCCTTGGAAGCGGTGATGCTTGATTTTATCAAGGGCCGGATAGACGTATTGATCTCAACCATGATTATCGAATCTGGCATCGATATCCCCAACGCCAATACCATTATTGTAAACAACGCGCATACGTTCGGGTTATCTGACCTGCACCAGCTGCGCGGAAGGGTAGGAAGGTTTGACCGGGCTGCCTACTCCTACTTTCTTATCCCGCGCCAAGAAATACTTAATGCTGATGCGAAAAAACGGCTTGCGGCAATTCAGGAATATGTACATTTGGGTGCTGGTTTTCGGATCGCCATGGAGGACCTTGAAATCAGGGGCGCAGGTAATTTGCTTGGCGTGCAGCAACACGGGTTTATTGCTGCGGTAGGTTTTGATCTCTATTGCAGGCTCTTAAGGGAAGCAGTGGCAACCTTAAAAGAAGCGCTCGCACTTAAGGAGGCTCGATGAGGGCAACAAAGAAAGCTTTGGTGTGTATACTTACCGTTATACTGTGCGCAGGCATGGGTGTCCAGCCGTGTGTGGCGCAAAAAAAGATTATCGCGGTAGTCAATAACGAAGTAATCACCCAGAAGGACCTTGAGGATTTTACGCATTTCATGCGCATCCAGTTATCCCAGCAGTATCAGGGTAAAGAGCTTGAGGCAAAGATGCAGTCTATGAAGCTGGACCTGGTGGATAAGTTGGTTGAAGACCGCCTGATCCTTCAGGAAGCGAAAAAGAGCAAGTTCGCCTCAGATGCCAGTCAGATTAAGGCAAGGCTGGAAGAGATAAAGAAACGTTACGGTTCTAATATGGGGTTTCAGGATGCAATCGCAAAGCAGGGCCTGGTTGAAGCCGACATAGAAGAGCGCCTCAAAGAGCAGATGTGTATGTATGAATTTATCCAGCAGAAGATAAAAACCAAGATTATCGTCAAGCCCGACGAGGTAACGGAATTTTTCAATACCCACAGGGAAGAATTCGTGGTTGAGCCGCAGCGTGAATTTGAATCGATTGCCTCCCGCAGTGCGCAGGCAGCAGAAGAGATACGTGCGCAATTAAACGCAGGAGTGACTATGCAGGCGGTCTCCGAGAGGCATGGTCTTAACGCTACCAGTATTACCGCCAGCAGGCAGGAACTTAAAAAAGAGATCGCGGATGCGGTATTCAGCCTTAAGGTGGACCAGGCCAGCCAGCCGTTGAGAATAGAAGGGGCCTATTATATTTTCAGGCTCAAACAGGTCATCCCGTCCAGGAGCCAGGAGATAAACGAGGTCCAGGATGCAATATACAGGATGTTATTTGAAGTGAAGTTTAAGGAAGATTTAAAAAAGTGGCTTGATGAGGTCAAGAAAAATTCATATATCAAGATCTTCTAATCGTATCAGGGTCGGAATTACCATGGGGGACCCTTCAGGTATAGGGGCTGAGGTTACTGCCCGCGCCCTATCCTCTTTAGGTTCAATAGCCGATTTTACGATAATCGGCGATGCGTCTGTGTTCAGTAAGGCGGCATCTTCTCTGCGCCGGAAACTAACGTGCGATTTTGTAGACTTGCATAATGTCAGGTGTAAGGGTTTTTCTTTCGGTAAGATAAAAGCGGAATATGGCAAGGCATCCGTTGAATACCTGGAGAAGGCCATGGATTTACTGAAAGGCAAACAACTGGATTGCCTGGTTACTGCGCCGATATCCAAAGAGGCGCTCTCTTTGGCAGGTATTCCTGTTGGGGGGCATACCGAATATCTTGTACGCGCAACTTCTGCGAAGAACGCAGTGATGTTGCTGCTTAATAAATTCCTCAAGATAAGCCTGTTGACCAGGCACCTGCCTTTGCAGCAGGTTTCTCCCAGTATTCACAAAGGCCTGATTAAGGAGACGCTATTGCTTACGCGTAACGCGCTTACAAGTTTATTTTTGATCCGCAAGCCACGCATCGTCATTTGCGGCCTTAACCCTCATGCCTCAGATAACGGTGTGTTAGGCCCAGAAGAAAACCGCGTAATCATCCCCGCGTTAAAAGGGATGAGGAAAGAAGGCAAAACCGTTGACGGGCCGTTATCCGCAGACGTAGCGCTCTACAAACTGTTGCGCAAAGAATATGATGCGGCAATAGCTATGTATCACGATCAGGCATTAATTGCCCTTAAGCTTCTTGATGCTTCGTCAGGAGTCAATATGACGCTTGGCCTGCCTTTTGTGAGGACCTCTCCTTTGCACGGGACCGCATTTGATATTGCCGGAAAGGGATGCGCCAGCCCACTCTCCATGCAGGCGGCCATACAAACAGCTATACAATGTTGCGCAAACCTAAAAAACGCCTAGGCCAGCACTTTCTCGTTTCCCCTCATTTTAAAAAGAAAATAGTACAAAATTGTAATCTTGGTAAAGACGATACGGTGCTTGAGATCGGGCCAGGCAGAGGAGAGCTTACCGTTCTTTTGGCTGAAGCGTGCGCTTCGGTGGTAGCTGTTGAATTTGACCGGGAACTGGCAGTCCTATTGAAAGATAAATTCCGTGACAGGCCTTCAGTGGAAATAATAGCCGGCGATATATTACGTTTCGACCCGGCCCGTTATTTCAGGCATTACGCCGGGAAAATCAAAGTCGTAGGCAATATCCCTTACCAGATTACCAGCCCTATTATCCAGCATCTGATAACGCATCGCAATTGCATCGAGTCTATCTTTATTACGATTCAGAAAGAGCTGGGCGAGCGCCTCACTGCCAAGCCCGGCTCAAAAACATACGGGGCGTTCAGTTGTTTTGTGCAGTATTATACCGAAGCAAAACTTTTGTTTGTGATAAAAAGGGGCTGTTTCTATCCTTCTCCGAAAGTTGATTCCTGTTTTGTG
Source organism: Candidatus Omnitrophota bacterium (assembly GCA_003598135.1). GTDB lineage: Bacteria > Omnitrophota > Gorgyraeia > Gygaellales > Profunditerraquicolaceae > SURF-25. The sequence continues at coordinate 27,200 of QZKA01000023.1, forward strand.
CGCCTTAATGTCAGAAAAGAGGCTGCGGTCAAGGTCAAGGATGAGGCGTTATTTTTCCGTATTATCAGGGCAGCCTTTAATAAAAGAAGGAAGACCTTAAGGAACAGCCTCCAAGAGGTAGTTGACGCCGAAACCATCGATCGATTTTTCAGCCTGCGCCATATCGACAGGAATACCCGGCCTGAGTTGCTCTCCCTAGAAGAATTCGCATATTTATCTCAGATGAGCGGATGAGCACTATTCTATTATTTTTTAAAATTTTGCTTGCAAATTTAGGCAAATACTTATAAAATTAACTATTGGGAAGAGTATGCGTCCTGCTAAAAACTTTTTAGTTTCAATGGGTTATAGATGAAGACAAAAAAGGGGTAATATATGTACGAGGCATATTGGGAATTAAGCGAAAAGCCATTTGAAAATACTCCTGATCCCCGTTTTCTGTATTATTCTCAGGAACATAAAGAAGCGCTTGCGCGGCTGCTCTATGTGGTGCGGGAACGTAAAGGCGGAGGGCTGCTTACCGGCGAATACGGAAGCGGTAAAACCCTGCTTAGCCGTGTATTATGGCAGGAGCTTCAGCAGGAGAATAAATACCAATCGGTATTTATTCTCAACCCCCGGCTTTCAGGGCTTGAGTTTATTCAGGAAATTACCCACCAGCTCAGTGGCGGAAGCAATGAAGTTACTTCAAACAAAGCCGAGTTATTCCATGCGCTCCATAAGATTTTATATTCCAACCATAACGTAGGTAGGCATTGCGTGATTATGATCGATGAAGCGCAGGCAATCCAGGACAAAGATACGCTTGAGGAATTGAGGCTATTATTGAATTTCCAACTCGATAATGCGTTTCTCCTTACGATCATCCTGTTGGGACAACCTGAATTAAAGATCATGGTTAATAATATGCCGCAGCTCGCCCAGAGAATGGCGGTACGCTATCATTTGGTTGCGCTCGGCGAAGAGGAAACGTGTGAATATGTTGCCCACCGGTTAACGGTGGCTGGCGTCAAAAAACCCCTTTTCAACGAAAAGGCGCTTAAGCTCATATTTGCCACTTCTCAAGGAATCCCCAGAAGAATAAATACGATTTGCGACCTTGCCCTTTTGGTCGGCTATGGCAATGGCGTCAAGATTATAGACGAGCAGACTATCTCGGGGATTGCCGAAGATCTGCAGGATACAAAAACAGGCCCTCATAATGTCGGAATGAATACACCGGGCAAGCCGGTTCAGATTGAGCCGGATAGCAATAAGTCCGACCGCCATGGACCTAAATAACGATAAAGCCTAAATGTTTCGAATTTCCGATATCCTCAAAAGGCACAAGGAACCCGAAGGAGAAAAACCGGCTACTCCTGCAGAAAAACCGGCAGAGGCAGGATCGCCGAAGCAAGAAACTCCTTTTGCACAGCCACAAGAACCCCAGGGAACGCAACCCTCCCAACAATTCAGCATCTCCTCTTCTTTGGATAAGGAAGCGATCAAGGTAAGCTCGATTGATGTATCTAAACTCTATGAGTCGGCCCTTGAAAGAGCCAGGGAGATGTATAAGCCTAAGACCAGCTATGAGCCTGCGTTTCTGCTAGGATTCTCCGCGACAGTCGAAACCTTCGTCGATTTACTGAAAGAAAACAATAAGGAGCTGCTTACGTATTGCGTTGCGGATTTCAAAAACTTGGAGGATTATCTTTATTATCATGCGGTTAATGTTGCCATTATTTCCATAGAAATAGGTATCGGCGTAGGCTACGAGCGCAGCCGCTTGATAGAATTGGGCATTGCCGGGTTCGTCCATGATATCGGGCTCGTTAAATATCTTGACCTCGCCCATAAAAAAGAGGTCCTCACCAAAGAGGAATACGAGATGCTTAAACAGCATCCTAAGGCGGGGTATGAAATCTTAAGCAAATTGGGTAAAGGTACAATCCCTCCCATAGTGCTTGAAGTGGTTCTGAAGGAACACGAGCGCCTTGATGGTTCAGGATATCCCAACGGCCTTAAGGGCAATGAAGTTGATGAGTTTGCCCAGATAATCGGCCTGGCCGATAAGTACGAAGCAATGATTCACGACAGGCCTTTCCGTAAAAAGTATTCTTCACTTGAAACGGTTAAAGAGATATTGAGCTATAAAAACGAATTCGACATCCGGGTTATCAAAACGCTCATTGAGCATTTCGGCGTGTTTCCTCTGGGGACATCCGTGCGGCTCAACACCAAAGAGGTCGGCGTAGTGATAAAAGATAACCGGCGTTCGCCTTTAAGGCCCACAGTGAATATTCTCTATGACGCCTACGGTAAGCCCATGAAAGAGCCAAAGACAGTAGACTTATCCCTTAATCCCGTGGTCTATATCGAAGAATCGCTTACGACCCTTACACAGGAAAACGAGCAGGAAAAGAAAGGCACGCATTCTTCCGATAGTTAGCTATTACGCAGGCGATGTATAAAGTAAAAAAACTATACCTTATCAGTGCTGTTTCCGTAATAGGCATTTTAGTTCTTGTTGCCTCCTTTCTTTATTTCTTAAAGCTGAGCAAGGAGCTAAGCCGCACGGAAAAACTCAAAACCACCTTGCAGCAATCAGCACTCACCGCTCACAACAGCTTAACACAGGCCAACAAGGAACTTTCTAGGTTACGCAGCGAACTCTCAGCGGCACACGAAGGACTTTCACGTATCGAACAAACACAGGTTGGGCCCTTGCAAAAGAAGGCTGAGAATATGAAAGAAAGCCTTTTGATCAGGGATACGCAACTTTCTGAATTGAAGAATGCCCTCGAGGTAAATGAAGAAGCGAATGCTCTTCTGCGTGCCAGGAACGATTCACTGCGTAAGCAGCTAGAGGGTTTAAAAGCCGAATATGGCATGACCGGGGGCCAGGGGCCCGCGGCAGAAGAGACAGCCCGCAAGCGCGATAAAAAGTCATTAGTAGGTTCTGGTAAGCCGGATAGAAAAAGCGCAAAAGAAATCGACAGCCTTACCCGCAAGATATCTGAAATGGCCGTATATTCAAAAAGACAGGATGAGGAAATGAAGATGCTCAGGCTTAAGGTGGGCAAATTAGAAAATACGGTCGATACCCTTGAAAGGGAATTATTTTTAGCGCGCGCAGAGGTAGTTGAGAAAAAAAGTACGGTTGATCTGCTCAATGTCCAGAAGGAGATGCTCAGCGCCGATATAACGCAATGGAACCAGGAAAAGGCAAGGCTTGAAAAAGCAAAGGATTTGCAGATTGAAAAGGCAGGGCTCCTGGCGAAAGTTGATTCCCTCACAAAGGCATTGAGCGCCAAGCAGAAGCAGATGAATGCGTTGCAAGAAAATCTTAAATCCCTTAACAGCGAGGTCCTGCGCAAAGACGAAAAGGTGCGCGGCCTTGAGGCAGGCCTTGCGTCTTTGGATTCTCAACGCAGGGAGCTGCAGGAACAACTGGTAAACCAGCAGGTCCTGCTGGAAGAGGCAAGCGCCTTAAGCGGCGGCTTAAAAGAGAGGCTTTTCGAGCTTTCCCGCCTTTTGGCAGAAAAGGAATTTCAAATAGAGAAGAACAGCGATACCATTGTCCTTCTTCAAGAGGAACTTTCGGATGCGCGTTCACGAAAAATAAAGGTATTTGATGCACTGAATCCCGAAAAAACTAAGGTGCAGGCAACGAAAGAGAAGTTAGAGTCTATTTTAAACCAGTCTAATTAGAGGTGCCAGATGAGAAGCGTAATTAGCAGCGTGTTCTGGTGGCTGGGTATTCTTTTTATCGGCATTATCTTTTTAACCCCGCTGTATAGTCAGAATACCATTTTAAAAGAGGAAATCAGGCAGCACTATGAATCCGGCAATTCCTTGTACGAACAGGGAAAATATAAAGAGGCTCAGGAAGAGTTTGACAAAGCGCTTCAATTGCTTGGAGAAAGCCGCTCAGGCGCGGCGTCAGGCGCAACAGGCAGGGAAATAACGGGCAAAAAGGCAACGATCGAATCAACGCAAAAGCAGGTTATAAAAGCAGGGGTGGGGAAAAAATCAGCACCTTCACAAAAAACCGCTCCCCTTGAGAAAAAAGCACAGAAAAGGCCGGAATACCTTATAGGCCCCGGTGACATTTTACAGATTTCTGTCTGGCAAAACAAGGATTTGGACCAGGAGGTTATTGTCAGGCCGGACGGCAAAATTTCTTTCCCTCTTGTAGGCGATGCGGATGCCGAGGGCTTTACTATTACTGAGCTCGATACCATGCTTACGGAAAAGCTAAAGGAGTATGTTCGGTATCCTGAGGTGTCTATTTCCCTAAGAAAAATGGGGGGCCAGAAAGTTATTGTATTGGGAGAGGTTTCCAGCCCCGGAGTATATGGCGTCAGCGGCACGCGGACAGCGCTTGAGGCTGTAGGCCTTGCCGGTGGGTTTACCAAAGACGCAGTGCCTTCAGGAGCTGTGCTTATTAGGGGCGGATTTACTTCTCCTGAGGCAAAGAGGGTTAACTTAAGCCGCGCGCTTAAGGGCGATTTAAGCCAGAATCTTGTGCTTACGGCAGACGATATAGTGTTCATTCCTAAGAAATTTATTGCCAACCTTAATTATTTCTTAAACCAAGTCCTTGACCCCATCTCAAGAGGCGTCTATATCTCTAAGGAAATTAATACGTTCTAAGTGCCCCGCTCGCTATTTGTTCGCTTAAAGGGGATAGCATTGTTAACGTATGGCATCTGGCAATATATTTCTTATTGAAGACCACGATGAAGCATTGGGAATCTGGAGGAAAAAAGGCGTAAAGGGCCTTGATCTTATCCATCTGGATGCCCACCTTGATTTCGGTGTGTATGACGCTTTTCCTATTCAGGAAGTTATCCTAAAGGCACGCAGCCTTAAAGAGCTTAAAGAAAGCCTTGAAAAAAGCATTACTTACCGCTCTTTCCAAAGTGATTTTTCCAAGCAGCTCAATATCGGCAATTATATCTACCCCGCCATGCAGGAAGGCATAGTCAGGAATTTTTACTGGGTCGTACCAGGAAAATCCCAGAATCTTAAAAAATCGTTTAAACTATTAAAGAGCCTTTTTAAAGATATATTCAGATATCCCGCACACCTGCAATCCGTTCGTTTCGATACAAATAACGGGCGTGTGAAAGCACGGTTATTGGGAAGGAATTTTGTTGTGTGCTCCCTGGACAGCCTCCCTTTCTTAGGCCAAGGAGTATTGCTTGATATCGATACGGACTGTCTTGTTACGAGTAGCCTTAGCTACGCAAATGCTACTGCGTTGATAGGCAAGAGAAAACCGTGGATTCAGCCAGCTGAATTGGTACGCCTGCTTAAAAAGAAGATAAAAAAGCCGAAACTCATTACGGTAGCGTACTCGGTTAACGGAGGATACACGCCGATAAAGTACCGGTACTTAGCAGATGAAATAGCGTATTGTTTTGCTCCGCAGGCATTCAAGGCGGAGTTCGCTTTGAGCAAAAAGGCTGCGCAATATTTCAAAGATTTCCTCAGGACGCAGCAAACTGTATATTACCGCAAGGCAGTTGCATTAGACCGGCGCTACAGGGCAGCCGACAATAATTACGGCCCGCTGTATTTGTCTATAGGCCGGCTGTCACAGGCAAAAAAAGAATTTCTTAAGATTAAAAAGGCAGACCCTGGGAACCCGGCTTGTATAAACGGATTAGGGTTAGTTGTGTTTAAAAGAAAGGATTTTAGGGAAGCAAAAAAACTTTTTCTTGCAGCACTGCGCCATTGCCAAGGCGCCTTATTTGGGAATATCAAGAAACAGGCATTATTTAATTTGGGGCAGGCCCGGTTTGGGCTTAAAGATTACCGGGGTGCCGAAAGGAGCCTGCTGCGGTTCCGGCAATTAGAGCCGATGCATGCTGAAAGCCGTTATTTGTTAGGCCTGATTTTTGAAAAAAAAGGCGATTACAGAAAGTCAGCCGAATATTTACAGGATGCGTTGCGCTTAGGCCTTTTGCGTATTGAGATACTCGAAAAACTGCTAAAAATCGCTTGGCTTCTCGATAATAAAAATGCTATAATTATACTCATACGCTTAAGGTTAAAGGAATTAAAAAGGTTTTTTAAGAAGGAGGAAAATCACAATCTTAAGAGAGCGCTGGGCAAGAATAGCGGTGTGAAGTTTAGGATTAGACGATTGGAAGAGCGCTTATCGGAAACCCAAAAGGAGGTGGCATATGCCTAAGAAAGAGAAATTCAAGCC
>QZKA01000029.1 GCA_003598135.1 Candidatus Omnitrophota bacterium
TACACCGTACTCAATACTCTATACACTATACTCAATACGAAATTCTATTCCCCAATTATCTTAATCAGCACTCGTTTTCGGCGCTGTCCGTCAAACTCCCCGTAGAATATCTGTTCCCATGGTCCGAAATCGAATTTAGAGTTTGTAATCGCGACCACCACTTCTCTGCCCATAATAGTCCTTTTCAAATGCGCATCGGCATTATCCTCGCCGCTAAGATTGTGCTGATATTTTTCCTTAGAAAACGGGGCGAGCTCCTCAAGCCACGAGCCGAAATCCCGATGTAGCCCTTTTTCGTCGTCATTGATAAAAACGCTTGAGGTAATATGCATGGCATTCACAAGACATAGTCCTTGCTGTATCTGGCTTTTCTTTAGCGCCTCTTCTACCTGGGGAGTAATATTGATAAACTCTTTACGGTTTTTGGTGTTGAACACAAGATACTGGGTATATGACTTCATCGCACCTTGTCCAAAATAAGCTTCTTGTTTTTCTGGTCAACCGTAAAATTGAACTGCTTCAAGAACGACATGCCCAAAAGGCCGTCTTTATAGCCTGGTTCATCGGAATCATTGAGCAGGACCGCAGCGCTTACGCCCTTAGCCTCTATCCCTTCAATGCTGACGAATTCAAGGGCAATGAACTTTGCTTCGGTCTTGCGTCCGTCTGCCATCTGAAGCGTTACCATATTTTTGTCCTTTTTCATATTAATGCCAAGTTGCCTTCCAATCTTATCCGATAACACAACTACCGATGCTCCTGTATCCAAAAGCAGGCGGGCCTTTACCTTTTTGTTAAGCAATGCATCCACAAATACATGGCCGGCTTCCTGCGATAAGTCAACCTGTTGCGTGCGCGGCTCGTCTTTTACCGTACCCTTGAGGGGCTTCGGTACTTCTCTGGTAGCTTTTTGCTGTTGCCACTTCTTACGCAACAAAAATGATTCTTCCTCGCTGGACCGATAAATTCGCTCAATCTGACCTTTGCGTAAACCTACCGTACCAAAGCCTACATCCAATAACAACCCTTCCTCGTCCTCGCTCTTGATAATTCCCTCGAGGCTTCTGCCGTTCTTTAGGTATACGGTATCCGCGCACAGCGTCCCTACAAATACTGCCATATGCGCACATAGCGCCAAAAAACAAATGAGGAACTTTCCGTCTTTATTCATGGTTTACTTAAAATGATAATGCTTGCGTATTGCGTGCCTTATATCCCAGAAGCAAGCCAGCCCTTTAGGAAAAGTCACGAAGTCGCCTTTGCCGAATGCTACCGCTGCGCCGTCCTTTGTCTTGACCTCGACGCTGCCTTCCAACACATAACACTCTTCGGTACTGTCATAAAACCAATCGAAACGTGATACCTCTTTTTCCCATATCGGCCAGGAAAAAACGCCTCGCTCTTCTAATTCTTTACGGCTTAGCTTCTGAACCTTGATCTCCATGTATCACCCCGCACTTTATGTATCCTGATACCTTCCTTTATAGCCCTCGTTGACCTGGCGCATGCGTATAAAAACAAGCTGGGCAATGCGCGCGTTCTGTTTCAAAAGGAGCCCTTTCTCATTTTCAACAAACAGGATAAATTCGCTTTTCCCGCGGAAGCCTGCATCCCATACTGCGTGTTGGGTAAATGCCCCTACCCTAAGCAATGAACTACGCGAATACGCCAATGCCACCAGGTCCAAAGGAAGGTGCACCGTTTCATTTGTCCTTATCTTATAGGCGCCTCTTTTTAAATGCCACCAGCCGAACGTATCTTGGGGCTTCTGTCTTTGCGCAGGGATTTCTTTTGCTTCGGGAATATTTCTTTCTTTGTTTGAGAAGTCAAGCGAACCAGTGCCTTCAAACTGAAAAACCGCTGCAACAGTAATATCAAACCCATTGGGGTTTAGTTGAGTTTGTAAATCGATAAAATCTGAGACTAACGCTTTTTCCTGTATTAATGCTTCTATTTCCTGGCGGTTAAGTATCATTTCTGCTCCAGTTTCTTTTTTATGTCCTCGGGGATCGCAGCGGGCTTAAGGCCCTTATCTACAAACACAAGCAGGGTCTTTGCCTGGACGATCAGCCGGCCTTCCTGATTTTTTATCTCATGGGCAAAGAACAGCTTCACTCCGGAAAGCTCAAGGATCTTACTTGAAACCTCAAGCATATCGCCGTAGACCGCGGGGGCCTTGTAATCAATTTCCTGGCGCGCGACTACAAAATGGTGGCCCCGCGCGATAAGTTCTTTCATGCTGATGTTGCGCTCGGCGTAAAACTCCGTGCGTGCTTCTTCCAGGTATTTCAGATAATTGGCGTAATAGACGACTCCGCCGCAGTCCGTATCGTGATAGTAGATTTTCGTTTTCATCGAATTACCTCGTCAATTTTGCCAAGATTTTTTTCTTTTCATAGAACGGAAGCCGCATCTTCTGCACCAAGCGAGAAAAGAAATCAATGGTAGTGTCGTAAGTCTTACAATCAACCGGATAAGGCGTTGCATCCTTTCCTCCGTGCGCAAAGGAATAACGCGCAGGGTCAGTATAGGAAGGCTCGGCTCCATAAATTACCTCGGATACTAGGCTTAAAGCACGCATGGTCTTAGGACCCACCCCTTCAAGGGCTACAATTTTTTCATAATTATCTGGCTGCGCCTCACAGACTTTGAAAAGTATCTTTTCCAGATACCGGCTGCGGGAGAAGTCCTCTAAGACTACTGGATGCGAACGGAATTCTTTATTCTCCAATTTAAGTAGAGTGACCGTAGCATCCTCTTTTTTAAGTGAGAGCATGCTCGAGGCGCCGCTTGTATGTTTTCTTAAAATCTGTATATCCTTCATAAGGTTGTGGTAGCTTCCCTTAACCAAGTCCGTACTCATACTGCGGTTCTGATCGCTTGCTTTTGCGGTCAGGTCCAATGTCGGCACACGAACATGGCTTATGATCCCTGAATGAGGCTCGCACACAAGGTCAGAGATCGACTCAGAATACCAGTGGTAACGCCTGGCAGTCTGATGTATTGTATTCATGCCCTGCTGCACTACCGTCCATGCACCGCGCCTTGAAAAGATAAAACTGTGGTGGTAAATCTGGAAACCGTCCTGCACGAGCGCGCTATCGACTTTTGCGGCCATCCGGGAATTATACACCAGGTTGTTGACTTTTGCTTCCGGCAGGCTTAAACACTCTCCCCATTCTTTTATCTGGTCAGGCGTTTTGCGGGAGGTTTTACCTTTCCCTCCGCAAATAAAGATCCCGAGATTTTTTTCCTGCCCCCGCAAGGCCTCTTTTAAGGCTGCGGTCAGAATCGTGGTAAGTCCTGAGGCGTTCCAATCAAAGGCAAGCACGGTCCCCAGCGACTGAAACCACACAGGGTCAGCCATTCTTTTCACAAACTCATCCGGGCCGTACTCGTTAACAAGCACCCAGCTCATCTCTCTGCCTAATTTCACCATACGCTCAAAAAGCCACTTTGGGCATTTTCCGTAATCGAGCGTAAAAGTAGCAATGCCTTTTTGAATCATGCCTTACCCCGCAAAGACATATACTCTTCGGTAACCCTGCTTATCGAATTCATCATTTGCACCGTTTTCGCCGGATACCGCCCCACGGCCGTCTCAGCCGATAACATCAGGTAGCCGGAACCGTCTAGTATCGCATTCGCCACGTCGCTGACCTCGGCACGCGTAGGAACAGGATGTTCTGTCATGCTCTCAAGCATCTGTGTCGCCGTAATGACGAATTTGCGCGCTTTCCTGCATCTCTTAATAATCTCTTTTTGGAATATGGGGACCATATAAATCGGCAAGGAAACGCCCAGGTCTCCTCTCGCAATCATAATGCCGTCAGACACAGCAATTATCTCATCCAAATTCTTTAGGCCCTCCCGATTTTCAATCTTAGCGATAAGGCGGCATTTTGGCAAACGGTATTTTAGAAACTTGCGCACCCTCTCCATGTCTTCAGCGGACCTTACGAAAGACTGGGCGACGTATTCTATTTTTTCTTCAATACAGAACTCTAACGCTGCCTTATCTCTTGCAGTCATGCCTGAAAAGATAAGCCTTGCCCCGGGCATATTAACCCCTTTTCTTTCCTTTAATATTCCGGGCCTGACCACTACCGTATTTAATTGCTTCGCAGAATGCCCCTTTACGATCAATTCAATATTCCCATCGTCAATATATATACATTGTCCTTTTTTAATAGCCTTGAGGTCTCCTTTATAATCAAAAGGAGCCCACTGATGTGCGCCTACAAAATCGTTCTGAGCAAGATAAAGATGTTGGCCTTTTTTTAGCTCAATGGGGCTTTTTAGTTTTCCTACCCTGATACGATACCCTTCTAGATCCCCTAAAACTTCAATATGCCTGCGGCGCTGTTGGTTCAGCCTCCTTACCAACGAAACCGCGGCGTGTTTATCGTTATAACTGCCGTGCGAAAAATTAATCCTGGCTACATCTAGCCCGGCGCGCATCATATTGCCTAAAACATTCTGACTAACGGAAGCAGGACCAAGCGTCGCGATTATTTTAGTTTTTACCATAAGTCAGGAACCTGGTGTTTCTAAAAAAGGGAAGCAATAAACAAAATAACACAATGCCTATCGCATCAATAGCCACGTCTGTACTATTGCCCGACCTCGTTGCGATAAAGGTCTGATGAAACTCATCAGTTACCGCATACCCAAAGGATATGCACGCAGACCACACCAAAAGCCATACCGTAGTAAACCCGAAAGAATTTTTAAACGCACGGTAAATAAGCAAGGTAAAAATAAAATATTCGCTGATGTGGGCGGCTTTTCGTAAAATAAAATCCCATACGCCAAGATTAGTAGTAAGGGAGGGGATGCTGGATAGGTAAAAGATAAAACCAGCCCATGCGCACGGAGGAAGCCAAAGGTTTAAGGATTTCTTCATTTATTCGCCTATGAGTTGCACAATTACCTGGCGTTTTCTCTGCCGGTTGTCGAATTCCGCAAGCACTACCTGCTGCCACTGCCCCAGAAGCAACTTGCCATCCTTGAAAGGAATAATCAGGGAAGGGCCTTGTAGGCTTGCCCTGAGGTGGCTGAACCCGTTTGCATCGTGCCACGTCTCATCGTGGTGGTACTGTCTTCCTTGAGGGATAAGTTTCTCGAATAAATCCCTGATATCCTCGATCAAGCCCGGCTCATATTCAAATGTAGTAATGGCAGCGGTTGAGCCTACCACAAACAACGACATCATGCCTTGTGTGAGCTTTGAGGAAGACAAGATCTTGGATACGGCATCGGTAATATTCACAAGGTCGGGATTGCCTTTGGTAGCAAGCCTGATTTCTTCAGTGATGATCTTCATGCGTATATTTTAGCGCATACGCGCCACTGCCCGTTGTGCACACCATGGCTTCACAGTACATCTGCTGCAAAGCGGCGATACCGGGACACAGATATGTTGGCCGAACGCAACCATAATAGTATTCAGTACAATCCAGCAATTTTTAGGAATAAGCCGCATCAAGGCCTGCTCGGTCTCTTCGGGGGTTTTCGTCTTCACCCAACCAAGCCGGTTAGAGATCCTGTGTACATGCGTATCTACACAGATTGCCGGAATCCCAAACCCCAAACCCAATACCAAATTCGCAGTTTTTCTGCCTACCCCTTTAAGGCTCAGTAACTGTTCCAGTGTCCTGGGTACCTTTCCTGCAAAATCATCAAGCAGCCTAAGGCTCACACCAAGAATAGTTTTTGCCTTAATGCGATAAAAGCCTACCGGATAAATTGCCCGCGTAAGCGCCTTTAAAGATAATTGTATCATCTTTGTGGGGTTATCTGCAAGCGCAAATAACCGTTGAGAGGCTTGGTGGGTAACCTTATCTTTGGTACGCAGGCTCAAAATACAGGAAATCAATACAAGGTAGGGGTCTTTTGTGCGGGAAGTAACGGTAACAGAAGGTAAGGTAAATTGCCTCACCTGCCTTTGCATGTACGTTATGATTTTTATCGTGCGTTCCAAGGGGATAATTATTGAAAAAGGAATAAGGCTAGGTATAAAAAGATAATGAAAATCCTAGCCTTATCCTAACACAGTTATCCGCGTTTAATGAGACGGATAACCAGGTACACGAATAGATACGCAATAGCCAGTACCGCTGCAAGAAGCAACACTGTCGCAATGATAGCTGGCATGTTCTTGATGGCATTGGCAAAGAGCTTTAAGCAATTGATCTTGGCAGTAAGCATATTCTCTTGGATGGAACGCTTGTTTTCTTTAAGCACCTTCTCGGATACCAGCGGCTCGCGGAAATTCACGGTAATGGTAGTAAAGGAAACTGCGTTGTTAAGGTACTCGATCTTATTCTTCAAGTCCTCTATCCGCTTGCGTATAGGCGTTAATTCCGATTCAAGCCGCGTTGCTTCGGGAATAGTCACCTGTCTCTTCTGTAATGCCTCAAGCATTTTGTTATAGACGATCATTGCAGTCCCAAGCTGGGTATTAAGATTGGCGTATTCCTGGCTTACGTCCTGACTGTTGGCGTAAGAACTCTCGACCTTGCCCAGAGAATTGATTCTATCAAGTGCAATAAGGAACCTGTCCTGGGGAATACGCATGGTAATCGTACCGCCCTGCCTGCCCTCTTTATCTTTGTAAAAATTCGAAGAAGCAAGGTAGCCACCAAGCTCCTGGCAGACCAAAGAGGCTTTTTTAAATGCCTCCCTGCCATCTTCAACTTCAAGACTCACATTTGCGGTACGGATAATCTTCTCTCCTTCGCCGGTAGCAGGAAGGACTGGCGCCACGATAATGACCGGGCCTTGCCCGGGTTCTGTTGTTGTCTGTGCGGGATAATCCTTGCCCGAAACAACACTCATCGAATCTGCCCCCGACCAACCGCCATCGTATTCCGCGTTACCCTCATTGCTTATCATCCCTGTACGAACCACACCGCTTACCATCTTAGCGTTGCGTTTGATATCGCCGCCTATGCCGTTCACATCATAGGGTCCGTATGCGGCATCGGCATGTTGCTGCTTGCTGCCTCCCGAGAGACGTATGACAGGTTGACTGTATGATTCTCTGATTTCGTCTGCCGCGCTCTTAAATCTTCCTTGCATCCCTCTTTTTACATACAGCTGCATTGAGCCTAAAAATGCAATCACCAAAATCATAGCTAATGCGCTTGAAGGAATCAAAATAGCTAATGTCCTCTTTTTCATGGTAACCTCGCCCTTTTGTAATTCTGCGCGCACGATCTCGTTTTTTACCCCGTTGTCAAAATCAGGGCTAAGGCCAGGAAGCGACCATGTCTTCAGTGCCTCTGAGAGCTGCTTAAGCCTACAGAGTTCTTGAACGCATACCGCGCAACTGTCCAGATGAGCCTTCACCTTTTTAGCCCGGCGTTCGGAGAGCTGATTGTCAAGGTACGCACTCAATTCTTTTACTACATGGCGCTTAAACATTATATCCTCCTTCAGGTCCCATATAAGGAAGAAGTGTGTTTTTTAACTGAACCCTAGCCCTGTAGAGTAATGTCTTGATTGTGCCCACAGGCTTGTGTAAAATTTGTCCTATTTCGTGATAATCCAGATTTTCGTACTCCCTCAAAATCAAGGCTTCTTTTTGGAGAAAAGGCAGGCCTTGGATGCAGCGTTTCACTATCTCAGACATCTCGTTGCCCGAAGCTACCTGTTGCGGAGAAGGATCCGGGCTTTCAAAATCCATCAATTCATCAGGCGCATCATGTTTCCTTGGCCAGAATACCAGCCATTTCGTTCTGCGTATCTTGCTGATGCAGAGATTATGAGCAATGCTGAAGATCCACGTCCGGAACTTACCGACCGGCCTATAGTCGTTACGGAACTGATGAATTTTAAGAAAAACTTCCTGTGCAATATCTTCCGCTTCTGCCGCATTACGGCTTAATCGGAACGCGAAGCGGTAAAGAGGATTTCTGTAACGGATAAGAAGCTCGTCCATTGCCCCCACATCTCCTTCTTGATACTTGCACATCAGTTCTTCATCGCTCATATTCTGCACTCTTTTAAGCCCTTTCCTCTTCTCCACTCTATTAAACGCGCGAACCTAAGAAAAGTTTCAACTTTTTTCTGGAATTATTGAGCCCTTAAGCGGCCTTCTTTTTCCTGCTTTAATGAATTCGTCCGGATAGCCGAGGCTGACCACTGCGACAAGCTCAAACCCTTTGGGAAGACAAAGGCCATGTGCAACCTCTTCTTTCTTATTGAGAATCTCTCCCAACCAACATGCGCCTAAGCCGCTGGCGTGCGCCTGTAGAAGCATGTTCTGGATATAGGCGCCAATTGCCATAAGATCCTTTTCTCTATGGTAAGAATCTTTAAGATTAAGGCATATCACAATGATAAGGGGGGCTTCTTTGATGACCCGGCTGTATTTGGTAAAGGAGGCAAGTTTATTCTTGGCCGCGTTGTCTTTGACCACGAAAAATCTCCATGGCTGATTATTGAGGCCTGACGGTGCCCAGCGGCCAGCCTCCAAGACGGAATGGATAATTCTATCGGAAGGTATTTGTTTCTTATATTTACGGATGGAACGCCGTGATTTAATCAAGGCTAATACATTCATACTGCACGGTGCGTAGTATAGAAGCTAAAGCGGTCGGCAGGAATATGAAGCCAGTTATTTCCTAAGCTGCAGGTCAATGCGAGTAATGAGTTCGTCGCTGGTCACTGGCTTTGCGATAAAGGGGTGGCCTGCAATCTCTCCTGCGCTCTCCTCCACTTCGCTCTTTAACGCGAGCGCAGTCAAGAATACGATACGTATGTCCTTGGTGGCCTTATCCTGTGCCAAGGCTGCAGCTACATCGCCTCCGTCCATCTCTGGCATAAATACATCAAGCAGTACTAAATCCGGATGGAATGATTTGGCCAAGGCAATCCCTTCCTGGGATTTAGTGGTGTAGTTCACTTCGAATCGGCCTGTTTTCTCCAGCACCGACTTAGTAAACTGACAAATCTCTTCTTCGTCATCAATAACCAAAATTCTCTTCTTTTCAGCCACGGAAATCACCCCCTTGTATCATTTTATTTAATCTTCCATTCGTAGGTAGTATGCGCACCATTGAACACTTCAATCGGCGTGCCGGAAGGCGCGTCTTCCTGCAGGCGCTTGGCATACATCTTTTGTACTTCTGCCACCGGAATCCCGTTTTTATCGGCTATGGACCTATAGATCATCATCCTATCCTTGTTCTCTGCTGCAATAAGCGGCTCAACAGGCGGGTCGGTGAACCCGGGCTTTCGCATTTCGACCAATCCCATGCTGTTTTCGCCGATTATACCCTGCTTTTGCCAAGCCTCTAGCGCAGACTTTCTATCTTTACGCCGCAGGGCTGCTTCTTCCACATTAGCACCCAGCACTTCCTGCGCATAGGCAAAGCCTACCAGGTAATGCATCAAACTTTGCGTATTGGCTTTAGAAGGGGCCTTTTTGTCTCCCGAAACAATACTCTCGATAGCATCAATATCCTTGGCAACGTGCTGGTAAATATCCAGCCTCATAGAAATATCTACTTTGATCGGCTCCTTGGCGCCCTCTACCCTCACCCGCGCGCATCCAAACAATAGAAACATCCCCATTGCCGCTACCAATACTTTCTTCATAACTCAGTCCTCCCCTTTATCAAGTCATGAACTACAATGGATATAGCGCGTTTCCCTTCAAGCCCGTCAAGCCGGATACCCAACTCGATATCCTCTCCCCGCATACCCATATGTGCGTCACCTATATTATAGTGGTAATCTCTAAAACTTTCTACTAATATCTCGAAGGACTGCTGGTTGTTTTGTGCCATTCGCTCAAGAAAACGGGTATCTTTGATAGTCAGTGTCCCGCCTGGCAGCGGCATGGTAAAATCGCCTCTTAAAACAGTAATTTTTGTTCCTATGGCTTCGCACTGAAGCTCGCCGCGCATCGTCCCGGTCATTTCTGCCTTCTCGCCAAGGTCAAAGTCATGGATAATGTTTTCTAGGTTAGCATCAACAGTTTTTACGCGCAGTGCATACTGCGGTTCTCCTGCCATTGTGAAAGAAAAACTGCCCTCTAGGGTGCCGCCGAAGCCACGCGCAGAAAACGGAGAGAAAGACAAAAAGGGCCCCTTAAGCACCGGTTTTGATTTAAGAGAAATTATGCTAATTTTATCGTAAGTAACCTCATCTATCGCCAACATCCCTTCCTTGCCCTGTGCTACCTCAAGGAGGGCATTACGAACCTTGACTCCCCCTATTTCCAATTTCTCGCAGGTAAGATTAACGGAATCGAGCAGCCCTTTCGAAGGGCTTATTTTCGCCGAAAACGCCCCTTGCAGCGTTACGTCTTTTGATTCCACGTCAATAGTGGCATCGCTCAGTTCCATGGAATTCACCAGAAAACTGCTTGCAGTAGGCGTCTGTGCTATGCCATACGAACCAATCAAAACTTCCCCTGGCATGCGCATAGTCAAAGCAACGCCCTCGAGAGAAATGCTGCGTATAACCTTTTTCATTAACGATAAAGGAGTGTAACATATTACTACTTCTTTTGTATCTATAGTAAGCACTTTACCGTTAGTGATTCTGATATCGCCTAACACAAGGGAGTTAATAAGATTGCCTTTACATGTACCGATAGAAACGTTGCTGTTTAAAAAAGCGGCGCTCAGCTGCCTTTCAAATAGCACAACCAACAGCGGCCTTGCCAGGAGCAATAACAAATAACTACAGAAGACAGATATGGTAATCGAGATACTAAGGCGCTTCATAGTAACGGGCAATGTGTCACGGTGTAATGATTTTTGCCGCTGCCTCTAATGCTCCCTGTGTAGTTTTGATTTTTCCTATTGCCTGTAGCTCGCGCAGCTCTTTAAGAATAGTGCCTATCAAAGGGGAAGGCTTAAGGCCGAACCGCCTCATGAGTATATTGCCGTTCACGAGGGGATGCTGTTTTTTTCGATGTAAAGAGGCGAAATATTCGCCGATGAGCCGACGGACCATTCTTTCATGACGCATGCGCGTCTTCTCTACGGTAAGATACCCGTGCGTAGCCCTTTGGTCAGCCAAAGAAATCAAAAGGACACTCACTGCCTCGGCTGCCGTATCACGAAAAAACCTGAATTTCGCCCGTCTAGTCAGCACAGGGTTCGTCGCAAGATAGCCCGGCCGCAAGTGAGAGAAGGTCATCTGCTTCATGGAGCGCACTTCGGCGTTTGAAAGCTTAAGCCTCGAACCTATCTCTTCGATCATCCCTGCACCGACTCGTTCATGGCCATGAAAAGACACTTTTCCTTTTTCAACACGAAATGTCTGCGGCTTGCCAACATCATGAAGTAGTCCCACAAGCTTAACCAACGAGGCGCGCTGCCTCCCTAGAGAGAATTCTTCTTTCAGATACTTCTCTGCCTCTTGATTACGGATAATGTGCGCAATAACCCCTTCCAGGTGCTTTAAGGTAAGGAGGCTATGCCCGAACACATCGAGGCCGCGATAGGGACGCCGTGGACGTTTCTGCATCGCTTTTATTTCCGGAAAGACTATTTCCAATATTCTATGTTTGGCAAGCTGTTGTATACATTCAAACGACTTTTGAGCTGAAAAGATCCTGAAGACCTCATCCCGTATGCGCTCTCCAGCTACGCTTTTCAATCGGTTCCTCCTGTGTGCGGCAGCGACCAGGGTCTTTTTCTCTATCGCAAAGTCAAATAAAGAAGCAAGGCTAAACGCCCTGAGGATTCTCAAAGGATCTTCGTCGAAGCCCTTAGGGGCGATCATGCGGATGATATGCCGCTCTAAATCCTTTCTGCCTCCATGCGGGTCTATTAGAGACGCAAGAAAGGCCTTTTTACCAAACAACTCTTTTACTTCCAAGGCGAGGCTGTTTACGGTAAAATCCCGGTTGCGCAGGTCCTCTTCTAATGTATGGCCTTTAAAATCCGTAAAATCGAGCGTATACGTCTTCTGCGTTGCTTTTTTTACTACCCGGGCACAGCCATGCTCCCTGTCCAGGATCACAAAGCCGGCAGACATTTTTTTTGCGACGGCCTTGGCAAAGGCAATCGCCTGCGTTCGCAGGCAGAAATCGATATCCGGATTATCTTTTAAACGGCGTGCAAGTATATCCCGCAGGGCCCCGCCCACAAGAAAGAGGCGGACATTCCTCTCTTGGGAAAGACTGTAAACTACCTTTAGAAGCTTTAGGGTTTCTGGAGGGAAGATACCGCTATTTTTCATCAAAAGGCTCAACCTTGCTCATGATCTCGTCTTCAACAAATATCGGCGCGTGAGCCCGCACCGCAAGCGCGATGCTGTCAGAAGGCCTGGCATCAATAACCCTGGGCTGCCCGTCTAAGGCCTTGATGACTAATTTGGCGTGAAATGTATTATCTCGAAGCTTATCGATAATGACCTTATCGATATTTGCCTGCAGGTTCTGTATGGTTGTATACAGCAAATCGTGGGTCATCGGCCGGGGAGGGTTAAACCCGCTGATTTTTAATTTTATGGCAGAGGCCTCGCTAATGCCGATCACGATAGGCAGGAGACGGCTGCCGTTTTTTTCTTTGAGTACAATAAGCTGGTCGTGTCTCTTTTCATCAATCACTATTTTGTTGAGCTCCACCTCTATCATTTACCTAAAACCCCCTTCTTGTATCTTGTCCCTGCGTTTTTCTTGATG
Organism: Candidatus Omnitrophota bacterium; assembly: GCA_003598135.1. Classification (GTDB taxonomy): domain Bacteria; phylum Omnitrophota; class Gorgyraeia; order Gygaellales; family Profunditerraquicolaceae; genus SURF-25. Next base: position 12,653 of record QZKA01000029.1, read on the forward strand.
AGTATGCCTTTGAGTTCTTCCATGAATTGGCTGACATCTTTGAATTGCCGGTATACCGAAGCAAAGCGCACATACGCCACGTCGTCGAGTGCCTTGAGTTTATCGATAACCAGCTCTCCTATCCTGGTAGAGGGAATTTCGCGTATGTGCTTCTTCATGACTTCACGCTCTACCTGCGAAATTATCTCTTCCATTTTCTCGATGCTTACCGGCCTTTTTTCGCAGGCCTTAATAATGCCGTTTAAAATCTTCTTGCGGTCAAAGGGCTGGCGTTGTCCATCTTTCTTTATCACCAACAGAGAGGTCTCTTCTATGTATTCGTAGGTCGTAAAACGCTTCTTGCACCTCAGGCACTCGCGCCTGCGGCGGATAGCCTTGCCTTCGTAGCTCAGCCTTGAATCAACAACCTTATCTTCCTGGTAGCCACAATAAGGACACTTCATCTATGTCTATATTTTTATTATCCTGACTTTGATTTTGGCCTGGTTAAGGAATTCAAGGGCCATTGTATCAGGATAGCCGGCAGTAATAACAATTTCTTTTATACCGGCATTGATAAGCATCTTGGCGCAGATGATACAGGGCTGATTGGTGATATAGACACAGCTGTCTTTTGCGCATATCCCGTATAAAGAAGCCTGGATAATCGCATTCTGCTCTGCATGCAGCCCCCGGCAAAGCTCATGCCTTTGGCCTGAAGGGATTTTAAGTTTTTCCCGCAAGCACCCTATCTCCAGGCAATGCGGCAACCCGGAAGGAGCGCCGTTATACCCGGTAGCAAGGATTCTCTTGTCTTTTACGATCACAGCGCCCACCTGTCTCCTAAGGCAAGTGCTTCTTTGGGACACAAGGCGCGCGATCTGAATAAAGTATTCATCCCAGCTGATCCTTTTCCGTTGAGTCTTATTTTTTCTCATGGTATCGATTTAGTATGCGTTCAATTCCGGATATAAGGGAAATTGCCTGGTTAATTCCAACACTTCATTTTTAATCTTTTGTAACAGTGCCGCATCATTACGGGCTTTGATGGCACGGTCAATCAAACCTGCAATAATATCGATCTGCGGCTCTTGTATGCCTCGGGTCGTGATGGCGGGTGTGCCTAAGCGAATCCCGCTTGTGGAGGCAGGCGGCAAGGGGTCGTAAGGAATCAGGTTTTTGTTCACCGTAATATTCACCTCGCCCAACAACCCTTGTGCGTCCTTACCGGTGATGGCACGAGAAGTCAAATCAACCAGCATCAGGTGGGTATCGGTGCCTCCGCTGACAATACGAAAACCATTCTCCTTGAGTTTCTCGGCCAGACGGCGGCTATTTTTCACAATCCTTTGCTGATACACTTTAAAGGCTTCGGTCTGCGCCTCTTTGAAGGCAACGGCCTTAGCAGCGATCACATGCATAAGTGGGCCTCCCTGCATACCGGGAAATACCAGCGAGTCCAGCTTTTTGGCAAATTCTTTCTTTGCCAGTATAAACCCTCCGCGTGGCCCCCTCAATGTCTTATGGGTAGTGGAAGTAACAAAATCAGCGTAAGGTATGGGCGAAGGATGCAACCCCGTAGCAACGAGTCCGGCGATATGCGCCATATCCACAAAAAGGTGACAGCCTGACTGGTCGCAGATATGGCGTAACCTCTTAAAATCGATTTCGCGGGGGTATGCCGAAGCGCCCGCTAAGATTAATTTCGGCTTATGCTGCGCGGCCAAAGACTCAATCTGGTCATAATCGATACGCTCGGTTTTTCTGTCCACTCCGTAAGGCACAGGCCGGTAGAACATCCCTGAAAAATTATGAGAGTGGCCGTGAGAAAGATGGCCTCCGCAGGCAAGGTCCATAGCAAGATACGTATCACCGGGGTTAAGTGCGACAAAATAAACCGCCATGTTCGCCTGGGTCCCTGAATGTGGCTGGACATTCGCATACTCAGCACCAAATAGGTCTTTTACGCGCTGAATAGCCAATTCCTCTGCCTTATCAACATATTCACAACCTCCGTACCAGCGCCGATGCGGATATCCTTCGGCGTATTTGTTAGTAAGCACTGAACCCTGGGCCTCCAGCACCGCCAAAGAGGTAAAATTTTCTGAAGCAATCATCTCCAGGTTATCCTGTTGCCTCTTGATCTCTTCTTTAATCGCTTCGTAAATCTCAGGGTCGACTGTCTTAAGATATCCCATGCGGTCATGCTCCTTTTATTGCTTTTTCGATTTTTTCAATCTGCTTGAGCCGGCGTAAATGCCTGCCGCCCTCAAAGGGAGTACGCAACCATGCAGCTACGATCTTTTTTGCCACAGCGACGGTGACAAACCCGGCGCCTAATACCAAAATATTGCTGTCATTGTGTCTTCGCGAAAGTAATGCAGCCCTCACATTATAACACAATGCTGCCCGTACGCCAGGAAACCTGTTAGCTACGATAGAATTACCGATGCCGCTCTTGCAAATGAGAATGCCTTTGAGGTGGCCTTTCGTCGAAATAGCCCTGGCCAGAGCAGCCGCCAATAAAGGATAATCGCAGCGCTCTCTTGAGTAAACTCCTAAATCTTCTACCTTTATCCCTCGGCGCGCTGCATAACCTTTGAGTCGTTCTTTCAGGACGAATCCTGCATGGTCTGAAGCAATAAGCAACGTGCTCATAATATATTCATTATCCTTTCTATGGAATCTTTGATCACCACAAATGTTTGCCTGTAAAACTCTATGCTTTTGCCAATAGGGTCGGAAATATCCAGGCTGTCTCCTTTTATCTGGGCGAATTCTTTTAATAGATACACCCTGTTAAGCGCCTTGGGGTAGAGTTGCCTAATCCTTTCTTCGTGTAAATTTTCCATCACTAATATGATATCGGATTTATCCAGCAGCTCCCTGGTGAGGCGCTGCGAACGGTGGCCGGACACATCTATCCCTTCCTCCTCCAGAAGTTCCTTGGTTTCTTCTGTAGCGCCCATCCCCGGTAACATCATAAGCCCCGCTGAGATAACCTCGACGTCATTACGGCCGTCCTCCTGCAGTTTTTTTTCAAGATATGCCTCTGCCATAACCGAACGGCAGGAATTCCCCGTACAGACAAAAAGCACGTTCTTCTTATACGCCACTGCCATGATTTCCTCTTTCTTTATAGCGCCTTCCCGGACTATCTGTAACGGATGAGCCGTCAGATCTACCACCGAAGACTCTACCCCCAGCTCGCACGGCCCAGCATCGATCGCATAATCAACCGCGCCCTTAAAATCCTTGATCGCATCGCTGAATTCGCCTGACGCAGGTTCCCCGGAAAGGTTGGCAGAAGGACAGACTACATTGGTCCGGGAAAGGGTTATGATCTTTTGTGTTATCAGATTGTCAGGCAACCGTACCGCAATAGTATCTTTTTCCTTCGCCTTGAATACCAGGGTCAGGGGGCCGGGCCAGAATTTATCCATCAGCTTATAGGCGACCACCGGAATATCTACTGCGATGTCTTCAATTTTTTCCTTGGCATCAATAAGCAGGGCAAACCGTTTTTCTGGCGGCCTCTTTTTTATCTCATAAAGCCTCTCGATGGCCTTCTCGTTTTTACTGTCTGCCGCAATGCCATATACGGTATCGGTAGGAACAAGTACGAGCCCTCCCTGATTGATGATATCGGCAGCATCTTTGAGGTATTCGTATTGAGGGTTCAAAGGGTTCGCCGAAACAATCTTGATAGGAATCATATCTTTATCTTCGTTTTCCTTATCGTTATCCTCATTTTTTGTTTATACAGACACAGCTTTTTAAAGATTTTTTTATCTTGCAACCCAATAATCTCCAGTGCAAAAAGGCCGGCGTTCTTGGCCCCGCCTTTTCCGATTGCCATGCCCGCAACCGGGATACCTCCCGGCATCTGCACAGTAGAAAGTAACGAATCCAACCCTTTTAGGCTCTTGGTCTCAATGGGGATCCCGATAACCGGCAGGACCGTATGGCTGGCGATCACTCCTGCCAATGCAGCAGAACCTCCGGCAGCTGCGATAAATACCTTAATACCCCTTGCGACGGCTTTCTCTACATAACAGGATAATTCTTTGGGAGACCTGTGTGCGGATAATACCTTAATTTCAAAACCAACCTTAAAATCCTTCAGCACGCTTACTGTTTCCTGGACTGTTTCTAAATCCGAGGCGCTTCCCATCAGAATACATATCGGCTTACGCATCGTTCCTCCGTCGTAGTAAAAGGCTAAGGTTAAGGTTTAGGTTAAGTAAGGTCAAGGCTAAGGTTAAGGTAGCGTGTATGGTGTAAGGGTAAAGTTGATGGTTTGGTTGTTGGTGTAAGGTTATTGGTGTGTGTTGTTAACACCATCTACCTTTCCCAATCACCAATCCCATAACCTAACCCTCACCCAATAACCGTTTTTACGCTGTACGCAATACTCTATACTCAATACACACTACTACGCTTCTACTTCTTCCTTCAGCAACAGTGCCTTCTGGCCTATGTCCCTGCGAAAATGCATGCCTGAGAAAGCAATTTTCTCAACTGCACGATATACGTTATGAATCGCATCTTGAATAGTAATCCCCGATCCGGTAACTCCTAATACCCTGCCGCCGCTGGTAAAATACTTGCCATCTTTTTTTTCTGTGCCGGCGTGGAAAACGACAATGTTCTTCATTGTGCCTGCTTCCAGAAGGCCGGCGATCTCTTTGGCTTTCTCATACGCTCCGGGATATCCCTTAGAAGCGCATACCACGCACACGCACGCCTCTTCCTTCCATTTCAATACTACGTTATTAAGCCTGCCCTCAATGGTAGCGCGCATCACTTCTACCAGGTCGGAATCCAGGCGAGGCAGGATGGCTTGGGTCTCCGGGTCGCCGAAACGGACGTTAAACTCAAGGGCCTTAGGCCCCTGTTCTGTAATCATGACCCCTGCGTAGAGCACGCCTTTGTAGACAATGCCTTCACTGGCCAGGCCTTTTATTGTAGGCTCGACAATCGTATCTATAATCTCCTGAAACAACCTTGCGTTTACTACAGGGGCCGGAGAATATGCGCCCATCCCTCCGGTATTAGGCCCTTTATCCTGCTCAAATATCCTCTTATGGTCCTGGCTTGAAGCCAACGGAATTATGTGTTTGCCGTCGGTGAACACAAGAATAGAAGCCTCCTGCCCTTTTAAACACTCCTCGATAATAATCTTCTTCCCCGCGTCGCCGAAGATCCTGTCTTCCATTATAGCAACAATTGCCTGCTCTGCTTCTTCGATGGAATTTGCTACCACCACACCCTTACCCTGCGCCAGGCCGTCGGCCTTAATCACTATCGGCACGCTTTGCTCGCGCATATATTCTTTCGCAGGCGCAACTTTTTCAAAACTTCTGAATGCTGCGGTAGGCACTGCATACTTTTTCATAAGCTTTTTGGCAAATACTTTGCTTGCCTCAAGCTGGGCAGCATTTTTTTCAGGCCCGAATATCTTTAATTGGTGAGCCCGAAATATATCAACAATACCGGCCACCAAAGGAACTTCCGGGCCTACCACTGTTAAATCGATTTTTTCTTGTTTTGCAAACCTAAGTAATTCCGAGACCTCTTCGGGCTTGATATTTACGCATTCAGCAAGGTCTGAAATCCCGCCGTTTCCGGGCGCGCAGAAAATACGCTTCACCTGCCTTGATTGGGCTATTTTCCAGACCAGCGCATGCTCCCTGCCCCCGGAACCGATCACGAGTACTTTCATACTATCTCAACCTGCTTTTTGCCCCTGCTTACTTCTCCGATAACCCAGGCCTTAATCCCGTATTCAGAGAGCCTTGAAAATAGTTCCCTGGACGCCCCGGGCGCGATTATCAATACCAGGCCTATCCCCATATTAAAGGTATGGTACATCTCCCTGTCTTCAATACGGCCTTTCTGTTGAAGTAATCGAAAGATTTTCGGGACAATCCATGAGCCCTTCTTGATTTTGGCGTTCGTACTCGCTGGAAGGATACGCGCGATTTTATCATAGAATGCTCCACCGGTAATATGGGCGATGCCTTTCACCGCCGAGCGATGAGCGCTGAGCGATGACTGTAATAAAGACAGGACTGGCCTAACATATATACGCGTAGGCTTTAACAATTCTTTCGAAAGGCTTTCAAGCTCTGCCCGAGAAAACACCTTTCTTACCAGCGAGAAACCATTAGAGTGCAGGCCATTAGACTCAAGGCCAACCAACACGTCTCCCTCGCATATAGTAGAGCCGTCAATGATACGGCTGCGTTCCACCGCCCCTACGCAGAAACCTGCCACGTCATACTCCCCCGGCTTGTACATTCCTGGCATCTGAGCGGTCTCTCCGCCAATCAGGGAACAATCTGAAGCAATGCAACCGTCATTAATCCCTTTGATGATATCTTTTAATACCTCGCTCTTTAATTTACTGAACCCGATATAATCAAGGAAAAACAGAGGCCTTGCCCCGGTACAAAGGATATCGTTGACATTCATGGCAACCGCATCTATACCGATAGTATCGTGCCTGTCGGCAAGAATCGCTATTTTAAGCTTTGTCCCCACGCCATCAGCCGAAGATACCAAGACCGGGTCTTTGAACTTTTCTTTAGGAAACCTAAAAAAACTCCCGAAGCCCCCGATATCCCTGAGTACCTCCCTCTTAAAAGACCTCCGCGCCAGTGACTTGACAGTAGTTTTGAATATATCTGCGAATCCTATATCAACACCTGCTTTCTTGTAGGTTACTTTGGGCATCGCGTAACCTCCCCCTGGCCGCAGCAATGCGTCTCGAGAGAAAACTTGCCATGTTTTTTCTCAGCGATAATCGGATAGTCCCCAGTCCAACAGGCAGTGCAGTAATTGTGCTCAGTAAGCTTTAGGCATCCAAGCATCCCCTCAAGGCTCAAATACCCCAGGCTATCCACCTCGAGATATTTTTTTATTTTTTCTAAAGAAGCATATTTATTGGCAATCAGTTCCGTAGAGCGGTGAAAATCTATGCCATAAAAACAGGGGAAGCGATGCGCAGGACAGGAGATGCGTAAATGCACCTCCTTGACTCCGGCCTTGCGTAAGTTACGCACGCGGATCTTCGACGTTGTCCCGCGGACGATAGAATCGTCAACCACTATAATACGCTTGCCCTTCAACACGCCTTTAAGCAGATTAAATTTAACCCGCACCCCCAGGTCCCGTATATTCTGCACGGGCTGAATAAAAGTCCTTCCCACATAATGGTTGCGGATAATCCCCATCTCAAGGGGGATACCTGATTCCTCCGAATAACCCAATGCCGCGGAAAAGCCCGAATCCGGCACGGGAATTACAAAATCGGCCCTTACCGGATACTCGCGCGCCAGCTGCTCCCCGAGCCTGCGCCTGACTGAATGCACTGTCTCACCAAACACGACAGAGTCTGGGCGGGCAAAATAGACATGCTCAAAAATGCAGTGGGCTCGCCTGGTATCCGCAGTCTTTCTTTTCATGGGGAATGAAGCTATCCGGTCTCTTGCAATAAAAATAACCTCTCCGGGCTCTATTTCGCGCACAAACTTTGCGCCGATCAAATCAAACGCGCAGGTCTCAGACGCCAGGCACCAGGCATTTTTAAGTTTCCCTAAGGAGAGAGGCCTAAACCCTAGCGGATCTCTTGCCCCGATAAGATAACGGCTGTCCATCAGCAATAACGAATAGGCACCTTTGATCCGGCGCAACGCATAGGTCAGGCTTTCCCGCAGGTTCCTCGACCTGGCCCGGGCCATCAGATGGATAATGATTTCTGAATCAGTGGTAGTCTGAAATATCGAGCCTGAACGCTCAAGGTCCCTGCGCAGACTCAAGGAATTCACGAGGTTGCCGTTATGGGCAATACAGATGGAGCCTTTCGCGTAGTCAATCAATAGCGGCTGTGCGTTCTTCAGAACGCTTGAGCCGGTCGTAGAATATCGCACGTGGCCTATCGCCGAATCACCTTTAAGCCTACGCAGCACCTGCTCATTAAACACGTCGTTAACCAGCCCCGTATCTTTATGGAGGGAAAGTATCCCCTTATGATTAGCAACAATGCCGCAGGCTTCCTGGCCGCGGTGTTGAAGGGCGTAGAGCCCAAGGTATGCCAACCAGCTTGCATGGGCATTGCGCATAATACCAAAAAGCCCGCAATGCTCTTTGGGCCTGTCATCGTTTTCGCGTATCATCATTGTATTCCTCTTAAGAACGCCTCATTTACGGCCGGTGTTCCCCGTCCAGCAATAAAGACACAAATCTTCCCTTGGAAGGCCTATCGCTTCGATCATATCAGAGAGCCGCTGGTATTTAAGCGTGGTAACCCCGAGGTCTTTGGTAATCCAGCCGACCATTTTTTTGTGCTGGGTAGAGTCTTCGCTGATATAGACGCGCACATCTTCGATATCCTTGCCTTCGAGGCTGCGTATTGCTTTTCGCGCTGCCAGCTCATGGGTGGTGCGCGTAGAATAACCAAACCTACAGGGAAACATAAGCGGCGGGCAGGCAATCCTTAAATGGATCTCTTTTGCCCCGCACTCGCGCAACTTGTGGACTGTATAGTTTTTGAGCTGCGTCCCGCGCACAATCGAATCGTCACAAAATACAATGCGCTTACCCTTGATTATTTCCGGTATCGGGATGAGCTTCATCTTGGCAATGAAATCGCGCGTCTCTTGTGACGGAGGGGTATAGCTGCGGTCAAAACCGGGAGTATATTTTACTAAAGGCCGCCGAAAAGGAATCCCGGAGCGCATGGCATAACCGATCGCATGCGCAGTCCCCGAATCAGGGATCCCGCAGGCCATATCTGCCTTTACGCTATCGTGTCTTGCCAGATACCCACCGCATTTTTCCCTTACAGTTTCTACATTAATCCCCTCATAGGAAGAAGCGGGGAAACCGGTATAAATCCACAGAAACGAACAGATTTTATTCATCCGCCTGCCTTTGCGCTTCGTCTCCAGGCCTTTCTCGTTCAGTATTACGATTTCTCCGGGTTGTATGTATTTCTTAATGGCAAATCCGAGGTTAAGGAACGATGATGACTCGGTAGCAACTGCCCAGTCTGTTTCTCTCTGCCCTATAATCAAAGGCGTATAGCCGCAGCGGTCCCGCGCTGCGTAGATCCCCTCCCTGGAAAGCAACAACAGCGAACAGGAACCTGAGATCTTTGTATACATGCGTTCGATCCCGTCCACTATAGACTCTCCGCGGATAATCAATTTCGCCACTAATTCCGTAAGATTTACCTTCCCTTCGGTAACCTCGCTGAAAGATTGGCCTTCCTTATATAATTGCCGGGCCAATTCCTGCGCGTTTTCAATAAAGCCATTAATCACTATTGCGAATGGCCCGAATTTCGAATGGATACAAATCGGCTGTTCATCTTTAACACTGATAACGCCAATACCCATCTTGCCGTTCATTTTCCGGTAATCTTCAAAAAACTTTGCCTTGAACTGACTGCCGCGTATATCGTGGATTTTACGTAGAATCGTATCATGCCATACGGCAAGTCCGGCGAACTGCGTGCCCAGGTGCGAATGATAATCGGTCCCGTAAAATAAATCATTCCTGCAATCAGTCTGCGATACTACTCCAAAAATTCCGCTCACTTCAAGACTCCTGGTTAAAATTTTTTTTGCACATAAACGACGGCGTTCTTAAAAATTGCAAGGCCTACGCCCTCAAGCCTTTTATGGGAACGCACCCAGCGCGGATGTTGCAGCACGTGGATGTGCCTCTCCGGATGGGGCATTAACCCAAAAACCCTTCCTGTTTCGTCACAAATACCTGCAATGCCCTCTGTGGAACCGTTGGGATTATGCGGATAGCTGGCAGGGCTTCCTTTCTCGTCGCAGTACTCCACCACGATCTGATTGTTTCTCTTCAGGCGCGCCAGTACCGCTTTATCGCGGACAACAAATTTTCCTTCTCCGTGCGCAACCGGCAGATATATAATCTCGGGGAGCCCTTTTGTCCAGACGCACTTGGCCTTTTGGCGGCCGGTAGCAATGCATTTTAAATACACCCAGCGGTCTTCAAATTTTGCGGAATCATTGATAGTAAGGCTTGCTTCCTGCGCCAGCTCGGCATTGCCTGGCAGTAATCCGCTCTTGACCAACATCTGGAACCCGTTACAGATCCCTATGATTAATTTCCCCTCTCCTATGAAATCCAATAACGCTGCCTTAAGTTCATACTTAAGCTCGTTGGCGAGTATTTTTCCGGCGGCAACATCATCGCCATACGTGAAACCCCCGGGAATTGCCAGGATCTGATACTCATCGAGGGCCTTATAGCCACTGACAAGGCTGTTAGTGTGCACGAGTTCGGCAAAGGCGCCTGCCTTAAAAAACGCGAACGCCGTCTCTTGATCGCAGTTCGTACCTGCAGTCCGCAAGACGCATACTTTAGGCTTTTGCATAAAATTTCCTGATGACCTTGATTACATCTTTAGGCGTATCGACCACAGTAAAGATATCCAGGTCTTCTTGACTGATATTGCCTTCTTTTAAGACCTTTTCCTTTAGCCAATCCAACATTCCCTTCCAGTACTCGCGGCCAAACAGGACAACGGGAAACTTCGAAATCCTCTTGGTCTGGATTAGATTAATTGCCTCGGTGAATTCATCGAGCGTGCCGTAGCCTCCCGGCATGATGACAAAGGCCTTGGCATATTTTACAAACATGACCTTACGCACAAAGAAATAATGAAAACTGAGTAAGGTATCCACATACGGATTTGCCCTTTGCTCCAGAGGAATCTGGATGTTCAATCCGATCGAATGGCCCTTTGCCCTGCGCGCGCCCTTGTTGGAAGCCTCCATAATACCCGGGCCGCTGCCGGTAATAACGGCGTAGCCCTCCTTGGCCAAAAGATAGGCGACTTCTTCTGCTAATTTATAGTATTTCTTATTCGCAGGGGTACGGCTTGAGCCGAATATCGATACCGCTTTTCCTACGTCAGAAAGGACTTCAAATCCATCCACGAATTCCGAGATGATGCGGAAAATCCGCCAAGGGTCTTCAGTGGTAAAATCGCGCCTTAAGATTTTTGCCTTTTTCATTCATCTTCTCCTTTACCATCGTAAGGGCGCTTGCCATGCCTCTTTCAACTGCGCAATGCCCGCCTCAATACACACCTGTCCGTCTAACCCGAATATTTTCAATTGCTTCTCTTGCGACACACAACCAAACAGGCCAAAGGGGATTCCTCGCATACACCTCTCGAATTCTTTCTGATGCGCGCGTTCGACTTCAACGATGAACCGCGAATTGGATTCGGAAAAAAGCACAAAATCGTTTCTTGGGGCCTGGGCCTTCTGTTTAGTCACGCGCACCTGGGCAAGGGGGACTTCTTTCAAAAACGCCTCAGCGCCCAATCCGCCCGCAAAGGCCATTTCAGCCAGCGCAACCGCTATCCCTCCCTCGGCGCAATCATGCATTGCCCTGACCAATCGTTTTGACGAAGCCCTGGAGAGCACTTCAAAGATCTGCCTGGCTTTTTTCGGATATACCTTCGGCACATTGTTGCCGACTATGCCGGATAAATCGTAATAATGCGACGCGCCGAGTTCTTCTGCAGTCCCCCCGACAACATAGAGAAGGTTGCCCGGCTCTTTCAGGTACATAGAAACAGCTCCTGAGGCGTCCTCCATCACTGCAATCGCAGAAATCAAGAGTGTGCCGGGTATTGCAAGAGATTTATTTTTCACTGTGTACTCGTTATTCAAACTGTCTTTGCCTGAAATAAAAGGCACTCCAAAGCCTTTGGCAGCATCATAACAACCCAGCGCAGCTCTAACCAGCCCTCCGAGCCTGTCAGGCTTATCGGGGTTTCCCCAACAAAAGTTATCCAGAAGCGCTACATTCTTGAGCGAGCCGCCCACTGCGATAATCTGGCGTAGTGCCTCATCTATGCAAGAGGCAGCCATCCAATAAGGATCGATAAAGCCGAATCTGAAATTGATGCCGTTTGAAACTATAACCCCCTTTGGAGAATGCAGCAATGGCTTGATTATTGCAGCGTCCGATGGGCCATCATTGGCAACCCCGCATAAAGGCCTTAAGACCGAACCTCCCTGGACTTCGTGGTCGTATTGCCGAATCACCCACTCTTTGGAACATATGTCGGGATGCCCGAGTAATCGCTTTAAGGAAGGGGTGAGGTTTTTTGTATTATGGGGGGCGTTTTCTTTATGCCTGGGCGTCACAAATACGGCTTTCTTTTCTGGGCGCGGCGAGCCTTCATGCAGAAAATGCATGTCGAGATTACAAACAAGGTTTCCTTTATAATAAAGCTGCAGTTTTTGCGTATCGGTGAATTCGCCGATAGGGGTTGCCCTGACATTCTCGCTCCTAAAGACTTCAAGCAGTTCTACAAGTTTATTCTGAGGGACAGAAAGCACCATCCTCTCCTGGGATTCGGAAATCCAAATTTCTGTGTAAGAAAGGCCCCTATACTTTAACGGCACTTTACACAGCTCGACCTTTGCCCCCAAATCCTTGCCCATCTCTCCTACAGCGGACGATAATCCGCCTGCGCCGCAGTCGGTAATGGCATTATACAGATTAAGATCCCGCGCCTTTAAAATAGTATCCAATATCTTTTTTTCTTCTATGGGGTTACCTATCTGCACAGAACCACTTGAAATATTCTCGGAGTTATGCGTCAATTCCCCGGAAGAGAATGTTGCACCATGTATGCCGTCCCTGCCGGTTGCGCCTCCTACCAAAACAATCGCGTCCCTTTTAAGCGGCTCTTTAAACGATTTTTCTTTAGGCAAAATACCAACGGTGCCGCAATAGACAAGCGGGTTTCCGATAAACTGCTCATGGAACAATATTGCGCCGTTTACTGTCGGTATCCCCATTTTGTTCCCGTAATCACGGACTCCGGCAACAACGCCTTTCATTATGCGCTTAGGGTGCAGGGTGCCTGCGGGCAGCTTCTGCAGCGGGTAATCATAAGGGGCAAAACAGAAAATGTCGGTATTACAAACGGGTTTGGCCCCAAGCCCTGTGCCCAGGCAATCCCTGATTACTCCCCCCACCCCGGTATTGGCTCCGCCGAAAGGCTCAAGTGCTGAAGGATGGTTATGCGTTTCTACCTTAAAACAGATATTGTGCTTCTCGTCAAACTTTATGATGCCGGCGTTATCCTGAAACACCGAAACGCACCAGCTCTTGTTCAATTCCTTAGTCGCTCTTATGATGGTTGCCTTAAGGAGATCGTTAATCATTACGGGCCGCGAATGATTCTCGCAATATTTGATCTTGCCCCTAAATGTCTTGTGCTGGCAGTGCTCTGACCAGGTTTGCGCAATGGTCTCAAGTTCGCAATCCGTAGGGTTACGCTTAAGCCCCTGAAAATAATGTTTGATCTGTCTCATTTCCTGGAGGCTTAGGAATAACTGGCCCTGCGCACTTATCTGTTTCAATTTCGTATCAGATGCCCTCAGGAGATCAACCGTTAAGACGCTTGCCTCATTCTTATTGCCCGCCACAGGGCTTTCGTGGCTTAAGAATGCAGCAGGGCTTTTAACGATATGCTGGATGAGTTTGTTGTAAAGAAGCTTCTCGGAAATTATTGCAAGCTGGCGGTCGGTAAGTTTTCCTTCGATGCAATATTTTTTTGCGGTCTTAACGCTGCGGACGCGGGTAATCCTTAAGTCGGCAATCCCTTTCATTATTGATGCCTCGGCGGGATCCATCACGCCGGGGTTATAGGCGACGTAAATCACAAAGCGGCTGGTGCCTTTTAAGTGCGGCGATTCAAAATCATTGATGGAATGATCCTGGACAATTGGGTCAACGAGCAGGCATTCGCTAATCCTGTTTATTTCTTCCTCAAGCAGGTTGCCTTCTATGATATATATTTGGCTGAAACCTACAGAGCGGGCTGATTTAATGCCTAAATCAAGGATATCTTTTTTGACACCCGCTCCGATGGCATCAAAGATGCCGGGCTTGTCCTTTACCTCAATGACCCAGAACATAGAAATTCCTCACTCATCTGGCGGGAAATACCCTCTTGCTCAGGCTGGTTTTTCTATTACTACTGCTTAAGAATAGGCCTTTTGCGTAAATTCTCCTCATCAGGGTTTATCGCGCGGAACATAGGCATATTCGCTTCTGTTGCCACATAGATCACATTGGGGTTCTGATTCAATGTGTTAATCCAGAGGTACTGGAGGTATTGCGCAGTAAGGCTCTGGTTGATGATCGTCTGCGCGTCACGGATGCCTTCGGCCTCAACGCGTTTTCTATCCGCCTCAAGCTTCTCTCGCTGCAATATAAATTTCATCCGTTCTGCTTCCTGCTCTGCCTTGAGCTTCTGTTCAATCGCCTGGCTTACGGTAGGAGGAAGTTGAATACCTCTTAGCAGGACGCGCTCGAGAACGATCCCTCTATCTGCGAGCAATTTTTTCAGGTCGCTAAAAACCGCCTGGGAAAGCAACTCTCTCTCGGAAGTATACAAGGCCTTGGCTTCATAAGAAACAGTAACGCCCCTTGCAGCAGAGCGGAACGTAGGAGACACGATTATGTCTCTGAAGAATGGCCCGACTGTTTTATATATATCTACGGCCCTGTTTTGGTCAAGCCGGTAGAGAATGGAAATATCCAGGTTTATGGTCAACCCCTCTTTGGAAGGAACAGGCATAATCTCCATGGCCTCCAGGGTCCTCACAGACAGAAGAATAACCTTGGCAAGAGGATTCACAAAGTTGATGCCGCTGCGTAGGTAATTAGGCGACACATTGCCGAAGAAATCTACTACGCCGACATAACCTGCAGGCACTATCCTTACCGCACCGAAAAGAAGCCCTGCTACCAGGCCTATAATAGTAGTGATAACCACGGGCTTTATTGAGCCAGTCCTTGAGGTCTGGACAAAAATCACCCCTACGATAAATCCGAGCACAAGTATGATTAGAATCCCCATTTCCCCCCTCCTTTTCCTGTGTGCCTAAAATACTCCCGTAGTATCTTCTTTACCCCTAACGCCAATATCCCGAAAAAAGTTACGGTCAGCAATTTTCCGGGCTTAAGTTTACGTTTGTACATCACCCACGCTAAACCGGAAATAAACCCAAGTATGGTAAAGGATAGAATAACAAACATCTTGCAGGATTACAACTTTAGCCTTTTAAAGATAGCGCGTACGTTGCGTAAATAATAATTGAGATCAAAAAGCCTGTCCATCTCTCTGGGGCCAAGGGCCCTTGAGATTTCCTTATCTTCCAAAAGCTCTTCCTTGAAACTGCGGTGCCCGCGCCAGGTCTTCATGGCGCATCTCTGCACCAGGTCATACGCCTTCATCCGGCTAAGCCCCTTATCCATGAGCGCTAGAAGCAGGCGCTGCGAAAAAATAAGCCCTTTGGTTTTAATAAGGTTGGCCATCATGTGCTCCGGATAGACCAACAATCCCTCCATCACTTCAATGCATTTATGCAGCATGTAATCAAGGGCGATCGTCGAATCCGGTATAATAATACGCTCTACGGATGAATGGCTGATATCGCGCTCATGCCATAAGGGAATATTCTCCATCGCCGCCACTGCATGTCCCCGTAACAGGCGGCTGAGCCCGCAGATACGCTCGCAGATAACCGGGTTTCTTTTATGCGGCATGGCTGATGAGCCTTTCTGCCCCTTGCCGAACGGCTCTTCTGCTTCTAAAACCTCTGTCCTCTGCAAATGCCTTATTTCAGTGGCAAATTTTTCTAATGACGAGCCGATGATCGCAAGCGTGGTAAGGTATTGGGCATAGACATCGCGCTGGATGACCTGGGTAGAAATGGCAGCGGGTTTTAGCCCGAGCTTCCTGCATACATACGCCTCGACTGCGGGATTAATATTGGAGTAGGTGCCTACTGCGCCTGATATCTTGCCAACAGCAATATTTGCTTCAGCTTCCTGCAGGCGCGTAAGGTTACGCATAGTCTCGTCATACCAGAGTGCCAACTTTAAGCCGAATGTGATCGGCTCTGCGTGCACCCCGTGCGTGCGGCCGATGCAGACAGTGTCCTTATGCAGCTTTGCCTTTTTGGCAAGCACACCGGCAAGTTTCTTGAGATCCTGCCGTAGTATTGCAGAGGCCTCAACCAGCTGGACACCAAGGGTGGTATCTAAGAGGTCGGAAGAAGTCAGCCCCATGTGCAGGTATTTTGCGTCCGCCCCAAGATTTTGGCCTACGCAGGATACGAATGCCACCACATCATGTTGTGTCTTCTCTTCGATTTGTTTGATACGGGAGAGATTATATTTTGCCTTTTTCTTGATGCGCTTAAGTGCTAAAGACGGGATGCTGCCCTGCGTTGCCTGCGCTTCGGCTACAAGTAGCTCGATTGAAAGCATTACCTTAAATTTGTTTGCGTCCTGCCAGATGGCTGCCATCTGTGGCAGGCTGTATCTCTCAATCAAGGCATTCTCCTTTGTAGGGTTCATATTATAACAAAAAAACGGGTATTCTGCAAATAAAATAGATAGGCCCTTAAAAAAATATATTGACAAAACCGGAAAAAGTGGTAGCATTAATGAAATAGTCAAGAAATTAGTAGATGTGGAAAGAAATCCAGAATTAACCGTAAAGCAATGTCACTAAAGAGCTTTACGGTTTTTTTGTTAACGAGTGGAAGGGGGTGAAAAGTACCAAATGGCAAGAGGAAAAGTGAAATGGTTCAGCAATCAGAAGGGTTATGGCTTTATAACCTCTCAAGAAGGCAAGGACATTTTTGTGCACTACAGCGCAATTAAAGGAGACGGGTATAAAAGTCTGCAGGAAGGCGATGAAGTCGAATTTGAGGTAACCCAAGGCCCTAAGGGCGAACAGGCAACCAACGTCAGCAAAGCCCAGGCAGCAGCATAATATAACCTGAAAAATAAAAAAAGCCGTTGTAACTTATTAAGAGACAGCGGCTTTTTTGTTAACCTAAACTCACGCTAAAGAAATCACTCACTTACAAGGTTGGAATATATTATTCTTAATCAGACATTCTAGGGCTATTTGTTTTTTCTCGGCATTTTATCTTAACGAATGGAGTTTTACATTTTGAATAAAGTTCACTTATCGGTCCAGCATTATTTTCCGGCCAATAGTTAATGTCTAGAACTTTTTCAACCCCAGTTTTTTCATACATTTGAACATAGTGCTCCTTGTATTTATCCTCTAAGGGTATTTGGAATATTTCGCCTGTAGCGTGAGGTATATAAGCCCAAAAATCAGTGTTTCGGTGCGGCTTGGCATGACTTTCATCATATCTAGTATGCTTAACTATAACTACACTATATCCTTCTGGAACTTCAATATCTTCACAAAAGTAGCACACTTGGGTAGATGAGCCAGTGGTACAAGCCAAAAATTTAGAACTATTTGTTGCGTAAGGAAATAATTCTTTCGTGTCAGGATCTCTGCCATCAAATACCAAATACCTATTTTCACCAATTTTATCAATAAGTTTTTCAAACAAGCGTTTATTCTTGATTATTTTTTTCTTCATTCTTTATTAAATTTATAAAGACACTACTAAAAATACCTCAAGCTTATATCTTAGATTATCTTGTTCTACGCTAACTATTGTTTTCATTCTTTACTTAAAAACTTCCAAAATCCTAAAATTTCTAAAAGAAGTCGCCTAGCAAGATGCTGCACATTTATAACATCGTAAGGAGATATAACTTTAGTTAAATCTTTCGTTTTGTGCGATGCAACGTGACTTCTAAGCCAATGAGCCAGACTTATAGCTTCAATTAGGTTAATATCACAATCTCGTATTTGCAATCCTCCAGCCCACGGTGCTTTAGTAGATATAGGGGGAGATTTCTTTCTTTCTATTTTTGTCCTTGTTCCTCTGCGCATCCAAAGCATATTCTCATTAATGTTGATTTTTGCTTTCATTAATCTCTGTTCCAAATCTGATTTTACCGCAGGATTCCACTGATCTTTTATCTTGCTCGGTTTTTTTGAAGATGCTCTGATCTCTAATCCAAGCTCTTCAATCGCTGAATAAGCAGAGATAATTGCGTGTGACAATTTAATATGATCATCTGGTAATCGAAATATTGGAATATGCCTAGCAGATGGCTCAAGATCCACTCCGGGGATAGAAAATAAAGAAATACTGAAGGCGTATTTGGCAATTCCATAAACAAATTTTTCCTTACGCGATGCTTTAGCTGCAATAGCGCAAGCCAAAGATATTCCACCAACGCTGGCAGACATCTCAACAGCGCGCTTCTTTTCTTCAGGATCAAGATATTTTGGCTCAGTATCGCTATAGGCTATAAAATCCATTCCCTTTAACCATGGCACCTGACCATCGTACAGATCTATGGAAGAAATAATTAAATTAAGTGCTTTTTGTGCACATGCACGAGATTTTGCAAATATTGTTAAGAATCTTTCCTTGAGACGCGAAGAACTACTCTGCTTTCTCAAATAAAATGAGGCATTCCACCCTAGCCCTTTAAACGGCTGCTTAGGTTCCTTTAAATTTCTACGCCTTGGTAAAAACCTTGGTAGAAATAAACCTGTGTTATATCTAATAATATTTACTCCTTTTAATTTTAAACATAAGAACTACAACATGTGTATTAAGAGCACCTCGTTCTGCACCGGGTTCGATCTATCCATTCTAACTTATCTACACTTTAGATATTATTTTTTATAAACTTGTGGCTTCGGGCGACCAATAGTGCCAAAAATGTGCCTCGCTTTGCATGGTGTTCCCGGAAATTAAAAATTTTATTTCTTACTGTTTTCTATCCATCCATCGTGCAATCCAGTTACTAATTGGGACGAGTATCAATAATATTCCCATAAATACTCGCCAGTCCGGCTTTGGATTTTGTAAAACAGCCTGAGTTACTGCAACAAATCCTAGTAGAAAAATAGCTACCCGACTATCGGCTCGCCTAGATTTTAAATCATTTTCGGCATATTCATTAGAAACAGCTAATCTCACAATGGTTTTATTATCACGCCATACATCTAAACGAATCCACAAATACGCCGCTGTTATGCCAGCTACAATCGGAAATGATGATAGCGCTGATATTAAAGAAAAAACCCTAACTACCAGAGACCAGATAATCAGTATAATTCCAACAAGAAATGTCATCCAATATAGAATATTCACTGATTCATCCTTTCTATTATAAGTATAAGTGCTTAAGAAAACATTAACATTATTTCCCCTAACTTAGACTTGAGCCTATTTATACTCATTTCCTACCTTCTTTCGGATTGAATCACCACATTCTAATCCAATTATATCAACCTGCTGTGACAGAAAGAGTTACTATTAATTCTAACGGAGAGGAGCTTAAAATGTGCCAATTTTATATCTAATATATTCAGTTCGTAACTGGTTTAAAAACTATTAAGCTAAAATAAACTATTGTCAGAGTAATACCTGCGAGAAATAGGAATACTGACGATTTGTAAAAGAAGGATAGCAAAAATGATTTAATTGTAATAGGCTTTTTAGATCTCTCTAAGAAATCATTATCGATATATTTTATGCTTTCTTCAAAGTTTTTATATAGTTTTTCCTTCTCCTCGTCTGTAATCGTTCTTCCTTGCGTCATTAAATTTTCTGTCCTTTTTGTTATATCATATCCTTCCCATATATTTTTTAACATAGCGACTTCGAGTTCTTCGCTACTGTAACGAACCTCTAAAAATACCTTAAAAAGCACCGCGCTAAGAATAGTCAAAAAAAGTATCGCTATAATTGAAATAGATAGTATCCTATTATCCATAATAGGGGAAACTTTATTTAGCATGAAAAATATTGCCCCAGTAGTCAAGCCTGTTAACCAATTTATAAAATTATCCCTGGAATCAGCTTTAGCATTTAACAAAATCTTTAATTTATCATGAAATTCCTTATTATGAGGGTTTTCAATTTCTTGTTTTATACTTTTGCACTTTTCTTCTATTGCCCTAATCTCTTCTTCTGAATATTCTTTAAATGGCCTTCGGCGCATTTTCGACTCCTATTATTTTTTATTAAAAATTTAGTCTTTCAGTCGCTTTATCCACATGCTCATCTGTAAACTAAAAAAAGGCAACCCTCTATTTAGAGACTTGCCTTAAAGTTTTGATTACCTAAACCTCATGACCACCTCATTGACTTAAGCATATTATACTCTTTCTTATCCGTTTTTCAAGCATCCTTACCCTGGAAGCCGATGATGCGCTTTTCCTTTACCGGCGCAGGCTCTAAGAGCTGTTTTATTACCTGGAACACTATCGCAAACT
>QZKA01000022.1 GCA_003598135.1 Candidatus Omnitrophota bacterium
TGATTGCCTTAGGGGCGGCAGGGTTGCTTTTGCTAAGCAGAACCATTTCTTTTAAAGATGCATTCTCGTCGATAAACTGGAATGTGATGGGTATATTTGTGGGGACGCTTGTGGTTGCCGACATATTTATGGAGAGCCGGGTTCCCGCTTATATTGCCGAAACCGTTGTTGACCGCGCAAAGAATACTGCCTGGGCGATTCTTGCCATTTGCGCGCTCGCAGGTTTTGTGTCTGCGTTTGTGGAGAACGTAGCTACAGTATTAATCGTCGCTCCTATCGCACTTTCGCTTGCAAAGAAGCTAAAGATAAGCCCTGTAAATATGATGATCGCTATTGCCGTATCTAGTAACCTGCAGGGGACCGCTACCCTTATCGGAGATCCTCCGAGCATGCTCTTGGGCGGATTTGCCAAAATGAATTTTGCGGATTTCTTTTTTTATCAGGGCAGGCCAAGTATTTTCTTTGCGGTAGAGCTGGGCGCATTCGTTTCATTCATAGTCCTGTTTTATGTATTCAGAAAGCATAAGGAGAAAATCAGGCTTATCCCCGCCGAAAAAGTGAAGTCTTGGACACCTGCCATTATTTTGGTAAGCCTAATCGCGTTATTGGCATTTTCATCATTCCTGGATACAGGATTTTCTTCGTTGGCGGGAATACTCTGTATGGTTTTTGGCATTATTTCGTTGTTCTGGAAGAAATACATAAGCAGGACACCACTTTTGGAGGGTATTAGGTCCTTAGATTGGGAGACTACCTTTTTTCTTATCGGCATATTCATACTCGTTGGCAGTATTACCCTTACGGGCTGGATTGATTCGATCTCGACTTTTCTCTCTGGAATAATCGGAGGCAACATCTTTCTTGGTTATACGCTTATTGTTTTTATTTCCGTTGTTCTTTCCGCGTTTATCGATAACGTCCCGTTCTTAGCGGCCATGCTTCCGGTGGCACTCTCTATGTCTGGGAAGCTGGGGATTAACCCTTCACTGTTCCTTTTCGGTCTGCTTATCGGCGCAAGCGTTGGGGGGAATATCACCCCTATCGGCGCCTCGGCAAATATTGTCGCCTGTGGCCTGCTTAAAAAAGAAGGCTACAATGTAAAATTTGGTGAATTCGCAAAGATCGGCCTGCCGTTTACGCTTGCCGCTGTTGGTGTAGCATATTTGTTTGTATGGGTCGTATGGAGTGGTTAGAGCTATGAATACAAAAGCGATAATTGCGGTTATAGGGATGCACTGTGCAAGCTGTGTGGCTACTATTGAAAAGAAATTAATGCAGCTTAATGGAGTAATGCGCGTAAATGTAAATTTTAACAGCGAAAAGGCTTTTGTCGAATATGACGATACAAAAGTGAGCCTGACACAACTGCATCAGGCAATCAGGGATGTTGGTTATAAGACGCTGAAGCCGGATGAAATTCCTGCCGCAGGGAAAAAAAAGGTTTTGTATCTTAAGGTCATCGGCATGGATAATCCCCATTGCCTCAGCACGGTGAATGCCGTTTTAAAGAGGCTTAAAGGCATACAAAAACTCGGGCTTTCCATAACTCAAAAGGCAAAGATCCAATACGACAGTTCGGTTATTACTGCAGAAAGAATTGTGGCCGTGATAAAACAGGCAGGATATGTGGCTGTTGATGAGCATGATTCAGCCGACCTTGAGAAAAGAGCCAGGTTAAGCGAAATAACCGGCTATAGGGTTAGATTTGTTCTCTCTCTTTTATTTTCGCTGCCGCTTATGTACCTTGCCATGGGCCCGCAGCTTGGATTTCCCGAGCCCGCGATGACTGCCTCGGGCCTTGCCTTAATTCAATTTGCGCTTGTGACGCCTGTTATGGTTTTAGGCTATCAATTTTTTCAAAAGGGCATTGTTGCGGTAGTTAGGTCAAGAACCGCTACTATGGATACACTTGTTACGCTGGGAGTGGGGGCTGCGTATCTTTACAGCCTATATGTTTCGCTTGCGATATGGTCAGGAGTAGAAGGATTTAGCGCGCATAACTTATATTATGAAACCGCCGGGTTTCTTATTACCTTTATTTTACTCGGCAAGCTATTGGAGGCCATCGCCAAAGGAAAAACCTCCGAAGCCATAAGAAAGTTGATGGGGTTACGGCCTAAGACGGCAGTCGTATATAGGGAAGGAGTGGAAAAAGAAGTAATCATAGGGGATGTAATAGTAGGAGACGTAATCGTGGTAAAACCAGGGCAAAGGATTCCTGTTGATGGTGTTGTGCTTGATGGATATTCAAGTGTTGATGAATCAATGGTGACAGGCGAGAGTATTCCCGTGGAGAAAACGAAAGGCTCCGTAGTGGTGGGGGGCACTATCAATAAAACAGGGTCTTTTCGGTTCAAGGCAACCAAAGTCGGTAAAGATACTGCGCTTGCCCAGATTATTCGATTAATAGAAGAGGCGCAAGGGTCAAAAGCTCCTATACAGGAGCTGGCGGATATTATTTCGGCGTATTTTGTCCCCGCTGTGGTTTTAATCGCCGGGCTTGCGTTTTTGATATGGTTTATGGCGGGGGAAAGTTTTATTTTTGCGCTCACCGTTTTTATCTCCGTTTTGATCATTGCCTGTCCCTGTGCGTTGGGCCTGGCTACGCCGACCGCTATTATGGTGGCTACCGGAATTGCTGCCCAGCACGGCATATTGATAAAAAATGCAAATGCATTGCAGTCAGTCCATCGCCTGCACGCGTTGGTCTTTGACAAGACAGGGACGCTGACAAAAGGGGTCCCTGAATTGACCGACGTGGTCCCTTACGATAAGGACGAATACGATGTACTCATGCTGGCTGCTTCCGCAGAGAAGAATTCCGAGCATGCCCTTGCCGAGGCAATTGTCAACAACGCGCGCGCTAACAATATCAGGCTTAAAGCAGCCGAACATTTTCAGGCTATCCCGGGTAAAGGGTTGAGCGTACAGGTAGAAGGCGAATCTGTCCTGTTGGGTAACCGTGCCCTTATGGAAGAGAATGCAATTGACATCTCTAGGGCCAAAAGCGCTCTCGCGCAATTTGAGAACCAGGGAAAAACTGCGATACTGCTTGCCTGCGGGAAGAAATTGACCGGCGTATTGGCAATAGCCGATACGATTAAAGACCATTCCAGGCAGGCAATTGCCGCCCTGCAAAAAATGGGCAAAGAAATCATAATGATTACAGGCGACAACCATACTACCGCTTTAGCCATTGCCCGCCAGGCAGGAATAGAAAAGGTATTGGCACAGGTGCTGCCTCAGCATAAGGCAGAAGAAATAAAGAAACTGCAGGCTAAGGGCATAAAGACAGCGATGGTGGGGGATGGGATCAACGATGCCCCTGCCTTAGCGCAGGCAGACGTCGGCATCGCCATCGGCACCGGTACCGACATCGCTATTGAGGCAGGGGATATTATTTTAATCAAGGATGACCTACGGGATGTGGTGGTAGCGCTTGATATTTCACGCTATGCCTTGCGAAAAATAAAACAGAACCTATTTTGGGCATTTTTCTACAATTTAATCGGGATACCTATTGCGGCAGGCGCCCTTTATCCTGTTACCGGTTTTCTTCTCAATCCTATGATTGCAGGTATAGCCATGGCGTTTAGCTCAGTGTCGGTAGTGTTGAATTCGCTGATGATGAAAAGCTACAGGAAAAGGATTTAGATAATGGAGCTGGAGAGGGCAAAGAGAAAAATCATCGAAGCGCACACAATAGCGATTTCCGGGCATATTAATCCTGACGGAGATTCAATAGGCTCGCTGTTGGCCTTGGGGCTGGCCCTTAAGAAATTAGGCAAGAAGATATATATGGTCAGCGCCGACGGCGTACCTAAGCTTTACAGGAATTTGCCGGGTGCGGCACGCATACGAAAAAAGGTACCTTTTCCGGTTGACCTGGCGATTACCGTAGATTGCAGCAACAAAGAGATCCTTGGCGACACCTATGCGATGTTTCGTAAATCCAAGGATATACTTGAAATCGACCACCATGAATTCCGCAGGCCGTTCGGCACGATCCAGGTAGTCGACCACAAGGCAGCGGCAGTAGGCGAACTGATCTACCTATTGCTTAAAAAATTGCGCATTGGGATCGGCGCTCGGATAGGGCAGAACCTACTGACATCGTTAGTCGTAGAAACAAATTCTTTCCGCCTGCCGAACGTACGGGCTTTTACGTTCCGGATGTGCGCGGACCTGATGCGAAGAGGTGTAGATTTTTATAAACTAGTCGATATGGTATATTGGTCGAAGTCGAACGAATCGGCAATCTTGACCGGCATCTGCCTTTCGCGCTGCGTGTTCTTAAAACATGGTAGGCTTGCCTGGTCAATTATCAAAAGAAGGGATTTCCGCAAGGTAGGAGGCAAAGACGAGGATGTCGATGCTGCTGCTGATGAGATACGCTCCATTAAAGGCGTTAAGATTGCGGTGCTATTCAGGGAAAAGAACAAAAAACTGCTCAGGGTGAGCTTACGGTCAAAAGATAACCTTAATGTGGCCTCTATTGCAGAAACGTTCGGCGGGGGAGGGCATTTTGATGTTGCCGGCTGTTCTATCCCTAATTCCAAGAAGACAATCACTAAGTTATTGTCTTTGGCTAAAAAGTCATTGTAAGAGGGATTGACGTTTTTATATATGTAGGTATATAATAATAAAAAACGGGGAGGCCGTAAACCGGCCTGAGAGTTCCGTGGGAAACGGATGACCCGAGAACCTGATTCCACCTGAACCTTTTGAATTTGAGGTGAGGACATAGACAGGCTAGGGTGGATCCTCCGAAGCGCACCAGCGTACGCAAGGAGGACTGGATAATACCAGCGTAGGAATAATCTGTTTTTTCTAACCCCTATGGTGGTCATAGGGGTTTTTTGTTACATAACGAAAGGAGGTAACAGATGTTTGCACGGGTAAGTGAAGCATCTATCAGCAGGGCTATTGTGGATGAATTTTCACAGTGGCTTAAAGAGTACCTTGTCTGCGATGTGATCATAGTAGGCGCAGGGCCAAGCGGGTTGATGGCGGCCAGAGAGCTATCAAGCGCCGGATTAAAGACGCTCATTATTGAGGGAAATAATTACCTTGGAGGCGGGTTTTGGATCGGCGGTTATCTTATGAATACGCTTACCTTTCGCGCTCCTGGTCAGGAAATACTAAAAGAATTAGGTATACCCCATAAAGAGAAAGGAGAGGGTTTGTTTGTCGCTGACGGCCCTTGTGCCTGTGCGAAATTAATCAGCGCTGCCTGTGATGCAGGCGCAAAGGTACTTAATATGACTAAGTTCGATGATGTATTACTACGGGCAGGAAGGATAGAAGGAGTAGTGATTAATTGGACTGCTGTTTCAAGCCTACCACGGCAGATTACCTGCGTTGACCCGATTGCGCTGGAATCAAAGGTAGTAATTGATGCAACCGGACATGATGCGCAGGTGTGCCTGGCGTTACATAAGAGGAAGCTGCTGGAACTGCCGGGCTGCGGCCCTATGGATGTAAACGTATCGGAAGAGTCGGTCGTTGAAAAGACGGGCTATATATACCCCGGGCTTATTGTCTGCGGAATGGCAGTTTCTTCTGTATACGGGCTGCCGCGTATGGGCCCTACATTTTCTGCAATGCTCTATTCAGGGAAAAAGGCAGCACAGGCAGCATTAACGGAATGCGGTAGGGGGCCCTTAGCAAAAGAGGGCCTGTCCTTAGAAAGGGCAAGCGCATAACCATAGGATGCCAGGAAAAATAATTGTAAAAATACTTGACAAATGATACAAATATGGTATCATTATAGACAAAGGAGGGATGGCGATGGATATTACGATTAAATACATGCTTCGCCCTGTCGCTCATTGCAAAGAGGGCTGTAGTCGCATGTCCTGGGCACGACGTTAAACTGCCTGTTCCTTTATAACGATAACCCCCCCCATCCGATACGAATGAAATTAATTACTCGCGATACCGATTATGCAATACGCGCCCTTTGTTATATTATGAAAGTCAGCCACAAAGTGGTCTCGTCGGCGGAAATGGTCAGCAAATTACACATACCCCGGCCTTTCCTGCGTAAGATCTTACAGGTACTCAACAAGAAAGGAGTGCTTAAGTCAACTAAAGGATTGGGCGGAGGGTTTGAGGTATCTGTGCCGCCCGAAAACATTTTTCTCGTAGACCTTATAGAAATATTCCAGGGACCTTTACGTTTAAATGAGTGCTTATTAAAGAATATGCTCTGCCCTCACAAGAAAAACTGTTGCCTGAAGAAAAAAATAGATGCCATTGAGCGCTATGTCATTTCGCAGCTTCGTTCAATACGCATCGCCGATTTATTACAAACGAAGGGTGGCCGCCATGGCAAAAAGAAAGATAATCAAAATTGACACAGAGAAATGCAACGGCTGTGGCGTTTGTATTCCTAATTGTCCTGAGGGAGCCTTGCAGATTATTGACGGCAAGGCCAGGCTCATAAGCGATTTATTCTGTGATGGGCTGGGGGCCTGCATCGGCCATTGCCCGCAGGGCGCAATTACTACGCAAGTGCGGGAAGCTGTAGCCTACGATGAAAGAAAAGTGATGGCCAATATCGTCACCCAGGGCGAAAACGTCATCAAGGCCCATCTTATGCACCTTAAGGGGCATGGAGAAGAAGGGTTTTTACGGGAGGCGCTTGGGTATTTAAAGGAAAAACACATCGAAGTCTCTCTTTGTGATGACAATACGTCCGGCCACCATTCGTTTCCCGGTTGCCCGGGCTCGCGGACAATGGACCTAAGGAATAAAGAGAAAAAGGATACGGCGGGGGAAAGGACGGTTTCTTACGAATCCCAGCTTGCTCAATGGCCTGTACAGATTACCCTTGTACCTGTCTCTGCACCATATTTTAAAAACGCAGATTTATTGATTGCTGCTGATTGCGTGCCCTTTGCATACCCGCAGTTTCACGACGACTTACTAAAGGGTAAAATAGTGCTTGTTGGTTGTCCTAAACTCGATGATGTCAAGTTTTATGAAGAAAAAATAACGCAGATCCTAAAAGACAATACCATCAAATCCGTCACCTACGCACACATGGAGGTGCCTTGTTGTTTCGGTTTGATAAGCGTCATAAAGAACGCCCTCAGCGCTTCGGGCAAACAGATTCCCTTTAAAGAAGTCGTCATAGGCATTCAGGGGGAAAGGTTACAGTAAGGAAGGAGAAACTATGTTTTGTTATCAATGCGAACAGACTGCCGTAGGAAAGGGCTGTACAAAGATCGGGGTATGCGGCAAAGATGAGGACATCCAGAGCCTTCAGGATACCTTGCCGGTAAAGGACCTAGAGGCTATGCTGGGGGCTACACAGGCGGCAAAGGCCTAAAAAAGCATTGCAATCACCGAGGATTTGTATCAAGATATATATTAGACTATGGACCCAAATATTCTACATAACCTAAGTTATGGGATGTACATCGTGTCTTCGTTTAAAGGGAGCTCACTGAACGGACAGATTGCAAATACGGTATTTCAGATAACCAGCCAGCCGGTTACTATAGGAATCAGCATAAATAAACAGAACCTGACCCATGAATTCATCACGGCCTCTCGGAGGTTTAGTATATCCATCCTCGCAGAAGATGCGCCTTTGATTCTTATAGGGAGGCTTGGTTTCAAAACCGGCAGAACAGAAGATAAATTTAAGAACGTCAAATACAGTATACTAGGATCAGGATGCCCTGCAGTGTTAGAGAACTGTATCGGCTATCTTGAGGCAGAAGTGGTTGGTACGCTTGATTGCGGCAGTCACACGGTGTTTTTAGGCCAGATGCAGGAATCAAAAGTCATCGCATTAGCCAAGCCAATGACATACGATTATTACCACCAAGTCAAACGGGGGACTACTCCTGCAACTGCCCCTACGTATATCAAAGAGGAGGCGTCGAAAAAACAGGCAGGCCCACTGAAGAAATACCGCTGCAGCGTTTGTAATTATGTGTATGATCCGGTTATCGGGGATCCTGATGCCGGCGTTACTGCGGGCACTCCTTTTGAGCAAATACCCGATACGTGGGTTTGTCCGGTATGCGGCGCCGGTAAAAAAGATTTTGTGTCCGAAGGATTGCGCCTGTAAACATAACTACGTAAAGTAGTAAACGTCGATAGTGAATGCGGCTGTCTTGATACCCGTGACATCGTCTGTTGCGGGGAATAGATACAGCCTAAAAAATAACCGGAAATACTAAACAATAAGGAGGAAATCATGGGAAAAGAAGCCAAGAAAATCGTAAATCTCGACTTGAAAGACCTGCTCAATGAATTGAACAAAGCCTATGCCGACGAATGGCTGGCGCATTATGCCTATCTCTACCTTGCCCGTACCGTAACCGGAGCTGGCTACGAAGATATGGCCGAGATGCTTGAAGAGACCGCTAAGCAGGAAGCCGAACACGCCGAAGAGCTGGCTAACCGGATTCTTGAATTAGGAGGCACTTTCATCGCGAGTATCTCTGATCTTGAAAAGAATGCCAATTACCCCTATCCTAAGCTTTCCAAGGCTACGGACGACTACGATGCTATTATCAAAACAGTCACCGATGCCGAGGCAGGCGCCATTGATGTCTACAACAGGATTGCGTTAAAGACCCAAGGAAAAGATCACGTCACTTACCAGCTCGTCTGCCATATCCTCTCGGAGGAGGCGCAGCACGAAGAGAAATTTGAGGACTTGAAGTAATTATTTAGAGAAAGGAAAAAGCAATGCCAGAATTCAAAGAGTTATTTCAAGCTGCCGATTGGAAGAAAGAGAAACATGTCCCTGTTATTGAGGTTGCCGTTAAAATAAAAAAAGGGGAGATGCTTAAAGCAACGGTAAGCGTAGGCAAGGAAATCCCTCACCCGAATACCACCGAGCACCACATCAGATGGATTGAGGTGCATTTTCTTCCCGACGCAGAAAAATTTCCCTATCAGGTCGCAAGGGCAGAATTTGTTGCTCATGGAGAATCGACGCAAGGCCCGAATACAAGCACGGTTTTTACTTCTCCGTCAGTTTCTTTTGAATTCAAGACCGAGAAACCCGGAACCGTGTTTGCCGTTTCGTATTGCAATATCCACGGCCTCTGGCAGAATGCCCAACGGATAGAAATCGCCTAATACGCTTTGACCATGAAAGAGCTCAACGACGATATAGCGCAACTCCTGCGCGATCAGGGATCCGTCACTGTCTCTACGCTCGACGCCTCAGGCTCGATACATAGTGCCTGCAAGGGAATAGTGGATATTGAAAAGAAGGGCCGCATCTATTTGCTTGACCTTTACTTGAGAAGGACCTTTGCCAACCTCAAGCGCAACCCCTCTATCAGTATTACGGTATGCGACGAGCATCGCTTTATTGGGTATTGCCTTAAAGGGAAGGCAAAGATAATGAAGAGCCAGGATGTGGGCCCTCACATAATGAAGGCCTGGGAAGACAAAATATCTTCCCGAATCTCTAAAAGGATCGTGAAGAATGTACGCGGAGAAAAAGGCCACCCCTTGCATCCGGAGGCCATGTTGCCCAGGCCAGAATATATGATTGTCATGGAGGTGCACGAGACCGTTGATCTTGCGCCAATACCCATAAAACACAGAGCGCTTTAAGGAGGAAGGAATGGATCAGAAAGTTATAGTGTATAGTACTCCCACATGCCCGTGGTGTATCAGGATAAAACAATTCCTCAAAGATAATAATGTCGCCTTTGAAAACTATGATGTGTCTTCTGACCAGGCAAAGGCTGAAGAGATGATCCAGAAATCAGGGCAGATGGGTGTGCCGGTTTTGGATATTGCGGGCCAGATAATAATCGGTTTTGATAAGGAAAGAATAACCAAGGCGCTGGGCTTAGCCTCGCAGTAGGCAGCGTTATCCGGCAACAGGAAAATCCTTTGTTTTAAAGGCATAAATTTGATATAATTTTTTCTTAGCCTTTTCACACACTACCGGCAGGAAAAGAGTGGACGTATGAGAACAATCAAGGAAATCAACGAGAAGATAAAAAAGGGCCAGGTAGTCGTTGCGACTGCCGAAGAAATCATTGAGCTCGCCGAAAAGAAAGGCATTAAAAAAGCAGCCCAGGAAGTAGATGTAGTGACCACTGGGACATTCGGCCCCATGTGTTCTTCGGGCGCGTATTTTAATGTCGGCCACTCAAAGCCCCGGGTAAAGCTCGGTGGAGGGGTATGTAAATTTAACGATGTGCCTGCGTATACCGGATTTGCCGCTGTGGATGTGTATCTGGGTGCGACCGCGCTTCCTGATGACGACCCGCGCAATAAAATCTATCCCGGAGAATTCCGCTACGGAGGAGGGCACGTCATCCAAGAGTTGCTTGAAGGAAAAGATGTGCGGCTTGAAGCTGTTGCCTATGGCACCGATTGCTATCCCCGCAAGAAACTGGAAACATTGATCAAGCTTCAGGATATGAACGAGGCGGTGCTGTTTAATATAAGGAATTGTTACCAGAATTATAACGTTGCGGTTAACCTTTCGGAAAAGATCATTTACACATATATGGGCGTACTCATGCCGCGCCTGGGCAATGCGAATTATTGTTCGGCGGGCCAGCTATCCCCGCTTTTAAAAGACCCTTATTATAAGACGATCGGCATCGGCACCAAGATCTTTTTGGGGGGCGGCATAGGGTATGTCGCATGGCATGGCACACAGCACAACCCTTCCGTGAAGAGAAAACCCAATGGCGTGCCGGCAGCCCCTTCAGGGACATTGGCGGTTATAGGAGATTTAAAACAGATGAAGGCAGAGTGGCTGCGAGGCACCAGCATGGTCGGTTACGGCACGACGCTGACCGTCGGAATAGGGGTACCTGTTCCCATCCTGAATGAAGAAATTGCGCAGCAGGTTGCAACCAAAGATGAAGACCTCTATGCACCTGTCGTAGATTACAGTCAAAACTATCCGCAGTGTATACCAGGGGCACTGGGGGAAGTAAGCTATGCCCAGCTGAAGTCCGGAAAGATCAAAATAGAAGGCAAGGCCGTTCCTACAGGAGCGCTTTCCAGCTATGCGAAGGCAAAAGAGATAGCAGAGGAATTGAAATTCTGGATCCAAAAAAGGGATTTTATCTTGAGCGAGCCTGTTGCGTCATTGCCGGGCGCTGAATCCGGTTATGGTTTTAAGCCCCTGCATGAGAGGCCGGTTACATAGTTTGACAGGAGGGAACGTTGGAAGGCTATAGCAATAAATTAATGGAATATTTTCTGCACCCCCGCAATGTGGGAGAGATCGAGAATCCCAGCGGCAAGGGGCGCGTAGGCAATGTGGTGTGCGGAGATATTATGGAGCTTTACATCAAGGTTGAGAATAATATTATTACGGATGCGAAGTTTAAGACCTTGGGTTGCGGTGCGGCAATAGCGACTTCATCTATCGTGACCGAGATGGTGAAGGGTAAGACCCTTGACGAGGCGCTTAAGGTTTCCAATAAAGCGGTAGTCGAGGCGCTGGGCGGACTACCGCAGCATAAGCTTCATTGTTCTGTCTTGGCAGAGCAGGCATTGAAAGCAGCTATTGAGGATTATCAGAGTAAACAGGCAGGAGGCGCTCGTTCATGATCTCTAAGCGCATCGTATTGCATTTTCCACAACGCATCGCAGAAAAGCCCATTGTATATAAATTGGTCAAAGAATACAATCTCACCTTTAATATCCTCAAGGCCTATGTGACCCCACAGGAAGAAGGGCTTTTGGTAATGGAATTGAGCGGCAAGGATGATGATTTCAAGAAAGGTATTGAGTACCTTCAATCTTCTGGAGTTAAAATCCAGCCTTTAAGTGAAGACGTTATCCGCAATGAAGTCAAGTGTACGGATTGCGGGGTATGTGTACCTGTGTGTCCTACGCAGGCACTGGTCGTAGACCCGCTCACCCGTAAAGTCCACTTTTACGACAACAAATGCGTTGCCTGTGAATTGTGCGTCAAGATCTGTCCTACAAGGGCAATGGAGATTCATTTTTAAGATGGAAGACACAAAGAAAATTTATCTTGATTACGCGGCGACAACCCCTACCGACCCCGAGGTTATTGCGGCAATGCAGCCGTATTTCTTCGATTCTTTCGGTAATCCCTCCAGCATCCATTCATTTGGCCAGGATGCAAAGAAAGGGATCGAGGATGCCCGCCAGAAACTCGCCTCTTTTTTGGGTGCAAAACCAGCTGAAATCGTCTTTACCTCAGGGGGAACCGAATCAGACAATATGAGTCTGATTGCCGTCGCGCACGAAAATGCGCAAAAAGGGAATCATATTATTACTACACGTATTGAACACCATGCGGTTCTTGAGCCAGCTCGATTACTCCAGAAACAAGGAATGAAGGTAACATACGTCAAAACAAGCAAGGAGGGGCTCGTTGACCCCTCGGATATCAAAAAGGCGATAACAGCCAAGACCATTCTTATTTCCGTAATGCACGCCAATAACGAAATCGGCACTATTCAGCCTATCGCCGAAATAGGCAGAATCGCTAGGGAAAAAGGAATTTATTTTCATAGCGACGCAGTTCAGACTATAGGTCATATACCGGTTAAGACAGACGAGCTCAACGTAGATTTATTATCCCTCTCTGCGCACAAATTCTATGGCCCTAAAGGAGTAGGGGCTCTTTATATCAGGAAAGGAACGCGCATCGGAAATTACTTGTACGGAGGCGACCAGGAGAACGGCAGGCGCGCCTCTACCCATAATACAGCCGGTATTGTCGGCCTTGGCAAGGCAATAGAATTGTGCGAGAAACAAATGGATGCGGAAGCCAAGCTCCAAATTCAATTGCGCGATACCCTCATTAGAGAAATCCCTGAGCGGGTGCAAGAGGTTGTGCTCAACGGCCATCCGACACAGAGGCTTCCTAATAACGTGAATTTTTCCATACGCTATATTGAAGGCGAGTCCTTGCTTCTTAATTTGGATATGCTGGGTATTGCTGCCTCGACTGGTTCGGCATGCACGTCAACCTCGCTTGAACCTTCACATGTGCTTTTGGCTATCGGGCTACCGCATGAGATCGCTCACGGTTCATTAAGGCTGACACTGGGGCGCTGGAGCAAGAAATCGGACGTAGAGCAGTTTTTGCATTACCTTCCTGAAGTTGTTGAGAAACTACGCGCTATGTCTCCTCTCTACCATAAAAAATAATGCGCAGAAATAAAATAGCAACGCCTAAGCTTCCTGCTTTAGGCAAAATCCCGCCGGAATTCTTCAACAAAGTCATTTATCCTAAGCTTGGTGCCAAAGACAATTCGGTGCTGGTTAAACCGCAGCACGGAGTCGATTTTGGGGTGATTGCACTGGGCAAAGATGTCGCGGTATTATCAACCGACCCTTTCTATATCGCCCGGGAGCTGGGAATTGAAAAAGCTGCATGGTTTGCGGTTCATATTATTGCCAGCGATGTGGCAGTGAGCGGCATCCGGCCGAGATTCTTATCAATCGATCTTAACCTTCCTCCCGAAATCACCGAGCAGGAATTAATGCGGTTATGGAGCGTAGTGCATAGCGAATGTAGAAAACTGGGCATAAACGTAGTCACCGGGCATACTGCCCGGTATGCCGGCTGTAACTATCCGATGGTAGGAGGTGCTACCATGATTGGTGTCGGCAGAAGAGAAAAATTGATCATCCCCCATGCCCAGCCAGGGGACCTTATTGTTATTTCAAAAGGTCCGGCGATTGAGACCACCGGTCTTATGGCTGCATATTTCCCCCAGTTTCTTAAAAATCGTTACAGCAGTTCTTTTGTTAAGAAAGCGCAGGATGTCTATTTTCAGATGTCTACTGTCAAGGACGCTCAGATTACTGCTTCCATAGGGGGCGTACAGGCAATGCATGACGCTACCGAATGCGGCATATTGGGAG
Organism: Candidatus Omnitrophota bacterium; assembly: GCA_003598135.1. Lineage (GTDB taxonomy): Bacteria > Omnitrophota > Gorgyraeia > Gygaellales > Profunditerraquicolaceae > SURF-25. The sequence goes on from QZKA01000022.1 coordinate 13,864, forward strand.
GCTTATATGAAATGGCCATACATTGCCGCGTAGGCATGCGTATTCATTTAGACAAGATAGTTGTCCAGGAGGCGGTGAGGAAAACCTGTGCGTGTTTTGATATTGACCTTTTTAGTGCAATCAGCGAAGGTACCTTGCTTGCAATAGTCAAGAAACAGCGCGCGCATGCAGTGGTAAAGGCGTTAAAGGCGCACGCCATACCCTCCAGCATTGCCGGTGAAATAGTCCCTCAGAAAGAAGGGATCTATGTGCATAAGGGCAAGAGCAAAAAGAGGCTGGTCCACCCGCGCATAGACCCATTCTGGCAGAAATTCGAAGAATATCTAAAAAAAACCAATGCAAGATAGAATCATTTCTTTTTTAAAAGAAAAAGAAGGATACATTTCTGGAGACCAGCTTGCCCATAGGCTTAAGATCAGCAGGCAGGCACTTTGGAAACACGTGCAGGAGTTGCGGGATGCCGGATATGAAATTGTGGCGATTCCTCATTTAGGCTATCAGCTTGTTTCTATCCCGGACAGGCTTTTTCCTCAAGAGGTGCACGAGGGCTTGCACACACACTGCATCGGGAAAAAGATATATTATTTCGACAAACTTTCTTCTACGATGGATGAGGCCATGCGGTTGGGTTTTGAGAATGCCCCAGAAGGCACCGTAGTTATCGCCGAATCGCAGGGTTGCGGAAGAGGAAGGATGGGACGGCAGTGGGTTTCTCCAAAATATAAAGGCATTTACCTATCTTTGATCGTCAAGCCGAATATTATTCCCTCGCAAACCCCGCTGCTTACGCTTATGACCGCAGTATGTGTGTGTGAAGCAATAAGGCAGACGACGGGCCTGGAGGCCCAAATCAAATGGCCTAACGATATTCTTCTTGCGCATCGCAAGGTTTCAGGCATCTTAACTGAATTGAAGGCAGAACTGGATGCTGTATCGTTTGTCCTTATCGGCATAGGATTAAATGTGAATAGCGAAAGGAGCGTGTTGCCCGAAGGCGCTACTTCATTAAAAGAACAGCTTAAAGGCGCGGTAAACCGCCTGGCGCTGCTTAAATACCTCCTGCAAAGCCTTGAGGATTACTATTTCCTTTTTAAAAAGGAAGGGCCGGAACCAATCCTTGCGCGCTGGCGTTCTTATGCGCTGACCTTAGGTAAAAGGGTAAAGGTGATGTATCAGAGAAGGCACGTTGAGGGAGAGGCGCTTGATATTGATGACGACGGAGGGCTCTTGATTCGTAATGATGCAGGGCTCATAGATAAGGTGACTGCGGGCGATGTGATACATTGCCGTTAATGTAAACTAATAAATTTTTTCTGGTTGACAATTATCCCGGCACTACATATAATAAATGCCGGGTATTTTTTTTATCGAAAGCTATGCCGCATGCATTACGGTATTAGGAAGGTATTTATTTTTTATCTTACATTGGCGTTTTCCCTGCCTTTCATTGCCTTTGCCGATGATTCTTACACCCTCCAGAAAATAATCGTAACCCCCCGGCAGGATATTTTTGATTCATTTTTTTTCGCACCCCAAAAGACTACTATTGATACCTCTGTGGCGCCCTTTCTGCACGGAGGCCACTTTACCAGCTTATTGAACGGAGTCCAAGGATTAGACGTGCGTAGCCGCGGCTCATACGGTATCCAGTCTGACGTATCCTTGCGAGGCTCTACGTATGAGCAGGTAGGGATACTCATTGACGGCCTGCGGGTCATTGACCCGCAGACCGGGCATCATAATCTGAATATCCCGCTCACTGCCTTTGACGTGGAAAAGGTAGAGGTATGCAAGGAAGCGAGCTCCTCTCTTTATGGCACCGGGGCTTTGGCAGGAAGTATTAATTTCGTCACCAAAAAGCCCGTTAAAAAAGAATCGCACCTTGTCTTGACATTCGGCGAGCATGCCCTCTTTGGCCAGGCGTTTTCATTGTCCTATCCGGGTGAAGATCTTTCCGGCAGGTTCTCCTTTGACCATTCGATTTCAAGCGGCGCAAGGCCCAATACCGATTTTGAAAATTCTATTGCTTCGCTTTATGCGGTAAAGGAATGGAACGGGTTTAATCAGGACCTGCTCTTTGGATATCAAAAAAAAGATTTTGGTGCTGATAGTTTTTATTCCAATCTGTTCCCCGAAGAAGAAGAACACACCGAGACCTTGTTCTTGCGCTCCAGCGTAGATAACCAGCTTTCCTCGGGCCAATTACACAACAGCGGTTTTTTTAGGAAGCACCGCGACAAGTTTATCCTTCGCAGAAACAGCCCTACTTCGGTGAACTATCATACGACCTATGTATATGGCCTAAATTCTAGGTATGCGGTTGCCGCACCTTTCGGCGACCTGCTCTTCGGGGCCGATATAGGCAGGGATGAAATATACTCGACAAACCTGGGTAAACATGCCCGGTTATTTAATGCCGGTCTTTTAGGCATTCATTCCGATATAAACGACTCATTGTATATGGATGCAACCGCACGGTTAGACCATTATCAACAATGGCCTGAGCAGGAATCGTATAATCTTGGGTTAGGGTATCTGACGATGGAACGAAGATTGCGTATGAAGGGAGGGGTAAGCAGGGGATTCCGGGTCCCTACTTTTACCGAGCTCTATTACTCCGATGCCGCAAATAAAGGGAATGCAGATTTAAAGGCGGAGAAGTCGGATAATTTTTCTTTGGGGATTGGCTGGTATGATATGCCTCTTGAGGTTGAGCTTGACGGATTCGTAAGGAATGGCCGTAATCTTATCGATTGGACTCGCGCTACTTCTTCGCAGGTCTGGCAGGCGACAAACCTTGGTAAGGCACAGTTCAAAGGCGCAGAGCTTGGATTTAAGCTGAAGCCTTCTCTGCAATATATGGGAACAAGGTTAGAGGAAATTACGGTATCATTTGCATTCCAGGAGGCGCGCCATGAAGCGGTAGATTTTCAATCAAAGTACGCCCTCGATATCGCAAAACAGCAATGGCTCTTAGGAATGCGTCAACACATCTGCGGATTAGACCTGCGTTGGCAGCTCTCATATGTAGAGCGTAAATTCGGCGAGACATATTTTGTAGGGGATGCCTATGTGTCAAAGAAGATCGCCCGAAACGGCTTCACCGTAGAGCCCTTCTTAGCCGTTGAAAATTTTTCCAATACTGATTATTCGGAGATTGCTGGAGTCTTGCAGCCGAAAAGATGGATAAAATGGGGCTTGCGGTGTGATTGGTGAAGTGCGACAAAAATGTTGAATTTTGAGATTTTCAAGATATAATACATTGCGTATTGCGTTGCAAACATTAAAAAGGAGGCAGTGTGTTTTTCCATACGGTATTATTTGAAATCAAGCCAAAGGAGGTCTTGGATTATCGCAGGGACAGTAAAATGTGGGCACGCCATGCAAAACAGGCAAAAGGCTTTATCAACTATTTCACCATGAGAAGAAGCGATGCCAGCAACCAGTATGCCTCCGTATACCAATGGAGGACCAAAAAGGACCATGAGCGGTTCATGCATAAACTGCATGACTGGCTGGTTTCTCAATCCAAGGCCAAGGTAAAAGTGCTTGGTTATTATCAGTTACAGACTATCGACCGGGTACGTAACGGCAGCGCCTAACCAATCTCCTTGCCCTTTTTTAAAAACCCCCTCCTTTTTAAAATATCAAATTATGTTATAATGAGGCATTATGAAAAAACGTGTTGTGGTGGCAATGAGCGGAGGCGTTGATTCTTCGGTAGCTGCCGCGTTATTGGTAACGCAGGGCTACGACGTTATCGGCATTACTATGTGTTTCAATATCGCCGATCCTCCAAGGAAAAAACCGGCTTGTTGCGGGCTACAGGGGATAGAAGACGCACGCAGGGTCGCGCATACCCTGGGCATTAGGCACTATGTGTTGAACTTTAAGGCCGCCTTGCAGGATAACGTCATAGACGATTTTTGCAACGAGTATTTCCGCGGCAGGACCCCTAACCCTTGCATACGTTGCAACCAATACCTTAAGTTCGGAGCGCTTTTAAGAAAAGCCATCTCGCTCGACGCTGCATTCCTTGCGACAGGCCACTATGCGCGCATAGAAAAGAACCAGGCTGGCCCATCGAAGGGATACACGTATCTGCTCAAAAAAGCCAAGGACCTGCGCAAAGATCAATCCTATTTTCTTTATCGCCTGAGTCAAAGGCAACTTTCAAAACTGCTTTTTCCTTTAGGTGGCTATACCAAAGAAGAAGTGCGCTCGCTCGCCAGGGATTACGGACTCGCGGTTGCCGGGAAACTTGCGAGCCAGGAAATATGTTTTCTTCCCGAAGACGATTACCGGGTATTTCTGAGAAACCGCGCAGGAGATAAGATAAAACCAGGGCCTATCGTGGATACAGCAGGCAATATGCTGGGTATCCATAAAGGAATTGCGTTATATACTATCGGGCAGCGCCAGGGCCTTGGCGTTGCGGCAGGATACCCTCTTTATATCACTGCGTTGCAGCCGGACACAAACACGGTGGTGGTCGGCAGGAAAGAAGAAGCCTTCCAGAAGGCGTGCGTGCTTAAAGACGTGCATTGTATCGGCAAGCCGCTGAAAAATAAGATTGTGGTAAGGGTGAGGATACGCTATAATCACAAAGAGGACCTGGCCTGCGTTACGATTGAAAACAAGAAGGCCAGGGCCATATTCAAGAAGCCTCAATTTGCCATCACGCCGGGACAGTCTGCGGTATTTTACGACAGGGATACCATTATCGGCGGTGGCATTATTCAGGAAGCGACAACATCGTAATGGGCAATATATCGTTTGCGAACCTCGAAGAAAAAATAAAACTGCTCAAAAAACAGCGCAAGGCGGTAATACTTGTCCACAATTACCAGCTGCCCGAAGTCCAGGATGTCGCTGATTTCAGGGGCGATTCGCTGGAGCTTAGCCGCATAGCCGCAAAGACCGACGCAAAGGTGATCGTGTTTTGCGGCGTTCATTTTATGGCTGAGACCGCCTCGATCCTGTGCCCGGACAAGCAGGTGATTATGCCGGATATACATTCTGGCTGCCCTATGGCTGGTATGATTACCGCACCCCAGCTAAAGAAATTAAAAAAAGACCACCCTGAGGCAATCGCGGTAGGCTATGTGAATACCTCAGCCGAGGTCAAGGCAGAGCTCGATGTGTGCTGTACCTCAACCAATGCCGTTTCAGTCGTAAACGCAATCATCCGGGATTATGAGAATGGGGGGAAAAGGTTCGGAAAGAAAAAAGAGATTATTTTTGTCCCCGACAAATACCTTGCCGATTATGTGTCCCGGCGCACAGGCAAAAAGCTCATTGCTTGGAACGGTTTCTGTCCTACTCACGTGAAAATACTGCCGGATGACGTAAAAAGGGAAAAACGCTTCCACCCTAAAGCAAAAGTCATGGTGCATCCGGAATGCCTTCCTTCGGTAGTGGACATGGCTGATGCAGTACTTTCTACCAGCCAGATGGTAAAGTTCGCCAAAGAAAATGATGCCAGGGAATTCATTGTGGGAACGGAAGTAGGATTGATATACCGCCTCAAGCAGGATAATCCGGGGAAAGAGTTTTATCCGCTTTCCGAGAGGGCTGTCTGCCCCAACATGAAGAGGGCCACTCAGGAGAAGATACTCTGGGCCTTGGAGGAATTAAAGACCGAGGTAAGGGTGCCTGAAGGGATACGCCGTAAAGCCAAAAAGGCAATAGACGTAATGCTTTCCATTATTTAAAGATGATCAAGCTTTCACCCAGCAGCCTAAACCTTTTTCTTGATTGTCCCCGCTGCTTCTGGCTTTACGTGAACAGGGGCATCAAAAGGTCAGGGCCGCCGGTGGCTACTATTACTTCGGGGCTTGACCGCGTAGTCAAAGAATACTTTAATCTCTTCCGCAGTACACAGAGTCTGCCACCTCTCCTTGAAGGCAAGGTACCCGGGAAACTAATGGCGAAGCTTCCTTACCGCGGATGGTTTGAATTTGTGGACGAATCAAGCGATGCGAAACTGGGCGGCTACCTTGATGAATGCATAGAAGTGGGAAATAATTTCTATGCGGCATTAGACCATAAAACGAGGGGGTCTGTGCCGGAGAGTGTCCACGAGGCATACCAGCTTCAGATGGATGTATATACTTTCTTATTAGAAAAGAATCAACTGCCTACACGTAAGAAAGCGTACCTGGTTTACTATATTCCGCAAAAAATACTCCCACAGGGGGAATTTCAATTTGAAACATTCGTAAAGGAAATTACGACGGATCCTGCCCGCGCCGAAGAGGTGTTTCGCAGGGCGATAGCGTTATTGCGCAGGCCCCTGCCGGCAGCCGGGGATGAGTGCGAATTTTGTAAATGGGCGCTTACTACAGTTGGCGATGAACATACCGGTAGTTTACGAAGATAAGTGGCTTATGGTGGTGGATAAGCCATCGGGTCTCTTAGTGATTCCTACGCCCCGAAATGAAGCGCGTACCTTAACGAGCGTACTCAATAGCGAAGCCAAGGCAAGGGGTTTTGCGTATCGGCTGCACCCGTGCCACCGGCTTGACCGGGACACCTCAGGTTTAGTAATTTATGCAAAAGGAAAATCTCACCAGCAGGCGATGATGCGCATTTTTAAAGAAAAGAAAATCAGGAAGACCTACCTTGGTTTTGCGCATGGGAAATTGGCTGAGGCGCGAGGCCGCATTAACTATCCTATTGACGGGCAGCCGTCACTAACGGAATATAAAACGATTGAGGAATGCAAGGCTTTCACTGTTATTGAAATCATGCCGTTGACAGGCAGGAAGAACCAGATCAGGATACATTTTAAGCGTATTGGTCATCCCCTGGTAGGGGAACGCAGGTTTGCGTTTAGAAAAGATTTTGTCCTTAACGCCAAAAGGCTTTGTTTGCATGCCAGCCGTCTTGAATTTACGCATCCGGTAACCGCTCAAGCGGTAAGGATCCAATCGCCATTACCGGAATATCTTACGTTGTTCCTCCAACACCACCATGCCTCATATGAAGCCGACAATTAGAGAATGGATTTTGTTGATTGGCATTGCCCTTATTGCCTTTCAGGTATGGTTTGTGCTTGGTTATCCTGAATTTGCTTTTGTAGATTTGTCAGTAGACAGGAATAAGGCTGTTGAAAAAGCGCAGTCATACCTTGCCTCACGTGCAGTCAATCCCAGAGAATATATAAAGGCAGCGACTTTCTTGACCGATGATTGGTCTGATAGGTATCTACAGAAGACCATCGGCTTCAAAGGTGAAAAGGCATTTATTCAAAAGCACGGGTTTGAGTTGTTCTCCTGGAAGGTACGGTTTTTCAAAGAGCTCTCGAAAGAAGAATATGCCGTTGCAGTCAGCCCCAAAACCGGAGCCATTATAGGCTTTAAGCATTTAATAGAGGATACGGAATCGCGCCCCCCTATTGATAAAGAGAAAGCATTGGCGAGGGCGAGAGAGTTTCTAGGTAATACCATAGGCCTTGACCTCGGAGAGTATAATTTCCATGCAGAGAGCGTCCGGAAATACGATAATCGCACCGATTATAGTTTCAGCTGGGAGAAGAAGGGGGTCTACATTCCCTGGAGGAAAAACGAGGGGTATGCAAAACTCCTGATTGGGGCGACTATTTCCGGCAACGAGGTGCGGGAATACTATGTACACGTGTTGGATATCCCGGAGAAATTCCATCGGTATATAGAAAATCAGATGACTTCCGGGGAGTATCTTTCCACTATTTCTTTTGTTGCCCTACTGGTATTGCTGGCCTGGTCGATTTATTTTGTAGTCAAGAGGCAGCATACGTTTGTTGTCCGCGCCTGCCGGAAGCTGTATTTTGGCCTGATTGTGTTTTTGGTCCTGATAAACCTTGTGTATATAGTTAATAATATACAGGGCATTATGATGGGGTATGCTACTACCGCGCGTATGTCTGCGTACCTGGGGCTTTATTTCTTAAGATTATGCGTGAATATCATATTCATCAGCATTGCCTTTGTGATGCCTGGCCTTGCAGGGGAATCGATTCGCAGCGAAGTGCTGCCTGAGAAACCGCATGCATCCTTCCTGCATTATGTCCGTTCGAGTTGGCTTAACCGCTCACTCGGCCATTCTGTTCTCCTTGGGTATCTTGTATTTTTTGTGATGCTGGGGTTGCAGGCAGGCATCTTCTGCATAGGGCAGCGCTATTTGGGTGTTTGGAAAGAATGGTTGATGCTCAGCCAGCTCTCTTCCTCGTATGTGCCTTTTGTGAGCGCTTTTGTCGTCGGGATAAACGCCAGCCTTAACGAAGAGGTGATATTCAGGCTGTTTGGCGTAAGTTGGGGCAAGAAGTATTTTAAACACATCGCCTTGGGTATTTTCTTTAGTGCGTTCTTGTGGGGCATGGGCCATGCAAGATACGCAATATTCCCGACGTGGTTCAGGGGCGTTGAGGTTACCCTACTTGGCTGTTTTCTCGGTTTCATATTCATACGGTACGGTTTACTGACGGTGCTCATTGCGCACTATCTCTTTGATGTCTTCTGGGGTTCGGCCGCATATATATTCGGGCATAGCAGCCCTTTCCTGTTTGGCGGCTCTCTCGTTATTTTCGCATTGCCTCTTTGTTTTGCGGTCGTGGCGTACCTGGCCAATAAAAATGAGAAAGAAAACGATATCGTGCTTGCCTTGACTTCGACACAACATTACAACCTGCGTATTCTCAAGGCCTTCTTAGAAATAAGGAAGTCGCAGGGCGCTGATGCGCGGCTGCTCAAAGAAGAGCTTCTGCGGCATAATTGGGATCCCCTGTTGATTGAGTTGGGCATAAAGGATGTTTTTTAGCCGCCAAGGAGAGTAATGGACATACTGCTGCAGTATCTGTTGTTGGGCGTCGTTCAAGGGGTCACTGAATTTTTGCCGGTGAGCAGCTCCGCTCATCTGGTACTATTACAAAAGCTTTTCGGGATGGAGAAAATTGCTTTAGCGAATTCTCTTATCCTGCATCTTGGCACCATCGCTGCATTGTTTGTTTTTTTCTTTAAAGACATACTGCGTGCCTTACGTGACCGGACCACTGTTCTTCTGGTGCTTATTGTGACTGTCATTACCGGTATCATCGCAATTGCAGGAAAACATCAATTCGAGGCGCTGTTTTCTTTGACCAGGCCGGTTGCAATCGCGCTGATTATCACGGGTATCGTTCTTGTCTTTTCAAGGTATTTTTCGGGAGGCAAAAGAACGTCGTTACGGATAAAAGATGCGTTGATTTTCGGGGTTGTGCAGGGCCTGGCAATCATTCCGGGCATTTCGCGTTCAGGAATTACTATCTCAACGCTTTTATTCCGTAAGATAGACAGAGAGACGAGTTTTAAGTTTTCGTTTATCGCTTCTATCCCCGCGATCCTGGGCGCAGTTGCCTTAGAGGCAAAAGAGGTGCATAGCGCCATGCAGGGAGTCCCGTTAAACCATATGGTCGGTTTTGTCTTTAGTTTTCTCTCCGGCCTTGCCTCGCTTTGGTTTCTAAGAAAAAGCATCAATTCATCGAAATTCTTTTTGTTCGGTTATTATTGTTTTATTGTCGCTGCATTTGTCTTATTATATTTACGATGAGTATTGCGGTTGTAGGCACGGTAGCTTTGGATACAGTCAAAACACCGCTTGGCAAGCGGGTGCAGATGCTTGGCGGTTCTGCCGTGCATTTTGCGATGGCTGCCAGGCTTTTTACCCGCGTTAATCTGGTTGCGGTCGTAGGAAACGATTTCCCCTCAAGGCATATTGCATTTCTTCAGCGTAAAGGAATCAAGCTCACTTCTCTTTTGATTGATGATGGCAAAACCTTTCAGTGGAGCGGCGAATACAAAGACGACCTTAATACCGCAATCACTCTGCGCACTGAACTGGGAGTGCTTTTGCAATTTAGGCCATTACTGAGCGAAGCAGAGAGGAGGCTCAAATACCTTTTTCTGGCAAATATTGACCCTGATATACAAAGGCGCGTATTGGAGAGCATGTATGCGCCCAGGTTGATCGCCTTGGATAGCATGAATTACTGGATACGCCACAAGAAAAAATCTTTACTGAAGCTATTAGAGAAGGTAGATATGTATGTTGCGAATGACCAGGAGGCAAGGTTGTTGTCGGGAGAATACAACCTCATTAAAGCTGCGCGTGCCTTGGAAAGGTTCGGGCCGGCCACGGTGCTGATAAAAAAGGGCGAGCACGGCGTCTTGTTATATAGCAAAAAATTTATTTTTTCCATTCCTGCGTATCCTACCGATAGGGTGGTTGATCCGACAGGGGCCGGCGATACCTTTGCCGGAGGCTTTATGGGAAGCCTTGCGCAAAGCAAGACAATCAACAACTCAGCGCTTAAGCGCGCAATTGCCTGCGGAGCGGTTGCCGCCTCTTTTAATGTAGAGGCATTCGGGCTTGAAAAAACCGCCCGCCTTACGCGTCTTGATCTGCGACGAAGACTTGCGTATTTCAGGCAGATCGCCACATTTTGATTTTATAAGAAACTAGGGAAGGGGGATATATGCTTGAAGAAAAGATTACCCGTGATTATCAGGAGGCGATGAAGCGTAAAGATACGGTTGCCTCTTCGACGCTCAGTTTTTTGCGCGCCCAGTTTATGAATTATGCCATAGAAAAGAAAAAGAAGAACTGCGACGACAATGACTGCCTTGCAGTAATCAAAAAGCTCATTAAACAACACCAGGATTCTATCGAGCAATTTACCAAGGGAGAGAGGCTGGATCTTGCGGAAAAGGAGAAAAAAGAACTTGAGGTGCTTAAGGCGTATGTGCCACAGGCGCTGCCTCCTGAAGAAATCAAGAAAATAATTGAGCAGGTGATTGCCGCGACGGGCGCATCGGATATGAAAGAAATGGGCAAGGTGATGAAAGAGGTCTTGGCACAAGCAGGAGCCGGCGCAGACGCAAAATTGGTCAGCGATTTAGTGAAAGAGCTCCTTGGTAAAAAAGCGCAATAATCTAATTGATTTTTTCCAATTTTATTCTATAGTTATCATAATATACACATAGTAGCGTAGGCGTAAGAAAGGAGGTGAAATAATGTTACGCAGCAAGATCGTATTTATTATAGGAACGTGCGTGGTAATGGCATGTTTTTTGGGTTGTACCAAGAAACAGCAGTCGCTTGAGGCGATGCAACAGCCAATGTCGCCGGAAGAGCTTAACAGGCTTGCCATGGAAAGCCAAAATATAACCATACCCGCGGCGAAGGCAACCTTATCGGCACCAGTGGCTTTGCCGGTGAAAAATATTTCTGAGCCTCTGCCGCCTGCAGGGCCATACAAGCCTACTAACGCGGATATCCAGACCGCCCTGCAGAATGCCGGCTATTATAAGGGTTCAATAGACGGGAAGCTCGGCCCTAAGAGTAAACAAGCAATTATGGCATTCCAGAAAGCGAGCGGATTGTCGCCTGATGGAAAAGTCGGCCCCAAGACGTGGTTGGCATTAAGCAAGCATCTTGTCCCTGCCCCTGCGGAGCCGCCTCGAATATCTCCCGTAGGTGCGAAGAAAAGGTAGCGCGCTATTGAAAATTTCCCGCACGCATGGCATACTTTAAGTACCGATAAAGGCAAACCCTGGGAAACCAGGGGACGCAAAGCCACAGGCCTAACCCCGGCGGCAGGCGCCGGAAATGGTGGCTGGGTTGCCCGAGTAGATGGCGCAGGAAGAGGCCGTCGCCTTTATCGGCTTTTTTATAAAAGGTCCCAACAAAGTGTTGGGATTTTTTATTTTTATAGTGTATAATAAATGGCAACTATGCGGGAATTTCCCAAAGAGTTTTTCTGGGGTTCAGCTACCTCAGCGTATCAAGTTGAAGGCGATAATTGTAATTGTGACTGGTGGGAATGGGAACAAAAAGGGCGCCTGCCATACCATTCCGGCCAGGCCTGCCGGCACTATCAGCTCTATACGCAGGATTTCGATTTAGCCAAGCAGCTTAATCATAATGCCCACCGTTTTTCCGTTGAATGGAGCCGCATCCAGCCTCAACGGGACGTATTCGACCCGCAAGAGATCCAACATTATCGCGATGTAGTAACTGCCCTTAAGTCGCGCGGCTTAGAACCCGTGGTAACACTCCACCATTTTACCAACCCTTTGTGGTTTGTCAAAACCGGCGGATGGCTCAACCGCAGCGCACCTTCGTATTTCCTGGATTTTACCAGGAAAGTAGTAGAGGCCTTGTGCGATAAAGTAAATCTCTGGGTGACCATTAATGAACCAATGGTCTATGTCTACCATGCATATCTGCTTGGCGCATGGCCTCCTCAGCAAAAGTCGTTCATTCATGCGCGCAGGGCGATGGAGAATCTTATACAAGCCCATCTTCAGGCATACGCCTGTATCCACCGGATTTATGAAGAAAGGAAATTGCCCCCTCCGCGGGTCAGCATTGCCAAGAATATGCAGGCCTTTGTTGCATGCCAGCCGGGGTTAAGGAATGCGGCGGCGGCGAAAATCCGCAACCGCATTTTTAATTTTGAATTCATCGAAAAACTTATTGCGAAGAAGGCGCTTGATTTCATAGGGATTAACTATTATACGCGCAGCCTTGTAGAGGTAAAAGGCTGGAGCTTGAGGCATTTACTTCTGGACGTCTGCATGGATAACCACAGCCAGCTTAAAAAGAACTCCCTGGGCTGGGATATTTATCCGGCCGGCCTCTATGAGGTCATCTTGAGCTTGAAGAAATATAGAAAGCCCGTCTTTATCCTGGAGAACGGAATATGTACGGATGACGATGCCTTAAGGGGAGCGTACATATACGAACATTTGAAGTGCGTCCTGCAGGCAATACGGGACGGCGTTGAAGTAAACGGGTATCTGTATTGGTCATTGCTTGATAATTTCGAATGGGATAAAGGATTTGCGCCTCGCTTTGGCTTGATAGAAGTTGATTACCATACCTTTGGCCGCAGGGTGCGCGAGAGCGCCAGGCAATTCGCCGGTATATGCAGCAGGGGGGCTCTGACATAATGGAACTGTTAAAGGCAGGGCTTATACTTAACGAAATTCCTCTTTTTTCCGGTCTTTCGCGCAAAGAGCGGGTATTTATCGAACAGCGGTCCCGTATCCTGGAGTACAAGAAGAACGAGTTGATATATGAGGAGGATTCCCCTCCCAGCGCGTTTTATTGTATCATCTCAGGCAGGGCGGTTGTGTTCCGCCGGGACAGGCATGGCAATGAGAAAACATTAGAGTATCTTCATCGCGGGAAATATTTCGGCATTATTTCTCTTCTGACCGGAGAGCCGCATTCCGTGACCGCCAAGGCAATCAACGATTGCTTCCTTTTGGTGATTAAAAAAGAAGACTTCGATCTGGTCTTAAAAAAGATTCCGGCACTGGCTATTGATTTGAGCAAGACCCTGTGCCGCCGCCTGAAGCGCAAAGATATCCACGAGAAAACGATCTTTGAGAGCACCATTATTTCGGTGTTTAGTTCATACGCAAAAGCGGGCAAGAGCGTCTATGCGCTCAATTTGGCCTTGAGCCTGGGCAAGGAAACCCATAAATCAGTGATACTCCTGGATATATTTACCAAAGATAAGATACCCACCATTCCTAAGCGGCTTGCCCTGAAAGAGGATTACCGTGTATTTGACCTATCTTTTCCCCGGGCAGAAGTTTCATCCATCAAAGATTTTATCGTAAGAGACGCGCACGGGGTCGATGTGGTATTCCTGGCATATCAGCAGAAAGAGAAGGATTGTTTCAGGCGGATATTGGATATCGCAAGCCTTCTGGTGAACGATTATCACTACATAATCCTTGACCTTCCGTCGACTATCGAACAGCAGATGGTCGCAATATTGAACCAATCCGACCTCATACATATTTTAAGCAGCCCTACCCTTTTCGACCTGAAACGCACACGCTCACTCATCGATAGTTTAAAAAACGAATTCCATTTCCCCGCAGCCAAAATCAGAGTTATCATTAACGAGTATAAATTTTCTGATTTAACGCCTCAGGAAAGGAGTAAAGCGCTCAATCAGGAAATTTTTGCCACATTACCCAAGATAGAGGCCGGCTTAACCGATAGATTAGTGCTGGAGAGCCCTGATTCGAAATACGCCAGGGCAATACGCAGGATAGCCAGGCAGGACGGCGATTGTCTTGTCGGCCTGGTGCTCGGCGTGGGAGTGGGGTATGGGTTTTGCCACATCGGGGTGCTCAAGGTTATCGAAGAAGAGCGTATTCCGATAGACATCATCTGCGGCGCAAGCATTGGCGCGATTATCGCCAGCTTCTGGGCCTTAGGGATACCCGCAGCCGAGATCTTGCGCATTACCCAGGAACTGAAGACCTCAAGGGGGATTTGGGGTTTTATGGACCTTACCTTTCCGTTCCTTGGGTTCATCAAAGGGAATAAGCTTTATAATTTCCTAAAGAAACATTTCGGAGAAAAGACATTTTATGATACCAAGATCCCGCTTAAGATTATTGCCAGCGACGTGAAGCGCAAGGAGCCGCGGGTGCTGGAAAAGGGGTTATTGGTCGAGGCCATTATGGCAAGCTGTACTATGCCTGGCGTCTTTAAACCCTTTAAATTCAAGGAAGAATTGCTCTTTGATGGAGGCGTTACCAACCCCCTGCCAACGGAGCCGCTTTTTGAGATGGGTGTCAAAAAAATAATTGCGGTTAATGTGACGCCGTCACGAGAAGATATCCTTAGGCAATACGAGAAACTGAAGGAAGATATTATAGTCGATGAAAAGGATAAAAAGCGGGATTGGCTCAATGTGCGCAGCCACTTTTTAAATAAGTTCAAAACCAATATCCTTGATATCATCTTCAGCAGCTTTGAAATTATGCAGTCTGAGGTTGCCAAACAGGAAAGCCAGTTGGCTGATATTGTATTGCATCCCAGTACCCTTGGTCTGCACTGGCTTGAATTAGACAAGGCAGTCCAGTTCGCCAAGCGGGGCGAAGAGGAGATGCGCGAGAATCTCGACAAGGTCAAGCAGCTTATCAAGGAATAAAAGGAGGGGTTATGGTAAGGTATGTTGTGTGTGCGTACCTGTTGGCAGTAGTCATAGTAAGCGGATGTGCGGGTGTGAAGGAGGGGGCAAAAGGGTTCTTGGGTATTTCAACCAGGGAGTTGGAGAAGGGCCGCAAGGAGGCGGCTATAAAGACATTTCAGTGCGCATCATCAGCCTGTTATGATACTATTCTTGCTACCCTTAAAAAGATAGGCGCATATGTCTATGCCGAGGATAGCAATAAGAAGATGATCGCGCTATATGTTTCCGAAACAGATACGACGCCGGTTGGCATATTCTTGACGGAAGAAAATAAAGCGGCCACGCGCGTTGAGGTTTCTTCTCCCGGCGGCTATGCAAAGGAATTCATTGCCGGGAAGGTGTTCGCCGTTTTAAGCACGCAATGCAGCAGCGTTCAGGCGGTTAAATAAATGGCCCGGCTGCGTTCTTTGACTGCGGCGAGCGCAAAAGCGCTTGACCGGCGCGCAGCAGAACGGTTCGGCATCCCGATAGTATTGCTGATGGAAAATGCAGGGGCCGCAGTTGCACAAGAAGCGGCAAAAATGGTTCCTGCAGGATCGCAGATTACGGTTTTCTGCGGAAAGGGCAATAACGGAGGCGATGGGTTTGTGGCGGCGCGCCATCTTATCGCCGCAGGCTTTAAGCCCCTGGTATTTCTTGCGGGAAAGGCAAAAGAAGTAGTCCATGAGGCAAAAGTCAATCTTGATATCCTTTATGCGCTGAAGCAACCTGTGATTGAAATAGGCAGGCATAACCTCTCCCTGCCGAAAAAGCACGCTTTGGTTTCCCGGCTTATTATCGATGCGCTTTTAGGGGTAGGGCTCAAAGGCAAAACCAGGGGCGTATATAGAGACTTAATCAAGGCAATTAACGCATCAAAGGCGCAGGTTATCTCCGTCGATATCCCCTCTGGCCTGGATGCAACGAGCGGAAGGATACTTGGCTGCTGCGTCAGAGCCGACACTACCGTTACCTTTGTAGCCAGAAAACGCGGCATGAATATCGGCGATGGCCCCGGATGCTGCGGGAAGGTACTAGTGAAAAATTTAGGCCTGCCGTTATGAAGATGCGCTGCGTTGTGTGTGCGTAAGGCACACGATTAATTATTGAAAATTGAAAAATTCACCGTTATAATAAATTTTATATATTTCATTGCAGCGGCCTATGAATCGGAAAAAACGGGATAGTTGGGGTTCGCGCTTAGGAGTGATCATGGCCGTGGCAGGTTCTGCCATAGGCTTAGGCAATTTCTTGCGCTTCCCGGCAAAAGCAGCCTCAAACGGCGGCGGCGCTTTCATGATCCCCTATTTTGTATCTTTATTGCTTCTGGGTATTCCGCTCATGTGGATCGAGTGGACCCTTGGCCGTTTCGGAGGAGGTTTTGAGCACGGCACTGCCCCGGGCATATTCCATAATATCTGGCGCAAAAACCGCTTCATCAAATACTTCGGGATAATCGGGATATTCGGCCCCCTGGTTATTTTTATCTATTATACCTATATTGAATCATGGACCCTGGCCTATAGTTTTTTTTCGCTCATGGGTAAATATGCGCACGTAGCGGATGAATCAGGGATGAAGCACTTCCTGCACGGTTTTCAAGGGCTGGAACACAATCAATATTTTAACGGTATCGGTTGGGCATATCTGTTTTTTCTCTTTACGTTCTTTATCAATATCGTTGTCATCTTCCACGGGATAAAGGGCGGAATAGAAAAATTCTGCAAATGGGCGATGCCCCTGCTTTTTTGCTGTGCCGCGGTTTTGCTGGTAAGGGTCTTAACCCTCGGCATACCTGATGCGTCCAGGCCTGGCTGGAATGTGGTCAACGGCATCGGCTTCTTATGGAACCCCGATTTTCAAGCCTTAAAATCTGCCAAAGTCTGGCTTGAAGCAGCAGGGCAGGTATTCTTTACTTTAAGCGTCGGTATCGGCGTTATCTTGACCTACGCCAGCTATTTATCCAAAGGCGACGACGTGGTTCTGTCGGGCTTAAGCGCTGCCAGCACTAATGAGCTGGCAGAGGTGATCTTAGGAGGGAGCATTATTATACCGGCAGCCTTTATATTTTTCGGCCCTGGCGAGATGCAGGCAATTGCGAATTCGGGCGTCTTTAATCTCGGCTTTGTGACCATGCCCCTCGTGTTGAATAAGTTGCCGCTGGTGGCATTATTCGGATTTCTCTGGTTTTTCCTTTTGTTTTTAGCGGGAGTTACTTCTTCGGTTTCGCTGGCCCAGCCGGCAATCGCATTCTTAGAAGACGAATTTAATATCGACCGCAAGAAAGCAGTGTGGATATTCGGTATCGTTGCGTTTATCCTCTGCCAGCCGGCAATATTTTTCCTGAAAAACGGGGTAGTGGATGAACTCGATTTCTGGGGAGGGACCTTTTTCCTGGTAGTGTTTGCGACGATCGAAACAATCCTTTTTGCCTGGGTCTTCGGAATGGAGAAGGCATGGGATGAGATCCATAAGGGCGCGGATATGCGCATCCCTAAGATTTATAAATTCATCATCAAGTATATTACTCCGGCCTTTTTATTCCTTATCCTGGGGATGTGGTTCTGGCAGCAGTGGCTGTCGATTATTCTGATGAAAAATATTTCCGCGCAGGACAAGCCTTACATCTTGGGGACAAGGATTGTGCTGTTGGTGGTTTTTATAGTGCTGGGGGTGTTGGTAAAGATTGCCTGGAAAAAGCGGAAGAAAAAAACGGTGAATGAAGATGACGTGTAACGGATTATTGTTTCTTATTGTTTCCTGGAGTATTATATTGACACTGAACATTTTCTGTTTTATAAAAGTATTCTCGCGCAAGGAGCTTAAATGAAAAGAACTGCGGCGTTCTATATCCTGGCCTTATGTTTGATTTGTATGAATACAGGGTGTTCTCCTTTATTGCTCGGCGTTGCAGCCGGCGGAGCCGGTGTATACGCAGTGAGCAAGGATACGATTCAGGGCGATACCGATAAGACATATAACAGCCTTTTTAGTGCCGCACTGGAGATAGGTAGGAACCGTGGGACTATTACGCAGGAGGATTACGCGCGCGGTAGTATTGAGACCCAGGTAGATGCAAGCCGTGTCTGGATACGACTGGTGAAACTCACCCGTACTACTACCCGCGTACGCGTTTCCAGCCGAAAATACCATTTTCCTAATCTTGGCCTGGCCCAGGATATGTTTACGAAGATACTCGAAGCGGCGAAATGATTTTTCGTTGTATGGTTAGTTGTTCCATAGTATAATAACACTTCGTAAAAAAACAACATAAGGTTAAGGCCGAGGTTTAGGCTAAGTAAGGTTTAGGCCGACGCTAAGGTAGCAAGTTACCGAGTTAGTTATCACCTGAGGCGTTATGCACTTGGCGTTAAGCGCCGTACGCCGAGCGCACAACGCACATAGCACTCACTACTCTATACTCAATACTCAGTACTAAAAGAAGTATCCTTACGAAGTAAGCTAACGCCGAGGTAGCTCAGTGGTAGAGCGCGGCCCTGAAAAGGCCGGCGTGGGGGGTCCGATTCCCTCCCTCGGCATAAAATTCCCATAGTATCTTTACTGCAAGGAATTTTACTCCGAACGCCCGCTTACTGTAAAGTAGAAGCGTTCGGAGCTAAGGAACCAGGAAGTTATACCCCCAGAGGAGCCCCGCTCCTCTTTTTCTTTCCAAGTGAGATTTT
>QZKA01000021.1 GCA_003598135.1 Candidatus Omnitrophota bacterium
ATGTGTCTGGCGGTGATTGCCATCTCTTCTGCGCGCCTTTTCTCAAGCCTTAACCTGCATATGCTTGACCGATTGAATATCTTCAGGCAGTCGCGCCTGCAGGCAGTGAATGCCCCGCATGTACTTTCAGGCAGGCTGTTACCAGTTGCTCCTCTTTCCCGCGGAGGGTACCGCGAGCTCAGCAATCCTACTACATTGCTGGATTATACGCCTAAGAATATCGTCAATATCGAACCCTATATTCCTCAGGGCGCTTTTTTCTGGGACAGCTATGGTGTTCAGTACGAAACAGAGCTTTTATTAAACACCATACTGAAATATATGCTCAATCAGTCGTATTGGTATTCTACTCATTGCACATGGAATAGCGCGACAAAGCGTTTTGATCCCTCCCGTTACATCATTTACATTCAGCGCATGATGGACCGGACAATGCCGGTAATGGACAAAATCTATCAGAACCTGTTGGATTCTTTTGATGAATATGTAAGTACCCTTACTGACCCGGCGCGTATTGCCGAAGCGCAAACAGCAAGGGCTCAGTTGATAGCAGCAAAACAGGCTGCCATAGATATGCTGGCGTTTGTTAAAGACAATATTGGCGATCTTGAAAGGGATCAATACGGAAGAATCATAGGGCCTTCTGATCTCCACGATGCCGCAGTAACTCTGCTCAGGGCCTTGGTGGTTGGCGGCGATATTGAGCAGGAGATCAACGGGATGCCGGTTCAGACCTGGCATGATGGTATTGGCGAGCTTGCCACGCCTCCTGGTCCATTTTTTAACATGTACCCTGCCCTATGGTCTGATTATACCTATCGGACCATAAATGTAGAAATTACCAACAGCCCAAGCTCGCGCAGACGCGTGGAATCAGCCAGAAACTGGATAGGCAGGGTAGTGGTTGACGCAGCTAGTCAGCAGCAGGAAGCCTATGAAATTGCGGTAAAATGCTATGACCACCTTAATGCAGCACTTGAAAATTTTAATGATGATGAGGCGCGCAGTTATTATATAGAGATGGCAAGGATAGAGAGTTCGGCATTGGCTGACATAGGGTATGCAACGCGGTATTGCCCTCCATAAAGGGAAGAGGTTATTATGAACAGGAAAGCGCAGATAGCCCCATTTATACTGGTTGTGGCAGTGGTGTTAATGCTTGCCATTGTTGCGACCGCGCTCATTGGGGAGTCTACATTTACGCGCGTGCGCCTGGCTAATACTGCAGACGGTGCGTTAATCACTGCCGGCTCCAATTTCTGCAAGAGCCTTAACCAATTAAGGAAGGTCAATAAGCAACTCTTTTTAAACTACCTTTCATTGCAGACGACCCTCTTAGCGCACGGGGTTTGGTCGAATAAATTTGAGCCTCTTGCCATCGCCGTTCTGCCCATAAACAATAGTAGAAAACTTTACAACTATGCACAGGATGAGATTGCAGATAAGATGCCTAAGGATTTGCGCGTAAGCATCTATGAAGCTATCCTGGCCGCAGGCCTGGTTGATGAACCCACGCCATTTTTAAAGAACGAAGTGGTAGTGGATCCTATTTCCGGGGAGACCAAAGGGCTGGATTATAGCCAATACATTGCCAGGATGTCTAGCGAAGGTACCCAGTTTTCCCGTTCCTTCCGCGACTTCAAAGTAGCTCATAGTAGTAATTGGTTTAATAATAATATTATCTCATATTCTTTTGATAAATTTTTACGGTGGAATATCAATAATATTACCGGAGAAAGTACCATAGCTAATCCCGGCGCAATCAACTCGGGAGAGCCCTTGGCAGGATATCAGTCTTTTGTCAGGGTGCAATTATTGGATATGCCGGCAAGTGTAGATATTCAACCTCAGGTTATGGTTATGTTGTTCCTTTGGTATTGCCCTACGCCATGGGGAGGAATAGTATTGCCTGGCTTTTGTCCGCATCCATGGGCATGGATACGCAGGATTTCTTTCGGCAATAATAATACGTTTGGGGCAAATGTGGCTAAGAGAGTAGTTGGCGCTAACGTTCCTTTTGTTGGCCGTAACGCAGATATAACCCATACCAGCCGCGTCAGGATTTCAGGTAATGTGTGGCAGGGTTATGATGTGCGTTTGCAGGAGTAGGCAATGAAAAGAGTTGTTATCGAGAAGAGTTCGGCTTTTGTCGTCCACTACATGATGTGGATTGTTGTTTCTACTGTTTTTATCATGTGTTCTCAGAGCGTGTATGCCATGGATGAGGCGCTTTGGAATTTACCGGCTCCCGCTAATACCAAAGTCATCTGGCAGGATAAGCCCCTTGAGTTTAACGGCGTTTCAGCGCCAAGCATACGCCTGCGTTCTCAGCTTTCAGCAGAGGAGATTTATAATTTCTACAAAGAAATATTATCGCAGCGCAAGTGGGAACTTTCGAATTTTAAAGACGCCCAAAGGAATACCTATACGTTTGTAAAAGACGGAGCATTCATTTATCTGGCGATTTTTGAATATCCCGAAGAAGAGGCACGCGACATATATCTGGTAAAAAGCTCGGCGAATTTATCATTTTGTTATACGCTTAAAGACCAAGTGTTGCAAAAGGAAGTGGGCGAAGATTTGCCGGGCAAGGACATCCCGGGGGTATTACGTTATCCGGGCAGCAAGCGAAAGGTTGATTTTGCAGTGCCCGGCGAAGGGGAATTCTTGATGTACGAAGCGAATGCGCAACCTCAGGAAATAGCCCAGTTTTTCCGGCGCACCCTTAAACCGGGCGGCTGGATAGAAGAGCGGCAATTTACCGAGGAGTCCGTGGCTAACCTGCCGCAGGATTTAAAGGCAAAAGTGGCAGTGCTTATTTTCCATAGAGGGAATGAGTCCTTGGTAATCAATATTACCAATGCGCTTGAGCAGCCGAATTTAAAGGAGAAGTTTTCGAAACGCAGCCTTATCCTGATTTGTAAGAATCCTGAGCAGATTGCGGTTACTGCAGAAGGAGGAACGCAATAATGTTTTTTCTGACTATTATCTTGCCAGCGAGTGCCACGTTTCTGGTGTACCTGTCCTTGGTCAGCCTGATTCAGGAGAGGGCAAAGGCTGTGCCTGCGGTAGAGGGCAGTCGGCAGGATAAGAGCATCGCGACAAAGCTAAGGGCGCTGCTTGCCCACCGGGGGCTGCAGCAGACGACTAATTTATATTTTGTGCTTCCTCCGTTGTTTGCAATACTGGGCGCGGTGGTATTTAAATCTTTTATCTTTTTTGTACTCGGGGCAGGATTTGGTTTGTTCGTTCCTAATCTGATGGTACAGATGCAGGAAAGAAACCGCAGGAATAAATTTAACAACCAGATCCTCGATAGCATCATGATACTTTCTTCTTCTCTAAAGGGGGGGCTTTCGCTTTTACAGTCTCTTGAGGTCCTGGTAGAAGAGATGCCTGCGCCGATGAGCCAGGAGATGGGCCTAGTGGTAAGGGAAAACAAGATGGGAGTGAGCCTAGAGGAGAGCCTTAAGCATTTAATGGAGAGAATGAAAATGGAGGAGTTGGGCCTGGTCGTAAATTCCATACTTGTTGCCAGGGAAACCGGCGGTGACCTGACCAAGGTCTTAAGCCGTCTTTCTACCACTATCAGGGATAACCGCAAACTTAAAGACAGCATCAAAACCCTTACTATGCAAGGGAGAATGCAGGGCATTATCATGTCCTTTTTGCCGTTCATGTTTATTTGGTGGGTATTATCTTTTAATAAAGGGCATTTCGATATTATGTTAAAGAACGAACTCGGCAGGATGCTTTTGTTTATTGCAGCGATTTTACAGGTAATCGGCATGGTGCTGATCAAGAAGTTCAGCACCATTAACGTGTAGGGGAGTACCCATGATACCTTATATTTATTTCTTCCTGATGGCAGGGTTTACGCTTATCCTCATTGGGGTGGTGGGGTCTCCTAAGTTCCGCTTCAGGCGCCGCATCCACCTTATCCAGGATACTACGCAGACCAAAAGGGTAAAAAGGATGCACATCTTAGCACTCATTTTTCCCTTTAGCAAAGCGCTCCTTGAGAAACTTAAATTAGAAGAAAAGATCAAGAGGAGATTGGATGCTGCCCATGTAAAGCTTACTGCAGCAGAATTCTTCAATATTAAGCTCCTCTTTGTAGTTGCGCTGACAACAGGGACATTGGCTGCGTTTGGCAGTTCTCCCAATGCCCCGTCGTTGCTGGTGGTTGCATTCGGATTAGGGTATCTTATCCCCGATATGTTCCTTAACCAGAAAATTGGACAGCGGAGAAAAACAATTGCGCGGCTCCTTCCCGAAACCGTAGACCTATTGGGATTGTGCGTTGAAGGAGGCCTTGATTTTACCAGCGCAGTGAAGTGGATTATCGAGAAGACCACAACCAATCCTATGGTTGAAGAATTGGCGTTCGTGCTGGAAGAGATCAAGTGGGGCAAGCCCCGTACCCAGGCGCTAAGGGATATGGCAAAGAGGCTCAATGTCCCCGAGGTGAGTTCTTTTGTGCAGACGCTCGTACAGGCAGAGAGGATGGGCACTCCTGTGGGTGAGGCATTCGGGATACTCTCTGAAGATACGCGTATGCAGCGTTTTCACCAGGGGGAGCGTTATGCCATGCAGGCGCCTATTAAGATACTCATTCCTTTGATTTTTTGTATATTACCGGTAATTGGGATTGTAATCGGAGGCCCGATATTCCTGCAGTTTATGCAGGGTAATATTTTAGGAGGCCTGGGATAAAATGACTAAGGACGTAAGAAAACACAAATTTACTAAAGTAATAGCGCTTCTGCTCATTGCGTTATTCAGCGCTCAGCAGATTGCCTGGGCAAAGGTAACCGACTTAAAAGACGACGGGAGCCTTGGCGTTGACGACGTCCTGATATCAGTCATCACCGGGTATCTTGCGGGGAAAAGCATTGGCGCCAATCAATCGTTAATCAAGACATTTGTCACTACTTACGGAATCCCTAAGGTCGCAGGCTGGATTGTTGACCAGTTGCATATAAAGAATAAAATCCTTGCTTCGGCAGCAAGAATGGCCATTTCCATGGCGATTAATGCGGGCCTTGACGCAGCAGGAAAAGCAGTAGGAAAGGCAGCAGGCGGCGGTGCGGAAAGCGGCACGGGTAGCGGGTCAGAATCAAGCAGTGCTTCTGGGGGCGGGTCAGGCGGAGAAGGAGCAGCAGCAGCCAATACCGGAACAGGGGCAAGTGCTACTTCCGGGCCTGAGGGTGCTGGCGCAGCAGTGGGTGGCAGTGCAGCTGCCGGCGCAGCAGCGTCTTCAGGAACTGCCGGTGCAGGCAGTAGTGTTGGCGGCTCAACAGCAGCTGCTGCAGCAGCTGAGGCGCCTAAGGGATTGGCAAGAGGCATAAGTTTTATGGGCAGGCTTAAGTCGTTTTTCACAGGCGGCTTCTCAAAGGGCGCTGCCAGTGCTTCTAAGTCAGGATTATGGAATTCATTAAGCAATGCCATCGGAAAAGCTATTCAGGCAGCTGCAAGGGCTGTGGTAAAAGGATTATGGGCAGGCCTTAAAGCGCCGTTTACCGCAAGTTTCTGGAATGCGATAGGCAAAGGCGTATCCGCTCCGTTTAAGGGCGGTTTCTGGAGCGCTTTCGGAAAAGGAGTTGCAACTGCAGCCAAAGCGCCTTTCACGGGAAATTTCTGGAATACCATAGGCTCAACGATAGCGAACGTTGTCAGGGCACCATTCACCTCTGGTTTCTGGAAGGCGGTTTTTTCTTCGTTCCACTCAGTCGGTAAAGTTATTGGGAGGGCTGCGAAGAGTTTCTTTACCAAAAATGTATTACGGGCAATGTGGAGAGAAGGCCTTAGGGGTGCTGTGTACGGCGCTGCAAAAGAGGCAATATATGAGGCGCTTGCAAAGACCTCGTTCGGTAAGAAATATAAGAACACCATTGACCTTATCGCACAGTATTCGGCAATGATAGTGACAAAGGCAGCAGAGATAGGCTTGAGCAAACTCGACGGCAATAAGGTCGGGAAAATGCAAGATGGGCAGCTGGTGTACGTTGAAGATAAGGAAACAGCTTCCTGGGGTAAAATGGGTGCGTTCTTCAGGGATTTAAGTTTAAGCACTATACCCAGCGCTGTGCAGGCATATGCTGCGGATAAGGATAAGGCAGAGGTTGGTATACTCATAGGCGCAGGCTTGACCGGCTTGAGTAATATGTTAATGAAAGCAGCGGATGATGAATCGAAAGCGCAGGAAAAACGAGATGCGATGATCAATGGGAAACTTACCCCAGAGCAACAGAAAGATTTTAACCGGATTTCCGCAGAATTGCCTCAAGAGCAAAGAGAGCTTGATCAGCTCGAAACTGAGCTCAAAGAGGCAAAGAAAAAAGAAGACCAGGAAAGGTACAATAAGCTTCATGAAGACTATACATTAAAGAAGAATGAATTCGAAACAAAGAAAAACCAATACGATGGGTTATATAAAACCGCGACAGAGCAGATGTCCGACGCAGAAAGAGGGATGCTAGGTGCGTTCGAATCAGAGATAAGCCAGATGCACAAGAGCTATGAAAGGCTCCTTCTTGAATCAGCGCTTTCCGGCGGCATCTCTTACGGCTTGCAATGGCTCAGCAGAAAAGCCGATAATCCCGTATACGGGACCATTTTTAATTTTATGGGGAGTTCTTTGGTAAAAAGCCTGCTTATTTTCTCTGGCTACAACATCCATCGACACGCTGATGGCGATGAGCTGGTAAATTCAAGCGCAGGCCAAGCAAGTGTATACGTGATTAAACCGGAAAAGAAAACCGTGGGTAGCTTCTTAAGCCTCCTTGACAACGTGCTCACTGAAGATTATGCGAATGTATTTGTGGATATGGCTACCATGGGTAGAGGAGTAGCGCAATTCGACAAAGAAGGCCGTTCATTAGGCACACAGTTAGTGAATCCCTACGATATTAATTTTATTGCCAGGTATAACGAATATGTGCAGGCAGGCTATAAGGACTTCAGCCTCTTAGGTATAGTCCCTGTCGATTATGCAAGCTCCCAACAGCTGCTCAGCAGTATGCACCAGCAGAGCATTAAGAATGTCCAGGATTCCCTCTCTGACGCGTTGTACCGCGTCGGCCTTACTTCAGATTCTCCCCTAAACAAGACCTATGTCTATACCCACATAAAAGCGTATGCGAACAAGGCAGTAAGAAAAGAATTGCGGGAAGTCTATGAGGCGCTGGCCAAAGAGTTAGAGGGCTTAAAGGGCCAAGGATTAGATGATGAAGCGCTTAATAAGCTCATTGATAGGATACGAGAGTTTAATGAGAAAGAAGGGCACTGGAAAGCGTTCTGTGATTATTTAGGCCTTGCCATCGGCAATAGTCCTTATGGAGCAGAAAGGATTAAAGGCTTTATCGATGATATTGGTCAACTCAGAGAGGCCTTATTTGCAAAAGGAGAAGCGCGTACTGACAAAGAAAACGCACTTTTGGTGGCGCTGGATAAATATTACCATCGTTTCGCGCAACACGAGGTTGCTATGCAACAATCTACTATCTATGGCAGGCTCGCAGTATTAAGGGAGAGTTACGACGATATTACCAATGCACCGGTTACTGCTGCAGAAAGACAGCAGGCAGCTGGCGCACTTATGGATAACAAGCGAGTTGCCGTTGCTGCTGAACAGTATGCTACCCAGGCAACGCAAGACTACGCAAAGGAGAATTTATTTGAAGAAGGTAAAATCAGCGCTGTCTCCGGCGACGGCGAGCAGAACATAGAACAGGCAATTTATAATTTCATCGATAAAGAAAAACCTATTGGAGAAGACGGCAAGATAATCACTCGTCAGGATATTTCAAAAGAAGACATCAGAAATATCGCCGCGTATCTGGCTGACAGTTATAAAAAAGATTTCCTTAACATGGCGCTCAAAGGCATTGATATTTATGAGGACTTAAACGGCAATAGCCGTTGGGTTTTTGGTATCGGGCAACTTCCTCCATCCCAACAGCCTGAAGCTACAGCAGTTCCTGCCAGGTCCACGCTTTTTATTATTCAGGTAGGTAGCGGTGTAGGATACGTACCGCCGCAAGAAGTATTGGCGGAACTAGTATCAAGGGCCTCAGAACTTATCAAGAACGCCGGCATACAAGGCCAAGTGGATATAAGAATCATTGCCCAAACAGACCCAAGAGGATCAGGGGCCTTAAATCAAGAATTGGTTGAAAAGCGTAAAAAAGCCCTTCAGGCGCTTGCAGCCAGTATTGCAGAAGCAACAGGCCTATCTCAGGAATCAGTTGAGGTCAGCAGCGTACTTAATAGAGAACCTGTCCCTGGCGCAGACCCTGCAGTTTATGAGCAACAGAGAAGGGGCCAGGTAGCAATTACGGCTCAAGGAGCAGAAACCGGGGAGGTTAACGTAATCAACCTCCGGGCTGTCCCTGAGACTACCTATGTTGAATTTACCCCCAAAAAAGGAGATACGGTTTCCGGCTATGCCCAACAGCTTCAAAAGGAGTATTATCCTAACCCGGATGCTCCCCTTGACATCAATAAGCAGGTTTCCAGGTATTTAGTAGAGTCAGGGCAAGCTGAAGACGCCAATAAGCTAAGCGAAGGCAAGACCTATCGCGTGCCTGTGGAAAACAATGAAAATTTCACCCTTACAAGCGACCAAACCGTGATTATAATCAGCTCAAGCGAATTAGATACCCGATCGCGCACAGAGTTGCTTAAAACGCTATATGAGACCGTTGAAACCCGGGGAGTTGACCAAAACAAGGTATATAAGATTAATTTTGGCGATACAGCAGTAAATAATGAAATTCAGGCATATCTTCAGTTAAAAGGAGCTAAAACCGAGATTTCTGCAGATATTAGAGGGATTCAGGCAGTAAATGCACAACAGGTACAAATTAATACTAGAATAGATACTACGACGCCAAAACCACAGATACCGCGCCCTTTGATGATTAGGTAAAATGAGAACCATAATGTCCAATCTGGATAAGCGGATACTTGCAGTTATAATAGGTAGAATAAATTCGTTCTTATTGAAATAAAGCTAATAAAAGCCTGGTTTCTCCGAAGAAAAGTAAGTAAAAATTGTATATTTTATATTCGGAAATGTCCAAACTTGGCTTAAGCTGAGTCTTAATTAGCTAAAAGGAAGGGGCCTTAAAAAAGAGGTCCCGTGAGCAAAATATTACCAAGGCCCCTTCTAGAATAAAAACGCATAATTAGACCATTTTATATATAGCTTTAGAAGTGGATGCCCCTATAATTTATAGTATTTTGTTTATATAAAATAAAAGAGAACGAGTAAGAAAACGTTCTCTTTTTATTTTCTGCAACCCCTTGACAGGTATATATAATATGTTATAATTTAGTTGCAAAAAAGCCACGGTGCGAAAAGGTAAACCCTGAGTGATCAGGGGGCGCAAAACCGCGGGTCTTAAGAGATGATAAGATAGCCGGGTTGCCGAATACCAGGGAAAGTATTTGACAAACCGGTTTTTCTTTAAAGAGTTATTAAAGAGTTTAAAAATCTTTAAATAAAAAATGAATAAAGTTGGGTTAGAACCAACGAAAATTGCAGAAATGCAAGGGGGAAAGGGGGAAATTTCGCCTTCTTCTTTTCATATAGGTAGTAATAATACTCAACAACCCTCAGAACAAAATATTCCGCACCAAGAATACCGCTCAAGTTTTAAGGCCTGGATTAGAGTAGTAGCGTTTATCATTTTGGCTGTATTTTTACCCGAGCAAGCTGCACAGGCTGCTCAATATAACTGGCAGGCGATCTGGCAGCAGCCTGCTGCATATAAACCACTCCTTGCTAATTCTGCGTATCTTGATACCCCTGTCGCAGTAAAAAATATCTTAACTGAAGTCGCGGGCAAATCCCTTACCGCCATTCAACTATCGCCGAACCTCACCCTACAGTTGAATGAACCTTTGGAAATGAGCCGTGAGAGGATAGAAGAGATCTACCAATGGCTACAGGGCAAACCGTGCGGTTCAAAAACCCTCTTTGATTTATTGGCACTGGAAGGCGTTCCGGCGCTCGAACAGGATGTTGCAGTCCTTGCGCTCACCGTAGATATTTTAAATAATGTGGTCAAGCCTGTTGGTGCTCCTGCAGTGATCAAAACCTCCCTTTTTGCGCTTTCAAAAACAGCGCAATTTTTCAACATTCCAATGTATGCGGCAAGGATTGAGGATTTCAATGCCTATGCCCAGTCTTTCGCGCCTTTTATTGCACACTTAAAAGGCGACCACTATGTTTTTGTAACTCATATAAAAGACAGCAAAGCCTATTTCATTGATGAACACAAAGAATCATTCTTGCCTCTCGAAAAATTCCTGAAGGATTTTTCCGGCTATGCGCTTATCCCCGAATCACACGTTGCCAAATCGAGTATTGTGCTGGTGCCTGATGAAGAGGCAAGGGGGATTTTGGGCGCAGGCAATTCACGCAGAGACGGCATAGAGAATAATCTTGGCCTGCTTTTCGGCACCTTTATAGCTCCTGCGTTTCCTAAGATTTCAACTAGCAGTTTTGCTACCCTTGCCCGCAATTATGCCATCACCTATGCCATGCCCAAGATGATGAAGGGGCTAGGGGCAAACCAGACTTGGCAGAATGTCGGAGGCGCATTCCTTGCGGGTGCGGCGATTGGCGGACTGCAGGCAAACGGCAAGGTCTTTGGCTGGCGTTCGAATAGCTGGACAGCGGCATTGCAGACAGGCAGCGTGTGGGCTACGAGCGCAGCGGTGCAAGAATATGGCTATAAGCAGAAATGGGATACCGGTAAGTACGGCTTTGGAGGGGCGAGTTACTTAGCTTCTAAAATTGCCGGTACAATTGTAGAAACCGGCTTTTCAAAAGCCCTGGGTGGTTGGCAGGTAGAAAATGGCAAGATGGTTTGGAAAAACAAAACCGGCTTACAGGCCAAGTCAGGATTTAATGAGAAATGGCGTCCACTTTTAGGCGAAGGAGTAAGTCTTTATACCCAGCACATCTTAGGAAATAATGGATGGGAATCTGCGTTTTCCCGCGCCGGAGGCAGTTTCGCAGGCAATTATCTGACCGGCATGGAAGATAAAGGGTTATTTACTGCCTTATCCAGATATGCATTTACAGGGGCTTTGTCTTCAGGGTTACAGCAACTCGCCAAAAAATATCCCTCCTTAGGCGTTGGGGTCGGCGTAGATTTAGCTATGAGTGCGGGGCTCTTTAGTGCGTTTTCAAAATTAGGAGACAATGCGGGGTCGCGCGCAGAATTATTTAAAGAAACGCTCAATAGCAACATGAGAAGTGCAATAGGGAATTTTTTAAGTTTTGGTCAAGCACGGTTGGATAAGAAAGGTAACCTTGAATATTCTTCTTACGCAAGCATGGGTGCTTCTTTAGGCGCAGACATAGCCGACTTTGTGCGCCAAGCGCAAAATTTACCTAATGCTTCATGGACCAAGAAGAATTGGGAGGATTATTTAGCCGGCAGAAAAGTGGATGCAACCTCTGGCTGGGTAGCGACTGCAGGAGAACGCTTCCTTTCGAATATGAATACCCAGACAGTGCGCAATATTGCAAATGTGGTATTTGACCGTTTAGAGGGTTATCAGTGGGATAAGCTTAACGGGTATGGCAGGTGGGATGCGCATGGCGATGAGTGGGCTAAGCATAATCCTGCTGGCGAATGGTATGAACAGAAATTCGGTATTGCCGCAGGTGATGTAGTAAAGGGCAAAATCAAAATAGAAAAAATTTACAATATTGACGGTGACTTATTAGGGACGCCTTTATTGGATGTGCTGGGGCTACGCATAGGAGGGGATGAAGCCCCTTCTTCTTCAGAAATGATAAGTTTCCGTCATGTTCCAATTACACTCGATGGACAGGTATGGCAAATTATAGACAGCAATTCGCTGACAGATAAGAAACAAATGCCTCTCACCATGGAAGAGGCATTTAAATTTTTGAAGCATCCCCGGAGAGAAGAAGGAAATCTCTATATTGCTGACAATGAGCTTACCGGGAAAAAAGAAATGCTCTATCCCGCTTCCGATAGCCGCACAGGCCAGGTAGGTTTTACCTACAGTGGGAAATTTGCTCCTACTTCTGGCATTGTGATAGATGGCAATGGCAATATCTCCTGGGATGCAAGCCTGGCTGTAGATGACCGGGCGCCAGTCCCCATGCTTCCTTCGCAAGAGATGCTTAAACTCCTGCAAGATTCTGCGTATAGTACTATTCCCAGCACACAGATTCAAACCGCATCAGTTGGACTCACGAGTGGTGATGCGATAGGCGGTATTGCCGCAGGTGGAACTACCAACCCCGTGCTTTTTGCATGGAAAACTAATCTCGAAGGCAAAGAAGAATACGGCTTCATTTCGCAATATAGCAATTTAGCTGCCCGAGAGGCTGCTTCAAGGGTAAATGTTGAAGGCTATCAGGTCACTAACTCAGATTCTTTTCCCGCTGCTATCGTCGGGTTACGGAACAATCAACCCATCATAGTCTATTCTCAGCAAGGAAAAATCGGCTTTACTAACACAGGAGGTCTTTATACCCGTTTTAACAACCAAGTGTTCAGGAACTTAGAAAATAAGGAAGGAGTGGCAGACGTAGCTGTTGGCATTGATTCTCGTCAGTGGGCCGAAGACAATAATCTTATTCACGTTGCGGTTACGTCCAGCCCGGCTCACAGAGGCGCAATAAATTCACTCTTTATCGGTTCTTCTTCGGGTGGTTCAAGTAGCGCTGCGACAATTTTTGCCTCGGATGAAAAATGGGGCCTTGCCGGTGAAATCAATCCTGCGATAGGCGGATGGACAGTTACTGCGTCGCGATATTTCCCATCGCAACTCTCCTGGTCTGCCATTATCGATGTGGCTAAGAAAGAATCCGTTGCCTTAGCGCCCAATCTTCAGCATGCGCGTCTTGTTGCCGGAGCGCAAGGTTCTCCTTTGCCTTGGGCACCCGATGTGTATATGCCTAAAGACATAGCCATTGCTATTTCTCCCAGCGGGTCAGTCTTTGAAGTGTACAATAATGCGCAACCCACAATTGGTTTGCGACAAAAATCCGCTATTGATTTTGTGGCGCCTACCTCTTCCTTTGATCAACTCGTGGTGCACCTGATGACCAATAAAGCCAAGGAAAACGATGCCTATACCTTGGCTGCTCTGGGCGACCGCTGGCATGCATTATCGCTTGCCCAGATGGATAGCCAGAACCGCTACCAGCCGGATTATACCCAAGACTTTCTAAGTAGGGCAATTAATATCAACAAGAGTTCAGTTATCAGCCGAGGCCCAGCCGGTGACGATACACTAAATGTAGATCTTATTTCTGTGGCAGCGGGCAGCAGCCATACTATCGGGTTTAGATTTAAGAGCGAAGATGGAAAATTGGTTTTGCACAGTGAGCCCTTGATTAATGCCGGAGGGAATGTATATGCAACAGATAGAGTGCGCGCTGCGCAAGAAAGCGGAAGCAGGGTATGGATAGAATATAAGGACGGCACCTACGCCATTACTACCCCGGGCTCTATAGGGGGAGTTGTTGGCTTGCCATTCCAGCTTACTTCGTCAGGCTGGCAAGGAGGGCTTCCTTTAGGCGAAGGCACGCGTTTCTGGGGCGCAAAGGACAGCGAGGTTACTATAGGAACGTATGCCTGGAAGAACCTGCCTGGCTTTGTGGTGAAGGACGGCACCTTCAACACCGACCTTGGACAGGATGGTTTAATTTCCATTAGCGCATCTCCTGTTTTGGCAAAACTGAAAATTGCCCTTAACATCAAGGATGGCTCGTATGACGATAACGGATTGGCATTGAGCCTTAAAGGCATTAAAGCAGATTCAGCTGCCTGGGAAGGAAAAGTTGGCGATGTGTGGACAGGCGGCAGAGGAATCGCATCGGGAGATTATGAGTACCAATA
Organism: Candidatus Omnitrophota bacterium; assembly: GCA_003598135.1. Lineage (GTDB taxonomy): Bacteria > Omnitrophota > Gorgyraeia > Gygaellales > Profunditerraquicolaceae > SURF-25. Next base: position 13,902 of record QZKA01000021.1, read on the forward strand.
TACAAACCCCGCATTTTTAAGCGAGCAGCTTGTTCGCTCTGGCGTTATTACGGCAATACAGGCGTTGCATACCGAGACAGACGCCAAAAAATTACCGGCTGTATCGACTTTAGCGTTGGTAGGTGAGGGTGGAATTATTAGCAGGCCTTTAGCGCTTGGTACGAGCACAGAAGGCGGCAGCTTACCTTTAAGCTTTGCGGACATCACCCATGATAAGACATTGATTCTCGGCGCAACGGAGAAACCAGAGGATGTCATTGTTATTGGATCCAACGCAAAGACACCTTTTGTAATTAACACCAAGGGAACAGGTATAGACGCCGCTATCTCCAATAGTTTGCTTTATAGTGAAGGGGCGCAGTGGCACGGCGTAGGCCAAATAGAAAACCAGAATACCGTTGATCTTGCGATTACTCCCAGCGCATTAGGCCGGAACATACAAGAGAGTAAGGCGCTCGCGTATCAGTTTGGCGAAGACCAGAATGGCCACACGCTGCTTAATTTACTTGGCGCTTTGAATCCTGCTTCGCCGATTGTCTTTGCTGCTCGTAATGAAGTTGCGAATGCCGGCATGCTCGGGATGACTTATTTAAAACAGCCGTATGCGTATTCTCAGGAGATCGACAAATCACATGGCGCAGGGCAGCTTCTTATTACCTACGACCGGTATGCGATATATCAAAAGCAGCAGAAACAAGGCGAGACATTCCAGTGGCAGGTAGCGCCGGGTACGTATCAGTTCGGCGAGTCGCTTCAGAATAACTTAGGGCTTAAGGTGTACGCGCAGGTAAATAACGGCGCAGTCTCTGAACACCCAGTCACCTACCAGAGCACGGAGGCAGTTTTAAGAATCACCGATAGCGCAGGCAAGGTTACCGAAATCCCGAACTACCTTCATTTTGGAGTGAAGGCGCTGCCTATCGCGCCCGAAGCGCTCTTGGCTTCCCAAGGAACAAAAACCAATACTGATGATGGCCTTCAGACAGAAATGATTTTTACCGCAGACAAAATCCCTTCGTACTATCCTATTGCGCAGCAGAAGGGCATTGTGACTTTTGATGGCCGCACAAATACTATTGTAACCTACGGTTTAAACGATTCCGGCAGCCCCTATCTCTCACCTATGATTCAGGGAGTAAAGTGGAATATAGAAAAGGGCTTCAACGTTGCCGAAACTTCTCCACGCGTAAGAGAAAGCGGTATTCAAGTTCTTGAAAACACGGTCTTTGGTAAAGGCCAGTTTAGAATAACGGGAAAAGATGTGATTGCAACAAAAGGCAGCTCACTGGCTTCATTAATCGGGTTAGAGAAAACCACGCTCTCCCTGAAAGATAACCAGCAGGTACGTATTGATGACGGCACGCAGATTTATAATCTCGGCAGGATGCTTGAAACCGGCTCTCTCAACAGCAAGTACCTTGAGATTACAAAAGGGTTGGTTGATAGGGGCGCAATCGGCCTGTGGACTTACAAAATTTTAGGAAAAGATATAGCTGCTGCCAGGGATATGCAGTCGGATTTAGTCAATACAAGCAAGCTCATTACCGGCGATACATTTAATTACGAACAGGGATTTGCGGTTTTGAAATTCCTACTCAATGACCGCGCTAGTCTGGACTTCACCAGAGAAAAATCTGCGGGTTCTAACGGGGCATTGGCAGCAGTAGCTGCGGACTTACGTATAGCCTCTGGCGCGAATATGGAGAATTTTGGTATAGCTGACGCGCCTACCAGAGGTTATCGCTATGGCCTGGCTGATGCAGGCCAGGAATTAGTGATTGGCGCCGGTTTGAAAGAAAAGAACGGCAAATTACAGTTTGATTCTGCGGTCTATGGCTATGACGTAGGATTGCAGAATGTTGCGTTTAACATGCAGGGGCAACCTCAGATTGTACGCGGGCCGTTAGGCGCGCCTCTGAGTATTAGCAGGGATCCTGCAGCCTTAACGAGCATGGAAGATATTAGTAGCGATATATTCTATAGGATGACGGCAGATAAAGACGTTATTGGCAGCGCTGAAACTATGGAAGGCGTGCGCTTTGGCTCTTTGGATAATCAATATTATATGTGGCAAGGCAAACTCGCCGGAGGAGAATTTAGCGGCACGGGTTTTGAACTCAGGCCGCTGTCGGGGAATATACGGCAGGAAACTTCAGGTATTGCGCCGAATGTTGCGTACGCCCCTCAATACGAGTATACCGATGCCGGCGGCACTAAGATGCGCAGAACCCCTACTGTTTCAAGCAATGCAAAGGCGTATCCCCGAGAGTTTACCTCATGGGTAGAATATAATACGCCCGCGGGGAATCACTATTTTGAAAAACTGCCCATTGCGTTTACCAAAGACGGGTTGCAATACCTCGGGCAGATAGATGGGAAGAGGGTGCATGGTTGGAAAATACTCGGTGACGATGCGTATTATACGCCGACATATAGCAGCGGGCTACTCCCTGGCCACATGGAGAGGCTGCAGGTTGCTTCGTCGCCGCTTATGCCGGATTATACCGCGATAGACAAAATAAACGGAGTTTTTGTTCCTACCGGTTTAACCTTTAGCAGGAAACTCACCCAGGCAGAACAGCTACATCAGTTATTCAATATAAAGCCAGAAGATGCGGGCAAGACGCGTTCGATTAACGAGGCTTCCCAGGTGGCGAGTATTGTGTTGCCTTTGTCCGAAGGGAATACTCAGCAGTCTTCTGATAATAGCCCCATTGATTTACGGCGAACAACTCCAACAGGCAAGACCGATATACGCGCAGGTACTCAAGGGACCGTGCAGGCTTTTGCATTGGGCGGCAGCCTTGTTGCTCTGGATACGCCCAGCGTGACTTTCAGCCGTATTCATAACGAAGACGGCTCAACTTCCGTTGGCGATGTAGATTGGCAGCGGACTGCTCCTGCCTTAGATATCACCATGGGTGCTGGCTCTGTGTATGTTCCTGGTGGAGAAGGCGAAAGCAGGTTTACTTTAGTGAAGACTGGTAATGATGATGAAGCGCACCAGCTCTTTGTATATAATCCGTCAACCGGCAGGTTTAATCAAGCTGGCAAAGATTTAGGCGCGCATATAGCCAGCACAGAATTTTATGTGCATAAGTCCGGGGTTTGGATGAAGCTGGGCAATAACGACCAAGTCGTGGCAATATCCGTTCCTGAAAAAATTGAGGATATGCAGACTGAGCGCTATTACCAGACAGATCAAGGCAGTCTGTTTGTTGCTGCCAAGAAGATAGATAATGATGTGATAAGTAAGGCGTTAGCCGTCGCAATTACTCCGCAGGGAGTTACTGCTGCCAGGGATAACTTAAGCCTTACCGAGGCCATCTCCGCCAACAGTGTAGAAAATTATTTACGGGAACTTCCTACGCAAAGCACCATACCTATTCTGCGCCATATCATTAATAATGATCTTCAAGCTGCGCAAAGGGAAATCATCTTGCGCGACGGCACCAGGACTACTTTAGGCAAATTAGTTCAGGATGTCGGCTTAAAAGGTATCAGCGTCGAAAAAATGGGGGATTTAATCGCCGGCTTTAAGGACGGCAGCCTTGAGACTGACCCTGCAAAACGCAATCTTTCAGATGCGTTTGCCGCAGTGTATTATATTGCCAGCTTACCCAGCGACGATGTTATCCCTTACCAGAAAGACATAGGCGGCTCGCTTAGGATTACCGGAAACTGCGCGGCATTAGGCGATAATTACCTGAATACCTTAAGTACCTTGTCGCCTTCAGTTGAGCCGCTCCTGGGCGTGATTACCTCTAATACGCATTTGATCCCGGTAATATATCTGAGCGAGAAATACAATCAGGAAAAATATGCGGATGCACCAAACATTAGTGATAAGACTGCCCTGGGTTATGAGTTTGCCCTGCGCACTATGCCGTTTGCCGTATCGCTGAACAAACTCAAGGACAATTATGGAGAAACATTCGTCCCAGGCCTAGGCGGAGGGGATAGCCTTGGTATTGATACAGGCGCAATAGCCAATTCCTGGGATGCTGCGGTGTTACGTAATTTAGCAATCAAGAAATTGAGTTTCGGCGACAGGGCTGGGGCAGTAGCATTGTTGGATACATTGGGCAGGGGTAATGCTGCTTTGAGCACAGGCCTTACGTCAGGGGATGTCAAAATCATACCTACCTCTTCCGGCATTAGCATTCAATTCGGAGGCAAAACCGCCTCTTATAATTTGCCCAAATTCACCGGCCCGGGAGAAGAATCCTTAGCGATTGGCTGGGAAGACGGAAAACCGATTGTGGGCGTGCAGAAGAACAGGTTCGAGTGGGCAACTGCAAAATACGGACGCCAGGTAATGACGCAGGACGGCCTGATAAGCGGCTGGATTACCAACGCCAGGCAGTTGGGAAACAAGGATATTACTTTTGTAGAAATCAATTCTCCTGACGGCAGGACGCATTACGGCTTAGTCAAGGACGGCTCCATTATAGAATATTCTAAGGCCAACGATGCTTCAATGCGACAGTTCATTAAAGAAGGGCTAGGAAGTAGAGCGATGTTAACTACCGCTGCAGGAGACACGGTTAATTTGAATGATCTTTCCCGAACAGGCCTTAAATTTGACATACAGCAGGATGATTTAAATAAATTCTTCCAATATATATTCCCGCAGCGCGAGCAGGGCGGTTTAAAAAAGCTATTAGGAAATAATCATGTGAGCGGCGCAATGGAAGGTGCTTTTATCGGAGCAACGCCTGGCGCTGTGATAGCGGGACTCGGCTCAAGCGGAATAATCACTGCACCTGCTGCGATCACTATTGGAGGAATCGTAGCAATTGGAGGCGCAGTTATAGGTACCATTGGAGGTGCAATCTTCGGCAGAGATTCTATTGTGAAGGCTGCCCAGTGGTTGGGCATGGACAGAGCGATGGAACCCACGCGTTCTTTAGCTGATTATTATTATAATTCACGCCTTGGAAAATCATTAAACGATAAACAAGGAACTATTGAAGGGAACACTTATAATTTACTTTCCAGTCCGGGCGAAGGATGGTGGAGAAGCGGCGCCAATGATATACATGCGGTTTTGTTTGTCGATGGCACAGGAAATCTTAAAGTAGGCTTTCTCGACGATACTCAGGCGATGGCATTATTTAGTAGAAACTTAGAATCTCCCGCTTTTCAGCAATACGTAGCATTACAGACGGAACTGGATAGTAAAGTTGATGCGGAAGGCGCAATACTTGCCTTTGAAAGTTTACCAGTAGTTACCGGTTTAACGAGATCGGCTCTTAAGGGCGGATTGAATAAGCTGCTCACTACCGAAGGACGGCAGTTGTTGAAGACTGAACTGCAGGCAGGTATCAGGCGGCTACCGGATAAACTGCTTGGAAGAGCAGGGAGCGCTGAAAGTTTAGGCTCGTTCTTTGAGAAATCGTTACAAGGCCAGGGAGGCATATACGCTAATACCAAATATACCTATAAGGCCGGAGTACAGAGAATTGTAGATGCCTTGCCGCAGGTATCCCGAACTGCACCTGCAGGAGCAAGATTTGCGACGCTAAAGAATATGTATTATACTGTAACCAATTTTGCGAATTCCTTCAGGACTGTCGCAAAGGTTGAAGGTGTTGCAGGGACATTGAGGTCGGTCGCGACTAAAGGCGGCATCGTAGGCAGGGCGCGGGTGCTATTGGATGCGTCGCGGCCGGAGTTTATCCGCACCGTAAATGCCTTTGGCGTGCGGGCAGAAGCAGCTTTGTTAAATATGGCCAAAGAAGCCGGTTACACTGGCTTCCAGGCCCATCCGATTTTAGGCCGCCTGCCTGTGTTTTCCCGCCACTTTGGTAATTGGCAATTCGTCAAGGATGCGTCAGTAAAAGCCTTCACTTCTGAAATCAGCAACGCCATGCTTGCGCGTTACACCTTACGGTCAACACTTTTCCATGCCACCAAAGATGTGATTGCCCCGGGTTTAGGATTAGGCGTGCTTCCAGCTATCTCGCTCAGTTATACTTTAGATCAACAGCTGCCTTCTTTGAAGACTCTATGGCAGAGTTTTTCCGGAGGCGTACTATTTAATCAAATTGTCCCCGCTAAAGGCATTGCTGCTGAGAGCGGTACTGCCAGCTTGATTGATTATGGATATACTACACTTTCCCGCATGGCTATCCGCGGAGGCATACCTTACGCTACTTACTTGGCATTGGATAAATGGTATGGCAGTGATAAGTCCTTAACCGCGATTGCCAAAGATATAGCGATTATGGGTACTCTCTTTTCTTTTGGCAGGGGCAAGAGTGGGTTAGATGCCGGCAAATCTTCGTTGGTTACTGAACTTTTCCGCGCCAAATTAGGAGACTGGGGATTGCTTAATAAAATCCCGGTCATAAGAAGAATCCCGGTGCAGGCCGCAGTGCAAGGCGGCTTTGTCGGTTTACGCGCAACCAATAATTGGTATAAGTTCAACCACGAAGGCCAGGAATGGTTTAATATACTCGGCGTAGATTCTTCCACTGCCTTGAATTTCGCGCATCTCTTTGCGACCCTTGGTGCAGTAAAGGCATGGGGAGGAAAGACATTTTATAGATACGCTGTTGAGAACGGCCTTAGCTCGATAAAGAATATTTCAGCGCGGGGGATAGTTGAATCCCTTAATAGCGGGCTCAAGAATTTTAAGTCGTATTATAAAAACAGTTATAGCCCGGCAAATATATTGGAAACCGGCTTGTCCACTTCCTCATCCGTTGCCAAGATCCTGGCTATATTCCAGCCTGTGCAGTACGGCGGCATGGTAGGGTTCCGTTATCTTGTAGGGCCGTGGCTGGAGAAGATAAGCAATCAATCCGAAGACTCATGGCAGTTAAGAAGCGTGGCTTTTGGCGCAAAGGCAGCGAGTTATGTATTCGGCATCAAGGATTTAGACGGAATGCCTTTTAGCGGTAAAGAGGGGCTAAAGAATTTAAGCCGCTCTTTGCTTTCTATCCCCGCCTTATACGATACCAACGGAAACCCGCTCAAGAAATTTGATACCAGCACTTTTCTTACTAATACGTTTGACAGCATGGCGCAAGGCGCAGTCATGGGCGCTACATTTGGCTACTTGCTCCATGTGGGCCGGCCTATTGCCGAACCCGTATTACATAGGATACCTTTATTTAGCCGGGCAATGAAATATTTAGGCGAGGCCGGCGGAGACATGATTATAGGCAAGGAAGGAACAACGCTGGGTAGGCTTGCCAGAACTAGGTGGTTTAATATCGGCAGGATACATGGGTTTGTCGGAGAGGAATTTTTTAAAGAAGGCATTTTTGCAGACGGGCTTATCGGCGTGGTGGCAGGTAAATGGATGAATAATTCTCTTGAAAGCCACGGTATTGCTGAGTCCGCCCAGGAAATACTGACTGATTTTATAGGCAGGAGGCCGGGCCTCTTACATGCGCAATTAACGCGCATGCTCAGTAACGGCGGAGAAATCATTAGCATCAGCGCTCCGTATAGCGCGTGGTCAGCGCAAAGCGCAGGCGCAGTGCAGCAGGGTTTGGAGCAATTGTACAGAAGCAGGCAGAACTTGACTCCTGATGTTGCCGCGTTGTTGTTAAGGAATGAGGACGGACAACAGCAGCCGACGTTACCCGAAGCACTGGAAATCAAAATCAGGCTGGGCGACGGCAGGATACAGGTGGTAGAGGTTGGTGATAGCAGTAAATTGATCGAAGCGGCTAAGATACAGCATAACCTTGTGAACTTAGAACAGCAGGGGCTTTCTCAAAACAACCTGCTGGAGATTGTCCAGACGCGCGGCCTAACCGGCTTTGATGCAAAAGCAGAAGCTGCCAAGCAGATTTTATTGAGCAGCGCGTATGTCACTCAAGACCAGCTTACTTCTTTAGCGCTCGGTCAGCGCATAGATATTGTAGGAAGGTCGTTTGATCCCCTCAAGATTAATTTTGACCAGGCATTAATCCTTCAACTCAGCAACAGCCCGGCATTGCAGCAGAGCCTAGCCAATGCGATGAACCGGAATGTATTGATGGCGGATAGCGGCTTGCGGAGTTCCCTGTTACGCCGCCAGGAACACGCAGATTACGAGCTCGCGAGATATAAACAGCTCAGCCCTTATATGTTACTTGCCGGCGTATCGGTTATCGACACCCCCAATTTCTTCTCTAATAGTTTGTTTGGAAGCCTTTATAATGCTGCGTTCGAATCTAAGTACGAGAGTATTATTAATCAGGGCCTGGCTGATAACGGTATTGCACGCGGCAGTATGTTTAGCCGCATACCGTATCTAGGAGCAGAGTGGAAAATAACAAGAGACCTCCGCAGGTCTTTGTTGCCGGATCAGATTATTGAGAGAGAAACCGAAAGGCGAATAAAGGAAGTTAATGCCAAGGTTGAGGAATTACAAACTAAAGTGGCAGCGATCAGGGCGAGAATCGATGTATTAAGGAGCGGTTTTGCTGTATTGTCGGACAAACAAAAGAGTATTGCCCGCTCGGAGTTGAAAAGATTAAATGAGGCCAGCCGCTCAATACAAGAAACAATCGCCCAAAAAGAAGCGGGCCTGGCTGTTGCAGACCGCAATGCCATAAGGGCAACCGTAGAAAGAGAGCTAAGCTATCTGAAAGGCCAACAGAGGCTCGCTTCTGCGCTCAAGGCCTTTTGGTCAGCAACGCCTAAGTCAGGCACAGGATTAGACGGCAAAGAAGCAAAAGCCTCCTTACTCGGCACAAAACTTAAAGCCTTGGCTACTGAATGGTCAAACCGCAAGGGCATCACTTCTGATATATTGGGTAACTTAATTTGGGAAGCCTCGGAGCATCAGCGCGTAGGCCGTACTGTGCAGGAAAGCGGCGTATTCAGCAGCCCCACTCCGTATCTAAAGGTCGGCAGCGAAAATATATTAATTCCTGAATACTCTCGCTTACAGAGCGCATTTGAAACTACTCCTGACAACTTGCATATAGGTTCTCTGTATGGGGCTTCTTCTTTAGATTTGCAATCTGCGATGCACCAATTAGGCAGGGCGTTAGACGAACCAATACTGAAATATAAACTGCAGTTTGCCGGGAATAATGTAGATGCGAATTCCGAGTTAAGCAATTTCCGCGCCGGCGTGTTATCAAGTATCCTGTCGACCTACCAGGATCAATTATTAGAGTCAGCTATGGCTTATGGCGGGGCCAGTTCTCCGTTAAGCCTGGCTGGTTTCGGCTCCAGTAAAAATCCTTTTAAGACCAGCTATCATTATTTATCCAGCCTTTCTTCAGCGCTGGTTCCTATCGAAGAAGAGATAATTCAGGATAACGCCTTATCGTTAAAGAATCTTTATGTGTACCGCGACCAACAGAGAGTAGAATTAGAAAAAGCCCTGCAGGATCCTAACCACCGGCTTTTTAAGAGCAAAATAGGCACTGTTGCAGACCTGCAGAAAATACTGTCTAACCTGACAGTAGACAAAATAGTTACGAGCGGGCTTATTAAAGTCACCCCTGAAATGAAAGGGTTGCTTAAAGTGCTGTCAGCAGGAAGGGATTTTGCGCCGCGGGATATTCAAGAGATAGACCAGATGGATAGCAGAGCTATTATCGAGCTGCTCAAGCAGGTCTTAAACCAAGTCCCCAGAGAACAAATCGTCAGGGCGATGTTTAGGCAGGCAATAGAAGATATCAATAATAACCGGATAGACTTCTCAATCCAGAAGACCAGAGGCGACAGCGCTAAGGTAGGCGGTAGCAACGGTTATTTTACCATGCAGATGCCGTACTCAAGGATTTTGGAGCCGATTCGCGACGCCAATAATAACATTATCCTTGGCGCAGGAATAAACAGCTGGGGAGGCTATGAGTTTGAGCACGAAACCATGGGCCATCTCCTTGATTATAAACTGGGAGTTCCTTTTGCGGATAGCGGGGATAAGTTGGTAGACTTAGGAGAAATCTTAGCGAATGCCCGCGACACCCGCTCAGGAATCTTAGCGCCTTCTACGACAAGATTAAAGATTATTGCCGCTGCCACAGGAGTGAATTATCTGTATGGGCAGAAACTTGAGTTTACACATGGCAAAGAAAGAGCGAATATCATTTCCCGCACTGCCAAGGATTTAGCCTTGATCGACAGGGATTTAGTATTGCCGAGATTAAGATGGGCATTGACACATCCTTTCACTCCCTTTAGGAAACTTGATTTAACCGGCCGCATCCAGAATACCTTTGCCAAAAATGACGGCAAGTTATCCGTGCAAGTAGATGCGATGTTGCCGGCCAGCTTAACCCCGCCTCTCTATCAAAGCAGGGGTTCCAGTATGTTTACCGATACCCTGAATAAAGCCAGGCAGAAAAATACCCTCAGTTTCTTAGGCACCATTACCACAGAAATCGCAAGAGACCATTACGACGCAATATATAATGCGCTGCGTACTAACCCCAATATAGAAATAAGGGAATTAGGGAAAAAGGAATTTGCGCGCAAAGTCAAGGAGCTTGGCTCTGTGGTTGAAGCTGCAGGATATGCTGACGAAGGTATGGGGCAGGCAGGCAAGGTGACTATCTATGTGCCTAAAGGAATCGCCAAAGATCCTCTGTCAAAATTACAGGTTCTTGGGCATGAAGGAATTCACGCCTTACATGATACAGCGGGCCAGGATATCGCAGTAGCTACATTAAATTCTTTCTTAAGAGGAGTCGAGCAGGTAGAAGACCCTATGGTTCAGCAAGTACTTGTGCTCAACCTGGGGACGTTGCTTGATTATTACGGCCGCATTTACGACAATCCTTTAAGCGACTTGACCGCCAGTTTCCACAAGATTAGCAATGGCGAGGTTCAGGACGAACTCAATAGTAAGCTGGTGCGTAAAGACGGAAGGATCAAGGACCAGAAGACGGTGGTTGAGAGATTAGAGAGAATACGCCAGCGCATTGAGAATAATAATTACCGCTATTTTGATGTGGAAAAAGGAAGAGTTGCGGTTGAAGCTATAGGCAAACTCCTTAGCGGCTACCGCAGCGGCAGCAAAGTAATTACCATTAAAGATTTAGAAAAATTACCGCCAGTAGTCAAGAGCGAGCACGGCCTGGCTACAGAATTTATTGCTGACCTCTACGATGCCCTTAATAGTATTGGTGCTGCAGGGCATAACCCGCTTATGCAGGAAGTGGCAAGACAAACTTTACCGAATGCGCCCTTAGTGAAAGTTATAGCTGAACATTTTGATAGCCTTGGTTATCCCCAACCTATTGCCTTTAACGAAATAAGGCCTTCCTATTTGCAAGCTTCTTCTTGGTCTGATATGAGCACGGTCAGCGCCTCCTCACCGCTCTCAAGCAGCAGTCCTTTAAGTCTTAAAGAAGCAGCCGGGAGCCGGCTAGCCCGCATATTCGGAGTTCCTTTGTTACTGGCTACATTGTATTTTGCTGCGCCGTACCAGAGTGCGTTGACGCTAGACAAGACAGGCCTCTGGGATACACAGGCACGCCGTATTTATACTTCAGAATTAGACAAAGCAACTCAGGCAGGGGATATAGAGTATACAAAGTTGCTCAGTGGGCGTTTAGCCGATAATTATATCAACGAAGCTTTAAACGCAGCCAAAGAATACAGAGATTTTGATGGAGCAGTTACCGCCGCTAGGCCGTTCATCGCAGAAGCAAATACCTATTTAGAAAAGGTCGGAAGACCTGCGGTAGATTCCACTTTAGTTTTGCCATCCCAAACCATTAAAGAAGTCACCTCTTCTATAAGAACAATGGAAGACCTCCCCATGGTGATACCAATGCGTCAAGATCAAGGTTATGCGACTAGTGATGAAGGTTGGTATAGCGGCGTATTTCGACCTTTGAAGAATGCCGTAGATGCCATTTATGAGAATTATCCTGCTGTTTCTCGCGAACAATTAAGCCGGTATACTTTTCCAAAATCAATGCTGCCAATTCAGCGCCAGATATTTGAGGAATTTGGTATTTTGGTATTTGCGAATGACGGCAGATCTAGCCGCGAAAAAGGATTTATTGAGAATAAAATATTGCCCATACTCACCGCAATTCCTAAAGAACACCTTGCCCCGGTTAAGTTTATTGTAGTTACTGATAAAGATGGTGGCAAAGGCGTCGCCTCCGAGGACGAGAGAGCTATTATAATTCGAGGAGCCGATTTCAACCTATTCCATGAGATCGGGCACCATGTATGGTGGAGAGTGTTGGGCAATAACGAACTAGAGCGCTTTAACCAGTTACATTCCCTCATTCGAAGCGAGGGGAAAGGATTCGTGTCTCCTTATTCCCATCAGATGGAGCAATATCAAGCAGAGCAATTCTCTGAAATATATAGAATGTACACTACCTCAACCCGTGAACTTTTAGAAGCCGCCAACAGCAAGGAGAATTATAGAAGCCAGGCCCTTAAAGAGCAGATTTCGCTGGTTGCTTCTCTCTTTGCAGGCAATATGGGAGGAGGGTTATCCAATATCATAACCATTTATAAAGATGGCAAACCCATAACTGTGCGCACGCCCGAGACTTATTACCGCGGGAACCAAATACCATTTGAAAAATTGGAAGAGGTAGTGCACAGTATATTGCCTAACCATGCAGCAGAACAGATAAAGCCAGTGAGAGTTGCGAGCGCCTCCTCTCCGCTTGGCTACAGCCAGCCGGAAATCTTAAGCAAAGCCCTTGAGGCCTTTACCGGCGCACAAATCGTAAAGGCGCCTGAAGCAATGGGCGTAGTTGCGGTGCCCGAAGAGCAGATTGACATACAGAAAGTTAAGATAGAGCCGATGGTAACACGCGGCCCGCCCAAGATGGCTTCTTCTTCGCCTCTCTCCGAAGACCGCTACACCGGCACCATCAGTTTCGTCGGCGAAAAGCTCGCCCAGGATTTTTACCGTTCCTCAGCATTAGAGCGCATTATACGGTTTGATTCTTTCCTCGATCAGAGTCTCTTTAACATCCACGGCATAGTCGTTTCACCCGAAGATATCTCAAAAGTAAGCATTAAAGAAGACGGCAAGGGCAGCCAGAAGCACGTGTATCTGGTAGACGTGGCCTTAAAAGACGGACGCACCTTTGAGTTTGCCACTAAGCTTGCAATTAACAAGGCAAAAGACTTTGATTTTGCCAAGGATAATACTGCAATACCTGAAGAGCCGATCAAGCTAGCGCGCTTAAGCGGTAAAGCAGACGTCTCCATTCCGAAATTCGGTTTAGCAGTTAAGGCTCCCGAGTTTAGTGCTTATAGCGAAGAGTATATCCGCGGAGAAACTGCCGCACATAAGAGTGTTACGCTTGACCGTGATACAGTAAGAAAGATTACTGCCTCTTGGATGAAGGTCAATGTCTTTATAAATAACCTCTTAACCAATCAGCAGGTGGGTGTAGAAAATAGATTCAGGATGATGACGGTAAAAGACATGGCTACCCATAACATTATGATTCCTGTGGAAGCCACGCGCATGCCGGTAGTCGTGGATATCGGCGAGTCAATACCGAGAAAACCAGTTGCACTCATTACTGAGCTGTACCGCCACTACCCGAATTTTGAAGGCGTATTCTTAGGCATCAAAGACATCTTAGGCGAAACCAAAGGTACTGAGTTTCTAGGGGTCGCCTATCAAGACTTAAGAAACAAATATCTGACCCAAGATAACAATAAGGAACTATGGGAAATGAGAGAGGTATTGAGGTCATTTGTTCCTGCCGAAGATGCCACTTCATCTCCTATAGCCTCCTCTTCACCTATTACCTTAACGCCGGTAATACAGCAAAGTTTAGACAGAAAGCTCGGTGCGATCGTAGTAGGCGTATCCAGCCCAGCTAAACCAGAAGATTCACAAGAGACTCAAGAGTCTCAAAAAACCCAGCCTCTTGGCGGGGTAGGGCCAGTGCTTCCGATGACCAGTGTTCCTGCTCCTGGTGTAAGCGGCACTACAGGTGGCTCATCCAGCACCGGCTCAGGCCAGGCGCAAACAGGCGCAGGTTCAAGTAATGCCGGCAGCGGCAACACAGGCATTGGCAGCGGCGCAGCCATACTTCAGATACCCACCAACCTTAACATACTCTTTGACCAATACTTTATCCGAGCGCTTATGTCTCAGATAGCGCAAACCGGAACAGGCATATCTCACTTAACCCGCGGCCCGACCATCAGCATGGCGGCTGTCGCTAGCGCAGCGGCAGGTCGTGGCAACAGACAAGAGCGCAAAGAAGTTTCAAATATCTTTGCATCTGTGTTGGCAGTTGTAATACTCGAACCTCTGTATCAAGAACGCACTTCCCAAACAGTGTCCGGAAGGTCGAATTCCCAGGTTGCGTCCTACGAGGGACGTTTTGTTTCTATGGCAGCCGCGTCTTCGCCTGTCAGCGAACCTGAAAATACTGTCATCTTCTTCGATGGGCACAGTCAAGCCGGTAAAACCAGCTTTGCCAATGCCCTGCGCGACAATAAAATCCCCTTAGACATTCCTCTTGAAACCGTCTTATTCATCAATGGAGATAATTTCTATAGCATATATAAAGATATAAGGGAAGGCCGCGTGGTTGTTGCTGAACAAGTGACCACCAGTGACCCTGCCACAGCCTTATTATTGGCTGATATGGCCTACATAAGAGAACATAAATTGCCTTTATCCCTCTATATCGGCCGTTTCTTAACTAAATTATTTGCTGAATACACTGACAAGAAGACCGTTGTCTGGGAAGCAAGCGGTATTATCACTGATTTTGAGCAAGCATTAAAACTTCAGCCTGAATTGAACCGCATGCCTTGGAGAATTATTACCTTGGAAATCGAAAGGACTAAAGCAGGTACTGGCAGTTATAAGCTCAGCCAGCAGGATCTGGGCAGGGTTCCCGCAGTAGCGGTTTCTTCTCCTGTAAAATCCTCAAATAATAACATTAAACAATTATATGGAATTATTACACGTAACGCCTTAATTTCTTCCAGCCCCGCAGCCTTAGGTAGTGCTTTTGGCTATGTTCTCGCAGAAGAAGCGGCTGCAGGTATTCATTTTGAACGCGCTCCTCCGGCAATCGCCACTATTGCCGCAAGCCCCTCCGTAACAAACTTACCTATATATACCGTCCGTACCCACACAGCCAATTACGATAACGATAGATCAGTAACCCAGCCGCAAGCCCTAATTCCTTCCGTGCCTGCACGCCGAAGTGCTTCACCGTGGCAGGTGTTTCGGCACGCAGGCGTGGCAGGAGATTTAGGAATAGCGGCTATAGTTGTATATGTGGGCCTGGCAGGAGCCCCTAACCTCCAGGGTCTGACCCCTCTTGCACGGGCCCACAATACAACCAGAGGAGGTGTAGCATGGTTAAGATCAACTATGGCGTCCTTGAATTCGACCACGTTGTTGAATTCGCAAAAGACCACACCGTATTTGCAGCAGCGCGGGAAAACGGTAACGGCCACCTTAGGATATTCCTACTCAATGAAGCCACAGGCAATATCTACACCCGCAACGGCAGAGCAGATTCTTGGGAAGAGCTCATTGGCTCAGACCGCGATATCGTCTTTGGCCGCATCGCCGCTGCAAGAAACAACCACATCCCGGTCTACA
>QZKA01000013.1 GCA_003598135.1 Candidatus Omnitrophota bacterium
CGGCGAGCTGGCATGTGCTAGCTCCGCGATGAATGTTTCGTAAAATGCCCTTATCTTTTCCTGAATTGCATCATCGCTTGTATCAAACTCAAAAAGAATAACGGGCGAGACTTGCGTGGTGCGCTGGATATTGGGAAAGGTCATGGAATCGTTGGTCTCATGTACATTGGCGCCATTCACATTGGTATATTTGCCTGTGACATCCTGGAAGACCTGTTCATAAAATGGCTCGTCGCCAAGGCGCCTTACATTCAAGAAAATATCAATACTTTTATTTGCCAAGAGCGGACTTCGGGGGTTTTTGGAATATGCCAGAGTTGCCTCATGGCCTTTGTGCGCACGAAGAGGATACACGCCTGTCTCGGTAATCCATCCCTGCTTCTGTAAAAGTGCAGCGGAGTAGGTCCGGCTCCTTAAATCAGCGGCAAAACCAATTAACCCCTCTGCGCCTACAAAAATATTCATACGGTTACGGCCGATGAGCATGCCTTTCCCTGCTAACAACGCGGCTAAACTCCTGGCTTCCTGCCTAGCTTCTTCTACGCTGTGTATGGGGATTTGTTTTTCTTTCGTTCCAATTGTCTCTTCTTCCGCGGCCCCTGGATATCCGAAACTAAAAAGAAGGTCAGTTTCTCCCCTTCCGATGGCATCGGTAGCGTACCTCTTTTGGGTTGTTTTCCATTGCGCAACATATGAAGCTGTGAGGGCGCGCACCACCTTAACATTAGGGTTAGAGTTTGCATCCACGCGCAATAAAGTCGTCAGCACAGTCACAAAGTCGGTCCAGAGAATGTCAAAAGGCGCCTGCAGTTCAGGCCCGATGCCCTCAAATCCAAAAGCCTGATTACTGCGGATGGTAAACATAATAACCGGCATGTGCTCTTTTAACCGCTCTATAACCTCAAAATCTCTGCGATAATTTTCAGAGGACTGATCAAGAAGCACCATGGCAATGGTAATCTTGGCTGCGGGGCTGACGGATAAATTGGATAAGACACTCTCCGGTTCAGTTGTTACATCATGGGTGCCTAAAGAAATGATATCTTCTTTATTGCTTCCCTCCATAATATACTGGCTCCACGCCGAACCGATTAACGCCAGATGATGGGTATTAGTAATTAACGCGATGTGTTCTACGCCCAACAATTTCATTGCCGCATGAAGGAATTTCCCGCACCCTACCGCTACGCTGCCTTCGGAGGCAAAATCATTGGCGACGTCAAACTTGTGATGCAGGCCGGCAAATACCTTGGAATCCATTTCTGGCAAGAACATGCCGACCACTGTCTGCACAGTATAATAAATAGTAGTTTTGCGGTGCATATTTCTGCCGCCTATATCCGGGCTCATACCGATTACTAACGCAGATTCTCCGGCTGCTTTGGCTATCGCAATAAGGGCGCCGCCATTGGCAAGGGTAATCCTTTTCTTAAAACCCTGGCTGAGCAGGCGTATCGCTGCTTCAACGCCTTCCCATGTGCTTCCAGAACGGGAAATCTCAATGCAGAGGGTATTTTCTGGTTTAAGGTGCTGCAATTTCGCCAGGTCTCTGGCGGTAACAATATGGTACCAGACAGGAGCGCCCTGCGGGCGATTACGGTTGTACATTGCAACCAAAGCCCACATAAACTGGTCGTTCGCGCCGATACCGTTAGAAATGATTGCTTCCAAAGGTGTATCCTTAAATTGTTCGCGCACAAATTGACGTATTGTCTCGTACCAGTTTTTCAGGAAATAGCCATTGAAGAACTGCTCTACGGTCTGCCTTGTGCCTGTGCCGCGATAATTGAATTCTCCCCTGGCCATATCACGTATAACCATTGTCTGATACTCCAGGAGTGCTTTTAAAAGACTCCTGCTTTCCACTGAAGCATTTTCAGGCAGGCTAAATTCCACACCTACGCCGTTCTCCCGGTAAAATGCTGCGGTAGATTGCGGATTTAGGATATCTTCAACCTTTAGCGCCATTCTTTCTGCATCACCTTTTCCTATTTCCCGGGTACGATTCAAGTTCCACAGAGCTATTAAGGTAATGAAAAGATTGCGTTCGTTCAAAATGCGCACAACGTCTTGCGGCTCTCTGCCATTAGCCAAGCCGGAAATAAAGTTATCTACATTAATAGAATTCAGAATAATTCTTTCTATGCGGATAAGGCTCAGATCAACCATGGGGGGATTACTTGAAGCATTAATCTGTAACCTGATAAATTCGGTTAATTTATCCTCGCGGTAAAAATCAGGGGCGAGGTCATAGTCTTTACCTTCTTCTTTTGCAATGGCTATGCCTGCTTGCACCATATTCTTTAAAGCGGTGCCTTTGTCTATACCTACTGACTCCGCGAAATCATTCCAAAGCATGGTTTTATTAGTACTGCTCAACATTGCTTCTTGCGCCTGAGCTTGGGATATACCTAAGATTGCTGCAGCGCGCTCCAATTGCCCGTCTATTGCTGATTCTCCATCTCCTAACGGACTGCTAGAAGCATTATGAGTATCGGAAGAAATGCTCTCTGCGGGCCTAATTGTATTTTTTCCTCTGCCGTTTCTGCTTAAGATGACAAAGTTGCCAATGATTGCCAGCGCCACCCCCAAGAAAGGAAGGATGCTCAATAGGCCGGAATTCACAAAAATAATTGTAATGAACAAGACGAATACGGGCGAAGTATTGTTAATACTCTTGGCAACAGAAGTATCCAAATAATCCAGCGCCCAATAGCTTAATATTAATGTGATTACGCTTACGGCTGTGATTACTATGATTGGCAGGTTGAGAATAAGGCTAAACTCATGATGCGTAAGGTAAGAACCCAGAACCATGAAAGGCATGGAAATCGGGTAAGCCCAGACAAGAAAATCAGAAGGCTTAATAAAATCCCGCGTTGTCTTCTTAAGTACCTCGGTTATGGCATAAAATATGCAGGAGCCAAACGCAAGCCAGAATCCCAAATACGTAACCGCTGCCCCCTGTTGGCCCTTGAGTCCAAGGGTAATTACCGCGGCCCCGAGAATAGCAATAGGTATACCTATCATCTTTTTCAACGTTATCTTTTCATGCAAGAATCTCACTGCCAATAACGCAATAAATACAGGAGAAGTCCTTACAATCACCTCGGTAACAAAAGGAGAGTTATATTGCAAAGAGAAGTAATCAAGAGGAGAAGCAAGCAGCTGTTGCGATATGACCAAAAGGACTAATTTTAGATAATCTGCGAATACGAGCTTCCTGCCATGTGCTTCGTTGCGAATAGGTTGCGCGATATGTAAGGCTGCAAACTTTATTGCCTTATAGACGGCTAAGATGACAAAAGCATAGAAATAATAACTTGCCTGTAATTCAAATGAGTTGACTCCCTGGCTATAAAGCTGTTTTGCGCAAAAAGGTTTAATAGAAATCAACGCTGCGCAGAACAATGCTATTGAGGCTCCTATATATGCCTTCGGAATCCTGCTCCATATTCTATTGTGGGTAGTGCTTAAGTTAGGAGTTGTTACTTTTAAGGGCGAACTCGAACTGGAATTGCTTTGCGCCCTATGCAGCTCATTAAAATATATGCTGAATGCAATAGTATTAAGTTTTGCTTGTAAGGAATCAGCGCGGGAAATGATAATAATCGGACAAGGCTTGCCTGTGAATTCATTGAGCTTGTTGAGGGCAATGAGCCCACCTTCAACCGGTTGAATGAAACCTCCCCTACCAATAACCCAGTTTATCCGGCATATATCTAATCCGCTCGCAAGGAAAAATGCCTCAATTGCTTGTTTGATAATAGCGGCTGCTTCGCTAAGCGGCTTCCCTTTGGCGACAGGATGCTCTATGTTACGTTCATGCAATACAAAATGCCTGTTTGCTACTTGTGCGATAACTATTTTAGTAGAAGTGGATCCCGGATTGATACCTAAAATAAGAGGTTGGCATTGATCAAAATCGGCTATTTCCGTTGAAGGAGGGGTGAAATTAAAGTAGGTTATTTTTGTTGCGTTTTCGGAAAGTGGCGATGATGCGGGAGGGCCGGTAGAAGGATGGGTTCGTAGATTAAAATATCCTATCTTCACTTCCCCCTCCACTACCTTTCCCACTTGCACGATAACCGGCGTTGCCTCTTGCACTCCTCGCGCATAAAGGTTGAACGCATCAGTAGCTGAAGTCTGCGGTTCAATACAGACTGCATCCTTGTCTTGCGGGATATACACGACAGTGTGTTTAAATATTGAGCTTTGATGAATTTCAATTGATGCGTCAAATAATTGGCTGTACAGCGCTGCAATCGTAAACCCTTTGTAGTCAAATCCCAAGCCGGTAAAGACATCGTCAAACGCCCTTTGTCCGATGGTAACCCATTCCCGTAAATCATACGCGCCTTCTACCTCCTCAATTGCTCCGGTAGGAATCTGTTGTTCTGCTACCCAGCGCTGATTCGCCTCAACCTCAATTAACCAGGAAGCCTTCTGAGGGGTATGGAACCACGGATGGAAGGCAAAACTCATAATAACCGGTTTCTTGTCTTTATTTTCTACTGCCACCTTTATGCACAACTCCCCTTTTCCTATTATATAGGTAAGGCTGACTTTGGCTTTCCCAAAATTCTGTATGATCGCCTTACGTACCGGGTCATGGTATGCCTGAAAATTATTAAACCGCAAATCATCGGTCGCATCATACACACAACGCATAAAGAGCAAACCGTTTTCTGTAACGCCTATCTCGTCTATATCCCACTTCTCATAACGGACCATGCCGTGTATAAGATTGCCATTACCGTCATCTTTGGTACCTTTAAATCCACTAAGGTCAAATAATTTTTCTTCAGAAATGAACTTGCCTTCTTTTATTCTGTTGGCAAACGGCCACATAAAGGGAATGCCGCCTGACTTAGTAATATCCCCTTCGGGGAAATAAAGCAGTTCTTTCCCATCAATATTTAACGAAACGACGGTTGCTCCGCGCTCAGGCACGATTTCTATATAGGCACTACCGGACAGGCTGGTCAAACGATGCACCCTTAAGCCCTGTTTTTCATATACAGTTACCTGTGGCTTCAATTTTTGATGCAACGCATATGCTTCTTTTGAGAGTATCTGGAAATGGCTGCCTGCGCCGATAAGCACGACCTCTTCTTTGATTTGCGCTGCCTGTCTCCAATACGGAGAGATAACTATTCTTCCCTGCGAATCCGGCTCTACAAAATCATGCAGGCGGTAATAAATAGTTTCCTGCCCTCCTTGATCGGTAATGCCTAATTGCTCAAAAACATGTCTTGCCTGACGCTCTGCTTCCTGAGGCAACCAGACACTAATATGAGGTACATGAGTAGTGGTATCCCACGCCCTTCTAAATACCAATTCTGTAACGTCGCTGTACGCTTCGCCGAGTATCTTTTTAACGAGGATCCTGCTTCTATCCATTCTCTGCGTTTCTGCTCCTGTAAATTTGCCGTCTCTGAATGTAAGCGGCGAAGAAGAAGCTTCCCAACGCGGGAATGTGCCTCTTAAACTACTGTAGCCGTGGCCAAGATCTTCTGCGGTTGCTGCAAATAAACCGCTCCTTAGCCACGCATTAGTAGATGATGGTGTTGCTGATGAACACACCACATCCCAGCCGCCAAAAACCTTTATTAAATCAGGATGTGTTGCCATCCATCTATACATTAGCGGCATAATACGCCTTCCCCTGTAATTCTCATCAATTATGCCGAGTATCAAATCAATTTGCGGCCTTCCTTCAGGATTGCTGAGAGTAGGAATCGCTGTCTTCGCCCTTGCCTGCAATACGCCGTCCTTTACCTCTACTCCTGGAGAAGGAATAAATGGCCTTTCACCAAGAGGCGCATTGTTCTTATCTTTAAGCAGGATTGCCGGATACGGACTATAGGAAGGGCTAAATTTTACACACAAACCTTCTGCTGCAAGTACGTTTTCAACTACCTGATGAATAAATGCGGGGTCTTTCTCTGAATCAAGTACGATAAGCGCATTGTCAATAGTGGCCTTGTCTCCTGACGAAAGTAGCTGTGTAAAATAAAGCTCTCTGTTTTTCGAAAGATGGTTGTCTATCTGTCCGCCAACGCCAAAACCTATGCCAATAAGAACAAATGCAAGAATATCCATAGTAATGCCTGAAATCGGGCTTGCGCCGTTCACATACACCAATACATCATGAAGCGCATCTATGGTTCTATAAAGTGCGAGGCCGGATAAAAACATAGTACACGCCCAGTAATGCTGCCTCAAGCGGTCAGCAATCAACTTTAAAATAACAGAAAGCGCTGTCAATGCGCCCATATGCAGGACAAGACCCTGCCATACCCCCAGCATCTCCATAAGCCGGCTGAGCGCATTATTCGCTTCACCAAAATTACCTGATACTACTCCCAGCCCGGTTAAGGCGACCGTGATAATTTCGCCGGATAAGAACAAAGTTACAATGCCGAACGTAAATTTGTAATTTCCTCTGTTTTTGAACAACCATTCGCCTGCATTATTAGATAACGGCGAGCTTGAGCCGTTACCGTTGCTGCTTATGCCTGCCCTCAAGAACAACAGGTGTATCACTAGCCTATTGACGCTGCCTAAACATTTTCTGAATTTAGTTAAGGTAGCAATGATGGAACCGCCAAAATAGTTTTCAATCTCCTGTATTGAACCCTCCACCACAAATAAATCGTTGCGTACTAATTGCGGGGCGTTACCATTAAAGCTTTCCTCAATCACGCCTTTCATGATGAGGTAATTCGCGTTTAACTGCTGAGCCATTTCAACAAAACTTTCGCCCATCACTCCCTGTTTTCCGAACCAGCCAAAATAAAGCTCAACGATATTGCCGAATGCTGCCCGGAAACGGACATTGTCTGTTATCCGCCACGCCGCTTCTGCGTGTCGTAATGGAGAGCTGGAATATTCCGAAGAATCATCTCTACCCGCTTCATCACCATTAAAGTTATTCTTATTCTTTATTAATCTATATAACTCCCATGATTCCATCATTACATTAAGGAAACTGAACCATGATAATACTACGCTGGCTTTGGAGAATAGAGTAAACAGGCCTAATCCAAACCAACTTGCAATCAATCCTACCTTTATTACTACCTGTATAGAAAGCGCTTTCTTTTTTGCAAAAATAAAAACGCGCCTGCCAGCTTTTTGCCCATGGGCTCTTTCGCTCTTTACCCTCACAATCGACTTAGGCCCTTTCGGAGGCCTGCGGTTGAATATATCAAAAATAATTTTTATGGTGGTGAGCAAACTGGCAAGCGAAGCGGCAAACAAGGTATCTTGATTAGTAATTCCAATGAGATAATAGCCAACCACGAATGGCAAGGCAGTGGTGAGGAAAAGAATAGTAGGAATGATAAAAACATACTTATGTTCTTTTACAAAGCTATTAAATCCTGAAATTATCCTGACAAATTGCTCAGACATCTTCTTTTGCTTAAGTCCTGCGTCTTTAGTTTTTCTATCTTGCTCTACCGGCGAACTGGAACAAATCTTCCCATCGCCCGAGGCCTGGGCATCACCTCTTCTTGTAAACCATTCATTCATTTTCGCCAAATTCGTCCAAGTGAATATCTCTATGCCAGGATTCGCCTCTATATTCTTTAAAATCGGTTCCCCATCAACATATATTACATAGGTAAACGAGTGTTGCTGCATAATATGGATGTATGATACGGCCGAAAAGGTAATCTCATCATACAAACCAACAGACCAATCAGTATCTTCAGTGAATAACCTCATCAACGATTCTCCGGGGCAATAAGAAGTAACATCAAGAGGAATATGAATCTGTATCTTTAAAGAAATCTTATCGGGTGTTCCTAAAGTACGTACAAGAGTAGCAAAATTTTGCATCATGCAATGCTCTATATTTGCTCCGACAAATACAAAGCTAACTGGTTGCCCTTTATGTCTTTCGAGTATCGCTTGGAAATCTGAAAAACTAACGTTACCACACGCAAATTCTGGCCCTTTATATTCATCGTTTATTTCTCCAAGAAACTCAATTCGATCTAATCTTGATATATCCTTACTGTGACCCAAAAGGCTTATGTGCGTTTTGATAAGATATGCGGTGAGTGATTGTTTAGAAAATGTGAAATCGTCACGAAGCGGTGAACTCGAGGGCGCTGATAAGAAACGGCTGAATCTTGCTTTGGATGAGACTGGCGATTTCATTGCTGACATCAACCCAGAACCCTGAAGTCGTGCGTCCCTGGACCTTTCCGTCGTTCTGGATAAGAAAGCTGTACTCATGGGCCCAGTTTGGATACTTCGCGAATACGTAGATGCCTTTCTTGGTAGTGCTGATTTTAACAAGTTTAAGATCAGATATGGTAACCATTGTATCGTCTCCTTAGCGGTTGGCAGTCGCTCAAAGGTAAAGCCCTCCGCTGTCCTGTCAGAACCTTCTGACGCAATCTTTCCCCACCAGCCACGCCCCGTAGGAGAGCGGAATTTGTTCCCCGCCAGCCACGCCCCGTAGGAGAGCGGAATTTGTTCCCCGCCAGCCACGGAAGGTAGAACAGAATTCCTCTTGTATGCCTCTCCAACGGGGCACGGAAGGTAGAACAGAATTCCTCTTATATGCCTCTCCAGCGGGGCACGGAAGGTAGAAAGATTAAAGACAGCGGAGGACATCTCATCTTCTAAAGGCGAGCTTGCAAGCAAGTTTTGTTTCCTATCCAGCGCCTCTGCCCAAACCTTGATTAAACCTTTGGCCTGTTTGGTAATATCTCCCTCTTGCATCCCCGTCTCTAATGCGTTCAGCGCAACATCGCCGTAGTCTCCTGAATAATAATCAGCTGCTGCAGTCTCAATCTGCTCCACAAACGCATTGCGATCGGGCTTGATATCCCCGGAAGACGATTTTTCGTCTCCATATTGCACAATATAACCAGTTCCTTTTTTTATCTTACCAGTAGCATTTCTTTCGATTGGCCTTACTCGTTCCGAGATGACGCCATCCGGCGATGCCACGGTGGGAGCAGCGTTTACCTGGGCATTGCCGAAACTTGTCGGCCCGGCTTCTTTGCCTTTCCATGAAAGCATCCCTCCGAAATCAGTGCCTTGTTGTAATATCCATGAGTTAAACACATGGTGATTGGGCAAGAAAATAATGTGACTACTCATCCGTGGATCCTGGCCGGTTAATTCTTTGACTCTACGTTGTTGTATTTCGGAAAACATATCAAATGCCCTGCCTCCGATAAAGATTACCGCGCCAGTCGAAATAATTCTTTCTCTCAAGGCCTGGTCGTACAAAATATCCACAATTAAATCCGAGCACTTATAATCAACCATTCTTCTGACAAAAGTAAAAAATGGTTTATCGATAAGCGCATCTAATGTTTCTTTGGACAGTTCTAATTTTCCGAATATACCTTTTGCCAAGGCGTCAATGAAAAACTGCTTCTGGATTCTTTTTCTGGCGCGCAACTCCGCGATGAACTCATTTTTTAAGGCCGGGCTATTCCGCAGGGCCTCAAAGAGCTCCCCAGGGGTAGTAATGCCTAATTTCTTTACATACGTTGCAATGAGTATTTTCAGTTCCTTGCCTTGCCATCTTTCAATATCCGAACCTTCGCTGTTACCAAATAAATCATCCTCAGCCACCTTATCAAGGTAATCGCTGTAGAAGAACCTGCAAATTTCGGTATGCAAAGAAGAACAACCGGTAATCAGGTCGCTTACGGCTCCGGTTAACTTGATATAATCCATAATTCCGTCATGGATAATAAATCTGAATTCTTCGGCAATCTTTAAGGCATCAAACATATACCATGGTAATCGCGGTATGCCTGCGGGGACTATGGTATGGTTGTAGTGATGGACCAAAATATCATTGAATATCGGATCATGCCTATATTTATCTTCTCTGACCTGTGGAATAGCCAGGGTCGTGTTGACCTCGCTCATTGAAAAGACTAATTTATTCTTGAGCTCTCCATTTTCTGCCAGGTCTTTGATAAACCTGAGTGCCACTTCGCGGTAAAGAAGGGACTGCACTGCCCGGAATTCATCGTTTGTGCCTCCCGGATATGCCTCGTGGAAGACGGAAGGACAATACATCCAATACTCGTGCAATTCCGAATAGGGATTGATATATATCTCGACATCAACGTTGGAGACGCCATTCATATTGATTTCTATACCTTTATACGTAGCCACTTTATCCAAAGATTCCAAGACCATCTTAACAAGCTTCTCGTCTGCCGGGCCTTGGCCTTTTATTGCCTGAGAATACAATATACCCATGACGTGCAGCCGGTTCCTGGCTTCAGTACTTCCCCAGAATTTCCTTAACACATTGTACCAACCCTGGACTAAATCGGGCTTAAAGCTTCCTAATCCACCGGCCATAAGCAGTTTTGCCAATTCACCGGTGGCATCAACTGCTTTTTCCTCGGAATAACCAGCAACATGCACCAGGTATTCTTTGAACTCAAACAAGAAACGCATCGACAATTCGTACTCCATCTGAAGCACAAATATATCCCTATCTTTGATCTTTTCAACCGCCCTGCGTAGCACCTCTTCTTTAAACGTTTCCTTCCATTTCCGGTCAACTGAATAGCCCTTTGTTTCCTCCTGCCTGTCGCAGGATCTGACGAGAAGAGAAACTTGATGTTTTAAATCCGGATTACTCAAAATGCACTCTATTGCAGCCATGTTGCCGGATTTGGCCGCTAATACATTCAATACACTCAGTTGTTCCGCCAAGAAAGACCCTTCTGCATTTTCAGAAATTTCAAACAGTAATGGAGAAGACGTATTGCTATCGGCCTCTCGCTTTATAATCCCTAAGGCAACAGAAAGAATATTGTACTGCGTTGATTTATCGGTAATACTGCGTGCCTTGAAGAAAGCGACCACGCGTGGACAATGTTCTTTGACAAACTCTGTGCGGTGCGTGGCGATTAAGCTATAGTTGGCAAGGTAAAGGTTGATTTCTGCTACTTTACTATATAACGACTCCCTGCCTTCCATAAACGTAAGCAGTTGATTTGCTGTCTCAATCAGTTCTTCAATCGCCGAAGAAGCGCTTCCTGCGTCTTCAGTTTTGGCGCCTAACACCGAAGCGATCTTCACTATGTCTTCCTGTAATTGTCGGTCGATTATTGCGTGAAGCGTAAAAAACTCCGCGATACGCGGACAGCTCGTAGACAATTTACTCCGCTGACCGATAACTTCATAATTCGCAAGAAATATACCGATTTCTCCTGTAACAGTCACCTGCCCTGGCCTCGCGCCCATGAAATTAACCAGCTGTTCCGCTAATGCGCGGGCACTGGCAGAGGGTTCAATCAAAGACCGGCGTGGTTGCGTTCTTCCAATCGGAGTAAATATCACTATTTCGCCATTGTTAAGGCGATAATCCATAGCTCGCTTTATCTGCTTCTTAACAACCAGCGTTTGGTTCTCTTCAGACCAATAATACGAATTTGCAGGAATGACTTCGGCCCTAACTTTGTTTGTTGTTTGGGTAATTTCATTGGCGAGGTCCAATATAGTTGAGCCCTGCGCAAGCCTGAAGGTTTTCAATACAATGTCCGATTGGCTCCTTCTGCTGAGCGTTTCAGGCACATATACAAGCTGCGAACCCTCTACGCCGGGAGTTTCTCTACCGGGGACATCAACGTATATAAACCTATCTAACGAAGCCAGGACCTTGTAGTAATTATCGCCAAACTCATCACCTATTTCAATGGGGCTAAAATCAAAGTGTTGTCCCTTGGATTTGAACTTGTACGCCCAGTGTGCAGCTCTGCCCGAACGCATCAGTTTATATGTCCCCTCATCCATAATCTGCACTTCATATTTGTATCCGTCGGGTGAGGTAAAATCAATACTCCACTTCTGGCGATTCAAATTCTTGTCGCCGACATCTAAGCTTTGTAACTCTGGCTTAATCAAGTTCAAAAGGACTAAATCATTATGAAGTATCTCCTGTTGGATAATATCCATGACATTGGCAAAAAGGATATGGAAATCTATTGTTCCCACAAAAGTGATACCCAGAAGATCCGGAAGCTCGTCAATAGAATGGTACTTTTCGCTTTTGCGCTGTAACTTCTCCCAGGCCGAAGCAGCCTTCTTTCTTCTGGAAAACGACCTTGCTTGGATCCCGCGTTTATTAAGCTCGCTATTAATTAAGGCGGTGATTCCTATCAATTTTAATTCTGCTTCCCCTCGGCTCCCTCCGGTTAAGGTTTCGATTTGCGCTTCGCAGAATGCATGCTCTTCGGGGCGGGCAATCCTGAAAAGCTCCTCTTGGAACTCTCCTGCCAAATTATCTTTCCCTAATCTCTCGGCGAGTGAAATATAAATTTCTTCCACTTCACGTAAAACGTGTTCTTCTTTTTTGCTGCTTAGAATATTGGCGAGTGAAGTTAACTTATCGGTAATAACCAATAACATGACGTCCGCGTCGCCTGCGGTCTTGATTACTTTATCCATGTAATTCTGGATATTGAATTTGCCGACCTTCGGAGACTTATAGACAAGATTGTTCATTAGTTGCAGCCTCTCCACAAGGAAGACAATGCGGGCTATTGGCCGAGGAGGAATGCGCGCTTTCTCAAGTAAAGTACTAAGGCGGTCTAAAGCGACTTTGTGCAAGATGGCTGCTGCCACTACGTTGCTATCATCGGATAATTGCGCAACAATATGCCTTAATCGTAATGCGTGCGTTATGTAATGCTCTCCATCGGGGAATTGTTTGCCTTTATACTCTTCTCTTGCAATGGCCAGGACTGACTTGGTTAATCGCTGGTGTGAGTCTGCCTTGTGTTCCTCCAAAGGACTGCTGCTTACCAACACTACTCCTTGCCCTTTAGCGACGGCGATACCAAGAACCGCAGAATGCTTGACCTTAATGGCCTTCGTAGCACCTGCGGGAGATTGCACAAGAAGATTGTCGTTATAGCGTATGGTGACGTCGCCGCCATTAGCCAGAAGAATAGCATCAACAGCTCCTTGAAGCCCAATAAATTTCATTATATCTTCCAAAGATGCTCCGTCGCCTTGCGACCTGTCTCCGCCGATAGCGCCAACTACAATATCGCCGTTTTCTTTAAGCCCTATAAAACTATGGGGATACTGATGAGAGAGCTGATTAGAATCCGCAAACTGGCTTGCGATTTCATGCGCCGCAACTCCTCTGTTATTCTTCATGAGCTGCTGGCCGTATATGGCTAATGCGACCTTTTCGCTAATATCGTTATTATCGCTCGCTAAAAGAACCTGATCTTTCTTGCCGTTTACGCCCTTAACAAATCTTAAATCCTCAATGGATTTTCGGCCTTCTTTCCAAATTATAAAACAGCTGTACGTCCTGTTATCTTTTGCCTCGCCGGTAACTGCATTGAATTCTCCCGCCTGATGATAGACAACGCCGTCTTTAAAAACCACAAAATGAGAGTTATTATAGAGATTGCCGTAAGGGATAACCAACAGATCTTTGTCTCCTGCTGCGGACTTGAGCTGAGCGATGTGTTCATTCACAGTACGATAGTCACTATAGAACCCTGTAATTCCCCGGCCATCAACGAAAAACTTTTTCGCCTGATGATCAAAACGCAACCTGCCGTTTAATGCCTCCTGTAGACTGATGAAAATTGCTGCTGTCTGAGCGGGGATGACCGCGGCTAACTTTTGTCCGCTGATAAAAGAAAACGCATCGCGTAATAGCTCTGCGTGAAAGTTCTGGTAGCAAGGATGCCTTTCCATCGAATCCCGCAATATCTCAGTATCGCCGTTCTGCCTTAAGGCGTCAAAGTCGATTATCTTGCCTGTAAACTGCCCGCGCGCATCCCTGGTCAACACAATATTCGCAGGTTTAAAATCGCCTATGTAAGGCCGTGCGGGAGAAAATCGTAAAAGACCACTGGCTAATCGTATGCTTGTCAAAACCGCTTCTTCTTTTTCTTCCGGAGCTATGTTTTCTTCTCTTAGGATCTCCTCTAAGTCAGCACCTTCTATAAATTCGCGGCACACAACCTGAATATCATTTACCACTAAGCGCGAAGAGAATGCATAATAACTATTCCTTAGGCTGGGGACTACGACCTTATCTGCGATACGCGGACGGTAATCTTCAACCCAGATAGAGTTGCCGAATTTACAAATATAAGGGCACTGCGCCTCGGATAATTGCGCCCATAATGCGGTGGCTTCGTCAATCCTTTCCCTGTCAAATCCTGACCCAATAGCATCATGCCTGATAGTAGAAATAGCCAAGCTGTAGCTAGAACTGCCTCTTAAGGCAACGGTAACCCGATAAATATTCTTATTCTGGCCTGCCCCAAACCAACGAATATACATTCCTATTAAATCTTCGGTCTGAATCTCTACGCCAAACAACTTCTTAATTGAGCCGGTAATTTCTTCTGGATTCTCGATAAAGGCTCTCCTGAATACGTGTAAGTCTTCGGTGACATTGCCCCTTCTGGCAAAGTCTTCCAGCTCTTTGAATTCCTGCATGGAGAATTTACCCTGTTGCGCTAGAGTCTCCAAGCAGCGCAGCACAATCCTGCGGATTACCCAACTCTTGCAGTAAATGAGGTCCCGTGCCCGCTCAATATCTTCATATGCTATTTCTGTGTTATCTTTTCCATAAAGAGCTCCATAGACTTTAGTGATAATACTAAGAGGGGCTATCTGGTTATCTATCTTCTCTGTGTATCTTAAAGACGCATCCGCGTCAGGCAAGGCCAATTGGGTCTTTAAAAGCGTATGGAAGGCCGGCAATAATTCTGGGACCTTGGCATCATGCAAAATAATGGCTATTGCTGCGCGTGAAAGCCCCATAGAACTGCGCAAGTGCTTTGCGCTGCGCACTGTATAATCATCGTTCAAATAAACTATGATTTTTGCCTTATCCCATCCTTTTTCCCCGCGCGTTTCTTCCTCGGCATCATCGGGAACAGTTTCTTTTTGCATCCTGCCGTTTAACTCCAGGGTAACTGTCATATCTTTCCTAGTGAAATAAATAGCGACTGTCCCGCTTACACTTGGGTGCTCTCCGGACACCTCGCCCACAAAAATGACTCTATGCTCATCTTCTTGAGATTCAATAAGCATGACTTGCGCAAAGTAATAGACAAAAGAATTTTCGCCCTTTGCAGAATAAGGATGCCTGGCAACGTCCTTGCGGGACTGATGCGCTCCATAGAACTGCGTTAAGGTAGGGGCGTGCTCAATAATCTCTTTTAAATTCACCGGCAGGACTTTAAATAACACAAAAGTTTCTTTCTCGCTTAACTCCGCGGATGGACCGATGCTATTCATAATGACGCGGTTATCCTGGGAGCCATTATTCAACCACTGCCAAGACCGGCCGCTATCAAGGGAGAATCTATAGGTAAATACTCCGGCGAAAAATTCAGGCAAGATTCCTTCAAAACGATACGAGCCATTACCGTAATCATCCACAATATGCATAGGAATTTCAAACCATTCCTGCCGCGCATCTGCAGGATTACACCATACGCGCATAAGCAACTGCTTCCTGGGATCGGTTGCCTGTCTGTTTAAGCTTACCGTGCGATATACGCGTATATTCCTGGTGTTTTCATATACGGTAGTTTGGTGTTCGGGATAATCCGTGCCATACCAGATAACCCGCAGTTTTTCTCTAGCGGAACTGTCGTCCTCTATAGGGCTACTAGAAGCAGTATCCGGAAGATTGGCGGGCTCAGAAGCGTATTGAGCTAAGCCGTTTTTGCGGATACAATCCTGGACTTCCTTTGTCACTCCAGATGGAAGGATGATTGTGTAAGTCTCGGATACGCGGTATTGCACCCAATCCGGATAATCTATGCCATAACGAGATTCGTCTACTTCGTGCCGAGAAATACCAAACTCCAAGGAGATAGCTTTTGCAAGTAAGCGTAAGCCTATTCTAAGATTTTCAACTCGCAAGGGTGCTCCGTCCGGTGTCGCAGGTGTATCTAACACATCTTGTTCTCGATATTTAGTTTCATAATAGTCGTGTGTTAACTTAATAACAACCATCCCACTGACTTCATCTGTGACGTCGTGCTCACTTTCTTGAGAAGTTTTCTCATAAAAATAGGTTCTAAGCGCTCCGTCATCTGTTGTTAACGTAAGGGTGAACTTGTATTTACGGACAAAATTCACAAAGAATCTTATCGCATCATGGTTAAGTTGATGGATCTCCCATTTAAGATTAGGCAAGCCAACTGCCTGAGATATATTTGATACCGCCTCCATCAATTTAGTGCCTATACCTTGATTACAGGAATCGGCTTTCACCACAAGAAAGTGGATATAGAGCGCATTTATAACGGGCTCTTCTGTAAACACAACGAATCCTTTTAACTGGTTCCCTTGATATGCAAGTAGAAACTGTGGCCCCGATTTCCAATTGTCGCTCATAATAAACGCATCAACAACATAGGCCACATTTAACATTTCTCCATCCCAACGTGCCTTTTCTACTACCTCAAGTATTTCTTTTCGATATAGGCGTTTTTTATCTTTTGACAACGGGCCTTTTATTGCTATATCATCTGAATGCATCATAGCGCCAATAGGTGAGGAGCTTTGTGTATCCAGGATTATCCCTTGGTTTAGTAAAACCTGATGCACGATGCCAAGGTATTCGTGTAAGCCTTCGGGTCCGCTTTTGTGAGAAGTAATAGTTATTAAACTAGGGGCCGGCCCTTCTATGACGGGCCCCACATTAAGCACCACATCTACCTTGACAGCTGCCGGCCTATCATTGCCGTGCGGACCAAACGAATCGCCCGCAAAGACCATATTGGTATATGGTATACCTAAGATCTCTACGATTTTATCCATGCCATAGCCCTTATTAATTCCCTTCGGCAAGATATCTATGGCTGTTGTCCCTGCCACGGCCACCTCCAGCGCAAGGCCTACCTCTTGTAACCTTTGACAAATGTAAGCTGCCCACGTCTGCCTCTTTTGCTGGTCGGGATCAAATGTCCTTCTTTCCTGGTCATTAATAATCTTGCCTGGCCCGCGGAACGTAATCTGCGAACCTAAGTCTTCAATCTGGATTTTATTCGGCCGCCTTTCGATCTCAAACCTCTCCATAGTCTCCTCTAGGATGCCTAATACCTTCTCTTTACCGTCGCTACCTATAAAGTCCTTTAAATCAAGACTATACAGAGGGCTGAATTCTCTGTTCATTCTATCGTAGGTAAACATCTGTGTACCATTACAAAGAACCAAGTATAATTTTTCCAGCAAATCCGCATCTTCGCCTAAAACCTGATAAATAGTTTCGACTACCTGCGCATTAACTCTTTCGAAGTCGCCGCCGGAAATAATGACGAACTCGCCTCCTGCTCTCAGAATATCTGCGATTCTCTCTGCCATCTCAACAGATATATTTGATCTTGCCGGCGTGATCGTTTCATCCTTATCAGCTACTAAAACCGGGGCAGTTTTGATGCGAGCTGCCTTTCTTAACAACGAAAAGAGGAATACCAATTTATCGGTATCGTAGATATAGCTTGTAGCCTGAGCGCCCACTTCGCTTAATGCACTCAACTCACCGATACGCGCAAATTCTTCCACATAGGCTTTTACGCCGCGGCTACGTAAGCGCAGCAATGCGATTTCATCGGGCATCAGCAGCCCTTGGATCAATTTTCCTCTTCGGCTTGGGGCTGTTGACGACCACTGCGCTTTATGGAATGCAAATAACTCTAATAACCTACTGCTTGGCTCACTTGTTGTATTCATTACCACGCTTGAAAAAAGCTGCTCAAATCTAAAAGCGGTAGATGACTCAACAACCTTCACGATGGAATTAATAGTCAACTGTGTCAATTCGCTGTTTATATTGGGGTTAAAAACAAAGATAACCTCAACCCCGCGCGCCTTGGCGTGCGACAATGCATCAGCCAAGTCTCTAATCGCTAAGTTTGGCAATATGCTCGTAAATAAACTCCCGGGGCACACTACAATCAATCCGCCTGCCCTCATGCTATTAATCGCATCCAGCGCCTGGGAATTAGCTCTGGGGTATACGCGCTCACCATGTTCGTTGCGGAATTCCAAAGCGCGGTAAGGCTGCATGTGCTCTGTTGCCACAATATTAGTCTGGCCAAGCACATAGGAGCCATTTTCTAGTTGTGCGGCTAATCGTGCCTGATAGTGCGAGGCAGAACTGCTCGGGATGGTCAACGCGTGGGATTGAGTCACTTTATGAAATCTATAGAACGCAACGGCAAGCTTCCTCTCGCTGACTCTTCTTTCTTGAAGCAGTATGGCTTTATTCTCCAAGGCAATACCTAACAAAAGAATGTTTTTTAAAGAATGGCCCTTCCCGGTTAATACTAACATCCCCGGCCATATTAATTTGTTATCAACAATCTTTAAATATTTTACGAGTGAGCCGATAAACCGGTCTATCTCTTGTGGGGGAACAGTAGCTTGATAGCGTAATTTGATAAGGCGCGCGATATAGCTAAGCCCCTCAAGGCTTGTCATTTCTTTATCAAATCTGTAATTTAAGACATCCCGCCTCCAGCCTTCATGTATTGAGCCCACCATAGAAGAAACCGCGTCCCCGGGAGAAGGGATATGGATGCCAAAATGCGTCAACAAAACTTCTTGGATGTCGGCAGAACTACCGCCATCATCGGAAAAAGCGACAATGACTTTAATGGGCTCGTCCCGCGAAACTAAATTATGTTCGTGGAGCGCGGCGACGATTGCCCTTGTCCCTGTCCCTCCTCCGATTAAGAGCGCATCTGCGGGGCTTCTAAAGGCAAAATCAGCGGAATAGAAAAGACGGATCTTAGTACTTATTGCATCATACGCTTGCCATGTAGGAATAACAAGAAGGCCAACAACCATGGCAATATAAGCGGGGATTTCATTTATCGCCCTATAGTTAGTATGTAAGTGGTATTGTTCGTGGGCTACGATGAGTCCTTGTAGGAAGGGGTGGAGTAGATGAGCAATGGCGTTGCGGGTGGATTCGTTCTTTAAAATAATATTGTTGTCTTTATTCGCAATGGCGGATTCAGACGCAGGATCGAGAAGCGCATTCTCAAAGGCCGCATGAAGTTTATAAAATGCTGGCCCTGCCCTTGTTTCCTGACGGGTTAGTTCTTCAATACGTTTTAACCTGATGGACATACGGTAGGTAACCGCAGTGGCAATTAAACTTAAAATAATATAACCTACTCTTATATGATGCAGCGGCATAAAGGTAAGCGCAAAGGCAGTGGCTGCCAGAGGCATCAGTGCAGCAAGCCTTCTTAACTTTGTAGTCATTTTAAAGCCTGTATACGCAATCACAAACGCTGAAGCAATGGCCGTGATCTGTAACAGATAACCAGGCATGAATATTACCGCTAATCCAATTATACCCGTTGCGCCTACCACATAGCGGACACCACGGGAAGTAATGGCGTTCATTCTATTGCGCTCGCCTGCTTCCACCAAGGGGCTGGATGATTCTGGAGGATTGGCTTTCTGCCTTAACGCACGTATTGATGCATAGGGTACATAAAAATTGTTATCGTGACCAAGGCCAAGATTTTCTTTACCACTAAAATGACAATCAGTCCCGCCAAGTGGGATAAGCCCTAACTCTGCGGCAAGTTCTAAATAATGATTGCTGGCTTCGCTGGTAACAAAATTCGTATATACTTCCGTACCCGCCATACCGGCCTTCACCAAACCCCTGAGAGCAACATCTATCAAGGCGTAACCATCACCCTGCCAATTACCATTGCGTAGGACGCTATCCGGGTACCAATCAGGATGGGCAAACACAGGTACGCCGCCGGCATGTACAATCGCATTGATAATGACTGCGGGATTGTCTTCCATAGCCGGGATATAAGGATTCTCTATGTTATACCAGCCATTAATCTTTAAAATCGGCTTATCCGTATCCGGGATGCGCAACAAGGCTTCTTCTAGGACCCGGCTAAAGTTCCTGAGGCGCTGCGATCTCATAGTACGCGGCAAGAATAACTTATCCATAAGCGCAATCTCTTCTGGCTGAAGCGCATATACTGCCGGGCTGCTCAAGATACGGTCTAACAACTCATTGAACTTACGCGCATCCTCCGCAGAAACATCCGCCATATACTTTTCGATAGCGTCTTGCATCAGCCATATTTCATTGCGCCTAAATACTTCGATGCGCCCTCGGTTTTCTTCAACGACCAACATTGAGATAATATTGTCGACGGAATGACCTACAAATCCGAAGTATAAACCCGCTAATACCTGATCCAGGATACCTCGCTGTGCTAAATAGCGTAATATTCGTTTTATGGCGACGAAAAACTTGAGCTTCGATTTCAGCGCGGTATCCGATATTACTTTCAAAACTTCGGCATCATTGGGATTAATATAGTAACCAACGATATCCACTAAAATACCGGTATGCCTTGCAGAGTCAACCTCTAGATAGTATGAGAATTCACAACCAGGGATATCAATCACTCCGTATTCCTTGGCTAGTTCCTGGGCTTTTTCAATCCCCACTACCGAGAAATGGTCAGTGATGGAAATGATTTTGATCACTCTCCGCACTGCCTCTTGGAATATCGCTCTTACGTCTCTCTGTCCATCAGAGAAAGCACTGTGGATATGTAAATCCCTCCTGCCTTGAGTTTCAGGAAGCCAATGCAAATTCTGTTGAAATTTCTCCCTGATATAATTATTTTGACTTTGACCTATTGAATTTCTGGTCGCTACTGCTTCGGTTAATAAAATCCAATCTTTTTCTGCCTGAGCGTCCTGTTCCAATATAACTTTCTCCAATATATTTATGTCCCCGGCAGCAGCTAACGCCATCATTTCTTTTCTTCTCGTCAGCACATAACTTCTTTCATCTCCTTCGCCCAATGGGCTTGAAGAGTTATCTACATATACATCCGTTTCGTCTAAAATAGTACTCTCGCCAATGCCGTTCATCCAAGACAAGGCCTCTTCTGTAATCCCTAAGTCCCGGAGTATTTTATCAGTCTTTAATCCGCCGCGCTGCGGCCTTGCGGCTAAGGTATATATATCGGCGGCTCGGCAGCCTGCAATCAGGGAATCATCTAATCCTAATGCTTCGGCTAATTTCATGCCGAGTTCGTATCGGCTGAGGTATTCATTTCCGCCAACATGATATATTCCCCGCTTGTGCGCAACAACAAGCCGAATAAGTATCTCGGCTAAGGTTTCAGCAGTAATCGGGTTGGTATACAGATCCGTTGCTAACTTTATCATCCGGGCGCCTGCAGCGCTACTTTTTAGCTTTTTCACTAAGCCTGAGTAGCAGCTCAATATCAAAGGAATCCTCACTATCAGATAATCATTAAGTACGTCCTGTATAATCTGCTCTGCCGCTACTTTTGTGCGGCCATATACATTAATAGGCGAGATCTTGTCGTCTTCGCTATAAGGTCCTTCAATACCATCAAATACATAGTCAGAAGAAAGATACACTAATTGCGCGCCTGTAAATTTACAAGCAAGAGCAATATTCCGGACTGCTGTCATGTTTAGCTTCGCTGCTTCTTTCGGATGTTGCTGGCAATAATCTACATCCACGAGTCCGGCAGTAAGGATAACTACTTTCGGCCTTACGGTACTTATAACCTCAAATACTGCACGACTGTCAGTTATATCTAATTTGATGGCATCATCGTGTCTTTGGTGTAAATAATACGTACCTTGCACTGAGTAATCTTTTATTAAACGGTTAAAAATGCTCCTCCCTACTGTACCGGAAGAACCAATCACCAGAAATTCAGGGGAAGTCTGCACAGAAGGCACAAAGATACCCTGCGAATTCAGGAAATCGTAAAGCAATTGAGTACCGATGACATAGTAAGCCAAGGTGTGCTGA
The DNA here is from genome assembly GCA_003598135.1 of Candidatus Omnitrophota bacterium. GTDB lineage: Bacteria > Omnitrophota > Gorgyraeia > Gygaellales > Profunditerraquicolaceae > SURF-25. The sequence continues at coordinate 21,857 of QZKA01000013.1, forward strand.
CCGGTCGGATCCTGGCTGAGGCGGTTTACCGCATCGGTAATAAAATGGGTTGCCTCCGCAAAAAACACCTTGTCTAACCAATACGGTTCATCCTGAAGCAGCGTTGCGATAGAGGTATGGTTTTTCAAGAATTCTTCAAACTGCCTGCGCGCCTCCAAGAAGTTTACTACCGCTGCATTGCTGGTATCAGGAGTAAGCGTGAAAGAAAACACGCCGTCTTCTTTCTTCACCTGTAACGCAAAGAAATTGTTACGCACAATCTCAAGCCAGAATGAATGTGCCATCTTGCCCAGCTCATAGGTCAAATCTATCCGTGACGGAGAATTCTGTGGCAGATCAATTCCGCGCACATCGAAGAGACGGAAGCTGCCATCGCGCATCTTCATAGAATTGCGCAGTAAAAAGTCGCCGTGTGCGTATTGCGGGATAAATGTCGGATGCAGACGCTGCAACAATTCCTTGTGAGACTTTAAGTAAAAAATGAGGTGCGGTAAATTAGGCAAGGTTTTGCCATTGATAATAAGGAACGGGGCGGCCATTAGCTCACGGCACAGCGCCGTAATATCTTTATAAATGACGCCCTCGGTAATCACGGGCCTTTCTTGCATTAACCTTTCATACACCTCTCCTTCGGGTTGGGTAAGTAAACCGAGCCGGTAATCCATTCTATCCAAATGCGTGCGCTGCACGTAATCCGCAGGTACCGGCAACCTCCCTCTTGAATACATGGTTTTGCAAAGTACATCTAGAAGCCTGCCAAGGTCTTCCAGTAAAGCAGCTGCTTCCTTTTCGGGATGATCGCGGTAATAGAACATAAAAGGTTGGCCATCGGCAAAATATTCATGGGAATAATACGCGAAGCTGCCGTCACTGGCCTCTGCGAATTGATAAACCTGAGGAATCAACGCCGCCCCTTCTTGCGGCAAATCACGCTTCAGTTCTTTAAGTCTCTGGTATTGTGCCGTCAGCCAGGGGACGCCGTTTGAACCAATCCCCGCCCACCCTGACCTCTTCACAATCACCAGCCTGCCGTGGTAATCTTTTGCTAAAAACACCGACGCGCTACTGCCTCCGGTCGTAAAAGATCTGATAAACCTAAACGGCCATCTGAACAACCAAGCAAAAAGATGACCTGTATCTTGCGTTGACGGCGCGCTAAGCAGCTTCCTCTCTTGCGGTGCATCATCATTGGCAATAGGAGAGCTGGCTTCAGTAGACACATACTCAGCCACATACGCGCCTGGTTCATAACGGTACTCGTCTGTCATTTGATTCTTGACTTCTTCTGACCATTTCACCTTTAATACGAATACGCAATCCTTGGTCGGGCCATAATCGCGGACTGTATAATAATTCCCCTGGCCTTTGAAAATCGCCAGACCCGCGTTTCTCCAGGCCTCGATAAAGTCAGAAGAAACCCTGGCTAAATCTGTACCTAATGCAATAGTGCCTGTAGTAATAATTTTAATGTTTGCTAAGCGCCCGGCCAATAAGGCCCGGATAGGCTCGGTCTGAATGAGTTCAGATAAGTCTTGCGCAGTAGTATCGTTCACCGCAGGAAGCGATTTTCCGGCGAGCGCTACCGTATGGCCGAGTTTCAGGAGCTCGCTAATGAGCACTAAATCAAACACGTCTTCGCCTGCATTATCAAATACATATACTATATGTATTGGTTTTCCGGTGAGCCGGGCAGCGATCCTGCTGCTATCTGCATGCGCCCAAAATCTTTCCTTTTCAATCGCTTCAGTTAGTTCAGTTTCTAAAGAAAACTTACCGTTTTGTATTCTCGCTTTAGTCGCTGGGTCAGCTAAATCAAACGCATTGCCAACTGCGCATAGACGCAACGCCGTCTCAATCGGGTTATCAGAAGCTTTGACCATGGCGCGTAATTGCGCAAGCATTGACAACGCCGTTGCGCGGGCTTCGTTTTTGAACTGTTGATCAGGGTCTCCTAACGCTGCAATACGGACTAGCTCTAAGTTGACTTCTAAAACTTCGTAGCTCGTCCACTGCAAAATCTCAGGTATTGAAAGAAAAGTATTTATTGCCTGGCTGAATTTGTCTACCACTGCCCTATCTTTAACTGCCCGCCTCAAAAGTGCGGTGTCGTTGCCACGCCTACGGACAATCAAATTAGTGTAAGGGTCTTCTCCTCGGACATATTGCTCAATAACCATGCTACCGCAACGGTAGTTTAGTTCTGGACGGGCGATGTCGCTTGGTACTGAAAGCCTGTCCCGTCCGAGCGCATGGATTACTGTTTTTACAAATTCAGCAACCGTAATTTCTCCTCTCAGGAACCGCTCCCTCAACGCAACTGCGTTATCTGTAGCGCACATAGTAAGCGGGGATGAAGAAACATCCTTTTTAATTATTCCAAAGCTGTTTATCGACCGCACCATGCCGCTGGGCGTTGTCGGCCCTACTGCCGGCAGATTGAGACAAGTATATTCTCCGTTTTCTGCTACGGCGCCAAGGCTTACCGAAGAGCCGCCATCAAGATTCACCGCCCATCCGATATTTCCTGCGCCGAATTCATGGTAGAGTATCTCAACCGCCTCCGCGAAGTTCACCCCTACGCTCGTGTTCGTTCTGCCGCTAAAAGAAACGGCAAAAAATTTATTATCCTTCGTCAGTCCGACTAGCATTCTCGGACCCCTCACCCAATCCTGCACCTGGGTCTCCTGCGTTTTCATAGAGAGCGGATTAAACCAGCCTTCTTTGGCGAAATTAAGAATTGTATCTTTTTCGGTAGCCACTAGGTTCTTGCCCTTTTCCACTAAAAGACTAGTCCCCCCAAAATACCACACTACATCATTCCAGTTGCCCTTGTAATCTTCTGGCCCTTCGAGGTTCACGCACACGCCCACATCTTCCTTTAAATCGTACGCACGCAGGTCAAGGCCTAAGGTTTTATCCAAAACCACTTTATCCGCAAGCACCGCGTTAAATGTCGCTTCACTTAACGATATAACCGCCCCTATACTCGGTAATAATACATCCCCTTGCACAATCTTAATAATCTCGTTGTCAACGATAATAATGTTGTACCTTCCGGCACCGACTGGGATTTCGAAAGAATTGTAATCTTGATTTTCGCCTATTTCGATACCGCTTTCAATGACATACATCGGAGTAAATACCACAACATCCCTTGCTGCCAAATTATTCACATTGACGTCTTCTTTTGACCACGCCAACACCGAGCCGCCGATAGTTACGCTGCCTCCTAATAATCTCCTGCGGCCAAAAACCATTTTCCCTGATTTGTCTTGGCCGATATAACCTTTGTGATAAAGCGGTATCCTCTCGTCTCCTTCTGGCTTCTTGTATGCATCGATATAGAAATTCTGCATACCCAATTGTTCGGCCGGCCTGTCTTTCCTGTTCTGATTATAGTGGTACCATAATAGTTCGGTAAAATAATAAAGGAAGTTGAAAACGAATTGAACGCCTCTAAATACCCTGGCTAACCGGCGGGGAGAAACAAGATGGCTGGAAGCATCAATATCCTGCGCAACGCCAAAAGCGACTGACCATCCCTGCGTGTTGGCTACATTAAAGGCAACACCCCTGACTAACACATTCAGGTCTAATTTATCCTTGCCGTGAACAAGAGTCGCCCTTTGGTTACCCTTAGCTACTTCTTGAGTAAGGGAATAGAAAGAAGCAATATACTTGCCACCGTCAACCGTGCTTAAAATATCTCTTGCCTGCTTGTCTACTGATGCCTGCCTTGGTCTTTCCGCATATTCCCGAGTATCCAAAAGGTATTCTCTGACCGCTTGAGCACAGATACCTTCTTTCCTGAGGTACTCTAAGCTCACATCAATGACTTCTCTCCTTAACGCATAGAATTCCAACAACTCATCAATAGCATCCCTGTCGATTTTGTATTGCACTCTTAATAAATCCATCAGGCGGGAAAGGTCGCCTTTATTTCTATAGGTAGCTAAGAAATACTTATGCAGCTTATGTCTGTCCAACGCCTTATCGCCAAGTACGAGTGTAAGATATTCGGCTTGCTCAGCCAACGATAGGGGGGCATTAAAAGAATTGCCCAAGAAACTCTCTATCCTTTTGAATAATCCGGATACGATTGCATGCATCTTGTCTTGCGTAGTCTCAGGTTTGCAGGCAATATAATCTACTTGGCCGATGAGCACGCTGCGTACGAGCGGTTCGGAAATCAATTCCGCATAAGAAACGGTAAAATGTGCAGCGCTGAAGTCAGCCGGCAAACAGGATTCTTGCGCTAAGCGGATATCCGCCCGCAAATCTCTGCCGGGATAGAATCTCGTAGCCATTTCCAAAACCTTAGAATAAGCCGTTTCTAAATTAAGCGCTCTCTTGCGGTCTCCTTCCCGGCTCGTGCCCATTAAATATCTGACTAAAGAACCAACATCGCCTTGGGCAAGGATAGGCGAAGAAACCATTATCTCATCAATATCGGCAGAATTCGCCGTTGGAACTAAGCTAAGTAATTGTATTAACCGATCAATGAGACCTTTATGGACATTTTCAAGTTGTTCTCTAGAATTGATTAATATAGGTAAGACTGTCTCCTTAAAAAACGGCAGTTCGTATATACTTGCGGTATTAAATATAACGCGCGCGCCGGACAATAATTTTTCCACTTCTTCTATATGGGCTATGACCTGAGGCCATTGCATTAATACAGAAGTAACGCTGCGACTACGCTGCGTATAATCGCGCAGCAATCTACGTATAAGCAGTAAATCCTGCGAAGATACTATCTCTTTACCGGCTTTAAAATCAGCGTCCACCCGGGCAGCAACGGTTATCTTCCGTTCCTCAGGCACATTGCCTACAACAAACGGATGCAAGGCGTAGAGGCCTTCCAAGAATACTATTTCGTTATCTTGAAGGCTAAAACGGGAGACTTTGGAGGTTCTTTCATGAGCAGTAAAATCATACTGCGGCACCTCTGCGCTCTCCCCTGCTAATAATAAATTAATGTGCTTACCTAATAACTGTAATTCTAAAGCTTGCGGCGAATCAAAATCTAAGCTGCCATCACTGCTTACCACGCCCTTCTCTGCCATTCTTCGGGCACCGATATAGTAATTGTCTATGGAAAGTGAAGAAGCAGGCCTGCCTCGCGCAACTACCTCAGCAGCAACTTTCTGGGCTAAGATGGTTTTCCCTGACGCCGAAAGTCCGCCAATGAAGACTACACTGCGGCCATGCAATTGCATTATTTTTTCAACCAATTCCTGGATAGCTTTTTCCTGGCGCGCTTTCTGGATCTCTACAAACATGCCTAACTCATTATGCGTAATGAGCGTCTCAAGGAAATCTACTAATTTTATGTCAATCAGAAGCTGAGTGTCTCTTGGTAATTCTCTCAAAATGGCCCACACGTCTTCGTTAATGGTGTGGTTTGTAGAATCGATCAAAATAGCATCATCGGCCTTACGCAGAGGAGCAAATTCCCTTTCCATATCTTTTCTGTCTCTCTCAAGCACATCGGCCAATACCTCTTCTACGGTAATATCGCTTCTTCCTTGCGCTATGTAATCTTTTAATCTGCGTTTTGCGCGTAATTCCGGCGTCGCATCTACATAGAATTTAATGGTTGCGTCCGGGAAGACATCGGTACCCATATTGCGGCCTTCAGCCACTAAGTTATTATTTTCTCCCAGGCGATGCTGTAATTTAAACATTGCCTCCATTACCGGACGATGCGTACATACCTGCGCAACAGAATTGGAAACTTCCGGGCTTCTTATATAAGGTGATACATCTTCACCATCGAGTATGACTTTTAAACCGCCCTCTTTAAGCTGCTCTAATGTAATTTCCGTCCTTTCAACCAGCTGAGTCAAACGTATCTCGTCGTTTAAGCCAATGCCTTCTCTTAACGCCTTTAAGGTCAGTGCCCTGAACATTGAGCCCGCATCCAGATATATGAAGCCGAGGGCCTTAGCTATCCGTTTGGCTACCGTGCCTTTTCCTGAGCCTGCAGGACCATCCATGGTAATGACGATACCTTTTTTCTTCTGGGAGACGTCCCCGGTTATCGGCGAGGAGCTCACCCGGTTGTTGTTAGCTTGCTCTAAGGTAATAAGCTTCATGCCCTTCTCATGGAGGGCTTGTCTTACGATGAGCATGGAGTTGCG
>QZKA01000010.1 GCA_003598135.1 Candidatus Omnitrophota bacterium
GGGGAGCCAATTTCGGAAAGCCCAGCTATTTAACGTAGTTGGGCCTTTTTCTTATATCCCTCCACAAGTTACCTTCTTTCCTTTTGCTGGAGGCACATAAGAAAATTTTTTGCCGCTAGTTAAATTTTAGTCTGCAAGGAATTACGCCGAGCGAAAGGCTTTTGCCCGGCGTAAGTATACTGGCCGAAAGCGGGGCGTAAACCGAAGCGGACGGAAAAAATTTTCAGTGCCGGAAGTGAAAGGAAAAAATGGTAACCATATTCTTCCTCTCTAGTTTCTCTTAAGATTCTTTCCCCTTGTCACCATAACCAGTATTTGATAAGATTATACAATATCAAGATTTAACCCAAAAGGGGAGGGGCAACTTGTGATGGGGATTTTGATTGTAGTATTAATGAATGCGGTGGTTGCGTACAGCGCATGGCTGTTAAGCAGCCGCATACTGGCGCTTAAAGGAAGTATCGATACCGGTATTGCTTGGCTCATACTGTATTTTGCGCAGATTGTGCTCTCTGAGCTTTTGCTGGGTATCTTGGGAATCTTATACCTTCCTCAGCTGATATTGCTCAATGTGTGTAGTATGTTATTTGTCTGGTGGATAGCTCGCAGGAGAAAATCGTCTTTTGAAGTAACGCAATTAAGGAAAAATATCATTGAGTTTCTGGATAACAAAGTTCTGCTTCTTTTTTTCTCGATCATCGTAGGCTTTGGCCTGGTAAAAATTTGCGTTAACCTGGTAAACCCGCCATTCGGTTGGGACTGCCTTAATTACCACTTCGTATTTCCGGTTGAGTGGCTTAAGCACGGAAATTTTTTCATACCTAGCTATATCGGGGATGACCCCAGCCCTCCGTATTATCCCATCAATGGCAGCTTGTATTTTCTCTGGCTTATGCTGCCGCTTAAGAACGTATTTCTTGCGGATTTAGGCCAGGCTCCATTCTTTCTGCTGGCGTTCCTTTCTCTTTATGGCATAGCAAGAAAGATCGGCTTGGGTAAGGGTTATGCGTTTTATACCGCAGCACTTTTTATCTTGACGCCAAATATCTTCAGGCAGATAGAGATTGCCTACGTTGATGTAATGTTGGCAGCTTTGTTTTTTTCAAGCATCAATTTTCTCCTGTTGTTATACAAAACCTTTTCCTTGCCTGTTTTTATATGCTTTGCCGTCTCTTTCGGGCTTTTCCTTGGGGTAAAGGCGTCCGCAGTAGTGTATGGTATTTTTCCTTTGCTGTGTTTCGCCCTCATTGTGTTAGGAAAGCGCAGAGAGCCCCGCTACGCATTAAGGGTTATTGCGTATGTGTGCCTATTCGTGGCAATGGTAGTAGCCTTAGGAGGATTTTCTTACTTGCGCAATTTCCTGCTTACGGGGAATCCGTTATTCCCTGCGGATATAGTGATAGCGGGGAAACACATATTGAGGGGAGTGATGCCTTTTGCGAATTACCGCAACAATTGGACTAGCGATGATTTTAACATTGCTAAGCTTCTTTTTCATGAGGGAATGGGTATCCAGTTCGTTATCTTTGTGTTTCCTGTCTTGGTGGTTGCGCTGCCATTCTTGATAGCCAGGATTCTAAAAAAACGCGCTCACGCAATTGATTTTTTCATTACGCCATTACCTTTGGTGTTATGGTTTTCTTTCTTATTTTTTATGCCACAGCTGTGGGTACGATATCTCTATGCGTTCGTCGGGTCAGCCATCGTTGCGGCTTTCTATATGCTTAAAACTGCCAAGCTACCGGAAAAGTATATAATGTCGGCCGTTGCTATTTGCATATTTGCCTCTATGGTTGAGATCGCCAGGCATACTGAACTCCTGGTTTCTATTATATCGTCCCTTTTTATTTTTTATTTGCTTCGCAAGAAATGGAAATGGCAGGCCACAAAAAAGTGTTTGATGGCAGCTCTGGCAGTATTGTTGCTTGTCTTTTATTTCATTAACGCGTATTATGCCCGTAATGAATTTAAAAACTATGCATTAAGGTCCCGATTCCCCAAGGAGGAGACAGGTGCGTGGCTTTGGTTAAATCAGAATACCAGCGGTGATAGGGTTGCATATGCGGGCAGGCCTGATGTACTGCCGTTATACGGCAGCAACTTTAAGAATGAAGCGGTCTATGTATCTGTGAACAGGATTCATCCGGTTCGCCTTCATGATTTTATCGATACAAAATACGCCTGGACAAATGACTTCCTGGCTTTACATAAGAACCTGGAGAAGGACGGTTATTACCGCCAGAAGCCGGATTATTATGCGTGGTTGAAGAATCTCGATTCAGAGGCCATAGATTTCCTTTTGGTGTATTCCTTAAACCAAGTCGAGGGAAACATCTTTCCTCTTGAGGAGGAATGGGCCAGAAGCAATCCTCGGCAATTCTCTCTTGTGTTTGGCAACGATTCAGTCAGGATATATAAGTTAATCCATGAGTAAGGTGGTACGCTGGTTTTGATAAAAGAGGAGGAATATATGTCTATCGTCAAGGAATTCAGGGAATTTGCAGTAAAGGGCAATGCGGTAGATATGGCAGTAGGTATTATCATAGGTGCTGCATTCGGCAAGATCGTCAGCTCGCTCGTCAGTGACGTGATTATGCCGCCCGTAGGCCTGCTGATCGGGGGAGTAGATTTTAAGAATCTTAAGTTGATTCTTAAAGCGGCAACCGTTGATGCGCCCGAAGTGGCTCTTAATTACGGATTATTCATTAACAATGTGATTGATTTCTTGATTGTCGCATTTGCGATTTTCTTAGTGGTAAAGGGGGTTAATAGCCTAAAAAAGACAAAGGGCTAGCACGCCTTCTTGGGTAAAGGTCGCATAGCGAAATCCCTATAGTAAAATACTTGCGGAGGGTTATTGTTTGGGGTATCATGGGCGCTACGACAGATACGCGGGATACATTAACGAAAGGCGCGCAAATGGAAAAAATACCTTTATCAGTGGTGGTAATGACAAGAAATGAGGAGAAGAATATTGCTGAGTGCCTTGAATCCGTAAAAGGCTGGGCGCAGGAGATTGTTATTGTTGACGACTATAGCTTAGACAGAACGCTTGACATAGCCAGAAAGTACACAGATAAGATTTTCCAGAGGAAGTGGGACATGGAAGGTACTGCGCGGAATTTTGCGTATTCGAAAGCAAACAACGAATACGTGTTAAGCCTTGACGCGGATGAGCGGGTGAGTCATGAGTTAAGGGATGAGCTCATCGCGTTATTCAGCGTACCGCTTACCTTTAACGGCTATAACATACCGCACCGCAATCACCTTGGCTCTTACTGGATACGGTTTGGCGGTTGGTACCCCAATGCGAAATTAAAGTTGTTCAGGAGGGATAAATTCCGCTATGAAGAGGCAGAATATCATCCGCGCGCTTTCATGGAAGGCAAAACCAAGACGCTAACGCATGACATTATACATTATACCTACGCGGACTTTCATTCGGTTTTTGCGAAGGTAAACCACGCCACAGATTTTGAGGCCAGGAAATGGCTGCGCGACAAAAGAAAGATGAGCCTGGGAATATGCTTCTGGAAGAGTATTACGCGGTTTTTTAAATTTTATTTCATAAAACAGGGGTTCCGGGACGGATTTATCGGTTTTTTTCTTGCACTCTACAGCGGGACGTACCAGTTTTACACGTATTGCAAATACTGGGAAGCAAAAACAAAAAGCACCAAGGGCGGTAAGGCATGCTAGTTGCGTGAGATTCTACGGATAGGATGGGGAGGTATGAAAATAAAGATTTTTTTGAGTGCGTTGGGTATCTGGTGCGTGCTTACGGTAATGGCGGTGTTAAACGGGGTATTCAGGATTGCCGTGCTTGAGCCTCTTCTGGGTATTTTCCCGGGGGCGCATATTGCTTCGACGCTATTGTTACTGGCCATAATCCTTCTTATCAGTTTCTTTTATATAAGAAACAGTACGCATGAATGGGGTAAAAATGAACTATTCATTATTGGCCTTCTCTGGTTGGTGCTGACCGTAGGATTCGAATTTCTTTTCGGCCATTACGTAGCAGGAGTCTCATGGAAAGCACTGTGCGTTGATTACAATGTCATGAAAGGGCGCATCTGGATTTTTGTTCCCATCGCCGTGTTTTCCGCGCCTTTGTTATGGGGAATGCATGCAGGGCGGCAGAACGCCGCTTTGTTAAGGCGGCCCGTAAAGTTTTTTGCGTTGCTGGGCATCTTACTTATCGTAATTTCCCTGGCATTCTATAGGAATGCCGTCTCCTATAAGGCAAGGCCGCCGTTTTATAAAGAGATAAAAAAAATCATCGCCCCGCTTCAGTATTCGGGCATCCATGACCTAGCTAGGCCGGAAGTCATGATCAATCTTGATTTCAAGAAACACAACTGGCAATTGGCGAATATTCACCGTTTTGATGACAAAGGGAAGCTTTTACTTGCGCAGGGACGGTTCGGCCTCTGCGGAGAGCTGGCAGCTGCCGTATACGAAAAGATCAAAGGCCTATTTGATGATTCCTACTTGATTGATTATGCCCGCGCCGCAGAATCAGGTTATTTCCTCTATCCGCAGTCAACGCATATTGTGTTAAGGGTTACCAGGCCCTCATTTATGTCGCAGGCTATATATATACTGGACCCTTCTTTTCAGCGCTACGGTGAGTTGAATGAATTCGATGATTACTTATTCTTTGAGAGCATGCCTAATATTCCTTTTGTTGAAAAAAAGGAAACCGACGAGAGTTTTGCGGTCGGTACCGCAACCCCTGTATTTATCAAAAGCGGTTTTTTGATCATGCTCTCCGTTGAGAAACAAAACGGCTTTTTTGACAAGGATAATTTTTCACTTTCCCTTACTGCCTCGCGCCGTTTCAAGTATAGCGGAAGATATCTCCTGGCGCTAAGGAAAAATAACGGCAAAGACGAAATACTGGAAAACCAAAGCCTGGTTGAGAATATATTAAGCCTTGACGAATACGAGGTTTTGCGTAAGAGGATGCTGCAATGGTTTGTAAAGCTCTCTCAGGGGGAAGATACTCTTAAAGTGCAAAAAAAGTTACATTGAACCGTTTTGCCTCTATGGCTGAAAAAGGAGAACTATGGTTACTAAAAAGTTAGTAAGTGCGTTATTGGGCATTTTTGTATCGATATCTGCGCAAAGCGTGGCGATTGGCCAGCCTGTGCAAAAAGGCCACGCCAGCCGCCTTAGCGCAGTAGGCTTCCTTAGCGGTTTCGGCACAGGAAGGCTGAGCGAGAAGGGGAATTACCAGGTGGTGCCATTGTACGTGGATTTTGATTTCAGGCTTTCTAAGCCTCAGCCCGGAGAAGAAAACAAGCCGGTTGTTTCGTTCTATTTTGTGCTTGAGCCTTTCGTCAGCTATGTATCCTCTCCGGACAACAACGCCGAAATAGGCAACAATTTTCTTATCAAGGCATGCTTTCTTGCGGATACATCCCGTTTCAGGCCGTATGTCAAAGCCGGTGTAGGGGGTATTTTTATCACGCAGCACATCCGTGAACAGGGTACGCAGCTTAATTTCAACGAAAATGCCTGCCTCGGGTTCCATTATTTTTTTAAAAAAAATGTTGCCTTTACGGCTGAATACCGCTACCGCCATCTCTCCAATGCTGATACAAAAAGGCCGAACCGCGGGATGGATGCCAATTTTGGCTTAGCCGGCGTATCTTATTTTTTCTAAAGATTAACGCGTATGCATCGTTTCAACAGTCCTTTCTTAAGGTATGCGTTGCATCGGGGAATTCGTGTCGCACGGGTTAAAAAAGGGGAAGCATAGTGAAAGCGGCGTTGGTGTTTGTGCCGTTCTGTTTTGACCTGCCTACCTATGTGCCGATCGGTATAGCTTCGATAAAAGGCTATGTGCAATCCCATTCAAGGCACAGGATAACTTGTTTTGATTTTAACCAGGAATTCTTTTTAAGGGCCATTACGCACAAAGAAGCGTACCTGCGTACTGTTTGCAAAAAAGACAAAGACATCCGCGGTTTTCAAGAAAACACTACGTTTTTTGCAAAGCGCCGCAATATCGCTAAAGACCTGTTTGCGCGCCTGAAGCAGGAAGGCGTCGACCATAGACAGCAATGCGTTATCAGGCATCTGCTCCACTCGTTTTACTATCCACTTGAGCGCTGTATCGTTGAGGCGGCACAACAGGCAATCGAAAGCCGTCATTATAGAAATACGGATAAAATAATCACTCCGTATCGCCGCATGCTCTTGAGCGGATCCCCTGAGATTATCGGATTTTCTTTATTCGAAGCCAGGCAAATGCCTTTTGCAGTCCTATTAGCAAGGTCTCTTCGCCAGGCCAGCCGTAGTAAAATCGTTTTCGGCGGAGGTGTAATCAGCAGAATGAGCCGGCAGGAGAAAGCCCGCTTTTTAGAGAGGTTTGGTTTTGTCGACTATTTGATAGAGAAGGAGGGCGAGGAGGCTTTTTTGGGGTTTCTTAACAGGCAAGACCAAGCTGCCATACCTAATCTCACCTACCGTAAGAACGGGTTAATCGTGCAATCTTCTCTCTATAAGGGTATTGAAGCGATGAACCGTTTGCCTGTCCCGGATTATTCTGGTTTTAAACTGCGTAGTTACGTAACCCCTGCGCCGGTTCTGTTGCTTTCTACTTCCAGGAATTGCCCCTGGAATAAGTGCATATTCTGTCGCACGAGAGCCGACTTTAACCGCGGATTCCGGCAGAAGGGTGTTTCAGAGGTGACCCAAGAATTACAGTTTCTTTTCAGGAAACATAATGTTTCTACTTTTTTCTTTATCGATGCCTCGATGCAGGCCGACTATGCCAAAGCGCTTGCCGCGCGTATTATAAGGAAAAAGCTCGGTATACGCTACGGAGTGATGATGCGTTGCGAGAAGGGGCTAACAAGCAAAGCGTTTGTGCAGAGGCTCTATGATTCAGGGTGCCGATATATTCTTTTTGGGGTTGAGACGTTAACGCCCCGCCTCTCGAGGCTAATCAATAAAGGTATTGATGTGCGCGATGTAGAAAAAATACTGTTGAATTGCAAAGCGTGCGGTATCTATTGCCATTTTACCATGATCTTTGGCCTGCCTTCCCAGACAGAGAAGGATATGAGGAGAGAGATAAAAATACTTCAGTCCCTCTGCGATAAGACCGATTTTACCTGTGAGATTAACCGGCTGGGCATAGATCCCGGCACTATTTTGTATGAGAGGAAGGAGCAATACCTGAAGATGCCCGGCAAAAGAACAAACCCCCGGGTACTTACCAGGCTTATTACAAAGGCCAATACAGAACTTAATACTGATAGGACCTTTAGGCTGGTTAGGCTCGATGATATCTTTCTGGTATCAATTAATTCTTATTTGTCGCTGCGCAAAGATAGGTTATAATACGTTCGTGCACATATGAGATACCTCAATAGCAAGATTCTAATCATTCTTGTGGTGCTTGTTTTGGCGGGGACGTATGCGGTCAGCCATTACCGTCGCAACAAGATCCTGGAAAAGATCATTGAGCGGCTCAGCGCCGATTCCCGCGTGGCAGAGGCGCTGGTGACTGACGTAAGATATGACCCTGTTTCCAAGAAGCATTACACCACTATAAAATTTCTTGAATACGACACCCAATCCTGCCCTCTTGCGCCGAAGTATTTTACCTTTACCCAGAATATTATCCAGTTCCAGGCTATGGTGATACGTTTTGATGATTTTTATGTAAAAAGCGGCCATCCCTTAAAGGGCAAAAGCGCTTCTATCTTTTTGAGGGTATTTGCCTTAAACGGAAAGGGTGCCGAGGTATGCGAAATTAATAAGGTTGATACGGTTCCGTCTGGTTACGCGCTGCAACAGCCTGCAAGCAGGTTCGAAACGCAGCTTTGGAAAAGATTCTGGGAGTATGCCCTTAACCCCAAAGAGGCAAAAAAGGTGGGGATAAAGAATGCCCAGATTGAAGCGCCCGGCACGAAATTTATCCCCGGGATGGTTTACACGATAGTCGTCGAGCACGACGGCGGCTTGCGCGTTGACGCAAGGCCGCTACCGGAGATTATCAAAGGAGAGAAAATAGCCTTTTGATGTCTTAGTTTTTTTTACGCGTCTTAAGATAAGAAATATTGCGCGGCTTGCGCGTTGTGTTAGAATAAAACAATCCGTAAAACGAGTGATATGATTTTTAAGGAAGGGCTATGAAAGATATAATCAAGGTGGGCATAGAAGCAGCAACGCAGGCAGGGGACTTTTTACGCGCCAACTTCGGAAAGGTCGGTTCAGTAGTAAGCAAGGGAGATAGGAATCTGGTGACTAATTTCGACAAAGAAGCCGAGCAGCTAATAGTGGAGAGAATCAGGCGGCAGTTTCCTGACCACGGCATCATTGCAGAGGAAAGCGGCGCGCAGGAGGCCTCGAAAGAATTTGTCTGGGTTATCGATCCTCTTGACGGGACACATAATTATATCCGTTCCATCGGCCTTTTCGGGACTTCGATAGGAATTGTGCGCAGGGGAGAGTTTGTGGGTGGAGTAGTGTATATGCCTATGGATGATGAGCTTTATGTGGGGGAGGCAGGAAACGGCGCCTACAAGAACGGCAGTAGGATAGAGGTTTCAAGACGCCAGGATATAAAAGATTGCTACCTTTCTTTTGATTCCAGCATACGATACGCTGCGGATAAGATGGCCAGCGCGCTCGAAGCATTGGCAAAAGAGGTATTTAATATACGCATGTTCGGCTCCTCGGCGCGCATATTAACCTATATTGCGGAAGGTAAGCTTGATGCGGCGGTTGAGTATTATGATTTGCCGTGGGATTTTGCGGGGGCTGTATGCATTATCCGGGAAGCAAAAGGCAAGATCGCGGGATTAAAAGGAGGCCCCCTTGTGCATACCTCAACAGGTTACATCGCTTCAAACGGACTGCTCCAGGGGGAAATACAGCGCATTATTGCCCCGTACGTGTAAAGGAGTTATATGGTAGAGTTTTATAAGAAAGTTGGGAAAATCATAGATAGAGACTCGCGCTACAAGGCAGATGCCTACGAGTTTGTACTGCGTGCGCTTTGGTTTACACAGGAGAAGCTAAAGAGAAAAGGTCACTGTAGCGGCCAGGAGTTGCTTCTGGGCATACAGGAATTCAGCCTTTTGCAATACGGCAATATGTCGATTACCGTGTTTGAGCACTGGGGTGTGCGCACTACAGAGGATTTCGGCAGGATCGTCTACAATATGATAGAAAACGGCATCATGGGTAAAGACGAGAAAGATTCGCTTGATGATTTTAAAGATGTGTATGATTTTCGCGAGGCATTCAGGATAAGGGAAGATTACCGTTTTTCGCCGTAAATAAAAGGCGCTGATCGTAAAATAAAGAGGCCAGCATTTAAAAATTGCCGGCCTCTTTATTTTTTATACCGTTACCTCGGGCTAATCTCCATAGACGGTGGTGGTATATTCACCATAGACGCCAAGGATATTCTTTGCATCATAGTCTACGTATTTGATCTTTGAAATCTTTCCGTTGGCCATTGCTGCTTTAATACTTGCGTCGCCGGTTGCCACTAAACCGAGAATGGAAGTAGCTTTGGCAACACCTACTTTACTGTAGGACATTCCGTCGTTACCAACCGCTGAAGGCAGTTTTACTTCGGTGTAGATTAAACCTTGCGGTATTGCGCTTGCGCATCCTGACAACAAAAACACGGCAAGCAGGCAAGACGCAATGTAGATAGTTCTCTTTTTCACTCTGCACCCCCTTTCATAGGTATCGTTTTAATTTTTTTTATTGCCCCTGCCTTTTCCTCGATGAGGGCAATCTGGGCAGACAGCCCTGCAATAGTTTTTTTAAGGTTGCGGTTTGCAATCACGAGTTCCTGGTGGGAATTCGTTAGAAACTGCATATTTTCATTAAAATTAGCCAAAAGGATTGCCACATGTACTAATCTTAATGAAATAGTGATGAGGAAGATGAGGATTATTGTCAAAAGTATATTGGCGTATTTTGCATTCACAGAGGTATTATATAGCTATGGTATTAAAAGGCAAGAGTTTTTTAAAGAAAACGAATTGCTGGCCCGGGCATTTTGTGATACTATAAAAGCATTTGTAATCAGGAATTTCTGCAGCGCGTAAGCTGAAGAGGTTGCAAATAGAGAGGCGTAACGCCATGTTGCAGTACAAAAAACTGAAAATCGGCAAAAGAAATATTGAAGCGCTGCGCATGAAGTTGGGTAAAAAAAACCTGATTGTGCTGAAAGGCAAAAGAGGCTATGTCATGTGCGGATACCTGAATATAGGGGCGGCAGAGCAGTTTGAAGACGTAGCGGTAAAGATTACAGGCGTATCTTCTTTCTCTGAAGCGCTTAGAAGTTCGGTGCATTCATGCACTGCAGCAGCTACCAGATTGGGGATACACATTGGCCAGCCATTGAGAGAAGTATTGGAGATAATCGCATAGGGGAATTTTTATGTTGGAAATATCTTTAAGAAGAGCGGATTCGATAATCATCCTTGATTTAGCCGGAGATATTGACGTTGATTCATCGGACCTGATTGAGAAGATCGGCTGGTGCCTTGCGCAGGAATATACCGATATCATTTGTAATTTCGAAAACGTCAACCTTCTCAATTATACAGGGCTTTCTGTTTTGACTGTCGCGTATAAAAACGTATTAAACCACAAAGGCAGGATCAGTTTTATCAAGATCCCCGCGCATATCAAAAAGATCCTGGCGATGGTGGGGTTGGATACCGTGTTCGAAATATACGAGGACGAAGAAACAGCGCTGAAGTGTTTTGAGGAAGACAGGATTATTGCAGAAATACAGAGGATGCATCTAAGGCGCAGGTTCAAGCGGCTGCCGATTGGTATCGGCATAGAGTTTAAGGCTAAAGGCGAAGCAGAATTTAACGAGGGCAAAGTCTTGAACATCAGCGCCGTGGGGATATTGCTGTTTGCCGAGAAGACATACCCGCTTGGCCAGCCTTTGGATATAAGGCTTAAACTTTTGCCTAAGCCCGGCCTCCTTGAGCTCACAGCTACGGTAGTTTGGCTTGTACAGAAAGAGATCCAGCCGCAGATTTATCCAGGCATGGGGATTGAGTTCCATACTACCGACAGCCAGACGCAGAAAAATATTATCGCATTCGTGGAGAGAAACCTGCCTTTAAGCAGCACTAGCGAATGCCCCTAAAGGGTGCTGCCTGATTCCCCACTGTCTTAGAGAAAATATTGACTAATGCGGTAAAATAACTTATAATACTTATTAGTATTGCAAACGTAAGTGCAAGGCATAATTCTTTTAGCGAAGGGAATAAGATAAGGAGGAAAAGAGATTGGTGTTAGTCAAGGATGTAAAACAGAAAGTCATTGAGAACTTTAAAGCGCATGCGCGGGACACCGGTTCTGCGCAGGTACAGATAGCAATTCTTACTGAGCGGATCAATAACCTTACCGGCCATTTCAATCAACACAAGAAAGATTTCCACTCGCGACGCGGTCTTCTTATGCTTGTTGGAAGACGCCGCAAGCTCCTCAGCAACCTTAAGAAAAAAGATGTCCGCAAATACGAGGAGATTCTTGAGAAGCTTCACCTGAGGAAATAACTTTCTCGCCCGGATGAAATCCATTTACCATAAGAGGTCATAATGCAATCAAATACAAGTAAAATACAATTCGGTAATGAAGAGCTTATTATAGAAACAGGAGCGGTGGCGCGTCAGGCTAACGGTTCTGTAACGGTGCAGTACGGTGGGACCGTGGTGTTGGTTACTGCGTGTATGTCGAAAGAGATAAGGGAAGGTCAGGGGTTTTTCCCCCTTACCGTTGAATATCAGGAAAAAACATACGCAGCAGGAAGGATTCCCGGAGGGTTTTTCAAACGCGAGGGAAGGCCTTCGGAAAATGAAATCCTCACCGCACGCCTCATCGACAGGCCGATACGGCCCCTTTTCCCGAAAGGGCTCTTAAACGAAGTTCAGATTATCGCGCTTGTGCTTTCAAGCGACGGAGAAAATGACCCGGATATACTGGCAGTGATTGGTGCATCGGCGGCGCTGGCTATTTCCGACATCCCCTTTAACGGCCCGCTTGCCTGTTGCCGCGTGGGATTGCAGGAGGGCGGCTTTGTATTGAATCCTACTTACGCGCAACTGGAGCATTCTGACCTGGACGTAGTGGTTGTCGGCAATGCCCAGGGTATTATTATGCTTGAAGCAAAATGCCGCGAGGTCTCCGAGAAGACTTTTCTTGAAGCGGTTACGTTCGGCTTCGGGCACATTGAGAAAATTATTCATTTCCAGGAAGATTTTTGCCGCGCGCATGGAAAGCCTAAGCAGGACGTCCAGTATAAGATTACTTCTCCTGAGCTCAAGCGCAGGCTCGAGGAATTGGCAAAAGAGAAATTAGCACATATTTACTCCTTGAGTAAAAAAGAAGAACGCGAGGAAGAGGCGGATTTACTGGCGAAAGAACTCGAAACTAGCCTTACGCCCGAAGGGTATCAGGTTGAGGATGTCCGCGTTGCCCTCGAAGAGGTGGAAAAGGAACAGGTACGAAAGAAGATCCTAAAAGAGAATATCCGGATAGACGCAAGAGGCTTTAAGGATATCCGGCCTATTACCTGCGCGGTATCGGTTCTGCCGCGTACGCACGGGTCTTGCATCTTTACCCGCGGCCAGACACAGAGCCTTGCAGTAACTACCTTGGGCACAGGAGAGGATGAGCAGCTTATTGAAGCCCTTGAAGGGGAAAAATACAAGTCTTTTATGCTCCACTACAGCTTTCCGCCTTTTAGCGTCGGAGAGACCGCGCCTGTGCGCGGGCCAGGCAGGCGGGAAATAGGCCATGGCGTGCTCGCAGAACGGGCATTGCTGGCAGTGATACCACCGAAAGAAAAATTTCCCTATACCATACGCGTGGTTTCCGAGATCCTGGAATCAAACGGCTCCTCTAGCATGGCTACGGTGTGTGCCTCGACTCTTTCCTTGATGGACGCAGGCGTGCCCATAAAAGATGTGGTCGCAGGAGTGGCGCTTGGCCTGGTTAAAGAGGGGTCAAAGGCAGTCGTGCTTACGGATATCACGGGCCTTGAAGACCACTATGGAGATATGGATCTTAAAGTGGCAGGCACAAAACAGGGGATTACCGCAGTCCAATTAGATTTAAAGATTGACGGCATCAGCCTTGAGCTTATGGACCTTTGCATGAAGCAGGCGCAGGAAGCCAGGGGTTTTATCCTAGCGAAGATGACTTCGGTATTGAATACTCCTCGGGAAAAATTGTCTTCCTATGCGCCGCGCATAGAGACGTTAAAAATAAACACCGAGAAGATAGGTGCAGTTATCGGCCCGGGAGGGAAAATCATTAAGCATATTATTGCCACTACGGGCGCCAGTATCGATATACAGGATGACGGGACAGTGTTGGTGGCTTCTACAGACCCGATGAAATCCAATGAAGCCATCGCTATGATCAAAGCGATTACCGAGGATGTTGAGGTAGGCCGCATTTACAATGCAAAAGTCAAAAAAGTAACCAATTTCGGCGCGTTTTGTGAAATAGCTCCCGGGAAAGAAGGCCTGGTGCATGTTTCGGAGCTGGCAGAGGGTTTTGTCAAGAACGTTGAGGCCGTTGTGAAGCTGGGAGATGAGATAAAAGTCAAGGTCGTCGGAATAGACGAGCAGGGCAGGATAAACCTCAGTAAGAAACGGGCAGAAGAGCATACTAGCACGTGAAGGAAAAAAGCCTCAATGAGATTAGAGGGATCATTCTCTTGGCGATTGGCATTATTGTTCTAGCCAGTCTTATTTCCTATCATTACGACGATTTACCCTTTAACACCTCGCATCCCAATATCCCCCCCAAAAACTTTATACGCACTTTCGGGGCATACCTCTCTGGAATCCTCGTATTCTTGTCTGGAAGGATGCCTAGTTACCTGGTGCCTCTTTTTATCCTCTGGCTGGGGGTGAGTATATTTCGCCAGAACGTCCCTTACCTGAATATTCCCCGGATAGCCGGTTTTTTTATACTGCTGTTATCGACAAGCTCTTTAGTCGGGTTGTTTGCCTCAGGGCGGGAAACCCTTATGTTTTACCGGGGAGGATTCTTTGGTTATTTTATCTCCAGTTTTTTTATCCGGTACCTGGGCAGGTTTGGCGGTTTCATACTTTTTGCGACCCTCTTGCTTCTGTCGCTTGCCCTCGTCACAGAGGTTTTAATCTCGACCTTTCTCTTTAACTTTCTCAACAGCATACGCTCTTTGTTTCGTTCGGCTACAGTATTCAGCAGAAAGCAGAAAGTTACGCCGGTTAAGCCGCTTCTTAACGCAAAGACTCAGGCCTTTCGGACTGAAAGCAGGCCTAAGATTGTTACGCCCGATGTTGTTTCTAAAAGTGAAGCCTTTAAAATGTCAGTACCGGCAAAGCCAAAGGTTATTTTACAGGAAACGGTTGCTCAAGACGATAAGGAATCCAAGAGAAAAACACCCGTGATAAAAGTAGGCGATTACCATTTACCTTCGGTTGATTTGCTGGAATCGCCCCCTCCTTTAGGTGCACGGCAGATCAAGGAGGACCTGACTAATAACGCGAAAATCCTTGAGGAGACCCTTGAAGATTTCGGAATCGCCGTCAAAGTAACCGATATAGAACGCGGCCCTATTATTACGCGCTATGAGCTTGAGCCTGCCCCGGGAGTCAAATTAAACCGTATCGTTGCGTTAAGTGACGATATATCATTGGCGATGAAGGCGCAATCAGTCAGGATTGTGGCCCCGATACCCGGTAAGGGCAGGGTGGGCGTTGAAGTCCCCAACATACAAAGTAATTTCGTATATCTTAAAGAGGTAATGTCTGCAAGCGAGTTCCAGGATTCAGATTCAAAATTGACCCTTGTCCTGGGTAAAGATATTGCCGGAAAGACCGTGGTTGCCGATCTGGGTCAGATGCCTCACCTTTTGATTGCGGGGACTACTGGCTCCGGAAAGACGGTGTGCGTGAATTCGCTGATACTTTCACTGCTTTTTAAATCTTCCCCGAGCGAATTGAGATTTGTGATGATTGACCCGAAGATGGTTGAGCTGGCGGCGTTTAACGGCCTGCCGCATCTTCTTTGTCCGGTAGTCACCGATGCAAAAAAGGCCTCGAGTGCGCTCGGGTGGGTTGTGGATGAGATGGAAAGCCGCTATCAGTTATTGGCAAAGGCAGGACTAAGAAACATCGAGGCCTATAATCAGAAACAGGAGGTCTTGCCCTATATCGTGATTATCATCGATGAACTGGCGGATCTGATGATGATTGCCAGAGAGCAGATTGAGAATGCAATCACCCGCCTTGCCCAGCTTTCACGTGCAGTAGGTATCCACCTGATCCTTGCTACCCAGAGGCCTTCGGTCGATGTAATTACCGGCGTCATTAAGGCGAATTTTCCTGCGCGCATTTCGTTTAAAGTCGCCTCGAAGGTAGATTCCAGGACCGTACTGGACATGAATGGTGCGGATAAGCTGTTAGGAAAAGGCGATATGCTTTTCTTGAAACCCCAGGAGTCGAAAGTGATCCGTGCCCAGGCGGCATTGGTCACCGATAAGGAGATAGAGGCAGTAACCGATTTCATCAAATCTCAGGCAGAGCCGATTTACGACGAAGAGATATTGAAGGAGAAAGGAAAGTCCTCTTTAGTGAACGGAGAAAAGGACGAATTGTATGAGGAGGCGGTAAGGATTATTATGGAAAGCGGGCAGGCCTCGGTTTCAATCCTCCAGAGGCGCATGAGGCTTGGGTATACCCGCGCCGCCCGCATCATCGACATGATGGAGCAGGAAGGCTTGGTTGGTTCCTACGAGGGGAGCAAGCCGCGCAAGATTCTAATTGACAGAGAAGCGTGGCTGAAAGAAGAAATGATGCAGGGCAAAGACAAGGAAGGATAGTCATGGAGTCGGCAGGCGAAAGACTTAAAAAAATACGTTTGCAGAAAGGCTTAAGCCTCGAAGAGGTATCCAAGAGGACAAAGATTCACTTGGATATCCTTAAGAACATCGAAGAAGACGGTATCATTAACTTAAGCCCGGTATATATAAAAGGATTTATGAAGATCTATTGTAAATTGCTGGGCGTTGACCCCAAAGATTTTATCGCCGGCTATCAGGAGCCGCAAACACATAGGGTGCTGGTGCATGAAGAGAAAGAGTCCTTGGTAAAAATATCTCTGGCGAAGTTGTCTTCTTTTAAGCTGCCGTTTGATTCTAAAACGACGGCCAGGATCGCAGTGATAATTGTGGCGGTATTCCTGGGGTTTGGTGCTTTGCGGTTTGTCTGGAGCAAGATAAAATCAATACCCCGTAAACCCAAGGCAGCTGCTGTATTAAAAGTACCAAAAGAAGTGCAATACGAAAAAGAAACAAAGGCAAGCGCGCGCGATACGGCAAAGCTAGCCAAAAAAGAGAAGGCCGTCGAAATAAGGTTGGGCATGTATGCAAAAGAAAATTCATGGGTCGAAGTCAAGGTAGACGGAAAAACCGTCTTACGCAATGTGCTTAAAAAGGGAAGATACGAAAGTTGGCAGGCCAACGATAAGATCGAGCTGTCATTGGGGAATGCAGGCGGAGTAGAGCTTGAGGTGAACACCAAACATATACCTCCTTTGGGTAGGAGGGGCCAGGCAGTGAAGCAGGTTACCATTACCAGGGACGGCTTAAAGGTCGGCAGATGAAAAAGAACCCCGCAATCGGTATAGTAAGTCTTGGTTGCCCGCGCAACCTGGTTGATTCAGAGGCTGTTGTGGGACGGCTGCATCGTAAAGGTTATCAGATAGTCGATATCAAGGATGCCCGGGTTGCCATTGTGAATACGTGCGCATTTATCGATGACGCTAAGAAAGAATCGATAGACATGCTGTTGGACCTGGTTGCACTTAAGAAAGAAGGGAAGCTTAAAAAAATTATCGCCTACGGCTGTCTTGTCCAGAGGTATAAGAAGATGCTCGTTAAGGAATTTCCTGAGATCGATGCGTTTGTAGGCCGTATTTCCCTTAATCATACCGCGCATAATTTTACATTAACGCCTGCCCATTACACGTATCTGAAAATTTGCGAGGGTTGCCTTAATAATTGCAGTTATTGCGTGATTCCGAAAATCAAACAGCGTTTTAGAAGCCTTGATGTCGCGTCAGTGCTTTGCAAGACAAGGCAGGCGGATAGCCGCAGGGTATCAGAAGTCAATATTATCGGCCAGGACATCACCGGTTTCGGGACCGACCTTGTTCCAAAAGTGAGCCTCACGTCTCTATTAAAAAAGATACTGGCACAAACCAGGCATATCAAATGGTTCAGGCTTCTTTATCTTTATCCGAGCCGGATTACCGATGAGCTGCTTGCACTGATACGGCAGGAACCCCGGATCTGCAAGTACATCGATGTGCCCATACAGCATGTCAATGACCGTATTCTTCGCGCAATGAACAGACACGTTAGCAAGAAGGATATCTGCCTTCTTTTGGATAAGATAAGGAAAGCCCTGCCTAATGCAGTGCTGAGGACTTCGGTAATCGTGGGTTTTCCTTCCGAAACAGAGAAAGAATTCAAAGAGCTGCTCAGGTTTATCCGCGCGTTTGGCTTTGAACGCCTGGGTGCTTTTATGTATTCGCGCGAAGAAGACACTCCTGCTTATGCGTTGCCAGGGCAGGTTTCCGTAAAGACCAAGCAGGATCGTTTTAATGAAGTTATGGCCTGCCAGCAGAAGATTTCCGAAGCATTAAACAAAAAATTCTTAGGTAAGACCCTCGATGTCTTGATAGATGAGCAGGAGGGTAATTCGTACCTGGGGCGCACCCAGTATGACGCCCCGGAGGTGGATGGGGTCGTCTATGTTTGTTCAAAAAAAAGGTTACGGTGCGGGGAATTCGTCAAGGCCCGTATCTATGATACACTTGAGTACGACTTAGTAGGAGAGGCGCTCGATGAACATTGCCAATAAACTTTCGATATTGAGAATTATCCTGGCTATAATTTTTAGGCTCGTTCTTTCTTTTCAGGGGCTCTGGGCAAAAGCGATAAGCCTTCTGCTCTTTATTTGTGCAGCACTTACCGATTTGTTTGACGGGATGATTGCCCAGAAGAAAAACATGGTAACCGATTTCGGCAAGATAATCGACCCCATCGCCGATAAGATCTTGGTGTTCTTAGCATTTGCGGCGTTTGTGAAGATGCAGCTTATCCGCGACTGGATGTTTGTTATCATCCTGTCGCGCGAAGTCCTAATTACGTCCCTGCGAATTTTCGCGCTCAATAAAGGCAAGGTGCTATCGGCGGGTAAGATAGGCAAGCATAAGACGTTCTCGCAGATGCTGGTAATTTTTGTCATACTTGGTTTTATAGTATTCAAAGAAGTGATGTTGGCCTATTTCACCTGGAATCCTGCCTGGGAAAATATCTTTCGCCAGGGCATTGATGTATTCATGTGGTTCATAGTGGCCCTGACCCTTTATTCCGGTTTCTCGTATCTGTGGGAGAACCGCAGGATCATAGCCAGTTTTTAAGGAATATGCCTTCCTTGCCCTCAAAGCTTCTCGGGACCCTGTTTTATCTGGGATATGTGCCTGTTTTTCCCGGGACATTAGCGAGCTTCGTGGCGGCCTCGATAGTTCTTCTATTGAAGCCACTCCCAGGTTTGTTTTATCTGCTTACCGGGATTACCTTGCTTGTAGGGTTTTTAGTTGCCGGCAATACGGAAAAGGCGGTCGGGCGAAAAGACCCTCCGTGTGTGGTGATAGATGAAGTAGCTGGAATGTTTGTGAGCCTTTTGGGATTGCCGCCTACGCTATACATAGTTGTATGCGCATTTGTTTTATTCCGCATCTTCGATATCGTCAAGCCCTTCCCGCTTAAGGATATCCAAAAACTAAACGGCAGCGCAGGTATTATGGGCGACGACCTGATGGCAGGTGTGTATACCAATATTATCCTTCAGGTGGTTTTGAGGATGGCTTCGCAGACGGTTTCATAGACCGGCCCGCCGGAAGTCAAGGTGCTCTTAAAGAGCGTAAGCTTCGAAACGGCAAATTCATGCGTAGGGGGGGTGAGTGTTTTTTCGATAAGGCTCTGCAGCGAATCAACAAGCCCTTCTTTGTTTTTTTCTGATTTTACCCTGCCGAGAGTGATATGTGCAGAAAACGGCTTATTTTCTGCAATGATCCCTATAGTCTCTAATCCTGTTTCCAGCTCAGCAGCAATTTTCTGGATGTATTCAGCCCCCTTACCGATACCCATCCATACCACCCGCGGACAATTGATTGAAGGAAAAGCCCCGGCAGATAACACTTGCGCATAAAATGAATTGTGGCGCTGTGTAACATCAGTAAGGATGCGCTTGACATTTTCTATGCCCGGCGTTTCGAATTCCCCTATGAATTTCAAGGTAAGGTGCAGATTGTGTGGCTCGACCCATTTTACGTCTGCGCAGCTGCGTTTTAATTCTTTCTGAATATGCGCAAGGTGAGCTTTTGTGTCATCGGGGAGCGTTATGCCTATGAATATTCTCATGGCCGCAGAAGTTATAGATGTGATTTTTTTAAAATAGACTTCAATAATAACTGCAAGGCCTTTTTTGCTGCGCGGGTTCTTATTGCAGAGCGGCTGCCACGGAAATGGAAAAGCTGGCAATCGGCAGCGCTGCGGCGTGCAATGGCGATATATACCGTTCCAACGGGCTTACCGAATGTTGCGCCTTGCGGCCCTGCGATGCCGGTAATGGCGATTCCATAGTCAGCCCTCGCTATCTTTCTGATTGTGCGCGCCATGCGCAGGGCAACTTCTTCCGAAACAGCGCCTTTTTCTTTAAGTAACGAAGGCGCAACATGTAAGAGTTTTGATTTTGATTCGTTACTGTAAGAGACTACAGACATCGTAAAATAGCGTGAGCTTCCCGGAGTGCTCGTGAGAAGGTAGGAGAACAGCCCCGCAGTGCAGGATTCGGCAGCTGCAACCGTGATATGCTTACGGATGAGTATCGTGTGGAGTTTGCCTGTCATTATGGCTTATTATAGGGTTTTTTAAATATATTGACAACAGGTTTATTTCTGCTATACTTACACCATCTTCGGGGTTTCCGCCGCAAGACGTGGCGGGCCTGCCATGGAAGTTGGGCAGGAGGTGTAATTCCTAACCGGCGGTTACGCAGAAAGCGTACACCAAGCCATCAATCTGGTTTAGGTGTTAAAGCCCGCTACCCCGCTTGCATGTGCGGCGGGTGGATCTGGTGAGATTCCAGAGCCGATGGTGCCACAGAACGTGGCGTGACGATGGCATACCCAAACTTATCGGATGGTTTGGTGTACGCTATTGCGCAAAGTCCAGATGGGAGAAGATAAAAGGGATACTGCCCGGAGATTTTTCTTCGGGTTTTTTGTTTTTTAGGAGGAGAGTGCGTGTTTAATACGATCCAGGAAATACTCAATGATTTAAAAAACGGCCGCATGGTAATAGTAGTAGACGATGAGGACCGCGAAAATGAAGGAGATCTTGTCGTGGCTGCTTCGTTCGTAAAGCCCGAACACATCAACTTTATGGCGAAATTCGGCAGAGGCCTCATCTGCGTTCCCATGGGGGAGGAGAGGTTGAAGGAATTGAACCTGCAGCCGATGGCTGAACAACAGGGGGCAGAAGGGGCCAAAGATCCTCTTTCAACCGCCTGGATGATTTCGGTAGACGCTGCTTCGGGAGCAACTACGGGTATTTCTGCGCATGACAGGGCAAGGACCATTGAAGTCCTGGTTAACCCTCAATCAAAACCAGAGGACCTGATCCGTCCCGGCCATATTTTTCCTTTACGGGCAAGGAAGGGAGGAGTATTGGTAAGGGCAGGGCATACCGAAGCAACAGTAGACTTCATGTCTTTAGCCGGCCTATATCCTGCGGGGGTGATTTGTGAGATTATGAATGATGACGGCTCAATGGCGAGATTGCCTCAATTGCGCGAATTCGCTATGCGGCATTCCCTTAAAATATGCTCAATCGCTGACCTTATTGAGTTCAGGCGCCGTTCTGAGCGGCTCATAGAAAGGATTTCGGAGGCTGCACTTCCGACAGAGTTCGGCAATTACAGGCTTATTTTGTACCGTGATTCAACCAATGGCAAGGTGCATACGGTACTTGTGTTAGGTGCGTGCGATGAGAACAAGGCAATCTTAGTGCGCGTGCATTCGGAATGCTTGACCGGGGATGTGTTCGGGTCATTGCGTTGCGACTGCGGGAGGCAGCTTAAGAAAGCAATGCAGCTTATCGAGCAAGAAAAGCACGGCGTCGTCCTGTATATGAACCAGGAGGGCAGGGGTATAGGCTTGGTTGATAAGGTGAGGGCATACAGGTTACAAGATAAGGGACTTGATACGGTCCAGGCGAATGAAGCGTTGGGCCATAAGCCGGACCTCAGGGACTACGGCATAGGCGCGCAGATCCTTGTTGATTTGGGGATAAAAAACATTAAACTTCTGACCAATAATCCGCGTAAAATTGTCGGGCTTGAAGGTTATGGGTTAAAGGTGATCGAGCGTATCCCTCTTGAGACCGAGCCGAATCCCCTGAATTACCGTTACCTTAAAACAAAGAAGGAAAAACTCGGGCATAACCTTTCGATATAGCTTTAAGGGGATTGTGCTAGGGATGTCCGTACAAAAGAAGGAGGAGAGGTATGGCAAGAGTGATTGAGGGTAATCTGATTGCAAAGGGAAAGAAATTCGCAATAGTCGCTTCGCGTTTCAATGATTTTGTCACAAAAGAGCTGGTCGCAGGGTGTATTGACACGCTCTTGCGTCATGGTGCAGAGGATAAGGATTTGGCGGTTGTGTGGGTACCCGGGGCTTTTGAAATTCCGTCCGTAGCCCAGGCAATGGCAAAAACAAAAGACTATAATGCCGTTCTCTGTGTGGGCACAGTGATACGCGGCTCAACGCCTCATTTTGACTATATTGCTTCCGAAGTTGCCAAAGGAGTTGCGAAGGTTGGGCTGGATAGCGGCTTACCGGTTATTTTCGGTGTCATCACCGCAGATACTATCGAGCAGGCAATTGAGCGCGCAGGAACCAAAGACGGCAATAAGGGCAGAGACGCAGCCCTTTCCGCTATAGAAATGGTCAACGTACTTGATAAGGTAAAATAATCATATTAAGGTATAAAGAAAAATATGCGCAAACGCAGCCTCGCACGAGAAGTATGCCTTAAGGTCCTTTACCAGATGGATGTCACCTTGGAGGATTACCGGGCGTGTCTTGAGAATTACTGGTTAAGGGAGGAAGAGGCATCTTCCCTGGCCGATGAGTCAATAAAAGATTTTGTCCGCGAATTGGTTAAGGGGGTTGCCGAACACCTGAAGGAAATTGACGCAAAGATTTCGCAGCATGCGACGAATTGGGAGATCGAACGCATGGCGGTAATAGACCGGAATATACTGCGCCTGGCCTGTTTTGAGCTTTTGTTCCGGCAGGATATTCCTCCGAAAGTGTCCATCAATGAAGCGATCGAACTAGCAAAAAAATATTCCGAGCCCCAGTCGGGTAGATTTGTCAACGGTATATTAGATAAGATAAAATCAGATAAGAAGGCTTAGGAGATTCATGAAGTACGCCGATCTGCATCTGCACACGGTCTATTCAGACGGAAGTTATACTCCGGAGAAGCTCATTGACGAAGCGGCTAAAAGCGGGCTTTCTGCGATCTCTGTGACGGAGCATGATTCCGTTGACAGCACGGAGTTAGTCATGGCGTGTTCGCGCGTGCACGGGCTTGAGGCTATAGCCGGTATTGAGTTTACCGCTGAATACAATGACAGGGAAATCCATATCTTAGGGTACTTGGTCGATTACAAAAATCATTCTTTAAGGGAAAAGATTGCAGTATTACAGCAGGTCCGCACGGAAAGGGTGCATCATATTTTGAAAAAACTGGGCGCGCTTAATATTGCATTGGACCCGTCGAAGGTATTCGCGTTGGCAACCAAAGGAACAGTGGGGAGGTTACATATTGCAAAGGCACTGGTCAGTGAGGGGTTAGTGGGGAGCACCTGGGAGGTATTTGATAAATATTTGGGGGATAAGGGGCCGGCCTATGTTGCGGGATTCCGGTTTTCCGTATATGAAGCAGCCAGGATAATAAAAGATGCAGGGGGCATCCCCGTTTTGGCACATCCCCATGTACTTGAAAACAATGACCTGATTCCTTATTTCGCCGAGCAGGGCGTTATGGGTATTGAGGCCCTCTACAGCGAATATTCCGAGGAGACAGTGCATTTTTATCTTCAGATTGCGCAAAAACTCAATCTGTTGGTTACCGGGGGGTCTGATTTTCACGGTGACGCAAAACCTGAGGTTAAGCTTGGGTCAGTTAAAATACCCTATACATTAGTGGAAGACCTTAAGAAAGCAAAAACAAGGCTATGAAAAAGGACCATCTTTACTATATGCGCATTGCATTGCGGGAGGCCCTGAAGGCGAGGGGCAAGACCTCGCCTAATCCGATGGTAGGCGCAGTGATTGTCAACAACGGCAGGATTGTCGCGAAAGGCTATCACGAGAAAGCAGGGCTTGCGCACGCCGAGGTGGTAGCGCTTACCCAGGCCGGGGAAAAAGCGCAGAAGTCGACCTTGTATGTGACGCTTGAACCTTGTACTCATTTTGGCAAGACCCCTCCTTGCGTGGATAACATTATCAGAAGCGGCATCAAGGAAGTGGTGGTGGGGATGATCGATCCAAATAAGCTCAACAACGGCAAGGGTATCGCAATTTTAAAGAAAAATAATATAAAGGTAGAGGTGGGGGTCTTGGAGGAAGAGATAAAAAGGGCAAACGAATCCTATGTTAAATATATTACTCAAGGAATGCCTTTGGTTACCGTAAAGATTGCCCAGTCATTCGATGGGCGGATTGCAACACGTACAGGCGATTCTAAATGGATAACCCAGGATAGGTCGCGTGCGTTCAGCCACCGGCTGCGTTCTCAATACGATGCGATAATGGTCGGGATCAATACGGTGCTTAGGGATGACCCTAAATTAAATGCGTTGTTTTCCAAAAGGCAGCCTACAAGAATTATTATCGACAGCAGATTGAGCACGCCTTATGCGGCAGAGATTTTTTCTCAGGAAGGCAAAGTCATCATAGTTACTATTCCTACTACGCCAGGCCAGGAAACCGAAAACAGGAATTTATTATCCAAAAAAGCGACAATTCTGGAAGTTAAAGAAAGGGCAGGCCAGGTTAATCTTAAGGGCGCGATGAGGAAATTGGCGCAGCAGGGGATAACCAGTATTTTAGTCGAAGGCGGAGGTACGCTGAATGGCTCGTTGTTTGATGAACGGCTGGTGGATAAAGTATTATTTTTCATGAGTCCCAAGATTATCGGAGGCAAAGATGCCATAGGTTCAGTTATGGGCAGGGGAGTTGCCAGGGTAGAAAAAGCCATACGTTTAAAGGAAGTAAGGCTTAAAAGGCTAGGAGAAGATTTCTTAGTCGAAGGATACGTACAATACAATGTTCAGCGGGATTATTGAAGAGTTAGGGCTGGCAGGGGGCATCCAGAGGAGAGGAAATATTTTTTTGCTTAAGGTTAAGGCAAAAAAAGTACTCGACGATGTCAAGGTGGGAGATAGCGTTGCGGTAAATGGAGTCTGTCTTACCGCAGTCGCAATTGATAGAAACAGTATAACATTTCAACTCTTGGCTGAAACAATGCAAAAGACAAACCTTGGCAGCCTGCACAGCGCTGAAAAAGTGAATTTAGAGAGGAGTTTAAAAGTCGGCGATAGGATATCAGGGCATTTTGTGATGGGACATGTAGAATGTACCGGCCTCGTCCGCCGCAGATATCAGCGAATTGGAAATACGTGTTTTGATGTCGTCGTACCTTTAAGTTTTATGTCCTATGTAATCCCGAAAGGCTCAATAGCCCTTGATGGGATAAGCCTTACCGTGGCTGGCAAACGGTCAAATACATTTTCTGTGTACGTTATTCCTCATACCCTCACTCACACCACCCTTGGGTTCAAAAGCCCTTCCCATAAGGTAAACGTTGAGTTTGATATCCTCGCAAAACAGAATCTTCCCCGCGCATAGTTATGTTAACTTCTAGGTATTGCTAACTTTATAGATTTCTGATATACTAATCGCTGTAGTAGAAATTATACTAAAGGCTAAGGCCAAGGCTTAGGCTAAGTAAGGTTAAGGTCAAGGCTTTAGGTTAAGCAAGGTCGAGGCCTAGGTTAAGGCTAAGTAAGGTCAAAGGTTGAGGGGCACGGCTAGGCAGGTGCTTTGGTATTTGTCATTAGCGCGCCGTACTCCGTAC
>QZKA01000007.1 GCA_003598135.1 Candidatus Omnitrophota bacterium
AATACAGCTTACGTAGATATGGCATTTATTATGGGAGATGGTTCAACCAGGTCCTTGCGGGTGTATCCGGCTTCCAACAATTTCGCGTTCACCGTCAAATCAACAGGAAAGATCCCTGGATCGCCTGCGTACAGAACCGTGCAGGCCGCCTATAACCTGATGCCTTTAGTTCCTGGTGCGGCAAAAATACAAGATTACCGTGAGATTGATACCGAGATTATCCCTTAACGAGAGGGCCTTCAGCCTCGTAGAGCTTATCATAACCATAATTGTGCTGGCAATTATCGCGGTTCCCCTTTCTTTGTTATTGAGCAGCCATATCAGCGGCACGCTTCGTTCTGAAGAGCTGGCTTTGGCAAATAATCTTGCACGTTTCGAAATGGAAGTTTTGTACAATATGCCGTATGAGAAAATAGAAAACGCATATTTTGCACGCTACCAAGGGTATAATCTTGATGTAGCAAGAACAGTGGATTATGTGCATGGCTCGAGCCTGAGCGAAGAGAGTACTAAGAAGATAATTGCTGAGACGAGAAAACCCGGCTCTCCCGAAGCGTTCGCCAGGTACGTTACCTATATCAGCAAAAACATAAATTATCCTTATTAGGGGAGAATGGTCTTTGCGAAGGCAAAAGCGGCAAGACATAGCACACAAGTCGGGAAATACCCTTACCGAAACGGTTTTGGTTATTGCGATTATTGCGATACTCTCCAGCTGCGGGGTGTATCTTATGTTGTTTCTTCTGCAGGATGCCGCCTTTATCCCCCAGAAGCTCAATATAGATATGATGCTTCAGGATGCGATGGATAACATACTCGAAGGAGACAGCCAGGCCAGAGGGCTACGTTTCTGCAAATACGTCATTACGGCAGAGCCAAACCAGTTGACTTTTGTCAATCAGGATAATCAACGCATCCGATACAGACTAAGTACACTGACGCTAAAATTGTACCGTTCCATAGACGGCAGCGCAGACGCCCTTATCCCTTATTACTCGAAAGCAGGGATGGATATTAATGGGTTGCAGGATGCGGCTTTTAGGTATTACGATGCCAATGAATCAGCGGCCACCAATCCGCTGGATGTCAGGCGGATAGTGGTTGGTTTAGAGACCAGGAGCAAGGCAGGCGCGTATGCAGGATGGCAATGCGATGCAGCAGCAAGCACGTCGGTTGCTTTAAAACGGTTTCAATAAACAAAAGGAGCGGGGATGATATTTTTGAGTTTGGCAGGAATAGTAGCTTTGACCTTTGGGATTTTGCTTTTATGCGTTCCTGAAATGGTTTTTACCGCAAGTAAAAAAATGAACAAGAAGCAGGACGACACCTTTATATCTGTTGATGACCAGGTGCGCACGTTCAGGGTAGGGGTTGCGTTATCATCAATACTGATTTCACTCGTATTGTTTTTTACGGTATATTATTTGATTGTCAGATATGGCTGGTAGCTTTTTTAAAAAACTTCTCAATATGCCGAGGCAAAATCACGCAGAGGCAATCTCTATTGATTTCGGGAAGGCCTTTATTAAGGTCGCTCTTTTGCGCCCCACAGGTCAGAAGTGGATACTCCAGGATTATGCATTTAAACGCATTGCGCTGTCAGACGGGAATAGGGAAGAAATTAAGAATTTTATCGGCAATTTTATGAGAAAGAACTCCGTTCTTTCCGTCCAGGCGTATCTGACAATTTTTGATCCCGAGCATGTTGTTTTAAAATACCTCTTCCTTCCTGTGTTGCCGCCTGAGGAGATGCCAGAGGCAATCAAGTGGCAGTTAAAAAAAGAACAGCCCTCTTTACGCATTGAAAATGTCGTGTTTGATTGGCAATTAGTCAGAGAATCCGTTGATCAGGAGGGGGTCAAGAAGAATGAAATTATCTGTGCGTTTGCTGATTCTGAATTCATACGCGCCTTCTTGAGCCTCGTAAAAGACTGCGGTCTTGTTCCTACATACGTGAGCAGCCCGCCTTTTAATTACGCCAATATCCTGAAAGCTTCTTTAGGCGAGGCTTCGGTTGCGGCGGTGTTAGATATCGGATTCTACGAATCTTTTCTTTGTATCTATAAGGATAAGAAATTGAATTTTGTAAGAAGGCTTGGTTTTTCTTCAGATAAACTAACCCATGTGCTTGCTTCTGTTGCCGCGGCAGATACGCCTGGAAACGATCTTGCGTACGAAAAGGCAGAGGAAATCAAAAAAATTATTGAGATCCCTTTCGAAGAGCAAGGCGCCTCTCACAATAATGTCGAACATATACGCAGCATGTCTTTAATCAGGCCGTTCTTGGAAGGCCTTACGAAAGAATTGAGCCGCTCATTCCATTACTATGCGTCTACTTTTAATGTCCACGAACCTTCTTTGCTGTATCTGACCGGCGGAGGCGCGAATTTTAAGAACCTCACCCGATATTTAACGCGGGAGCTTTCGTTACCAGTAACCGTATTGCCCTTGCCTTCTGCGATCACTACGCACGACCTCGAAGGAAGAAGCATATACGATGACCAGAATCAAATTGCCAATGTTGTTGGCGCAGTACTGGCAGATGCGCACGCCATTAATTTGCTGCCCGCGGAGTTTATTACCGAGAAAATAGAACAGGTGGAAACTGCTTCGCTAAGGGTAGTCGCAATTACCGTAGCATCCATACTATTACTTTCTTTGTTTTTTGTTCAATTTCAGATACGGGATTATAAGAAGCGGCTGGTACATACGTCTGCGTATCTGGAAGGCATTAAAGATATTGAACTCTTGAAGCGGCGTATTGACGGAAGAAAAGAAATGATTCATAAGCTGCAGAAAGGCCATGTCCCGGTTGAGGGCATTTTAAAGCTCGTAAGTGCCACCATACCCAGCGACACGCGCTTAGATAATCTTATATTGGATCAGGCAAGCCATACGCTGATTTTAAGAGGGGTGATTTCCGCCAACGAAGATATCGCCGAACGCGCGATTTCAAATTTCATAAGAAAATTGCAAGATTCTCGTTTTGTAGCCGAAGCCAGGCTTACCTTCATTAACCGGGTAGAGGGAGCCCAAAGATTTGAAGTAAAATGCGACCTTGTCAGATAAGATGAATATTAGGAATCTAGCCTTTTTGAATAAAAAGATCATTATTGCCCATCTTGCAATCGTATTTGTATTGTTGGCATTCTGGCTTTTTATATATCTTCCCCGCAGGAATGCTGCGGTAAGGATTAGGGCTGAGTTAACTGCGCTGAACAACCAGATCGAGGCAATAGAGGGGATGATGGATAATGCCAAGACTTTGGACGAAGGGCTCGCCAGGCTTAAGGCGCATTATAAACAAATAAACAGGTTCCCTCCCCAGGAAGAAGAGGCCGTAAGGCTTATTTCTGAATATGCCCACCGTTTCAATATCGCGGTGCGCTCTCTTAAAACCCAGCCCAGGATGCCTTTTTTTACCGCAGAGAAGCAGCTACCCGGAGCGGATGAAGGAGAATATCAAAGCATAGCTGTGGCGGTTGAATTGAGTTCATCATATGTGGCCCTGGTAAGGTATATCCAGATACTTCAGAAATCATTGCCTGCTTTTGTCACGATAGAGAAATTACAAGTTACTCAAGACAAGAATGAAAGTAAAAATTTGAACAGTGTAATGGTTTTAAAATTATACCTTTTGTCTGAGAAATGAATAAGAGAACGATAAGTGAGCTCATTATTACGGGATTTTTAGTCGTGGTGTTATTTTTTTCCGCCAAGAATTCGGTTGAACACATACGCAAGGCAAAGAAAGAAAGGAAGCCAAGGCAGGCGATAATCCTGCCGGCGCAAGGAGGCCAGTATCTTCAAAGAGCCGCACCGAAAGAAAAATCCATCGGAGAGGCGTATGCGGAGCTAGAAGAAGAAGGCAAGAAATGGAAGCTTAAAAAAGACCCCTTCACCGGTGAGGGCATAGTGTCTCAAGAGGGCGCTACTTCCGTTATCGTGTTAAGCGGTATTTTTTGGGACGGGTCTTGCCCCATGGCGATAGTAAATGATGCCGTAATTAGTATCGGCGATACGGTAGACGGCTATCTCGTTACCGATATACGCCAAGACAGGGTTATATTACGTAAGGGAGCAAAAGACCTTGAGTTGCAATGGGACTAAGATATAATAAAGAGGTAATACTTAAAACCCCCTATAGGAAGAGGTATGAAGAAATATTGCGTTACTATTATCTGTAAGAATGGTATTAGGGCAAGAGGGTACATTCTTGATATAAGCAAAAGCGGTATTGCGCTTGCGTGCGCAAAGAAAGCCCCCAGGAATGCCATCATTGAGTTGCGTCCGGCAAAGGATGTATTCCTGCCCATGAAAGGCAGGATTGTTTCTTCCGTGTCCCGGCACAGGAAGGCCTTCGGCTACAGGCTCGGGATAAAATTCATTTCTCCTGCCAAGAAGGAAAGAACAAGGCTTACCCGTTTCGTTGCCGCGCTTGAAAAAAGATACGCAGTGCGTCTACTCTTTTGATATGGAAACCAGATTAGCCTCCCGCGTAAACATAGACCTTAAAGTTGTCTGCAAGACCGAAGAGCTTCACCAGCAAAAGTTTTGCCTTGCCAGCGGCAATAAATTTGAGGTCAAGGTGCTCGATATAAGCATATTGGGGATAGGGCTGCAAACGAAATATTTCTTGCCCAAAGGGCTGATTATTGACACTGAGATAGAAGGGGCTTTCTTTGGCTTGCAAGAGGTGATGAAAATAAAGGGAGAAGTAAGGTATTGCAATTATATACGGGGCCTCGGCTATAGGTGCGGAATCAAATTTTTAAATATCAGCAATAAATACAAAGATGCCATAATCCAGTTTATCGCGGCTCATGAGAGAAGAAAGGAGCCGCGCGTAAAACTCTCCAGTTAAGACTTCCTGGCAAGCTTTCCCCCCTGTCGATTTAACCAACAATAAAACAACGCATTGTCCTTGACAAATCAACCGTTTTGTATTATACTTAATATTGTGAATAGTCAATATTATTAAATATAAAGGAGATGAACAAATGGCACTTGCCCTTTCTGAATTTGCCGACCGATTAAGCAGCATCTTTCCGGTGATGGCCAGGGAGTTTGCCAGACACTATATGGGAGATTTTTACGCAGAAAAAATCACCCTGCCGCAGTTCTTGGTGCTTGAGTTCTTGTTCCTTAATAGGGAATCAAAGATGAAGGATTTAGCACTTGCGATGCATGTGAGCACCGCGGCGATGACCGGTATCGTAGACAGAATAGTAAGAGATAGCTATGTGGTAAGGATTTTTGACCCAAAGGACAGGCGCATCATAAAAATAAAACTCACCTCCCAAGGCGCAGAATTAGTGAAAAGGATTAACGCGCAGCGCAGAAAGATGGCGATGAGTCTCTTTGGTAAGATATCTGAGGCGGAGCGCGAAAATTATTTAAGGATAGTTACCAAAATTAAAGACGCCCTGTTAATGGACCACGCCCAGAAAAGAAAAACATGAAAAAGAGGCTGTGTTTGGTTTTTATTCTTTTTTTCTTTCCCTGCGTCATTATTGCAGCAGAGGTATCTCTTACTCTCGATGAGGCGATTGCGTTGGCTTTACGGGATAACCGCGATATCCTACTGAAGGCCCAAGAGGTAAGGAAGAGCAAGGAAAAGATCCGCGAGGCCAGGTCAGGATTTTTGCCGACCTTACAATTCACCGCAAGCTCTACGGATACCCGCGGCTATTATTCGAAAGACCTGTCCCAGAGCTCTGCGCAGTTTACCGCGAAAGAGTATCTCTATAACGGAGGCAAGACCAAAAATACAGTTGTACAGAACAAAGCAAAGTTGGCAGTATCCGAAGCGCTTCTTGATAAGGCAAAACTGGAAGCCGTTTTGGCGGTCAAGAAGGCGTTCTATACCTTGCTCTTAGCAGAAGAATATGCCGGCCTCAATAAAAAAATAAAAGAGAATTCCCTCAAACACCTTACCTATATCCAGGCACGGTATCAGAATGGGCAGGCGTCGCAGTCAGACATATTGAAGATCGAAGAATCGATGGCAAGCGTACAAGAGGCCTATGAGGCTTCCTTGCATCAGATTGAATCAACACAGACGCTATTGCGCAATTTATTATTCTTAGACAAAGATATCGTCATAAGGCCGCAAGGCAATTTGTCTTTTGAGCCGAGGGATATTGCATATGAAGAGGCGTTCTTGAAGGCTATGCAGGAGAGGCCTGAGATACGACAATATCTTGCGCAGGAAAAAGCCGATAGGAGCGCAATTGAAGTTACTAAGGCAGATAGCCGGCCCCAGGTGTATGCTTCGTGGGATTATTACAGCCGTTCGCACGTAGCGGCAACAACCACAAAAAATTGGAATGATTATAGCATACTCGGTATCACCTTTACCTGGCCGTTTTTTGACGGCTGGGCAACCAGGGCGAAAGTAGAACAGGCGATAATTGATTTAAAAGAAACCGGGCTTACTACACAAAAGACACAAAGCGACATAGCTCTTGAGCTAAAAAATGCGTGTATAGCGCTCAACAACGCGATTTCAAAACTGCAATCCCTAAAAGCCAAAGTTGTGGTGTATAAAGATACGCTGGCAGTAGTTGACGCACAATATAACGCCGGGATTGCCAGTCACCTTGATCTCGATGATGTATCGCTTGGCTATGTAATAGCCCTTTTTAACCAGAAGGAAGCAATGTACGATTATGGTATTGCCAAAGCAAAGTTTGATAAAGCAACAGGAGGGATGTGATGTGTATTAGACCTAGAAAATCAAACGCGATTATTTTGTTGCTGGGTATCTTATTTTTATCTGGCTGTACCGCAAGAGAGCAAAAAAAGAACGGCTTATCACAGGCAATCCCCGTGAAAGTTATGAGAGTATCGCTAAAAGACCTTGCAGAGACCCTGGATTATGTAGGCAGCGTAAAAGCCCAGGATGAGGTGGTGGTATATCCTAAGGTCAGCGGTAAAATAGCCGAGAAAGTTAAAGTGGATGGCGCGCAAGTGGCCAAGGGCGAACCCATCGCTTTTATTGACCGTGACGAAGTCGGTTTAAAATTCGAAAAGTCTCCGGTCGAGAGTCCTCTCGCAGGAATAGTAGGAAGGGTATATGTTGATATTGGGGCTAATGTAGCGCCTCAAACTCCGGTTGCGCTGGTAGTGAGTATAAATAAGGTAAAGATTGATTTAGATATTCCTGAGAGATACGTATCACAATTATCCCTAGGCCAAGAAGCTAGAGTTGCTTTTGATGCATATTTAGGTAAAGAATTTATAGGAGAGGTGACTCAGATAAGCCCGGTTTTGGATCTCGATACTCGTTCGGTACCCATAGAGATTACTATTGATAACACCGAACAACTTATTAAGCCTGGGATGTTTGCCAGGGTAAAACTAATTATTCAGGAGTATAAGCAAGTGCCGGTGGTTTTAAAAGAGGCCCTCATAGGTAGGGAGCCGGACATTTCTGTATACGTGATAGAAAACAATAAAGCTATTATCCGCAAGGTTCTTGTAGGCATCCACCAAGGGCCGTATTGGGAGATAAAAGAAGGTCTCAGAGAAAACGAGGCAGTAGTGATTGTGGGGCAGCAAAGGCTGTACGGCAATTGTCTAGTAATAGTTGAGGAGGAAAAATGAATTTTCCTGAATTTGGCGTAAAAAGGCCAGTTACCAACTTGATGATTTTTTCCGCAATTATTATACTTGCCTTATATAGTCTAACCCGCATAGGCATAGATAGCATGCCTAAGATCGAGCCTCCCGTAATCACCGTTGTTTCCTCTTATCCCGGCGCCAGCCCCGAGGATGTGGAAGCGAAGGTTACCGAACCGTTGGAGAATCAACTTGCGACAACGCCGGGTTTAGAGAAAATAACCTCAAAATCTTCCGAAGGAGTCTCTACCATTTCATTAAAGTTTATCTGGGGGACGAATTTAGACGCAGCATCTAACGATGTGCGTGACCGCATTGACCTGTCCAAGCGTTTTTTACCGGATATACCCGACGAAATGGACAACCCTTTTATTTTTAAATTAAATACTGCCAACGTTCCTATACTATTTGTCGGTATTACTGCAAAAGAATCTTATCCCGATCTTTATGATTTGATTGATAAGAAAGTCGGTGATGCGTTAAGACAATTACCCGGGGTAGGCACCGTCCAGCTTATCGGAGGCTTAGAGCGCCAGATTAATGTGTGGCTAGACAGGCAGCGCTTGGAAGGGTATGGTTTCTCGGTCCTGGATATCCAGAATGTTTTGAAAAAAGAGAATATTTCTCAGCCCTTGGGAAAACTAAAGACCGGCTTGAGCGATTATCTTATCCGTTTACCTGGCGAGTTTGCAACTCCGGAAGAGATAAACTTAGTGATCCTGGGGAAACGCGACGGGAAATTTGTCTATCTTAAGGACGTGGCAAAGGTAGAAGATAGTTTCAAGGAAGTCACCATGAGCGTACGTATTAACAGGCGCCTTGGATTGATGTTAATGGTGCAAAAACAAACCGATACTAATACGGTGGAGGTGGCGCAGCGTATAAAGGCGAAACTAAAGCAACTTGAAAGAATGCTTCCTGCGGACGTAACAATGTATACGATATTTGACAATTCCAAGGATATCATTGATTCATTGAACTCCCTTAAGTTTTCGGTGTGGACGGCGATCGTGTTAGTTATTTTTGTAGTTTGGTTCTTCCTAAGAAGATTTTTGCCCAGCTTAATCATTGCCCTTACTATTCCTTTTTCGCTACTCATTGCTTTTATTTATTTATTCTTAAGCGGGCGCACCATTAACACCATCAGCCTTTCTTCGCTTGCGATTGCTACAGGTATGGTAGTGGATAACGCCATTGTAGTCGTGGATAATGTCTATCGTAAGTTGGAACGCGGCAACCGATCTCAAGAGGCCGCTATGTTCGGCACCCAAGAGATGTTTTTGTCCATCGCCGCATCAACTTTTACAACGATAGTGGTGTTTTTACCTATGTTGTTTCTGCCAGGGGTAATTGGCATAATGTTTGGAGAACTCGCAATAATAGTAACGGTAACGTTGTTAGGCTCTCTATTTACCGCGGCTACTTTTAGCCCGATGCTTTGTTCCCAATGGATGAAGGTAACCTATGATCCTGCAGAAAAATCAAAGTGGTTCAGCAAGTTTTATGTTTTCTCGGAAAACATGTTTAAGTCATGGGAAGAATCTTATTCTAAGGCGCTTGGCTGGTGCCTCCGCCATAAAAAACTAATCCTTATCGGATTTTTGGCAGCCTTCATCGCCACCCTCTTTTTAGCCCGTTTCGTAGGTAATGAATTTATCCCCGAAGAAGATACGGGAGATGTGCGTTTGACTATCCACCTTTCTTTAGGAACAAGGTTGGAAGAGAGTAATAAGGTTGCCTATAGAATTGAGGAGATGCTTAAGAATAATGTGCCGGAAGCAAGATTTTATTATGCCCGTACCGGAGAAGGTACGGGTAGTACCAGGGCTTATGGCCAGACAACAGGGACCAACATTGTCACCGGTGGAGCCAAACTTGTTCCAAAAACAGAGAGGAAGCGTTCTCAGGCGTCAATAGCGCAATATCTCCGTGATAAAATTAAGCAGATCCCCGGAGTCTTGAAAATTGATGTTACGACAGGCAATCCGGTTGGTCGCATGATTACCGGATTAGGCGGTAAGGCCATTCAAGTCGAGGTTATCGGACATTCCTTTGAAGTGACCGACAAGATTACTTCAGATATAAAGAGGATTATGGAAAAAATCCCTGGCGCCGTAGATGTTACCGTGTCTCGAGAACTACGCCGGCCGGAATTACAAATTGAAATTGACCGGGAAAAGGCAGGGAGCCTGGGTTTGAATATGGAGATTATTGCTGATAGCTTAAAAACCTATATCCAGGGCTCGACTGCGACAAAATACAGGGAAAAAGGAGAGACCTACGATATTTATGTGCGGTTGGAAGAATCCTCCCGGCAGACGCTAGAGGATATTCAGAATCTTCCTATAGTTTCTGCAGTTACGCAAAAACAGATTAAACTTTCCAATATCGCACGGATTCATGAAGGCGTGGGGCCACTGGAGATTGAACGCCAGAATCGCGAGAGAGTGGTAAAGGTTGAATGTAATACCTATGAGCGTTCATCGGGCAAGGTGGTTGAAGACATTCAAAAAGAATTGCGCAAGATGGCCTTGCCTAGCGATGTGATGATTAATATAGGAGGCGAGGCGGAGGAACAAAGAAAATCCTTTCGTGATTTAGGGCTCTTATTGTTACTAGGTGTTTCTCTGGTATACATGATTATGGCTGCCCAGTTTGAATCGTTACTTGATCCCTTTATCATTATGTTTGCAATACCCTTTACTTTCATCGGAGTTATTTTAGGTTTTATTCTTACCGGTACTACCTTAAACATTGTCAGCTATTTAGGCATAATCATGCTGATGGGGATTGTGGTTAACAATGCGATTGTGCTCATCAGCTACATTATTATTTTGCGCGCCCGAGGTTTATCTATGTACGACGCGGTGACCAGCGCCGGCAGAGATAGGCTCCGACCGGTGTTAATGACTACCATTACTACCTTGGCGGGACTATTGCCTTTGGCCTTGTCAAGCGGCGTAGGCTCAGAAACCTGGCGGCCGTTAGGTATCACTATGTTTGGAGGATTGACAGTCTCTACGCTTATTACTTTGCTTTTTATCCCGACACTGTACGCAGTCTTTCATAGAAAAGCAACCCGAGACAAAGCGAGGAGGATAATATAATGCTAAAGATGGCGATGTTGGTGTATAACGAAGCTATCGAGAGCGAGGCAATGGAGGTCCTGGAAAATTGCGGAATGAAAAATTATACTAAAATCGCCGGGTCGTTTGGCCGCGGTTCGGCCTCAGGCACGCACCTTGGAAACGACATATGGCCCGGTAGAAACAATATCCTCTACGTCGCCTGCGATGAACAGCAAGCCGCGCAAATGCTTTCTTGTGTAAAAGAGCTTAAGGAACGGCTTGGCAAGGAAGGTGTCAAGGCTTTTGTGCTGCCTCTCGAAGGGCTCACCTAAAAATCAAATTTAATCTTGACCACAGTATCTTTTCTGTGGTAAAAATAACCTTACGACAAAGGAGGCCTACGATGTCCATAAAGACTATAGAGGTTATGTGTCTTCCTTGCCCTAAATGCGAACAACTGCGGGATAAGATAGCGCAGGTGATTAAGGGGATCGAGATGCAAAATAAAGTCAAGATCCCGTACGAATTTAAGCACACCCAGCATTTAAAAGACATAAGCAAGTATAGCCTAGGCCCTTCCCAGGCACCGGTGGTGATTATTAACGGGAAGGTAGAGTTTGCAGGGAGAGTAGAGTTGCCGGTTCTTAAGATGAGGTTGGAGGCAGTTAATAGGATGTAGCCGGATACGAAAAAAGCAATTCCCTAAAGAGCAAGCGTTATTTTCAGAAGTTCCATTTCCTTAATGGAGGTGTCCTATGGATTGGGGTATGCAAAACCGCTTAAGTCAATTAGTCCGCCCAGACGGCAGGTGTTTTTTCCTTCCCATCGACCACGGGTATTTCCAGGGGCCTACCCACTGTCTGGAAAAGCCCGGCGCAACTATCGAGCCAATATTGAAATACTGCGATGCGTTGTTTGTGACGCGCGGAATTTTGCGTTCTTGCGTTGCCGCTTCTGCCGGTAAACCTATTATTTTGAGGGTTTCTGGCGGGACAAGCATGGTTGGAAAAGATCTTACGAATGAAGATATCACTACTTCTATCGAAGAAATCATCCGGCTTAATGCACAGGCAGTGGGAATTTCCGTATTTGTTGGCAGTGAGCACGAAAACAAAACGCTTCTTAACCTTGCCAGATTAGTGAACGAGTGCGAGGATTACGGTATTCCGGTGATGGCAGTTACCGCAGTGGGGAAAGAATTGGAGAAGCGCGATGCACGCTATCTTGCCTTAAGTTGTCGTATTGCCGCAGAATTGGGCGCAAGAGTGGTAAAGACGTATTGGTGCGAGGAGGGTTTTGAAAAAGTGGTTACAGGTTGTCCGGTGCCGGTAGTGATTGCCGGCGGGCCGAAGTGTACAACCGAGGCAGAGGTGTTTGCGTTCGTGCACGATGGTCTTCAAAAAGGCGCTATCGGAATAAACCTCGGCAGGAATGTATGGCAGAGCCCTCATCCGGTTGCCATGGCTGCTGCGTTAGAAGCAATCGTACATAAAAAAGCGAACGTCGAAGACGCCCAGCAGCTATTTAATGATTTGAAAAAGAAGAGGTAGCCGCTATGCGCGCGGCCATGTATTACAATAATCGGGACGTCCGTATCCAGGAAATGCCGACTCCTAAAATCGGCGCACAGGAATTGTTGGTTAAGGTTATGGCCAGCGGTATCTGCGGCAGTGATGTGATGGAGTGGTACCGTTTAAAAAGGGCCCCGCTTGTATTAGGCCATGAGATAAGCGGTGAAGTTGTTGCGGCAGGAAAAGAGGTTAAGGGATTTAAGGTTGGTGACCGCGTCTTTGTATCTCATCACGTCCCTTGTAACGCCTGTTATTATTGCCTGAGCGGCCACCATACTTGTTGCGAGACCTTACATACTACTAATTACGACCCAGGTGGCTTTTCCGAATACATCCGTGTTCCTGCAATTAATGTAGAGAGAGGAACATTCCTCTTGCCGGAGGAGCTTTCTTATGAAAAAGGGGTTTTTATCGAGCCGTTAGCATGCGTATTGCGCGCTCAGCGGTTAGCAGGCTTAAAACCCGGGCAAACTGTCTGTATCCTGGGAAGCGGCGTTTCAGGTTTGCTCCATCTTTTGTTAGCTAAAGCCAAAGGTGCCGGAAAGATTATTATGACTGATATCAGTGAGGCGCGCCTACGCAAGGCCGAGAAGTTAGGCGCGGATGTCGCCTGTAATGCCAAAAGCGACCTAGTTTCCGAGATTCGCAGGGTTAACGATAAAAGGCTTGCTGATGTAACGATTATCTGCACTTCAGCGCTTCCCGCCTTTACCCAGGCCCTAAAGAGCGTTGAACGGGCCGGAACAGTTTTGTTTTTTGCCCCTACTGAACCAGGCATAGAGTTTCCTCTTGTATTGAATGAATTCTGGCGTAACGGCATTACGCTCTTGTCTTCTTACGGTAATAGCCCTGTTGATGCGCATGAGGCAATAGAGCTGCTTAGGACAAAGAAGATACCAGTGATGGAATTAATCTCCCACCGTTTATGCCTGGCAGAAACTTCTCTTGGTTTTAGTTTAGTCGCAGAAGCCAAA
Organism: Candidatus Omnitrophota bacterium; assembly: GCA_003598135.1. Taxonomy (GTDB): domain Bacteria; phylum Omnitrophota; class Gorgyraeia; order Gygaellales; family Profunditerraquicolaceae; genus SURF-25. The sequence goes on from QZKA01000007.1 coordinate 13,237, forward strand.
GAATGCCTCAAGGTAATAATTGAACCCTTCAAATAAAAGCCTCCCCCACGTCAAAAATACGCAACTTTAACATTTTCAATGAGTTTAGTTTCTAAAAAATTTCCTTGACATCTTAATTTCTTATTATATAATATAAAAAAATTAGATTAGAAAAATTTTACTATTAGCCAAATGAATATTGGCGCTCTTCTTATATCACAAGCAAACCAGAAGCCCTCAGAGCCATCCCTATTTTTCAATAACAAAGCCCTATCTTTTAAAGAACTGATGGATTCTGCCTTTAGGCTTGCAAATGCGCTAAGTAAAGAACTGGGCCTAAAGAGACAGGACAGGGTAGCCGTATATTTACCGAATAGCATTGAATACGTGTATAGCTATTTGGCCCTGTGGTCGCTTGGCGCAACAGTTGTTCCACTTGATTTCATGCTTACCGAGGAAGAACTTGTATCTTGTGTTTCCCATTCCCAGGCCCGCCTATTGATTGCAAAACCCAAGCATAACATTCCCTTTGCCTCGATTAAAGAAAAATGCCCAGGCCTTGAGAGAATTGTACTTTGTTGCGAAGAGGCCTCTCCATTTCTTTCTTTCCAGGGGCTTCTGCAGCGTAACGATTCGTCCCCCGTGAGTATTGAAGTGTCGGACAAGGAATATGCGATTATTTTTTATACCTCCGGAACCACGGGAAAGCCCAAAGGAGTGCTGGTGAATTATCTCCAATTAAGCGCGCCTGCGAAAGCCATGCAGTATTTCGTGGATCTGGGCGAGAAAGATATGGCTTTGTGCGCGCTACCCCTTTCCCACCTCGGAGGATTGGTATACCTGCAAAGCCTCATCTACTTAAGAGCATCGACAGTATTGCTCGATAGGTTTATTCCTTTTGAGTTTCTTAAAAATGTTCAGCGCTATAAAGTCACTTGTTTTTGGATCGTGCCGTCAATGTATTACGCGCTCTTGCAATTAAAGGAATTTGAGAATCTTGATTTATCGAGCTTACAGTGGGTGGTTTGTTTCGGCGCGCCTAGTTCTCCCGAGCAGCTGCGAAAATTCCATCGCTATTGCCCCCAGGCGGACTTTATTCACGGCTGGGGCATGACCGAGACTAACGCGCCCACCGTGGTTATCCCCAAAGGTTCAAAAAAGATAGAAAGCATCGGAAGGCCTGCGCCATGGATTGAGGTAGACGTATTTGATAATGAGGACCGCCGGGTTCCCAAGGGAGAGATCGGCGAGATTGTAGTAAAGAGCTGGGTAGTGACCGATGGTTACTATAAGGACCCCGAGTTAACCGCGCTGACCATGCGTAATGGCTGGTTTCATACCGGGGACCTGGGGAGGTTTGACGAAGAGGGCTTCCTCTATATTGCCGGGAGAAAAAAGGAGATGATCAAGGTGGGCGGGGAGATCGTCTTTGAGCCGGAAATAGAGCAAGTGCTTCTTAGTCACCCGGCAGTTCGTGAGGCCGCGGTAATCGGCATCAAAGATACATTAAGGGGCGAAGTACCAAAGGCCTTTACCGTGGCGAAAGAGGGGGTTTCATTGGGCGCAGAAGACCTGCGCTACTTTTGCCGCGAACGGCTTGCGCATTACAAAATTCCCCATTTTTTCGAATTTAGAGATTCCCTTCCCAAAACCAGGTCGGGAAAGATAGATAAAGAAGCCCTGCGAAAAGAAGGTTGCACCGGATGAAGAAATTTGTCGATTGGTTCAGTCATGGGTTAATCAGATACAGGTATGGGTTTCTCGTTTTGTGTGTTGTCATCAGCGGGTTCTTTACGTTTCAGGTAAGAAACCTCTCTTTTAAGACAAACCTGGGTGATTTTTATCCCCTAAAACACCCTTATCTTAAAGTCCAGAACCGCCTCACCGAAATATTCGGCGGGTTGAATCAGGTTTCCATTGCGGTTGAAGTCAAGAAGGGGACCGTTCTTAATTTTAGGACGCTGGAAAAGGTCTGGCGGATTACCAATGAATTGTATCTGACCGAAGGAATAAATGCCGGAAGGCTTGTTTCGCTTTCAGCAAGAAAGGTTAAACACGTCGAGGCAAACGCCGAGGGATTTACCACTGATTGGCTCATGCATGACCCTCCAAAAACAGAAGAAGGCCTTGAAGAGCTAAAAGAGCGTATCCTGCGTAATCCTTTAGTGTACGGCCTGCTCGTTTCGAAGGATTTCCGGGCTACCTTAATTCAGGCCGATTTTGAGTCCGGTATCTCTTCGCGCGAGATTTTTACTCTTCTTGAAGGAATAAAAAAACAGTATGAAGATAAGGATCACGCAATCTATATCTCAGGACAGCCGGTTTTGCAAGGGTGGCTCGATTTCTATCTTCCTGCCATTACCAAGCTTTTTATCCTTACCCTTCTTGCCATGTCCTGGGCGCTGTACAATGCGTTTAAATCAAAGCGTGGCGTAATCCTGCCTTTGATCTCCGCGGCCATGGCTACGTTATGGGGGCTGGGCCTCACCGCATTTTTCGGTTTTAAGCTTACTCCCTCGACCGTATTGGCGCCGTTCCTTGTGTTTGCGCTGGGGGTAAGCCATTCCGTACAATTCATAAAGCTCTATTATGAGCACATGAGCAGGTATGAGCGTAATTCAAAAACCGTTGCCATAAAAACCACGCGCTCGCTCTTTATCCCCGCATTCACCGGCCTTCTGACAGACGGTATAGGGCCTTTTACGCTTTTTTTTGTTCCGCTGGGCATGGTTCGCAGCCTTGCGATTGCAATCGGTTTCGGCATCATCAGCATATTTTTTAGCACCGTGGTATTGGTCCCCAACTTGCTTTCTTTCATGAAGCCGCCAAGGCGTCTTGAAGTTATCAAAGAGGAAAGAACTACCTTGACCAACAGGATGCTTGGTTATTTCGCAAAACTTGCCATACATAAGAAGTCCCGCTGGGTAGTGATTATTTCCTTTTTTGTTTTGACCTTTATTGCCTTGTTCGGGATGAGCCAGCTTCAGGTAGGGGACAAAAACCCCGGCTCATCGCTTCTGTTCCCCGGCAGCCCCTATAACAAAGCGGAAAAGTTTATCAGTGATAAATTCGGTACTGCCGAACCTTACTATATTTTCATTGAGGGCAGGCATCAGGATACATTCCTGAGCAGTAGAGCACTGAAGGAGATAGACAGTTTGCAGCGTTATCTTGAGCGGGAGGTAAAAGGCGTTGGTAGAACACTGTCTTTGGTTGAATATATCAAGAGCATGAATATGATTATGTTTGCCGGCGACGCTCGCGAATTCAGGATTCCCGATAACGACAAGACGATTGCGGAATATTTGTTCTTATATTCGCTCACCGGATTTCCCGGAGATTTTGACCCGGTGGTTAACCCGAATTATGAGTACGCAAACATAAAGGTCGACCTGCGGGACCATAAGGCTGATACTATGCAGGAAGCCATACAGAAGACCCAAGAGTGGATTGCGCGCTACCATAAAGACAAGACAATAGATTTTCAGTATGCCGGCGGCAATGTGGGGATGCTGGCTGCGACAAACCAGATACTTGCTCCCATGCTTACCGTAAATTCTTTGCAGACATCATTCTTGGTATTCTTGTGCCTTGTCCTTGCGTACGGCTCGTTGGTGTCAGGATGGCTTTTGATTATACCGCTTGTGTTCCGCACCCTGCTTGTATTTGGGATCCTCGGATTCTTAAGGGTTGGTTTGACCGCAGAAATGATACCCATGGTTGCGCTGGGTATAGGTTTCGGGGACGACTTCGGTATTTATATCGTCTCGCGCATAAAAGAAATTTTAAAAGAAGGAGGTGGTTCTTTAAAAGACGCGTTAGGGGAGGCAATGTCTACGTCGGGTAAAGCCGTATTTTTCACGGGCCTCACCCTTACCATAGGTATTGCCACATGGATGTTCTCAAGCATTCTCATGCAGGTACGTTTAGGCGCGCTTTTAGGGTTTTTCATATTTTTTAACGCAATAGGCACACTGTTGGTTTTACCCTCGATGCTCATGACGGTAAAGCCAAAATTCTTGCGACAATAAAGGAGGGAGAGCATGAAAAAATTGTGTTTGGTAGTTCTTGGCATAGCCATGCTTGCGGGTTATGCGAGGGCTTCAGACCCGGAATATTTTAAGGTCTACAAGCCCAAAACAGGCATGAGCGCTGACGAAATTATGAAGATCGAATATTTTGTCAAGTATACAAAATTCGCGCACGACGCCTCTTTCTACGGAAAGGCCTATTTTATCGATAAATCGGGTTCAGTCAGAGAAAGAGAGACAACCCGTCTAAGAATCACCCTGGGGAGAAAGTCAGATGATATTGCCTATAAGGATTTGGTAATGTTTACTGCCCCGGCTCAGGTAAAGGGATTGGCCACGCTGACTTGGACATATATGAACCCTAAGAGACAACAGGATTCATGGCTGTGGATTCCTTCACTGAAAAAAATCAGAAAGATATCTACCGCTAATGCCGATGATTCCTTTATGGGCACAGATTTTACCATTGAGGACATTTTGACCCGCAGGTTCGAAGATGAGACATATACCTTGTTGAGGGAAGATAATTTTAAAGGCTACTTTTCTGATTTTACCAAAAAAACGTATTATCAGGATGCTCCTTGTTTTGTCATTGAGGCAAAGCCTAAAAGATCGCCGTGGTATTATTCCAAAAGAATACTCTGGGTGGATAAGGCGACTGGCGGCGGAATATATGAAGAGATGTACGATCCTAACGGGAAGTTGTTTAAGACCTTATTTAAGAAATTTCAGGTCTATAACGTAAACGCAAAGGAATATCCTGCCCAAGAATTGCTTGAAGGCAAGGATGTGCGCACCGGCCACCGCACGGTGATTACTAATGAAGATATCCGGTTCGATATCGGTATTGCCGAAGACCAGTTTACGGAGCAGAAACTCATGCAGTCCCGATGGTAAAAAAGGAGGAGGCAATGAAGAAGAGTGTATTGGTAGCGCTATTCCTTCTGTCAAGCTCCTTTGCGTTCGCAGAAGGCCAGTTTGATTTTAGCGGGTATCTTAAAAATGAAATAGGCATCAGGCTGCAGGATTTTAACGGAGACTTACAGAAATTCAAAAATATCGTGGAGGTCGCCGGTGAATACAAGGTAAAAGAGGATATTGTGTTATTCACCAAGGTAAAATATTGGTATGACCTGATGTATGATTTCCGCAGCCAATATGATAAAGGGCAGGATGCGATGGGGCATATCCAGCGCACTGACTGGCTGAGAGATTGTTATCTTGATTATACGAACGGAGCGTGGTTCCTGCGGTTAGGTAAACAGCAGGTAGCCTGGGGCCAGGCAGACGGGATTACTATATTAGACAGGGTTAACCCCGTTGATCTGAGCGAATACTGGCTGCAGGATTTTGTGGATATGCGTATTCCTCTCTGGATGGCTAATATCAATTATGCGCCTAAGTTGAATTCGAGCCTTCAGTTGCTCATTATCCCCGATTTTGAACAATCGACTTCAGCGCCCATAGGTGCGCCCTTTACCACTTATGCCTATACAAGGTACGACAATTGGAGAGAATCAATGAAGAGAATAGGTGGTAGCGTGGATGAGAATATTTATTTTCCGGCCAAGAAATTTGAAAATTCCACTTTTGGCCTGCAGTGGTCAGACCGTATCGGCGACCTGGACTATACCTTAAACTTCCTCGATGGGTATTATTATTCTGCGCGCAACACCACTATCGGGTTAGGCGGGGTTAACTTTAAAGTAGACCGTGCGTTTAAGCGTTGGCAGATGTACGGAAGCTCATTTAATAAAACTTTTACCAATCCGGGTCTCATGCAGGGCATTACGCTGCGAGGCGACCTTGCGTATTACAAGCACGAGCCGACCTATATCGGCGATCCCGTTACCGCTTCCGCTAAGGAAATTAAACGTTGGGACAATGTGTTCTGGCTGATCGGTGCGGATAAATACGTAGCCACTAACTGGTTGCTGAGTTTCCAATTCGCCCAGTATATACTGGATGAGGCAAAGGCTAAAGATAATACTCGTCCCGTCCAGCAGCAGTATCCTTTGAATGCATTTACTTATGGTTACGCCGACCAGGTGGAGAATATCTTCTCGGTAAAAGTATCCACGGATTTTATGAACGAACGCCTAAAGCCGGAAGTGCTGTGGAGTTTTACCGACGACAACCAGGGGAGAATATCGCCTAAGGTGACCTATGAAATTAAGGATAATCTTTGGTTTACCTGCGGTATACACTATTTTTACGGCAATTTACTTGATTCCAACGGACAATACCGCGAACAGAGCCAACTGTATACCCAACTAAAGTATACTTTCTAACCTAATTGGTTCGCAAAAAAAGCCCGCGCTTCATTTTAAAGGAGCGCGGGTTTTTTATTTTATGCTATAATAAACCTACGATGAGATGTCTTAACCGGCAGTTGCTATGAAAACTAATATTAAGAATGTGGCCCTTGAAGAATTGGGCGATAGGGTAGTCCAATGGGGCTACCCGCGGTTTCATGCGCGCCAGATATTCTCCTGGCTTTACCAGAAGAATGCCTTGGAATTCATGGACATGTCGAATATCCCTTCTTCTTTAAGAAGCAAACTAATAGACAATTATCATTGTTCTGAAACCAAGGTTGCCGAGATCTTTGAATCTAGCGACGGAACCAAGAAATTGCTTCTGGCCTTGTATGAGAACGAACGCATTGAGGCGGCTCTTATCTCTGCGGAAAAAAGAATAACCGGTTGTCTCTCTTCCCAGGTAGGGTGCAGATTTTCTTGCGCGTTCTGCGCAAGCGGCTCAAAAGGGTTTACGCGAAACCTTTCTTCGGGGCAGATCCTTGATGAGGTTGTATATTTGAAGCGTTGCGCACCGAAGCGTCTTCTTACCCATGTGGTTTTTATGGGAATGGGGGAGCCTTTTGACAATTACGAGAATGTGTTAAAGGCGGTACGAATCATCAATGCCGATTACGGGTTTCATATTGGCGCACGCAGGATCACTATATCAACCTGTGGCATACCAGAAGGTATTAGGAGGCTTGCAAGGGAGAATCTACAGGTAGAATTATCGGTGTCGTTACATGCCGTAGATGATGCGACAAGGTCTAAGCTTATGCCAGTGAACAGGAAATATCCGCTCAACGAGCTCTTCGCCGCGATAGGAGAATATGTAAAAACTACCAACCGGCAGGTAACGTTTGAATATGTTGTAGTTGATGGGATAAATAACGGATTGAACGATGCGACGAAGCTGCAGACCCTTCTTAAGGGGTTGAATTGTAAAGTCAATTTGATTCCTTATAATCCAGTTGAGGCCAGCAGGTTAAAGGCCCCTTCTTTGGGAAACATTAAGGAATTCAAGGGTTTTCTTGAAAGAAGGGGAATTACGGTAACGGTGCGTAAGTCTAGGGGACAGGATATCGATGCAGCGTGTGGCCAATTAAGGATGCGTTATGAAAATTAACACGTTTGTCGTTGCAATAGTGGGGGGCCTGGTAGTTATTCTGTCGTCTGGCTGCGCTAAGAGAGAAATCGCCAATACCAACTCAAAAGGAAAAAATATTATTTGCTTTGGCGACAGTATCACTGCCGGTTATGGAGTTAGTCCTGGCCAGGACTATCCCGCGCAATTGTCTAGGCTTTTGAGGCGGCCTGTGATTAATGCGGGAAATTCCGGAGAGACATCGCGCGATGCCTTGCAGCGGCTTGGCCCGGACGTCCTTGAGAATGACCCGTTTTTGGTAATTATTGAATTTGGGGGGAATGATTTCTTGAAGAAAATCCCTGTTTCAGATACGGTCACATACGTGCGGGAGATGGTCGAAAAAATACAGTCGCAGGGCGCAATGGTGGCTATTGCCGATGTCAGCAGCGCCATGGTGATGGGTGAGTGCAGCAAAGAGTTGAGCCGGTTGAGCAAGAAGTATCAGGTTATTTTTATTCCGAGGTTAATGGCAGGTATCCTTACCACCCCTTCCTTAAAAAGCGATTTTATCCATCCTAATGCAGAAGGGTATACGTTGATTGCCGAGCGCGTATACAAGTACCTCAAGCCCTATCTTGAGAAAAACGTAGCTTCCCGCTAACGGAATCCCATCGAGGGTTTTTGTGAGAAGAGAAGAAGAATGGTGCCGGGGGAGGGAGTTGAACCCTCATGTCCTTTCGGACGCCGGTTTTTGAGACCGGTTCGTCTGCCATTCCGACACCCCGGCAGAAACTTATTGACGCCCCTTATTTTATATTCTAAAATAACACCGGTCAATAGATAAATCAAACGCAGCCTATGGCGTATTGCGTTTGATTTAAGTGGGTTTAGGCAGCATAAAGCGAATTTTTGTGTAGCAAAAATTCGGGGCTGTCCCCTGACAAGGTAGTATCAGTGGGGCACGCCCCAAGGTAATGAGTAAAATAAAGCTTGGGGCTGTAGCGCAGTTGGGAGCGCGTTTGACTGGCAGTCAAAAGGTCGAGGGTTCAACTCCCTCCAGCTCCACCATTTTTTTCTGACAAAGAAAAAAATGGTGGATGCCACTGCGAACGTTGCGTTGCGACGAGCAACGCAGTGAGCAGGAGCGTCACCAAGGCTTTTACGTGTCGAAAATAATACTGTTAGGCGCTCACGCAGCACCGCAAAAAACGCGGTGTCATTCGCCGGAAATAAAGCTGGGGCGAATGAGGCGCCACCACGCTCTTGATTTCACCCTCAAAATAATCCCACCTTATCCTTCATTCTTAAAGACTATGGCTTGACGCTGGTCTTTGAGAGGAGTATAATTTAAGTCATTATGTTACTGGGCGTCCATATATCTGCAGGCAATGCCTTGCATGAGGCCCCCGAACGGGCGCACGCATTGGGGTGCAACACCATGCAAATATTTTCCCGCAATCCTCAACAGTGGAGGGATTTTTTTTTAAAATCCCAGGAGATAGAGGAATTTAACCGCAGGGAAGCAAAATATAAGTTGCGGCCCCTCTGTATCCATATACCTTATTTGATCAACCTGGCTTCTCCGAGCCAGCAGCTGTATCACTCTTCGGTTGAGGCCTATATTGAAGATGTCCTTGAAGCGCACATGTTAAAAGCTGACTATATCGTCACCCATATGGGCAGCCACAAGAAGACCTCGGAAGAAGCTGGTATTGCCCGGTTAATTAGGGCCCTCAACCGGATTATTGAAAAGACCAGCGCTACAAAAGTAGGTATATTATTGGAAAACACCTCTGGTTCCGGGTCATGGCTGGGCTATAAGTTTATTCACCAAAAGATGATTATCGAAGGGATAAAGAAGAAGGAGCGTATCGGTCTTTGTCTTGATACGGCACACGCCTACCTGGCTGGGTATGATATCGCTACCAAGGAAGGGCTTGAGGCAATGCTTGGCGAGATAGATTTTAATGTCGGCCTGGATAAGGTTAAACTTATCCACTTAAATGATGCCCGGGATAAATTGGGTAGCCGCCATGACCGGCACCAGCATATCGGAAAGGGATATATTGGCGTTGAGGGCATGAGAAGGATTGTCAACCACAAGAAATTAAGGAACCTGCCGTTTATCTTAGAGACGCCTAAGGATACTCAAGAGGCGGATAAGATGAATCTTGATTTTGTCAGGGCCTTACGCAACTAACACAGAGAGGATTCTATGGCATTCAAGGTGTTGATTGTAGATGATGATCAAGAGATCATTGAGTATTTGAAGAATATTCTCCTGCGCCATGACTACGAAGTGATCAGTGCTTCTGACGGAGAAGAGGGCTTGCGTAAGGTGCAAGAGGAGAACCCCGATGTGGTACTCCTGGATTTGGTCATGCCTAAGCTCAACGGTTTTGAAGTACTGCAGGAAATCAGGCAAAAGTATAAAGACAAATGGAGGCCAGTTATTATTATCAGCGCCAAAACCGAACTAGATTCGGTGAAGCGGTGTTACAACATGGAAGCAGACCATTACTTGACTAAGCCCTGCAAGTCCGAGAGTATCCTGCGCGGTATTCAGACCATGATTTCATTAATCCCCCTGCACAATAAATAAGAAGACGATGAGTTACCCCTTTCAGGCAATTGAGAAAAAATGGCAGCATTACTGGCAGGAGCGCAAGGTATTTGAAGCGACTGCCACAGACAAGCCGAAATTCTACTGCCTCGAAATGTTTCCCTATCCTTCGGGCAAAATTCATATGGGCCATGTGCGTAATTACACCATTGCTGATGTATGCAGCCGGTATAAGTGGATGCAGGGGTTTGAGGTATTGCATCCGATGGGGTTTGATGCATTCGGCCAACCAGCCGAAAACGCCGCTATTAAAAACAAGACCAAACCGGATACGTGGACGCGTAAGTGTATTGAATGGATGCGCGCGGAGTTAAAAAAGATGGGCTTTTCCTATGACTGGAGCAGGGAAATTTCCACATGCGATAGTAGCTATTACCGGTGGAACCAGTGGATATTTCTAAAGATGTTAGAAAGAGGCCTTGCGTATAAAAAGGCTTCTTTGGTGAATTGGTGCCCGGCGTGTGCAACCACCCTTGCCAATGAAGAGGTTATTGACGGTGGTTGCTGGAGGTGTAAATCCAAGGTAGCACAGAAAGAGCTGGAGCAGTGGTATTTAAAAATTACCGCATACAAAGAAAGGCTGCTCGATGATCTTGATCAGCTTGCGCTTTGGCCTGAGCGCGTGATTGCCATGCAGAGGAATTGGATAGGCAAAAGCGAAGGCGTAAAAATTTATTTTCTGCTTAAAGAGCGTAATGAACGCATCCCGGTTTTTACTACCAGGGCCGATACTATTTTCGGGGCGACCTATATTGTACTTGCTCCTGAGCACCCCCTTGTCAAAGGCATTATTAAAGGAAAACCCCAGGAAAAAGTAGCGTTACGCTTCATTGATAAAGTGGCAAAAGAAAGCAATGCCGTACGTACTGCGGCTGATGTGAAAAAAGAGGGAGTCTTTACCGGCAGCTTTGCGATTAACCCCGTCAATAACGAAGAGGTGCCGATCTGGATCGCCGATTATGTATTGATGGAATACGGTACCGGTGCGATTATGGCAGTACCTACCCATGATCAGCGCGATTTTCTTTTTGCAAAAGCGCATAATCTTCCGATGCGCATAGTCATACAGCAACCCGGCTCAGGGATCCGTAATCCTCAGGAGTTGACTGAGGCATATGAAGGAGACGGTACCCAGATTAATTCAGGTCATTTTGACGGGTTAACAAACCAGGAGGCAAAGAAAAAGATTGCCGCCTG
>QZKA01000012.1 GCA_003598135.1 Candidatus Omnitrophota bacterium
GAGCATTTTATGCCGTAGCTATTACTTTTTCTTGACATAACTCTATACTTATGATAATGTTAAAACAATAAATTCGGAAACTCAAAGGAGGTGGAAAATGGAGTTATTCGCACCTGCAAAGGAATTGTTCGTGTATGTCTGGGATTTCGTTCTGAAGTTCTTGACAGCTGTGGTTATTTTCGTTATCGGCTGGATAGTAGCTAGAATTATCAAGACGATGGTGGTGAAGTTGCTTAAGGCTTTGAGTATCGACTCTATTGCCGACCAAACGAAGATTACGGCCTTTCTGTCTAAGGGCGGGGTTAAGTATACCCTCACAGAACTTATCGGTGTAACCGTTTACTGGATTCTTCTACTGGGCGTGCTCGTATCTTCTTTAAACATCCTTGCGCTCACAGGCGTAACCAGCCTTCTGGATAAGATCTTGGCCTACCTCCCCAGCGTGATTGGTGCGTTAGTGATTTTGATTTTGGGTATCTTCATCTCCGTGTTTGTAGCTTCAATAATCCGTACCGCACTGGTTAATGTCGGGCTCACCCAGGCAAATGCATTAAGTAAATTCACCCAGGTAACCATTATTGTTTTTTCAATAATAATTTCTCTCGATCAGCTTCGAATCGCCACTGTGTTAATTTCGGCGATGAACATCATCCTGGCAAGCATGGGTCTGGCGCTTGCGCTTGCATTCGGTTTGGGATGTAAAGATATCGCTAACAAATTTGTCGGAGAATTAATCGACAAATTGAAATCGAAGAAATAATTTTACAAACGCCGTAATTCTAAAAAAGCCCCCCATCTTCACTTAAAAAGGTGGGGGGTTTTTAAATATGATCTATTCATTTATCGATAACTTAGGTACGTTCTGCGTAAAGGATCCAGCCAGATACAATCTATATTTTCCCCTTACCAACAGAAACGGAAGTTTCTTAAGCGCAATCAGCCCTAGGCTTGCCGGGGATATCAAGAAGGATAACGAGCATTTTCTTACCCCTCCTGCCAGTATCGAGGACTTAAGAAGCAATCTGCTTTGCCGCAGAGAGTTTTTTCTCGCGACGAAAGATAAGAAGGTTTTCAGGCTTTCTAAACCTTTCTCCGGCGATCTTTTAGAGGCGGGGTTTCTGTACCATACGATACTCAAGCGGTTGCACTCGTTGCACATAGAGGTCCTTAATTTTGTTCCTTTTGACCTAGATGTTGAGGTAATGCGGATTAAGGTTACTAATGCAGGCAAAAGCCCCGTTCATTTTGTGCCTACTTCTTTTATTCCTCTTTACGGAAGAAGCGAAAGAAATCTACGTGACCACAGGCACGTAAGTTCCCTGCTCAACCGTATCCGTCTGGAGGCGCACGGCCTCTACCTTAGCCCGTCCATGATATTTGACGAAAAGGGCCACAGATTAGACTCGACAATTTATTTTGTGCTCGGTTGTGAAGGCAATGGAAGTGCACCCGAAGGCCAATTCCCTACGCTTGACTATTTCTGCGGCGAATCGGATTTATTTGCACCCGACGCAATAATGAAACACAATGCGCCGGCAAAAACGATGCGCGGTGAGTTTAACGGTAAAGAAGCATGTGGAGCGCTTCGTTTCCGCGAACGCCTGCTATTCCCGGGCAATAGCACTGAATACATTCTCCTTATGGGGATTGCTTCCGATGAAAGTCAAATAAAGAAAACCTTTTTGAAACTTAACTCCGGAGGAAAAATACAAAAGAGCCTTGATGCGACGAAAGAATATTGGCAGCACCACCTCTCGTCCCTCGAGATTGATTTTAAAGACAGGGATTTTACTAACTGGCTTCGCTGGGTGCAGTTTCAACCGACATTAAGAAAACTCTTCGGTTGTTCTTTTCTGCCGCATTTTGATTATGGCAAGGGGGGCAGGGGTTGGAGGGACATATGGCAGGATGCGCTTGCGCTTCTTCTCACAGAACCCCAAAAAGCAAAAGGGTTGATTCTTAATAATGTCAGAGGCATACGAATCGATGGTTCAAACGCAACCATTATTACTTCTGATAACCGTTTTATCGCCGATAGAAACCGAATATCGCGGGTCTGGATGGACCACGGGATATGGCCTTATCTTACGACGAATTTCTATATTCATAAGACCGGCGACTTGGGTATCCTCTTAAAGGAGGTTACCTATTTTAAGGACGCGCAGCTTAACCGGGCAAATGCACAGGATGCGCTTCCTCTTGCGCAGGATTGCATGCTACGTACACGCAAGAATGAGTTATGCCGGGCTACGGTACTTGAGCATCTTCTCCTGCCACAACTGGTTCAATTTTTTAACGTGGGTCAGCATAACGCAATACGCCTGGAGAATGCCGACTGGAACGATGGGCTCGATATGGCTGCGGATAACGGCGAAAGCGTTGCATTTACCTTTATGTTTGCCTATACCCTTAATGATACCTGTATATTGCTTGAGCAGCTTATGAAAAAGCGGCAAAAAGTACCCATTTCTTATGAGTTGTTGTATCTTCTTGACCGCCTGCGCAGCCGCCCCGTTGATTATTCAAAATACCGGGCAAGGCAGGAACGGCTTAAGGAATTTTTCAAGCAGACAAAAAGCATGAGCGGGAAAAAGGTTGAGGTTGAGATTGTTGACTTGGTGCGCGATTTACGGGAGAAATCAAATCACCTTAGCGAATGGCTGAGGAAAAAGGAATGGCTGCGGGAAGGGTTTTTCAACGGCTACTATGACAATCGCGGCAGGAGGGTTGAGGGGGTTATCCGCGGCAATGCGCGCATGATGTTAGCTACTTCTGTATTTGCGATTATGAGCAACGTTGCTACTGATGCACAAGTGAAAAAGACCTGGATTGCTATAAAAAGGTACCTTTATGATAAGCGATTCAGGGGTTTTCGCCTCAATACCGATTTCGAAGGGCCGTACCTTGATCTAGGCAGGGCCTTCGGATTTTCTTACGGAGACAAGGAAAACGGCGCTTTCTTCAGCCATATGATAGCGATGCTGGCAAATGCATTGTATAAGAGGGGGTTTATTAGGGAAGGCGCAGAAGTATTTCGTTCTCTTTACGCAATGGCAACAGCGCCTGTTGCCAAGATGTATCCTATGTTGCCAGAATATTTCAATGGCCAGGGTCAAGGCCTGTATTTTTATCTTACGGGCTCAGCAAGCTGGTTTATATATACCCTGATGGATGAGATTCTAGGTATACGCTTTTGCATGGGTGATGTTGTGTTGAAACCAAAACTCGCGGGCTCTGATTTTTATGGGCATAAGATAGTAGTTTTGTGTAAGATACACGGCACAGATATAAAGATCGTATTTCAGAAAGAAGGTTTGCGTAAAGGCGTGCTAGAGGCAAAAAAAGCAATTTTAAACGGAGGGCTTTTGGCTCTGTCTCCAACCGGCGGATATAGTATAAAAGGCAGAGCCTTGACCAGGAAACTAAACCGAGTAACCATCTTTTTACAATAATCTTTCTCTTGTTTTTTCCTTCCACGCTACTTCTTCGTTACCGTAAAGGCGCATAAAAGTGTTTGGTTTTTTGTTTTTTTAAGGCTATAATATACCTTTAAAGTAACGCAAAAAGTTTTAATCTTGTTAAGCCATAACCGTTTGTCGTGAATAAAGTTAAAAGATATCTCTACGAATTAGCTACGGATAGGCGCTCGGGTATTGTTGCCGTTTGGCTGAAGTCGCTGCTTCTTTTTCTTTCCTTTATATACACAGTATTAATCCGGCTCATCATTGCTTTTAAGCGGCGCAGGCTTTATGTGGCAGGGTGTAAAGTCATCAGTATCGGCAATTTAGTACTTGGAGGCACAGGCAAGACCTTGCTTGTTGAGCGCGTTTCCCAATTTCTTGCCCAACACAATCATCCATATACGATTGTTAGCCGTGGCTACAAAAGGCCCTGTTTTAAAAAAGACAATGTTTTTGTTGTGCCGTACGCTACCTTAGGTGATGAGCTTTATATGCTATCGCTTAATCTTAATAAGGCAGTACTTATCGCAGACAGCAACAGGGTGCGGGCGCTACGCAGGGCAGTCGCAGAGTATAAGGCCGATACAGTTATTCTTGATGATGGCTTTCAGCAGTGGCATATCCACAAAGACCTTGAGATAGTCACCATAAATGCCAACAATCCCTTTGGTAACTTCAGAATGATCCCGCGCGGCATTTTGCGCGAACCGATACAATCGCTTGCACGCGCAGATATTTTTGTACTTACTAAGATTGGCGAGCAGTCAGATACTCGGCCGTTGGTAGAACGGCTTAAAAAAATCAATCCTTCAGCGCTGATCGTCGAATCGCACTATCAACCTCTAGGGCTTTATCATATTGCGGATAAGGATGCGATGTTCGACGTATCATTGCTCAAAGGAAAAAAAGTAGCTCTTCTGTGCGGAATAGCTGACCCAGATTCTTTTGAGCGAAGCTTAAAAGAGATAGGTGCTGAGATTGCCTTGTCTTTTGTCTTTGCTGACCATTATTGCTATGAAGACAAAGATGTTGCGAGGGTACTGCGCGCTTCTGGCGAGTGCAGTATCACGACTATCGTGACGACCGAAAAGGATTCAGTCCGTCTCGCTCACCTTATGCCCAAATACAAAGATGCCGGAGTATCCATTCTCGTATTGAAGATACAAATAGCGATGCATAAGAATGAAAAAGAATTTTTTGACAGATTACTCGCTCTCTTTTCTCGCTGAAGTCCTCGGGCCGCTTTTAAGAATACTGCCTAGAACGGTCTCTGTGTGTCTGGGTAAAATGCTTGGCAATCTTCTTTACTCATTAGACCTGAAACACAAAAGCCTTGCCTATGCGAATATAAGGCGGGCATTACCTGTAGGCGCTGCACCCGCTGAGATCCGCAGGGTCACAAGAGCGTTTTATCAGAAGCTGGGGCAGAATCTCATAGATATATTTTTTATTCCACTTATTAACCAAGAGTACATCCAAAAGTATGTTACTATTGAAGGCTTATCGTATATCCATGCTGCGTTCGCAAAAGGCCGGGGGGCAATACTTGTGACCATGCACGCAGGAAGTTGGGAGTTGGCAAGTACCATAGGCCTCAACTTAGGGCTTCCTGTAGCCACGTTTGTTAGGGGTCAGGGATATCCTCGGTTGAACCTGGTTTTGAACCGTTACCGTAGCTTACAGGGTGGGCAGTTGATGCAAAGGGACGGGCTGGTTAGCGGCATTGCCGCTGAAGAAAGCTCGATCAGGGGCATTAAGAGATGCCTTCAGGATAACCAGATAATCGCGATGACGGTTGACCAGGGAGGCAAGCGGGGTATCCTGGTTCCGTTTTTCGGCAAAGAGGCATCCATGGCCTCTGGTGCGGTGCGCCTCGCACTCAAATACGGCTGCGCGCTTGTGCCGGTGTTTTTTACGCGCGTAAAGGGCCCCTATCTTAAGATCATCATAAAGCCTGCGCATCAACTTGCTAAAACAGGCAGCATTAAGGAAGATGCGCGGAAAAATTTGGAGGATATAACCGCGCTATTTGAGAATCTCATCCGTATGTATCCCGATGAATATTTGTGGGTATATAAAATATGGAAATACTCAAACAAAAGGAGTATTCTTATTCTCAACGACGGCAAGACTGGACATCTCAGGCAGTCTCAGACATTTGCCAAGATTCTTCAGGATGCCCTCTTAGATAGGGGTGTGCACTCCCGTATTTCCATTATCGAGATCAGTACAAAGAACGCTTTCTTAAAACACTGCCTGTCCTTAAGCGCCCTATTTGCGGGTAACTATTGTTGCCAGGGATGCTTGTGGTGTTTAAGGAAATCGCTTCAGAAAAGCGCATATACGTCGCTTGTAGCTGCAACTGGCGATATCGTGGTTTCCTGCGGTTCGCAAACCGCAGGAATCAATTTCCTTATTTCAAGAGAGAATGCTGCCAAGTCAGTGGTACTTATGAAACCAGGCCTTTTAAGCACCCGGAGGTTTGATTTGGTGATTATGCCCAGACACGATAACCCGCCACGCAGGAAAAACGTGGTAATTACAGACGGTTCATTGAACCTTATTGATGCAGCATATCTTCAATCTAATGGTACTAAACTCGGCAGCCACCTGCGCCTTAGCAAAAAGACCGTACTTGGATGCCTAATCGGCGGCACGACAAAGAGCTTTCCTATGGAAAAAGGACTGATGCAAAAGGTCTTCCTGCAGATAAAACAGGCCTTGGACAGGCTTGACGGCGAGATGCTTATGACTACTTCCCGCAGAACCCCGCCTGACATAGAGGCTTTGGTCAAGGAGCAATTTTCAGGCTTTGCGCGCTGCAAATTGCTAGTCATCGCGAATGAAGAGAACATTCCCGAAGCAGTCGGAGGCATACTGGGCTTGAGCTCATGTGTGATAGTCTCCGGAGAGAGCATATCGATGGTTTCTGAAGCTGCCAGCGCAGGGCGCTATGTAGTGGTATTTAAAACAAAGATGAATCTTCGCCACAGGCGTTTTCTAGAGCATTTGGCTTCGAAGCAATATATCTATCTTGTAGAAGCTGATGACTTGGGTTCTTTGATCGCGTCTCTTTACCTTAAGCGGCCGCCGATTAAGGCGTTGCAGGATGAGGCGTTGGTAATAGAAAAAATAGGCAGGGTTATATAGGAAAGAATTTATTGCGCGGCGTTCTTTTTTTCCATGAATGCTTTTAGATCCGATTTAGATTTCTCAATGAGGGCACGGTATTCTTCCTCGTACTTTTTCTGTTGTGCAACGCTCTTTTGTTGTTCAACGGCAAGTTGATCATCAAGGTTGATCTTTTTCTTCTTGGCGCTTTGGGCGTTTAACAGGAAACTAAATACCCTGCCGATAACAGCAACGACCAGCAATACTACGAGGATGATAACAAGTATGGTTAATAGGTCTTTTTCCATGAAAAGTAGTATACCATAATTTCTCCTTTAAGGCAATGAACGTATTACAAGTCGTACCTGAAATGAATGTGGGAGGAGTTGAGACCGGGACGCTAGATTTGGCCAGGCACCTTGTTCTGCGCGGCCATAAGGCAGTGGTGGTCTCGAACGGAGGAGAGCTTGTTAAGGAACTTCTTGCCTGTGGCGTAATTCATTATCAATTGCCGGTTCACAAGAAGTCTATATTAAATATTTTGCGTATGATTCCTAAGCTTAGCCGTATCATCGAACGGGAAGAGATAGATATCGTGCATGCACGCTCTAGGGTACCGGCGTGGATTGGGTATTTTTCTGCCCGCCGCTCAAAAAGGGTATTCATAACCACCTGCCACGGGTATTATAAGAGGCATTTTGCAAGCAGGGTGATGGGCTGGGGAAAAAAAGTTATTGCTATAAGCAATGTGGTTGCGCGGCATATGATCGACAATTTCTCTGTTCCTTACGAGCGGATTGCGCTTATCCCGCGAAGCGTGGACTTGGGAAAGTTCAAGTTTGTCAGAAAAAAGAGGCAACATCACGAGCCTTTTAACGTGGGTATTATCGGAAGGATAGTCCCTCTCAAGGGACACCTCTATTTTATTCAGGCCATGGCGAAGGTACTCAGGATTATTCCTGAGCTTAAAGTATGGATTATAGGAGATGCGCCTCCCTCCAAAGAGGCCTATAAAGAGCAGGTCCGGGTCCTGGTGCGGAGGCTTGGGTTAACCCATTGTACTGAATTCCTGGGGAATCAGAGGGACATCCCGTTCATCATAAAGAACCTTGATCTTTTGGTATTGGCCACAGTGACACAGGAGGCATTCGGCAGGGTAATCATTGAGGCTCAGGCAAGCGGTGTTCCTGTAGTGGCTACGTCTGTCGGAGGGGTTGTGGATATTATTGAAGATGCCAAGAACGGGCTGCTTGTCCCGCCTGCCGATTCTCAAGCAATAGCCGATGCGTGCCTGCGTATTTTTAGAAATCCGGAATTAACGCGTTCGCTGGCTGAGAACGCCTACAAAAAAGTCAAAGAGCAATACACCACTGAGCTTATGGTAGAGAAGACCTTGAAGGTCTATAACGACGCAGCCGCTCATACCAGGGTGCTCGTCATAAAACTGAGTTCGGCCGGAGATGTGATTCTTTCTACTGCAGCGTTCAGGGCGATTAAGGAAAAATTCGGCAGTCGGTACCATATTACTTTATTGGTTGGTGAAGATGCGAAAGAGGTTGTAGCGCGCTGTCCCTATATAGATGAATTGGTCGTATGCGATTTTAAAGGCAAGGATAAAGGAGTGCGTAGCTTTTTTGCTCTCGGCTCACGCCTGCGCAGGAAATATTTCGATGTCGTAATTGATTTGCAGAACAGCCGCAGAAGCCACCTCTTGGCCTGGCTTTCCTGGGCAGTAGAACGGTTCGGTTACGATAATGGAAAGTTAAGTTTTTTCCTTAATCGCCGGATAAAGCTTCCCCGGGACGCTATTGACCCAGTAACGCATCAGTTTAAACTTCTAGAGCCATTGGGGATAGAGCCCAAAGATCCCCGTCTTGAACTTTGGCCTTCGCAGGAAGACCGACAGTATATCAGCGGCTTTCTCAGTTCTCACTGGATGAACGCCAATCAAAAGATTGTCGGGATCAATGTAAGCGCAAGCAGGCGGTGGACCAGTAAGGTGTGGCCATTATCTGCAATGGCAAAATTGTGCGATTATCTCGGACGGCAGGATATAAGGGTAGTGATTACCGGCAAGGAAGAAGATGGTGCATATGCCCAGCAGCTTATTGAAAAGGCCAAGGGTTCAAAGCCGATTAATGCCTGCGGGAAAACAACGCTTAATCAATTATATTGCCTGATTCAGCAATGCCATGTTTTTATTTCCGGGGATTCTGCGCCGTTGCATATCGCAGCCGCAGCCGGAACTCCATTTGTTGCGCTTTTTGGCCCTACTGACCCACGCAGGCACTTGCCGCCTGCGAAACGTTTTATGGCCATACAGAAAGATTTGCCGTGTGTACCGTGCTATAAGTCTGAGTGTGCGCATAAAAAATGTATGGAGGCGATCAGCGCCGAAGAGGTATTTGAGGCAGTTAATACGCTATTACGATGAATATCCTGTATTTGACAACCCACAGTAACGTCGGTGGAATTACTAGTTATTTGCTTACTCTTTCTAAGGGGATGGCGCAGAAGGGCCATACCGTTTGCCTCGCTTCGAGCACAGGAACACTTTCGCCTGAGTTTCAGAAGCAGGGAGTATACATTGTCTCAATCCCGATCAAGACAAAGTCCATCGCAAGCCCTAAGATAGTAATGAGTTTGTGTATGTTGCGCGCGTATGTGAAAAAGAACCGTATTGACATCATTCACGCCAATACCCGCGTGACACAGGCACTCGCGTGTATGCTCAAACGGTTATGCGGCACCCCTTATGTGTCTACCTGTCACGGTTTTTTTAAGCCAAAATTACTGCGCCGTGCATTTCCTTGTTGGGGTGGCAAGGTTATTGCGATAAGCGAATCAGTGCAGCGCCATCTTATCGAAGACTTTAAGGTGAAGCCAGGGCTCGTACGGTTAGTGTACAGCGGTATTGATGCTGAGGTATTCAGCGCTCAACGAGAAATTAATTCCCTTGCAGCCAAACAGGCGCTAGGCCTAGGGGAGGGGTTTGTCATAGGTATTATCGCCAGGCTTTCCGACGTCAAGGGGCATGTATACTTAATTCAGGCAATGAAGGATGTGGTGCGACAATTCCCCCGGGCACAGTTGCTTATTGCCGGAGAAGGCCGTATGGAAAAAGAACTTATTGCATTAACCAGGTCATTGGATCTTATGGGCCGGGTAGTTTTTTTGCCGCATATAGAAGACGTAGCCGCGACCCTTTCGCTTTTTGATGTGTTCGTCATGCCCTCGTTAAAAGAAGGTCTGGGTTTGGGATTAATGGAAGCAATGGCAGCGGGAGTTGCGGTTGTAGGTTCAGCTGTGGGTGGGATTAAAGACCTTATCCAAGACGGCGAAAACGGCCTTTTGGTTGAGCCTGCCAATCCCAGCCAGCTTGCAGATGCGATATGTGCCTTGCTTCAGGACGAAGACAGGCGAAAGCGTATAGGGGCGCATGCCAGGGATTCTATTAGCCGGAGATTTTCTTTTCAAAAGATGATCGACCAGACCGAAGAGGTATACAGAGAATGTCTAAGCGCAGCATAGTATTTTTTATTATTGGCTTGCTAATTGCGTGCTCGACACTGGGTGTTTTTATTTTTGTCAAAAACAACTATGTAGTGCCTGTGTTGATGTATCATTCTGTGTCGCCTTTTGCGACTGAAGAGAACCGTTTATCCGTACGGTGTGCTTCATTTGAGAGACAGATGCGTTTTTTAAAGAAACACCGTTACCATGTGATTACCCTTTCTTCGTTGGCCGAGATGATTAAGAGCAAGCAGAAGATTCCCCGCCGGACTGTCGTGCTTACCTTTGACGACGGTTACCGCGATAATTTCACGTATGCCTTTCCCGTGTTAAAAAAATACAACCTCCCCGCAACGATATTTGTGATTATTAGCGAGGTCGGCCGCATCCAAGGGGACAGGCTCACATGGGAAGAGATATACGAAATGCAGCATTCGGGTATTATTACTTTCGGAAGCCACGCGTTAGGGCCCGAACCTTTGATTAATATTGCGAACCCGGACAAGGTAAAAAAAGAAATTTATGATTCTAAAAAGGCTTTGGAAGGAAAATTAAAAACGCCGGTTGAGTCGTTTAGTTACCCCGAAGGAAGGTTCAATCCTGCGATAAGGCAACTGGTAAAGGATGCCGGTTATACGGTAGCAGTAGCTACTTCTCCGGGTAAGGGGTATCCGAATGATGACGCCTGGGCATTGAAGCGCTTAAGGATTTCTTCTACTTCGGATAATTTGTTCGTGTTCTGGTTTGAAATTTCAGGGATATACACCTTTATCAAGGAGCACCGCGATGACCCCTAAGCGTATCCTTATCTTTAATGTCAATTGGGTAGGGGATGTGCTATTCTCTACCGCTACCATTCGGAACATAAGGTATAATTTTCCCGATAGCCATATTGCCTGCGTTATTCCCGAACGTTGTTATGCGATACTCGAAGGCAACCCCCATTTGAACGAAATAATTTTTTTCGATGAGAAGAGTAGGCATCGGGGGATTTTTGGGAAGATCAGGTTTGTTATGAAATTGCGCCGTGAAAAATTTGATATTGTATTTTTATTGCACCGTTCTTTTACCAGGGCATTCATATGTTGGTGTGCCCGCATCCCGGAAAGGATAGGGTACTATTCCCGCAAAAGAGGTTTTTTGTTGACCAAGGGCATTGTTTCTCCTTTTCGCGACGAAATGCACCGCATAGATTACTACCTTAACATCGTGGCTAAATCCGGTTTCAAAGTGCAGGACAGGTTTACCGACTTTTACTTAAGCGAAAAAGACAAAAGGTTTGTGGAAGATTTTTTAAAAAACCAGGCGATTAATCAGACCGACTTTGTCATCGGGATTAACCCCGGAGGCAACTGGATGCAGAAACGCTGGCCAAAGGAATATTTTGCGGTTCTTGCAGATAACCTGGCGATAGAATTTCAAGCGCAGATAATTATTACCGGCGGGCCTCAGGACGTTAAATTGGCCAGGCATATCCAGCGCCTTATGAGGCGCAAGGTTATTATTGTCTGTGGACAGTTCGGCCTTAAGCAGCTCGGGGCGCTGGCAAAGAGGCTTGATATTTTCATTACTGCCGATACCGGCCCGTTGCATATCGCAAACAGTGTGGGCGCTAAGAAAATAATCGCCCTGTTCGGGCCCACGCATCCGGCAATTACCGGACCTTGCCCTTCAAACAACGTCCATGTCCTCGCTGCAAACGTGAATTGCAAAATCCCCTGTTATGAAGAAAATTGCAGCAATAATCGTTGCATGCGTTCTATTACTCCTGATGAAGTGCTTAAGCTGGTGAGGAAGATTGCCGTATAAGTACCTACTATGAAGAGCCCGGATACACAAATACGTAAAATACTCTTTGTCACCTTAAGCAATATCGGTGACGTGATTTTGACATTGCCGGCATTAGATTATCTTAAATCTCGTTTTCCTATGGCAGCAATTACGGTTATCTGCGGCCCTAGGGCAAAAGGTTTATTCGCGCACGGCTACTTAAACGAACACCTCTTGGTGTATGATAAACATTGCCCTTTTTTGCAAAAATTGCAGTTTCTTTCGAAGTTGCGAAAAGAAAAATTCGACGCAGTCATCGATTTGCGCAATAGTATATTCGGGGTCTTCCTTCTTGCGCCCTACCGGATCTTGCCTTTTTTGCGTATCCCAAAAAGTAGCGTGCATATGAAGGATAGGCATTTGTATAGGGTGGTGAGGGCTTTTGATAGACCTATTTCATTACCGCAGGCGCCAGCGCAAAGATCCATCTTCTTGAGCGATAACGATCGGGATTATATAAAGACCTTGTTAACGCAGCACGGCATTGGTGAGAATGATAGGATAGTGGTTATTTCTGCCGGAGCCCGCAGCCACACCAAGAGATGGGGTAAAGAAAAATACCTTGCGCTCATACATTCTTTTATTGACCAGGCGGGTATAAAGATAATTCTTGTGGGCGAGAAGGATGATGCGGGGGTAAGTTCTTTTATATCCGCACAACTTAAGGGCCGGATATTGGATCTTACCGGCTTGACTACGATTACGCAATTAGCCTGTCTTTTGCAGAAAGCAGCACTTGTGATTACCAATGATAGCGCCAATCTGCACTTGGCAAGCTATCTGGATAGGCCGGTTATTGCCTTTTTCGGCCCTACTGACGAAATGAAATACGGGCCCTGGTCGTCACATAGCCTTGTGATCAAAAAAGATATTTACTGCCGGCCATGCCAAAAGGCTCAATGTAAATTCGGCCATCTTCATTGCTTGAGCCTCATCAAAGCGCATGATGCCGAGGCAGCGGTAAGGAGTTTTCTTGCGCAGGCAGCGCTCATAAGCCGTACGCCATATCCGAGTCCGGATTTTAAACGTATTCTTATTGTCCGGACAGACCGCATAGGCGATGTGCTTTTGTCTACGCCGGTAATTAAGGCTTTAAGGCAGGCGTATCCTTGCGCGTATATCGCAATGACGGTAGCTCCTTATGCCGCAGATATAGTAGAAGGCAACCCTTATCTTGACGAAATAATTATTTTTGCCAAGGAATCCAGAGACAAGGGGCTGATTGGTAATTTTAGGTTTGTTCGGCGGTTACGAAGGCAAAAATTCGATGTCTGCTTTGTATTGCATCCCACTACGCGGCTGCATTTGCTTATGTATCTTGCCAGGGTTCCCCGCAGAGTAGGGTATAACCGTAAATTAGGTTTTTTACTTACGGACAGAATAGTCCACAAGAAACAAACAGGAGAAAAACACGAATCAGAGTATTCGCTTGATGTGATCCGGTATCTGGGTATTGAGGCGGATGACAACAATCCCTTTATGCCCATCCGCCAGGAGTCCGAAGCCTGGGCCGAAACGCAGCTCCAGAATGCAGGGATACGCAGTGATGATAAAATTTTGGCGATTCATCCGGGTGCAAGCTGTAGATCCAAGCTGTGGCCTGAAGAAAACTTTGCAAGTGTGTGTGATCAATTAACGGAACGCGTCGGATTCAAGGTGGTGGTTGTGGCAGGGCCAAAAGATACGGAAATAGCCGAAAGAATACTTGCGCGTATGCGCCACCGCGCAGTTAATTTTGCGGGCAAGACCTCCGTAAGCCAGCTTGCCAGCCTCCTTAAAAGATGCAGCCTTTTTATTTCCAATGATTCAGGTCCCGTGCATATCGCGTCGGCTCTTGGGATTCCCGTAGTGGCTATTTTCGGCAGGAGCCAAAATGGCTTAAGCCCGGTCCGCTGGGGACCCTTGGGTGAGAAAAGCGCAGTGCTCCGTAAGAACGTCGGTTGCGTTGAGTGCCTTGCCCATAATTGCAAAAAAGAGTTTGCCTGTATCAGGGCTATTACGCCCGATGATGTCATAAAGGCAGTCGCAGATTTTAATTATTATTTATAATGTAAGAAGAGTATGTTATAATTTTACCGATGGATAATCCGGTACCGAATCCAAAAACAGGCTCACGAGACATCCGTTTTGAAGAACCTACCTTTATTGATCCCCTCACCGGGTTATTCAACCAGTATTACCTTTACCAGTTTCTTCCTGAAGAGCTAAAAAAAGCAAAACTCGCCCGTTATCCCCTAGCTATTCTCATGATTGACCTTGACGGCTTTAAAGGAATAAACGATTCTTACGGCCATCTTTGCGGGGATGAGGTATTGAAGCAGTTGTCAGCAATCTTAAAGAACGCGGTACGCAAGACCGACATGGTGATCCGTTACGCAGGGGATGAGTTTACGATACTTCTGCCCACCGCTGATCAGAATACCGCGGAAATGTTATCAAAGCGGTTTATCCAAGATGTGCACAAGACTGTTTTTAAAGGTAAAGACGGCCAGGAGCTGCGCCTTACTATCAGCGTCGGCTTCTCGATCTTTCCCGCAGACGGCGAACAGATCGACGAGCTCATTGAGCTTGCCGATAGGGCATTGTATCTATCCAAACAGAAGGGCAAAAACCGCGTCTCCTACGCCAAAGAGGTTAATATCGAAGCGGTCAGCTATATGGTCGCAATGGATTCTTTTCCCTGCCCGAAATTTATCGACAGGACCAAGGAATTGGAAAAGCTTAAATATATTTTTGATACCATAGTCATCAAATCGAACCTTCTGCAGGTCGCTTTTATTTCCGGCGAGATGGGAAAGGGGAAATCGCGGCTTTTGGGCGAAATTGGAAATTATGCGCGTGAACGCGCTGCGGTGATACATTGCCGGGCCTCTTTATCGCACATGCAAGACCCTTACCATCTCTTTGCGAGCGGTATTACCGACTATATCGAAAGGACAGGGCTTGATAAGCCTCAGTTGCGCTTAGTTTTTTCCCAGATTCCCCCCGAAGAATTAGATGCGCTTAGCCTTCTGGTGGTTCCCCTTTCAGGCATGGCCAAACGTGCCATTGAGCTTGAGCAAGAAGAAAGCAAGAGGCGGTTTCTTTTATTTAAGGCGTTCCTTGATTTTTTAATCGAACTTAACAAGACGCAAGTGATCTTTCTTTCCTTTGACGATTTGCAGTGGGCAGACAAGGCAAGCCTTGAGCTTTTGCGTTATCTGGGCCAGCAGGAAAAAAACAAGAGGATATTTATTGTCAGTTGTTATTCCCTGGACAAATACACAAAGACAGAAAAGAAAGAAGGCCTTACCCTGGGAGATTTGCTTGAAGAAATGAAGTTCGAAGACAACTGCGCCAATATAGCGCTTGAGAATTTTTCTTTTGAGGAAACAAAACAGATGAACAGCGCTATTTTCCCGGGCCTGGAAGCGCCTGAGAAATTCTATGAGACGATGTACAATGCCACTAAAGGAAACCCTTCGTTTATCGAAGAGCTCCTGAAGCTTTTGGTTGAAAACGGCGTAGTGCTCTATCAGGATAACCGTTGGCAGATAAAGAAAGATTTTGAAGAAAAGGATATGCCGGCGACGCTCGATGACCTCATCAAGAAAAGAATCAAGAATATCGATGAAGAGACAAAGGAGATGATCGTGCAGGCAGCAGTAGCGGGAGATGATTTTTCTGTAGAACTCCTTAAGAAGGTCGGCAATAAGGACGAAGGGTTCACGCTTGAGCTTCTCAACAGGGCAAAAAAAATGCGGCTGATTGATGAATTGGAGCCCAAAGGCAAGTATGGGTTTATCAATAAGAACATACAGAATATGCTTTACAATGAGCTTGACGAACAGACGCGCAACCAGCTGCACTATGCAATAGGAAGTGCGCTTGCCGACCAATACAAAAAGCACGAATATAAAATGGCAGGAGAACTGGCATTTCATTTTGGCAATGCCTCTGTAAAGCCGGAGGTTACGGAGCTGAAAAAACAGCTTTTGGCCAAAACGCATACATTGTTCAACCCTTCTGAAATGGCAGGATACCTGGATAAACTTGCCAATGAGGTTATGGTTGAAAAAGACACGCATGTGGTGGCTCTTTCGGATATCATGCAGGCGGGGGCCTTGCGGTTTGTGCGCGCATTACAGAGTGCAATAAAAAATTTCCAGCTCTATCCGCCAGGCTCTATCAGGGTCAGGTCTCTGAAAGAGGCATACGCTGCCTTAGATCCCATATGGAAAGAGAGCGAAAGGCTTAACCTTGGAGAAGTGGAGCGGGTGTTGGTAATAAACGGCAAACGGATTACCCCTAGAGAAGTAGATAGGTCGAATGTTGAATTTTTTGTCAACCAGATGCTCGAGCATAATCTTAAGACAATTTCTTTCATTAAGGGGGTAACCGAACAGGAGCTTGATAAGTTCCTTCAGTATTTCAGCAGGCCCTACCAGGTGATCAAGGACGAGGGCGGATGGGGCGAAATTGTTAAGAAGGAATCCCTTGGCGGGATCAAGGTCGATGAAGTCCGTTTTATACAGATTGGCGGTCCGACAAAAGCATTTGAAGAGAAGAAAAGGATAGAAGATATAATGCTCATGGAATTTTTGCTTGGTAAGATCGAGAATGACGGCGTTGATAAAAATACGGTTATCGATAGCCTGATCAAGGAGCCAAAAAAATTCGCACAGACAATTAGCGATGCCTCAGCAGAGGCAGTCAAGGCAGGCCCGCAGGATAAGGGTGCGCAAGGTCCAGACAAAGAGCAAGAGGACCAAGCTGAAATGATCGTAAAAAGTATCGAAAAGATTAATTCCGAGATTCTCGGTGACCAACCCAAGGGAAGGAATTATGCAAAGAACCTTGCCCAGGTGATTATGGAGCTGGATCCCGCATTAAGGAGCAAACTTATCCGCTCTTCGTCTTTTCGCGGCGATATGCGGCAGCGCGATATCATCGATAATGTGTTGAAAGGGACCCCTAAAGAAGTAGTTGCAGATATGATCGTTGAAGAGTATAAAGAACATCAGGGCAACCTTTTGGTGGCGAGGGATTTTATGAATAGCGTGCTGACGGATAGTACGAAAAAGGAAGATGTTTTGGCGGAGCTGGAGACTAAGCTGTCAAATTCAAACGTAAGTGCCCAGGACATTGAATTTATGACCGGCCAGCTGAGCTGGGAAGACCTTCCTGTAGAAAAGCGCATCGAAAACCTTATGAAACTGCCCGATGAGTATTATCAGACGGAATTGGATAAAATAAAAGAACTCCTGGAGGACCTGGATGCGCAGCAGAAAAAAGAAGAGCTGGAGAAGCTCCTTTTGCACCTTGTTATGAAAGCCGGC
This sequence comes from Candidatus Omnitrophota bacterium, assembly GCA_003598135.1. GTDB lineage: Bacteria > Omnitrophota > Gorgyraeia > Gygaellales > Profunditerraquicolaceae > SURF-25. The sequence goes on from QZKA01000012.1 coordinate 17,234, forward strand.
AAATTACTGCCGCTTGCGCATAAGAACCTGATGTTGGTGCTGATCGAGTTCGTCAAGAGGCCATTGGCCGCCAAGGATAAGGTTTCGCTCGTTTCCATGGAAGACCGCTTACATGTCTTCTTAAAAAGGGCGAACATTGAACTTGACCAGAAAGCGCTCAGCGATATCTTAGAGATCCTTAAGGGAGTCATCAAGGAGTTTACTAACCGTATCTATCCTTCAAAGAACATAATACTAGAAATAGACAAGCCGGAAACCAAGAAATATTTTGCCTTTACGCGCCAACTGTTCGTTATTCTTGCGGCGAGGCAGGCGCTGGAGAAAGAAAAGAACCCGACTATTTATAGGATTATCGGCGAATTCTTAAACGAAATAACGTATACTGAATTCCTGGAGACTTTTATACAGGCACTCCTGAATAGTTCTGCGAAGGAAAAAGGGGAGTTCCGCAATATATTTCCTCTTATTGCTTCAAAGGCCATAGACGCATTGATACGCCTTGAGGATAGAAGCGCGCACATGTTTGGGGATTCTTTCCGTGAGTACGTGATAAGAAAAAGCATGGCTGATTTCTTGCAAGAGCTGGGGGAGCAGGCAGTGAACCTGTTTCTGGATAAATGTGCTGCTTTAAAAGACGAGATGAGCGAGCCGCTCATTGAACTATTGGGGTATTTGAAAAAACCGCGCGGCACTGAACTTTTAGCATCTTTGCTGCGTCACGGTGATTTTTCGATCAGGCGCAGCGCGCTTCTTGCCCTTGGGGATATCGGGACGGAAAAGGCGGTGGAGGCGATTACTACATTTGTACAGGTCGAAGAAGATAAAAAATTACGCCAATTAGCAAAGGAACAGTTAGTCAGACTTAAAGGCCAAAAAATAGCCTAAGCCATTGTGGGGTATGTATGTCGCCCGTAAGAAGGACAAAGACCAAGATAGGCGAAATCCTTGTGCAGAAAGGCGTGATTACGCACGAGCAGCTCCAGGAAGCGCTTGCCTTTCAGCACTCGCAGGGCCAGGGTAAACGCCTCGGCCAGATTTTAGTCGAACTGGGGCACCTTGACAGGGACGAGCTTTGCCTTGCCCTGGCAGTGCAATGCGGTTATCCCTACATCGCCATAGAGCAATGCCTGATAGAACCCGACGTGCTCTCGGCTGTTCCCGAGGAACTCGTGAGAAAATATCAGATTCTGCCTATCGACAAAATCGGCGATGTATTGACCATTGCCATGGTGAATCCTTTGGAGAGGGCAGTGATTAAAGAACTCCAGCAGGTCACGGGCAGCCATGTGATTGCCTACCTGACGACTCCGGTAGAACTGAAGGGATTGATCTCGAAGTATTATGCAAAACGTTAAGATGAAAGGCTTGTATGGCTAGAGAAGAGAAAATAACTCCAGCAAAAAAAGATTCTACAAATGACGATTCGGTAGTTGAAATATCAAAAACACTGCTTGAGCAGGACCCGTTGGTAAGGACCGTAAATAAGGTTATCGCTGACGGAGTGGAGCAGCGCGCAAGCGACATTCTTATTGAGCCTTTGGATGAGCAGGTCCAGATACGCTACCGAATTGACGGTATACTCTACCGGTATCTTATGTTACCTAAGCAATTCCAGGATGGGGTGCTCACGCGTGTCAAGGTAATGTCGGGGCTGGATATCAGCGAACACAGGCTGCCGCAGGACGGCCGTTTTAAGATGTTTTATAAGAAATCCGAAGTTGATTTCAGAGTTTCTGTGATCCCGTCAAGCTTAGGGGAAAAGATAGTATTGCGTATTTTGGATAAGACCAAAGTAACCCTTGATATTAATAAACTAGGATTTGATAATTTCACCCTGGAGGTGCTCAAGCGCAATCTTACCAAACCGTTCGGCATGATCCTTGCGTGCGGCCCTACGGGTTGTGGCAAGACCACAACTTTATATTCTGCCCTAAAGGAAATCGACTCGATAGAAAAAAATATCATTACCGTAGAAGACCCCGTGGAGTATCAATTGTTCGGCATAAATCAGGTTGCGGTCCACGAGGATATCGGCATGACCTTTGCCAGCGCCCTGCGTTCAATCTTAAGGCAGGACCCCGATATAATTCTCGTTGGGGAAATCAGGGATTTTGAGACAGCGGATATTTCGGTAAAGGCTGCACTGACCGGCCATTTATTGTTAAGCACCCTGCATACCACTTCAGCCATCGGCTCTGTGGTGAGGCTTGTGAATATGGGGATTGAACCGTTCCTTATCTCATCCGCATGCCTGCTTGTATTGTCGCAGGTCCTGGCACGCTCCTTATGTCCGCAATGCAAAGAAGCCTATCCTGCGCCTACGCATCTACAGGAGGAGTTTGAGGCGTTGCATATTCCCTTACCCAAAGGAGGCCTTACATTATATAAAAACGGCAGTTGCAACGCCTGTAACAATACGGGCTTTAAGGGTAGGATTGCGCTTGCCGAGACCCTTGAGATAACGAATCCCATAAAAGATTTGATTATTGCCAATGCTTCAGAGCAGGATATGCGGCAACAGGCGGCGAAGGACGGATTTACCACGCTTCGCGAGAATGGTTTCAAGCTTGTAGTACAGGGGATGACTACGGTTGAAGAAGTCTTGAGGGTAACTTCTTTATAGGTATTTAGAAAGAGTGGATATCAAAAAAATGTTTCAGGACGACGATAAAAATAAGAACTCAGGCAACGCCGATGCGCCTAAACCCGCAGCTGCGCATCATCCTGTGCACCACAAGGAAGAAGAGGATGATATAGAGGGCCTTTTGACCATTTGTAAAGAACTAGATTTACCTCCCCTTAACCTCTCCAAATATAAGATCCAGCCCGATATTATAAAACTTATCCCTGAAGAGCTGGCGCGTACCTATAAGGTAATCCCTATCGCAAAATCCGGCAATACATTGACGATTGCCATAAGTGATCCTTTTGATATTGTTGCAATCGACAGCATCAAAACCGCGTCAAGATCGGATATACATCTAGTAATAAGCTCCGGCTATCAAATCACCAAAAGCATAGAGGAGTATTACAGCGCATTTAGCCTTGAAGAAGCAAAAACCGCAAAGAAAACCGGTGTCACCGAGGAAGAGGTGCGCGTTGAAACAATCGGCGCAGAGGATATTGATGCCGAGAAGATGAAAGAGCTGAGCCAGCGTGCTCAGATAGTGGAGTTAGTCGATGACCTCATAAGCGCTGCCGTTAACCAGAGGGCATCTGACATTCATATTGAACCGTTTCCTGATGTCTTAAGGGTCCGCTATAGGATTGACGGAATATTACAAGAGAGGGCAGCGCAAGTCGATAGAAAATACGAAGCAGCAATTATAGCGCGCATTAAGATTATGTCCAAACTCGATATAACCCAGCGCAGGCTGCCGCAGGATGGAAGGATTTCGGTTCAGCTTGGGCCCAAAGAGATAGACCTGCGTATTTCAATATTACCGCTGGTGACCGGAGAAAAAGTAGTAATGCGCATACTTGAAAAAGGAGGCCTGCAGGTAGACCTTGAAAAATTAGGGTTTTCAGCATATGCGTTCGAGGCGTTTAAAAGTGCCTCTTCCCGGCCCCACGGGATGATTATTATTACCGGCCCCACGGGAAGCGGTAAGTCAACTACCCTGTATGCCATATTGAACAGGCTCAATAATGTCACCAGGAATATCATCACTATTGAGGACCCTGTGGAATACCAAATGAAAGGAATAACCCAGATTCAGGTTAAGCCTGATATCGGGCTTAATTTTGCAAGCGTTTTAAGGGCGGTGTTGAGGCAGAATCCCGACATTTGTATGGTCGGAGAAATCCGTGATTATGAAACCGTTGATATCGCGATAAAGTCCGCGCTCACCGGGCATCTTATATTAAGCACCCTGCATACCAATGATGCGCCTAGCGCAATCGTAAGGCTTATGAACATGGGGGTTGAGCCGTTTTTGATTTCTTCAACCCTTACACTTATTGCGGCCCAAAGGCTTTGCCGCAAGGTGTGCACTAAATGTAAATATCCATATGAGGTCTCGGTTGAAACGCTTACCGGAATGCCTAAGGGCTTCAGCGCTCCGAAGGCAACGATGTACAAGGGCAAGGGCTGCAGTGTGTGCAGTGGTACCGGTTATTTCGGAAGGGTTGCGATTGTCGAGGCAATGGCTATTGATGATACTTTGCGCCACATGATCCTTAAAAAAGAATCACTGACCAAGATAAGGGATTATGCGCTCAGCCAGGGCATGAAGACGCTGAGGGAAGATGCATTGGAAAAATGCCTGGCCGGCGATATTTCTTTGGATGAAGCCCTGCGCGTGACTCCAGAAGGTTAAAGGAGAAAAAGATGCCTCTATTTAATTATACGGTAATTTCCTATACAGGAAAGAAAATCAACGGACAGATTGAGGCGCGTGACCGCGCTACCGCTATCAGCACTCTGCGTAAAAGCCAGTTAATCATCGTTGATATCAGGGAGCTTAAAGGGGAAGGGCTTAAGCAAAAAAGCAGGGTCAAGCTTGAGGATTTAATTATCTTTACCCGACAGCTCGGGGCTTTGGTAAAGGCGGGTGTGCCGTTGGTAAAGGGGTTGAATATCCTCTTTGGCCAGGTCGAAAACCGCGCATTAAGGCAGATTATTTCATCGGTGATCACCAAGATAGAATCCGGCTCAAGCCTTTCCGATGCCCTTGCATATTACCCGAATATGTTTTCGCATCTTTATATTAACATGATTAAGGCCGGAGAGTTTAGCGGCGCGTTGGATGCAATCCTTGAGCGGCTTTCTACGTATCTTGAAAGTAATGAACGGCTCGCCCGAAAGGTGAGGGCTGCCTTTATTTATCCATCGGTGATTTTAACCGTTGCCATACTTATTACCGCGATTATCTTTCTTAAAGTAATACCGGGCTTTGAGTCCATTTTTACCAGCCTTGGCGCAAGCCTGCCTTTGCCGACTCAGATAGTCTTTAGTATAAGCCAGTTTTCGCGCAAATACTTCGTGGTTGCAGCGGGTGGCATGGTCGGTTTGTTTTTTTTGATAAGGCAGATCCTGCAGCTGCCCGCAGCAGGCATTGCCTTTGACAGGCTTAAGCTTGATTTTCCCGTATTTGGCCGCGTAATCCGCAAAGTGGTGGTGGCGCGTTTCAGCCGTACCCTTTCGACACTTTTAAAAAGCGGTGTTTCTATATTGGTTGCCCTTGAGATCAGCAGCAAGACCTCCGGCAATAGAATCGTGGAGGTTGCCCTGGACAAAGTAACCAGCCGTGTGAGTAAGGGTGAAAAAATCGCCGAATCCCTGATGGAAAGCAAGCTCTTCGCGCCTCTGGTAGTCAGCCTTGTGGCAGTCGGTGAGGAAACAGGCGATATCTCTTCCATGCTTGATAAAATAGCTTACTTCTATGAGGATGAGGTGGATGTGGCGGTAGGAAACCTTACCTCGCTTATTGAGCCTTTTATTATTGTGTTTTTAGGGGTTTTGATCGGCGGTATTGTGCTTTCCATCTTCTTGCCCATCCTACAGCTGACACAGGTGATGGGACGGTAATAGAAGAGGCCAAGGCTTAGGCTTATATCCTTGCTCGCTTTGCTCGCAAGGATCAATTCGCACCGCAACTTATGTCACTGGCAAGAATACCATAGTTCCATAAGTTGCGTGCTCATTGAGGTTAAGGTGTCAAATCCTAAGCACAAATCTTCATCTCTACACAAATCCCAAATTCCAAACTGGCACACTTCATTTCGATCATTGGAGCTTTGGGTATTGGAATTTATTTGTGATTTGAGATTTGTGATTTGATACTTTATTTGTCATTAACGTATACTGCGTACGCTCAACGAACTCAGCCAGCAATAAAAAAAGCGCTTTTTTTACGAAGCGCTTTTTGTTTTACTCTATACTCAATACACTCTACTC
>QZKA01000025.1 GCA_003598135.1 Candidatus Omnitrophota bacterium
TTAACTGTTCCGGCGCAGTATTGCTCACCGCAATAATTACATCAAACTTCTCGCCCTTTAGCTGCCGGATTTTATCGTCTATCAATTTCTGCATATAGCGCCTGCTGTGTTGGAAATCAGCGGGTATAAACCGTACCCTACATCGCTGCTCTTCTTCTTGTGCCAAAGCGATGGTAGTCTCGGAACCCAAGAATTCTTTTATTTCAGGCAGGCTTAATTTGACGGAAACACCTCCTTTTTCCGTCACTGTGATGCGCGGGATGACCTCTGGATGGATACGGATAAAATCGTTAAGCGCTTTTATTACATTGCCTTCGTCAATCTCTCCGAAATACACCAGGTTCCTGACGCCGGCAAACTCCGGATAATCAAGTAGTACCTTTAAGTGCGGCATCTGAAACGCGTGAATACCGATTACCTGCTGGTATAATTTCTGCAAGGTGAGGTGGAATTTAAATTCAAAAACCGTATTACTGCTTACCGCATCAAATTCCTTGATGACCCCATTACCATGGCTATCATCGCGCACCAGCTCATTAACCGTCCTTAATTTACCCAAGCTGATTTTTTCAAGCGTCGTCCCTTTTTTGACGATAATTTCATACAGGCCTGATATTTCGCCGGTAATGCCTAACACCTGGCCGTATCCGCTGTGATGCTCCTGAAACATGCTTGAAGCCATTCCGATAACGCCGTTATAGACGGCCTGGTGCACAATGTCTTTTGCTGAACCCTGATACGATAGCAAAGCTTGGATCTTTTGGCATAGCTTTATAAAAATGAAATCTTGGCTCCTAAATCTCTGTAGCACCGAAAGCGATCTGATAAACTTTCTTGTTTTCTGGCCGAATACCTGCTCCGCAATAACTTCAACAGCACCTATGGCAAACATGATTTCTCCGTCCTCTCTTACCGGAGAAGATGCGCATGGTTCTTCTGCATTGTCACGTAACTGAAGCTTTTGGTACAATACTTCGGTAAGTTGTTCTACGACATGGAAAAACCTTGTACGTTCTCCGTATATGTAAGGACCTAATATAGAGGGCAATAGTTGGTCGTTATAGGTAAGAATGACAAATCCAGAAGGCACAATTTTTTCCGAGCCAGGTGACATAATCTTCTTTTCTATCAGGAACCTTCGTGTTGCGGTTTCATGCGGCTCAAATAACTTCTCATGTGTTGACATAGACCAGAAGATGCCTGCGCCTTCAACATCATCGTCTAAGAAACGGCGGATTGTACGTGTTTTGAGTAATTCCGGATCAAAAGAAACAAGCGTTTCAATATCGCCGATTACAAAATATTCTTTTCCGGGGTTCTTCCTGATATCCTCCTGAATAAGCTCGGCAACTGTCGTATTGGCTGAATGGCCCATTACGAAAAGCTTAATTCTAGAAGCGTCCGCAATGCCCTCAAGGAAAAGATATGCTCCCTTTGCTCGCCATTGGTACGCGGGATCTCTAAAATCGACATCCGCAGTAAAGAAATGGAGAGAAAGATTAGGGTAATAGCTCATGAGCAGGTGCAGGGCTTCAGCTTCATAATCCTTTAAATTCGTTTTCCTTAACACAAATGCCACGACCAAAGAAGCAACGTTATCCGGCAAAAATAACTCTTCCAGTAACGGATAAAGGTTTTGCGTGTCAATGGCGTCTATTTCGTCCTCATTAACAATCTTAATAAACTCCTGCTCTCCGTATTCTTCTTGATCCACTTTACCTGCGATAACAAGGCTCTCGCTCTCATCCGTATTGCCTAATATTTCCTTTAGAAAATATATATTACCATCGAATACAAAAGAGAGCGTCTGGGCCTCGGATTCGCTAAAGTGCCGCTGATATTCCTCATAGAATCTTGCCAAGAAACGCAAGAGAAGATTTTTATTGAGCTGGCATGTTGCTTCTCCGCCGACTAGCGGCATTAAAATATCCTGCACAGCATCAATGTTTTTCTCCTCAAATAACCTGCGCTGCGCATAGGTAAAATGTTGTGGGCTCACAGGACGCACCATCGCATTCTCAAGCAAGAATTCTACCCTAAAGCGCAGGTACGCGACCATCTCTTCATATTGCAAACCTTCGGGATGCGGTTCGGCAAGTGCTTTCTGGAAGTCGCTAAAGCACACCAGTGTTGCCGGTTGCGCTTCTGTAAGTTGCGCAGCCCATTGCCAGAATAGCGCCAATTCTCTTCCTGCCATAAATCCTACTGAACCTCTTGGCAGGGAGAAAACGCGGTTTTGCGCCAGAAATGCATTAAACAAACTTTCCTCTTCCATAATATCATTGGGGGTAAATTCAGCTTCTCTGTAACGCGCAAACATTTCATCTCCCAATACCTCACGCATGGCGTCGTGCTTTTTCTGTTGGTCGCTGTCTAGTGTCTCCATGAGCCTTTCTGCTACGATATCAGCAGGCCGGTCATGGTGTTTAAGTATGCCGGCGCGGTCGCCTAATTTCCATTGCGCAATATCTTCAAGGATAGCTTTGGTTTCATCTAATACCTCTTCACGGACATGAAAACGGATATTATGCAGCACCATTATTCCCAAGGCATATGCTTTACCTACATAAAGATTGTTTTGCCTAATGCTTTCTATCTGTTTTAAGAGCTCTTTTTCGGAAAAGACATCGGTGCTTTCAAGCTTGTTGCGCAATTCTGCTATCCTCTTATCGTTAGTACTGAGAATCGACTCAATCTCTTGCATCGCCCGCTGCGGCATTCCGTTAATTGCCTGCCTCAGTCTTGCTGCCCATTTTCTGTAGCCGCTGTAACTGCGTTTGGCGTATTGCTTGGTAGACGCAACTGAATCTTTTAAATCGAACGCCTTGCCGCTCCTTTTGATATCCTGCTCCATCATGATATCCTTCATTTCATCGCGCATAAAGGGAAGCAGGACTAAATCAAAATCATCAATCAAAGCATCCAGCTCCTTTATTTGTGCAGGTGTAATCACTCTAAGTTCGGCTAAAATGTTCTGAGCTAATGCCCGTGTTTCCTGTACATAGAACTCTAAAGCCTCTATGAGATTACGTCTCTTAACCGCTTCAAGCTGCCTCTTTGTTCGTTCAATCTCTTGTCTTATTGGCTCAAGGCACGCAGCGGCTTTTACGACTGATTCGCCAAACGGCAAATCAGCTGATACGCCACGCAGTGTAGTAATTATTTGTGCGTACCCAGAGCTCTCCTGAAAGCTGCCCAAATTGAGACGAGACCATTGGGCTTGCACACTCAACACTTCTTTCATAAGGTCGCTGAAGGCGTTCAGCTCGCTTAATGCCTTTTCTATGCCGGTTTTTGCTGCGCCAAACGCTTCGTACTCCTGTATATTTACAAGTCCCTGAATATCAGCCCTGCATTTATTAAGGTGTTCTTGGCTAGCCATAAACGCTACTGCGGGCGGCGATAAATCCTCTAGCTTCTTCTCGGCAACTTCTGTTGTTTCGGATAGTGCTCGCCTCGATCGTTCTTTCAGTGCCGCAATACCGGCTACTTTCTCCGTTACACAACTATGGATACTCTTGATTTCCTGCGAGGCGCATTTAAATGCGCGGGAATCGCCAGTCGTATAGAAAGTATCCAAAGCGCCTCCTGCAATATGCCAAACCTCAAGACGCATTTTAATAGCCTGTTCCTCTTGTTGGTTTACCATCTTCCAGCTTAACGCGCGTGCAAACCCCGTATTGATTCCATCTTCTAACCGCAAGAGGCGGCGTTGTTGTGTTTTGAGCGTATCGTCCACGATAACACCCGGAGCAAACCCGGCCCTGCCCTGGCGGCTGGATTTCTGTATTTTTTCAGCCAAAGCAGCTTTTTGTGTATACACAGCATCTACTATACTTTTTATTTCTAAGGCAATTGTTTCTTCTGCGAGTAACTCCTGCCACTGCAGGCGTAAACGGGGCATTACCGCACCAAGCGCCCATTCATACATCGCATCTTTTCTGCCGGACTCGTCGTATTCATCCCATAAGACATCTATGAAATCAGTGCTTTCCTTTTCCGCCAATTCTTTTGCTGCTCTGATCTGACGCCCCACCCAGATACGATTCAGGTCAAATTCATCATCGTTTATATCGTTTTGCTCATTTCCCGACTCAGGGCTATCTTTAGTTTCCAGTGCTTTTTGCAAAGTAAGTATTCCCTCTATTTTAGCCCTGCCAATTTCCCGAAAGCCCGCTTCATCTAAAATACGGCGGTCCACGTCTTGCCCCTTGAATTGCTCTAGAAACCTGCGTAACACCACAATGTCGCTATTATAAAATAACCCAGCGCTATTACTGTGCGAATCAATGGCCATGAGAAAAAGAGTGTCAAGCTCGGTATTCACCGAATAAAATAAAGAATCTGCCTTGGTAATATGAATATGGCCGGTGTTAACCCCGGGGAAATAAGCCAGCGGCCTGACTATTCTTTTATCTTGCTGCCATCGCTGATATACATGCTTGATCTTTTTGGCCGCAACTTTTTGTGCGTCTCGAGACAACGCACGCCAATCCTGCATAAAAACCTTAGTAGGCACCATTTGTAATGGCGAAGAGGCAGTAAAATGGGTATCGGTGTCCGTACCGTCTTTGCTTCCTGCCGTAACAGTGTCATCATTGCCGTTTTTCGGCGACAGGAGCCATACGCTTATTAAAAGCGTACCTAAAGCCGCTCCTTCAAGTAGCCAAGAAAGAGGGCTTAACTGCGGCCATTCAATGACCAGTGTTGACATCGGCACAGTGCCGACCAACACGCCGGTTAAGCCTGTAGGTAATTGTTTTGTGCCGTAAATAACGCACGACAAGAAAGCTACGCGTCCAAGGCCTAAAAGCGCAATCTGCCAGTTAAAGAGAGGCGAAAGTTGCAGCAAGAAAGCTACTGTACCGAATAACACTAACGCACTCAACGCACTTACGTACATTACCGCGCTGATGTCTGTTTTCCTTAAATATTTCTGCTGGATAATAATACTTGCGCCGAATGCGCATGCACCCAATAAAGCAGCCGCAATCCCTGCAAAGTCAGAAACTCCTAAGGAGATAATCTCTGAGCTTTCCTTCCCGGCAATAATGGAAAGTGCAATGCCGGCTGCGCCCAAGGCAATCCCGCCTCCAACTGCTTTAGGCATATTGAATTTATGTTTCAGGAGCGCCACAATTATAGGTATGAACGGCGAATAGAAAAGAACTGCCATGAAAGAGGTACTAAGTTTAATTGAGGTATAAATACAGCTTGCTGCCATGAATTGGCCAAAAACCCCGACTAGCGCCATCCACTTCAGTTCCTTACTTCCAAGGGTATTACGGGCTAATGCGCCGAATTTACCGGAAAGCAAGTAATAAATTGATAAAGCTGCTGCCGCAACAATAGCCAGGCTGAACGCAAATTGCAAAGACGCAAAAGGTGACTGCCCTATGCCTTGCATAACCGGCTTGGCAAATACATATACGCCCGCAGCGAGCAAGGAATTTGCCACTAACGCCGCTTTGCCCCTAAGGGTGGTTCCGGAGACATCCAAGAAGTGTTCACTTACAGAACTGTCTCTATTACTATTCAAAGGAGAACTGGAAGAAACAAAAAGTCTCCCTCGAGCGCCGGCTAATGATTGCATTTCAATGATTTTTTCTAATTCATCATCGGGAGCTGCTTTATTTTTCCTTATTGTGCCACACTCAACACAGCGCAAAACAATCACCCATCCTTTTTTCCTGTGGTATTCGGCGCCGATGGGCTCCATTAAGCCGTAACAGGTGGCATTGCGGTCTCCGGGTTCATTATCTAGATGCCGCGACCATAAACAATAGGGGCAATGGTTTCTGAATCCGCGCTCTAATGGCACAACCTCGCTTCCGCAGGCATGGCAGATAAAACCGTTGTTTTGGCCGGTAGTTGCAAGCGGCGAAGAAGAAGTCAACCCAAGATGATCAAACGCTAATCTACTCTCTACTACTCTTGCTTTCTCAAACGGCAGGGGCCTTAGTTCATACACTGCCCAGCGCTGCCAGTATCTACTAGCTTTTGCCGGCTCGCTTAATGTTTCCGATTCCCGGCAGGAGAATATCCTGAATTTCTTCTCGAGTATACGTGTAGTAAGGCCTCGCGTTTCCGCCAAGCCTCTGATCATCTTTTGCTGTTGTGAAGGATAAAGAATACAAATACTGCCATCCTGTCTCAAGTATAGAGGCGCCTGCCTGATAAACGTCTTAATAAAAACAAATCCTGGATCAACCACGTCGCTTGCAAACTCGCGAATATCTTGTTCGTTTACAGTCGGCGGAAAAGACATAATCAAATCAAAACCTTGCGCATAGTCACTGATTTTACTTTTGAGCGCGCTAAATAAATCACTCTCGAGGCAATATACCCTTGATGCGACATTGAGGGCTTGAGCTAATTCTTTTGTATAGCGGATGTAAATCTCTCTCTTATCCAATGCCAATACTGTTGACCCCATAAGCGCAGCAAAGGCTGAAAGCGGGCCCATACCGCAGCCCATATCTAAAACCCGTGCATCTTCCCGAATCAAACTATGGCGTATCAATGTCTGCGTGAAAAATGCTGCCTCCTCAGGTAAATAGAATGCCCATCGCCAATTTTGGAGATCTTTCGGCATAGCCTCGTGTACTTGCCTGAATACCTTCCTTGCTGTCTGTCCCTTCAGCAATATATCCCGCATATCTGCAAACGGCTGAAATAATGTATTGAGCGGGCTGCTGCTCTCTGGATACTGCGATGCATCATCCCGGCCAGCCGACCTTAAGCCTTCTTTTGATATGCTCTGATTTCTTAAATTGACGTACTTCCATAACGCCTGGTCAGTAATGCGCATAGTCTGCTCAACTCTTTCCTGGATAATAGGCGTAATGCCAACGGGCGCCTGGAACGGCATATCGGTAATAAAGGTTATGTACATCTTCTGGCCTTGTCCTATCAAAAGCTTGCAGCCAAAATTGCCCACCGGTCCGAAATGGTTGTCTAGATGCCTGCCTAGTTTGAGCAACATTGAGTCCATGCTCATGACTAATTCTTCGTCAATAGTGCCGTCCATCCACAGTTCTTCAAGCAGGGTTTGTCTTCCCGTATAACCGGGCGTTACCCCTACATGCACCCTGCCTTCAAATTTTTTCTTAGGTATTCGCACCAATCTCTGGGCTACCTGGAATTGGCCCAGGTGATTTTTCTGCACTATCGCATCAATAATAAAGGGCTTTCCCCCTATTGTGCGCAAGGGCTCGATTTTCCATTTGACCATATAGGTATATTTCTTATCCAGCTGAGACACGATATCGGCTATGTCTCCTTGAGGCATATCGCTTGAGATTTCCAGCGGTTCAGACAATACATCTTCTTCATTGATAACCAATACAATATTGCTCAACTCCAGCGCCTCTTGTATTTTGGGTAATAAAAACTCATGCGGAATATGGTACTGCGTCTCTGAAATGTATTCCTTCAATTCCGGATTTCCGGAAATGCTCTCCAAGACGTCTGCCATCTGATTGGGTACATTCTCAAACCTCCATGAATTTATTCCATGCGCATCAAGCAAATCCTTAATCTCTTGAGGGAGCCGAGAAGACGGTATACGGTTAAAAATCACTCCGCTTGTCTTTTCAAGCCATGCGGTCATCTCTGTAAGAATGGGAGGATCCGATATCTGTTCTGCGTCAAGCACAGCGATATCAAAAGGCCAACCCAGTTCTTTGTTCCGTTCCTCCATAAAACCGACGTAGGTCGCCGGAGCACGCCTTGAAATCCCTTTTCGTGCCCTTTCCGGTACAAGTATCAAAAGAAGGGGCTTTGCGGCTATATCTTCTATTCTTATCCCCAATCCTTCTTGTATGTGGCTCGTGACTTCTCCTGAGGACGGTAATTCGCTAATCCTGAGAAGCTGAGGCTCATCGTAATCAAGCCGTTTAGACATTATAAACACGACGTTGCCGTTATTGCCGGGTATGATCCTTTTAAAGAAAAAATTATGGTCTAATAGGAAGTGCCGCGTTTGCCTTTGTCCCGGTTTTAAATAGACCTCAACGGAACGCAAGCCTAAAGCCCGGGCCTGGAATATTACTTTTTTGATAAGGACATCAAGCATGCCGCGTTCGGCTGTCTCTTCTCCTACAAACTCAATAATCCCTTTTCCGTTTATTCTGGTAAGAGTGACTGCGCAAAAAGACCCTGTTTCAGTGATAACGCGTAAAGATATCCCCCTGTCTTGCTCTATTGTCTCGATGGCAGGAGGTAATTCTTCCTTATCTTGCAACGCCAAATTCCGAGGCCGGTACGCGAACATATCTGAAAGCTCAAGAATAGCCTCGCGCTGGCTATCGGAAGCATCAAATGTCTTTCCTGCGTCAGCGAGGGAATCCCGGATAATGTCGCTTAGCTTGCGCTCCGGGACGCAACAGGCCCTTGTAAAGATTTCAAGCGTTAATCGCAGAAAAGTAATCTCATCAACAATTCTTCCAACGGCATCATTAAAATCTTTGTATGTGAAACCATTCAGGCGTGCGGCATCCAATAATTCCTGATGCGCCGCATCTAATTGTAACTCCTCAAATATATCTTTGTTATAGTCATAGAATTTGTTCAGCGCCTCTGCCAGGCTTACCCGTTCTCCATCGAATAGGACCGAACCTCTCAAATTGTCCATTGCGCCATTGCAAAACGCCTTATGGTATTCTTCAAAGGTCAATTCCTGAGGCGATTTTCCGGTTAACGCGCTGTAGATAAGTGCATAATAAAGCCCTACGTATGCCGGATGAAGAGGGGTATCCGGCGGCCTTATTTCAAGGCGAGGCGGCATCCCTGCCTCGCTGTGCCTCGTATTATAGACGATCTCGCCGTATCTCCTGATATTAAAAAATTCAAAAACCTGCCGAACTTTCAGTTGGCGGGTAAGGGGATGCCAAAGCCCTTCTGAAGGATTAGTGGATAAGCCGGATATAATGGGGAGAGCTCTTTTAATCTTACGGTAATCTTTGTCAGCCGTTTCGTTCGGTTCGGAATCCTGGCCATACGAAGGCTTGCGCATATTTAAATGAATCCCGGAACTGTATTGCCCTGTACAGCTTATAAGAATACTCCCATCATCTTCTGTCCCTTGTAAAGATGCGATAACTTCATTGAGGCATTTTAATAAAGTACAGCAGTTCCGTGCAAAACGGGCAGTTTCATCTTCTATATCATACATTGTGCCGCTGCCTGAATTCGTCTCGATTCCTCCGAAACTATCAAGCGCTATAGAAGGCTCATTTTTAGCTGCCGGGCATCTCTCTAGCACCACTTCTGCTTCAGCAGGGGTCATTTGTCTTCTATGGCCGTCTTTGCCGATTTTGGTAAGCACTATCTCCACTTCTGTGCCTACCGTAGGAGCCCCTGCCCTCTCCCACCGCCTCAACCTTTTCACATTTCTCTCGTAATCAGCGGCTCTTTTAACAAGGCGCCTCGATAAGGCTTCTGCGAGCATTCCTTGGCGATCAGGATATACCCTGTCATAATTAATAAACCCGCCGATATTACCTACGTTTATTTCATTCAGAATGAAATTCTCGCCGTCAAAATAAAGGTCCACTACTACATGATCTAATTCTTGAGTAGGCGCCCTATCCAAATGAACGCCCAGCACGTCGCCCTCTATACCGATATGCTCAACGATGCGCTGCACTTTTAATACCCCTTGCTCGGCACCAAGTATTAATCTTTCGATATCGTCTTCGCTTAAATGCAAGCCGGACATATGCCTTAGAAGGTCTTTCATAGCAATTTCCCTGGTGCTTTGCGCTTCTCCTTCTCTTCGTGTCAGGTTCACTACCCCCTGACCTATCTGACAAAAACCGCGGTACACAACCGGATTCCCTTGGGTATCTCTAATGCTGTGAAACCGCATCGTGGAATCAAACGGGCTTCCGTCAATATCTGCAGGCGCCATTCTTATTCTTTCTTCAATGATGATATCTGTCGCCTGGTTTAATTCTTTCCCATACGCAAATATATCTTTGATGTCTTGCCTCTCGAAGAACCGTATTCCTCTCCCGCCGCTGCCAGAGGCAGGCTTTACTACTATTTCTTCATTTTGAGCTAAGGGAAGAACAAGCTGCAATCTTTCGTCAAACGCATCCTCGGACATATCAAGCAAAGAACCTTTCTTAAAACTTATGTGGGCGGGAATCTTAATGCCCGTCTCTGCCTGGAAACCGGAGAGCAGTTGTGCAATCGCCGGTTTCTGTGTAGCCAGCTCTCCCAACGGATAATCAACCAGAACGGGTATTCCCAAGAGACCAATATGGACAGCATAAGGGCTTTTAAGCGCCATATAGATATAGTGTATCTCAAGGGGGGTTGAGAACCTTGCCAACGTTAACCTGCCTTCTTTATCGTATAAAAGGCCGGATAATAAATGTGCGGAAACGACGCCGTCTCTTTCGTTCAATACAATATTCTTTACAATCCCCGAGGCCAAAATCATATTGCTTTTCTTCTCTTTGATAAGGTGTTTTAGCTGGGCTATAAAATCATCGGACCATCTCTCATAAAAACTGATAATATTAATATGTCCTTTTATATCGGATGTATCCATACGAGGATTGATTATAGGTACGCTTCCGGCGTATTCCATGGCCTGTCTTAAACTATAAAGTCTGTCCCAAAAACGGCCCCGGCTATAGTTATGCCCTCGCCATGACAAAGCCATCGGCTGGTTGAGCCGGCCATTTGCCTCGCTCAACCAGACTTCCTCTTCGCTCAGCGGCATTACTTCTTCCTCTATACCAAAACTCAATAAATTTACCTCTTCGTGAATCAGGGACCAAATCATCTGTTTTATCGCTGCTACGTCGGGATTTCTTGTTGTCTCGGAAATCACCTTTTCGGCTTCTCGCTTATTCTGAAGCAATAACTCATCGCTGTTAAAGAATTCTTTCAGCTTTTTAAGCCTGGAAACCGTTATAAGTGTTGTCCAGAATCTGGCTGTCCTTACGGTAATCCCATCCTGCAGCGAACATACGAGGCATTCTTCATCTAACATCTTCCGAGCAATCCGGTAGAAAGAGGCATAATTTTTATTGGCTGTAGGCGCATCCAGTCTCTTTATAAGCGCAACAAATGCCTCGAAGAAATCCTTTATATTATCCATCAAGGTAGTCCTGGCTTCGGATGCCATGTCCTTTGTAATAAGGCGGTAAATCCGGTCAAAAGTTTTTAATGCGGCCCTGCCGTCTTTTTCGGTTAGGAATGAATCGAGTAATTCTTTACAAGATAAAGGTGAGCTGGATAAATTTGCTGCCGTTCTTGTTGCTACAAACGCCTTGAAGGAAAAAAGTTTTTGTTGCCTCGGATCACTACCTTTTAACAAAACTATGTCCTTAGTTACAAACCCTAGCTGCCCTAAGAGCGCTTCTGCCTTTTCCGACCCTAAATCGAAATCGTTTCCATCCGGTTCTTTCTGCACATATCCACCTCCTACAAACGTATGGGCTTGCGGAAAATGTTCAAGCAGGCGAATCGCATATAAATCAGATTTGCCGTAATGTGGGCCAATGTTGGCCAGAACAATGCGGATCTTATCCTTCTCTGCTCCTATAGACTGCATAATATTGTACGGATGGGCAAAATTTCCGCACACAAATTGATAGCGCTCATAAGGTATACCATTCGCATGACTATTGAAAGCTACTGTTTTTCTGTAGCCCTCCTGTTTTTCTAGGCCGATGATTTTTCCCGCACCTAAAGACTTAAGCGCGGTAATACCCAAAACCCCTTCCCCTGTCCCCAAATCCAAAACGACTTCATTCTCAACGCTCTTTCCTAGCGTGCGCAATGCCATAATAGTAGTCGCGGTATAATACACATCAGACATGCCGCAAAAGACGCTGCCCAAAGACTGAAAGAACAAAATTCTGTTACCATAACCATTATCATTAGCTGAAGCAACCAAATCTTTTTGTTCGGCCTGTAAGAAAATGAGGTCACCTACTCTTACAAAATAGGTAACATCCAAAACGACATTTTTATAAGAACGGCTTTCCCCATCAATCTCAAACATATGGTCACTTCCGCTAAAACGAGCCTTCTCGGTATCTTCTCCGATGCATAATTTACGTTTGATTATACTGGTAACCCTTTCCATTCCATCTTCGCCTATCGGAGACGAAGCTTCATTATGTAACCTCTCCATGACCTGTTCATAGGAAAGCGTGATCATCGCCTCTTCTTGCGGCTCTAAGGTATCCTGCCTCCCTGTTATTTTTACCTGCGCACCCTCTAATGCTGCGTCCTGAAATAGCTTCTTCATGGCAGATACTATACATATACCGTGGTCTAATTGAGCCGTTGCCACCATTGCCTCGGTGAGCTCTTCATTGTATTCTCGCAAACCAAACTGCCGTAGCATGCTTTCGTAAGGACCAACGACGATCCTTCCGGCATATTTTTTGTCAAACTGGCCTATGAGGCCGTCTACGAATAATGCGTTGGACTCAAATACCACTTTATTCCACTGATGATGTGACCATTCTCCAATATGCCAACCCAACATAATCTCAATTCTTTCGGGGGCCATCCCCCCCACGGGCAATGTGGTAATCGTGTGTAATACCCTTGCCAAAATATGGGAACTTGGCCGACAGACATACGGATATGGCCGCGGTTTAAATCCACGCGGGAAGTTAGTCTTTATCACGCAGTGATATGGCGCTTCAATGTGTCTTGCTATTTTGACGGGAGACTTGCCGGCCGTCCAAAGCGGACCCGAGAGGATATATTCTTTTTCAGATAAAGGACTGCTTGACCTTCCTCCCCGGTATCGATTGAGATCACTGCCGATAGTATCACCTAATGCATCCTCCCTTACCCTTACTGATTTTACATAAACCATCAACCTCTTCTTCATGCTGCTTAAGAAATATTTAAATGCGTACCAAGCGACCTGGCGGCGGCCGTCGATAAACATGCCGTTGCGTACATGTCGAATACGGATATCGCCTCTCCATAAATGCCTTGTTTTAAATCTATCCTGTACGGGGATGGCTGCCACACGAGGCAGGATTGCTTTTACGATTGCACGCTGAAACCGTAAAGGCAAAACCTTAGTCGCGTCTAAATAGTGCACTGTCTTGACAAAAAGCTGTTTCACCTCAGGATCTCCTTCGGCAAAAGCCCTTAGTCTCTTTACGGCATCGCGGACGCTATAATCAAGATTGCCTTGCTGGATACGCGCTTTATAATAATCAATTCTTTCGCGAAGACCACGCACTGCCCCCCTAAGCCTCCTCCTATCTCTTGCGCTATCCTCTGGGCGAGCTACCGAACCAATCGCAGATTTGAATTCATGCAACATAATTAATTTCTCTTCGTCCGTCAAATGGACTGCCTGCATGAACAACGGCAGGAATATATCTTTTACTTCCTTTAATTCCAGTATGCGCGCAGCCGGGGAAAGCGCATGCAACGTACGCAGATTATGAATCTTATCTGATATTTTAATGCGAGGGTCGTCGCCGTCTCCAAAACACAAGATGCGTGCAAGATATGCGGTCTCTCTTCTTTCGATTCTAAATGTTCTTTCTCGCCTATAATCAGATTTATGGGGCTTTGCTAAGAGGGTAATTGAACGGACAATATCGTCTCCCTGCGCAAATTCTTCTCTTATTGCCTCAATAGACGTAGCAGTATCTTCAACAGTGTCATGCAAGAGGCTTTTGGCGTGGTAAACCTCATCGTTCCTGCCAAAACAAACCCTTCCGATGTGCGAGGTATTCACCGGGTGTTCAATAAACGGCCTGTAAGGATAACCGGCTATCCTTCTTCTTCGTTGCGAACGCCATTGCCCTTCGTGCGAACGGTACGCTATTTTGTAGGCCTTGATAAGCATCATCACATCTATATTGGGATTGAGCAGTTTTAACGCCTCTAATTCCCTGGCAAATAACCCATCCATAAACATGCTTTCTTGACCGATGGTAACGAGAAATTCATTAAACTCCTCTTTCTTGGAATCTCCCCCCTTCATAAGGTACACTATCTTGAATATTTTTTCCTCTGTCCTTCTAGTCATCGCAAAACTGATATCCCTTTTTACAGAAAACGCGTCTGCAAGCTGAATGAGCAACAGCAAATCGAGTAAATTATTGCGGCACGGCTTTAAGGATGTTTGTATATCCTGCACTGCAAAAGTGATCCGTGCCAAAGCCATAGCTGCTGCCTCGAGCTCCTTGGCGAATTGCTCGAATGACGTTTGGTCCTTAATGCAGCCGTAATTGGCCTGTTCTGATAACACCGAGTGATACCAGATAAGAAATCGTATGATTTCGATTTCGTCGTCGCTGAACCCTAATGCGGGGAGTCTCCTTTTGGCAATCTCCGCAGAAATATAAGGATGCCTAAGGTATTCAAAATAGTCATGCGCTTGCGAGTCGCCGACATGAAAGAAAGGAAGGGTTCTGTCCAGAATTTGCTGTTTTCTTTCAATAGCGTACTGAGCCAAATGCTGATACGAATTATCACTTCTTACTCTTTCAGCTCTTCCTAAATCATGCAGGAAAAGCGCCGCATTCATGATTCTGGTTATTTCGTCTCTACGCAACAACCAGACAACCCCTGAGCCGCTGCCTAAACTGGTGTGCCTATTGAGCACAACAGGAATATTTCTGATACACGTCAAGGAATGATCAAGGATTGCGGAAGACAAATAATCTAATTCCGGGATCGCATTTACAAAACCGGGGTCTTTAAAAGCCTTTAAGATAGACCTGTGCGAAGTGAATATGTTCACCCTCTCCCTTACCACTGGAGAAAGTGGGCTGCTTGCGGGAATGTTTATCTCTGCTGTATATGGTTTCCTCAAATCAAAGGTAATTTTAACTATATGGCTTTGATCATCTGAATACACATACGTGGGATCATCGGGCCTGATGAGCTCTTTTTCAAGCCGGACGTTCAACCGTTCAGCGACTGAGCGGAACATATGTAACATATGGGCGCGCTTGTCCCCGGTATAAGAACGCACATCCCTTAGGCCTTTTTCTTTCGCATATGCGCGCACCGCATATGCTAATTCCTGACCTATGCCTTTCCTCTGATAACCGCCGTCTACTGCAAGATATGGTACATATCGGCTAAGGCAACGTTTATACAACGGCCTATCGCTTTCCAAAAAGACGATATATCCGACGATTTTCTCCGGGGTAGTGGTGGCGATGAATATTTTTACCTCGCTTCTTCTACCCCAGTCACGCATGATCTTGCGCATTAGTTTTGCATTATTCCAACGCTCTTTACCTGCGCTTATATTTATGGAAGTGATTGCCTCAAACAACTTTTCCGGGCATATGTGCGTTGCCAAATCTACGCGTATTTGTTCATGATACATTAATGGAGAGCTTGCCGGATCCGTATCCGTGCGCTGTTGTCGCTCACTAAGAAAGACGCTCAACATAGAACCTAATAACTCTTCAAGGGCCTCAGTCTGACCTTTTTCTGTGTTGGCCTTCCTGGCAAGTATGAGCGCGGTAATAAGGCTGGGGTGCATTGAGGCTGTTTTCTCATCCATTGGCCGGCGGATGGCACTGCTTCTACCTTCCTGTTTCGGGAAATGCTCCATACGGATCTCTTCAAGGATATGTAAACACCAATCGGGGCGATTTTCTTTCAACGACTGCAGCGCCAATTTTACGCCTTCTCTTATATCCTCTTTGGCAGTCAGTCGCAGGCGCAGCTCTTTAAAGAAAATATCGGCATGGAAGAGTGCGCTCATGCGTTTTTTGTCAACATAGCCCATACGTTGTTTGAATTTATCTACTGCATATTCGAGATATTCGATAGCCTTATCAAACTCCCCGGCGACGAAATACTGCAAGGCATTATCCAAGTCTGCTTTTGCCCGCTTTCGCGCATAAGGCGAAATCCCGCGGTTGACCCATTTCAACACCCTCTCAATGATCTCTCTCGCTTCTGTGCGAACCGCTCCAGAAACACCGAATTGATGCGGCGTGATATTAATAACGATGTGCCGTAGATGTGCAGCCATATCCAACAGGACCATATATTCCTTAGTACGCGATACAAAACGGTGCACAAGCGCGCGCACACCTTTCTCAAAGTTCGCCAGTTTAATACTTACTTCTATTTGCTTCTTATATACCTCGACCTCTCCGTCGGTTAAAAGGACGTACTCATTAACCCACGGATGTATCACGATAACGCATGCCTCTTTATCCTCGGCAGCATCCACCTTCCATTCTTCCAGTTCGACTGACCTTACTACCGCTCCCAGCCAGTCTTTTAATTCGACGGTTGCCTGTTTTTTCTCCTTAAACTGACGTACTCTGAACCAGTAATATTCCTTATTGATCAACGTCTGCATATTGTTGCGCGCGCCAATCAAAAGCGCCAAGGCCGCAGACACATAAATACCTTTCAGCGAGAGGTATTCAAGTGCCAATACAAGCTGCACCTTGGTTCGCAGCCATAATTTTTCTTGTTTTATTGCATTGAATCTTGCCAAAAGGTCATCGCGCTCAAGAAGATCATCTCTTGCAATCTCTTCATCAAGTAGAACGAGCTCTTGGCGTAAATCTTGATTAAGCCTTTCGAGCCCTTCTCGATCGCTCACTGTTACCTCAACAGGAATCTGTTCTGCCAAAAACGCGATCCTTTTTCTTATAGACTTGAATTGCTCTCTGAGGCCGTCTAACTCAATCAGCCTATCCCCTTGTCGTTTATACCTAAATCCTAACGTAGAAACTCTTTCAAGCTGGCGGTTAATCTCATGGAGCTGCTCTCTTAACCAGCGCGCCTTGCCCTCTTCTCTATCAGGAGATTCGAGAGGGCTTGAGCTGAATAAATCGCCCTGGCTTGTCTTTTCCTCCTCCTGGTGTCGTTGTATGCGCTTAAGGGCACGCAGAATAACGACTGTCCGGTAGAAATAATCGAATGAGGTGTCTGCCTGTTTTTTATGTGCAGAATCGCCAAGGTAAGGAGCATACACTGAGGCGACCTGCAAGTATGCAACCAGGGTTTCTTTCACGGCAACGTCAAACATATTCAGTAGAGGCAACTTCTTTGCCTGCGGGTCAAGCTTGTCGTGTATATAATCTTCCTGGGCAAGCTGTGGCCGGTCTCTGAATTCTTTTTTCAGCTCTTGCGCTGCAACAGCAATAATTTCATCTTCGGGGACAGCGAGGGCTTTTTTAACCAACGAAACAAGACCGTTGATAATTTGCGACTTTGTCACAGCCAGGCATTGATACATAAGACGCAGGTATGCCGCATACACGCCCCTGGGGAAAATAGATTTAAAAAGCGGATTACCAACCGTCAAGCCTTCAATGGTTGTTCTTAAGAAATGTTTCTTCCATTGTGGATCAGCAGCCGTACGGATATGTTCGTAGAGTAGCTCTTCGGTAAGGCCGTGTTTTAAGACAATATGGGAAGTAAAATCGCGGATGTAAGTATCAATTTCGTTTTCATCTTGGAGTTCGCGGATTCTTTCAGCGAGGTTCTTTAAGTCAAAATAATGGCTTCTTATGGTAGGAGAAATGACAAAAGAAACATAACAAAAAGTCCAGACATCATCTATTGGCGAACCTCTTACGCGGTTAAGTTTGCCGGCATAATGATGGTATGCCTGCGTAAAAAACTCTGCCCTTGTATCTATGGCCAATCGTCTGCCTGCGTGCGCAGCCTGCCATCTGCTTTCCAGATAGTAGAGATAATGTGCTAAGGAAGCTATTAGATTGTCTGCTCTACTTGCTGCTTCAGGTATCTCGCGGATAGCCACAACAGGACGCCCGCCTTCCTTTCTGCCCGACTCAACTACCACAAACTTAGCCGCAATAATAGTATCTGCGCTTTTTAAAGTAACAAGGTAATTCTGGGCAGGAAGCGCAGTAATACTTACGCGGAACAAATCAAGCGCAACCGTCTTTGCCTGAATAGCCAGCAGTTGCGCATTATCCATTTGATACGGATCCTTCTTTTCTGTGCCGAACCGCTTGATAAACCACGCAATGAGATCGTCTCTTGTGTAGTTAATATCCGGGGCGGCCTGCCGCAACGCAGCAACCTCTAGTTTGCTGAAATGCTCCGGGTTATCTCCGATAAATTCTACGTAGCCGTCTAAAACCTCCTGCTGGCCTGCGTATGCCAATATTGTTTCTTCAAGCAACTGCCTGATTGCCATTGGAACTTCGGCAGCAAAACGCACAGTAACAAGAGGACTGGAAGAAGAGCCGGGCGAATAGGCATCTTTCACTAATACCTCCGTATTGTCCGGCACATACATATAAATTTCCAAGATATCCGCATCTTTCATACGGATACATCCGTAGCTGGCAGCCTTGCCAATGCTCTCCGGTTTTGAGGTAGAATGGATGCCGACCTTCCCGCCGATATGAATAAATATACCAAGTTTTCCATAAGGATAACCCGGACGGCCGTAAGGTATAGAAACGCTCTTATTATTAGGATCGGTATAATACGGTTTCTTTTTGACCCGCGACAAGACCTTAAATTGCCCTGTTGGCGTCTGGCAGCATTTCCTGCCTACTGCGACATCGTATACTTTAATCAATTTTCCGTCTGCGGTTTCAAAGTACAGTTTCTTGTCCTGTCTTGAAACCACAATTCTATAGGTAAGGTTAATTACCTGTACAGTCTGGCCGACTTTAAGCTGGTCCGTAGTAAAGTTGTTGAGCTCTTTTAACAATTCCGTAGTCATATTGAAATGCTTAGCCAATTGTCTTACTGTAGTCTTTTTCTCCACCCGATAAGAAATTATATGCTCTTTTAATAAGACGGGGAGATTAAGACTATTTCGTTGCTCGCTTTCTTGCGTATATGTCTGATGAGCACTGGCGGCGAAAGCAACAAAGCTATCGAGGGGAGCTGAAAGGCTTAGTATCACTAAAACTTTAACTACCGCATTGGACAACAAAGGAGAAGAAACTGCATCTGCCTCGTTTGCAACTTTCTTCGACCACATACGAAATATCTTCTGCGTCCCTTTGATATAAGGCAGGTCGGTGACCACTTTACCGACTATCTCTTCAGTTGCTCCGAAGACTTGCCTGGCCTCCGGCCTTCCTTCCTGGGTGAACATTTTGTCTCGGGAGCGGATGATAAAATCGGGCGCTAGACAGGACACAATTGACTTGCCACGTCCACCCTCAATCAACAAATGCGCATCGGGATTTGTCTTGACTGCCTGGGACTCCTCAGGAAAATCAGAAGTTTCTCCGATGGCCATATACTTTTCTATATCATAACCTTCTCCGTTATCTATGATCTGACTCTCTACCAATACCTTGCCTTTTTCATCGCGCCGTATCCTCACAAGCACAACTCCCATACCTTGCGGAACATGCTTTAATATGTCTGTCCACAACTCGGAAACGCAGATTCCCAAATCGTCAATTGTACTTCTGTCAAAATACCGGTCTATACCAGCCCAACACACATACGGTAAATATGTACCTCTTTCATCTAAGAAAGGATTCGTAATCTGCCCATCTGCAGCCCTATTCTCCCAAGCATTCCTTAATTCTTTGGAAATTTTATCGTTAAAGAGGGTAAAAATAGTAAAACCGTAGCTTTTTTCTAACAATTCTTTTTCTCTTAGGAATGACTTTCGGTGTAAACCGCGCAGCGACTTCCACAACAGTTCTATATGTAGCGAAATGAGCAATTCTCTAGCAATCTCTTTTTTCCTACCGGAATAGGTTGGTTCAAGAACCTCGATGCATCGTATGGCCTCTTGAGTAGCGATATGAAATCTTCTCTGCGTCTCCACCATTTCTCTGACAAAAGCATCTGCTTCAGAGAATGGCGTCTCCTCATCCATAAAACCAAGTCCCCGTATGAATCTCCAGACGAATATCCTCCTGTCCGCCCTCTTCCCGAGAGGAGAACTGGAACGGCTACTACTGTATAACTTGGTATCACCGGGCACCGCATCAAATACAATCTGCCTCTTGCTTTTGCGGAACCGGCCAAAGCGAAAGATAAATATTGCGTCAGCGCAGAGCTGCCGGTCGTCTTTTTCATGGAGTGAAAAATCCATAACCAAATTGAAAGACACAACACCAAGTAAAGCTATCTCATGAAAATGTGGGAAAGAAGCGAAAATAGCTATACTTAAAGAAGCTGCCAAGAAAATAAAATCAATGATTACACCAGCCAGGCGGCAAAGAGTCTCTTTGTAGATATCCGGATTGTCTCCTACATACACCTGCAAATAAATATTTGGCAACGAGGACTGTAATGCCGCGATTCTCGACAAATTGCCATTGCTGTCTTTCCAGCTGTTCAGTATTCTGAATACGGGCTTAAGCCCCATTTTTTTAGCAGCAACAAAATGCGACAGTTCATGAATAGTTAAAATAATTACTGGAAGAACGGCGAACCCGATAATATCAAGCGTACCTAAAGGAGAGCTGGCGCTTTGGCCTTGCTGGCGCTTTGCAATTTTTTCATCTTTTAAAATTGCCAAACCAACACTACGCAGCACAATGACCACATCATATGCGTCAGGCAGTTCTTTCCGCAGAAACTCTTTAGCTAATTTCCTTATCATCCGGTCTGCCTCTGTTGTATCCAGATGTTTTACTAGCGTAGAAATCAACATAACAGTAGCTAAATAAGGAAATTTACTCTTTTTAATCAGATTAAAATCTACTGTTAATTCGTTCATCAAAGAATCATCCCAAAGTCTGAAATGCTCCAATTCGTGGTCGATAGCGTATTCGATTACTACGCGTACGATTTCATCGCGCGTCAAATAACCTTTGCCTTTTGCAAATTGCCTGGCCAAAAGCAGATTATCAAGCTGACCTTTCTTCATATTTTGAGGACTAGGTAAATGCGCGACTGACAGGTCCTCAACAGAGCTAAGATAAGGATGCACATCGTCATCCACAAACTTCTCGATTTCTGGTAAAAATATTCCTATCGAAGGATCTTGACCGAATCCCAATCTTTTAATGAGTGGCCCTCTAAGATAAAGGATCTCGATATCTTTGTTCTTCAACGCTCTCCTTTTAACAATCTGGTAGGTTATATTGCGGCCTTCATGGTTAAATACGAATGTCTCTTTGCGCGGTCCCTGTCTGAGCGGCGAGCTCGCCGCAAGCAAAGTTTTGCGCAATGATTCGGTAAGTTTGCCGGCAATAAAATCGACGTACATTTCAGGAGTATATACAACCGGGCTCTTGGCAATAGTGATCACTGCCGGCCGGATATTCTTGGCTTTTAGCTGTAATGCAAGATTATCAATATCTGCCTGCAATGCCGCTTCAATTTTTTCTTGGGCTACGACCTCTCCTTCATACCCTCCGAAACTAATGCGGGTCAATGTTCCGTCTATCATCATGTCTGCTGAGGGAATCCAGCCATCGCTGGCAATATTGGCCAGCATAAAGTAATCGGCGTCAATATCTAAGATTACCGAACGCCTCTTCATTCTGAAGTCAGGAAGATCCTCCAAACGCGTATCGTAGATAGGGACGGTTCTATGATTTGCAACAACGTTTCTTCGCGAAGAAAGTATTTTGAGGAAGCGGGGAACCACCATGTGAATTTCGCTTATCAAGCCGTAATGAAGTGCAGGGCAAATAAATTGCGCATTGCCATATCTGATAGCCATGGCTTCTTCAATAGTCGTAGGCCGAGGTTCCACAATATCCGGCATGAGTAAATCATCGTGCGCATCAATGTGAATCAACGCTGCCCTGTCGTTAAGCCTCCCTTGGAGCCGTGCGATTTCCCAATATTTATACGCTTCGCCGTGATCAGTAACAACGTTAATCTCAAGCGGCGAACTAGAAGAAACTATCTCCTCCAATATAAACTCGTCTGGTGTCTTTAAGCGGATACCGGTGACAATGATCGGCTGTTTGAGTTGCAATAGGTATGATTCAGCATCCGGTACCTCCAGGCGGTGCGGTAAGGGTTTGCTGGTTTCTAACGCATCGGGTTCGATTACGCTCCATTGTAAGCTGCGCCTGATAAAACCGACAGGGATAATTGGGATTCCGGTGCCGGCAAAGGCGGCGCGGGCAGCCTCGGTAAGGTGTTCTGGAACCAGGATTGCTTCAATGGCATCAGGAGAAACATCTTCTAATATATACACTTCCCTTCTTGCTTGTTTGAGCCGCCCTTCCAAGCCGCTACGGGAAGGATCTATTGCCTTGACTTTGGCAGGGTTTAAAACTGCAGCTATCATGTATTGAACGCGCTCTTCAAGTACCTCGGCATCTATACTAAAATTAACGAATTTTTCCTCTCCCGGACGCCAGGCCATGACTGGAAATATGGCGAACTGTGTGAGGTATAACTGAGCGTAGATTCGTTGCTGGTAACTGCGGTCAGCTGAATCACTCGGATCAACTTTACATCCAAAGAGCATGCCGCGTTCGTGGGACTCGGTTAAATCAGCCGCGCTCAATACCGTGACAATTTTCCCTAGAGCGCGTATCGGTGCCACTAAACCATGCTGAGCAATCCCGGCAAAAATATCTTCATATCTCCTGCGGAATTGCGCGGCCTGAATATTTCGGTGATGAACTTTAGCAGTATGGCGGGCAATAAATAACGTGTTAGTGAATAACGCGGGCGCAACGACAAGCAAAACTCCAATCGCCAGTAACACGCCACCGAAACCCCTCTCAGGTATAAGCCACGCTAAGGCAAGAAACGGACTACCTATCAGGCTGGTTGTAGCGATATAACTAGCTTGATTAGTTACGCGCTCCAAGTAGGTTACCTGCTGGTTAAATTCGAGCACGCCCCATCTATGATAAAGGAATTGGAGCAATCTTGACCCGGAGATTAATAATAAGATAACCGATACATTAAACCGTAATAGGGGACCGGGACTCAATAACCCCGGAGATATATATATCAAGAGTGCAAGCAATACAGCCCCTCCTATCCCGGTCAAGAGGCCTTCAAGGATTCCGATCATGACAAGATTCTTCAGCCCCAGATTCTTCCAAATTCCAAGCGCGACGGATGTATTAGGCATAGAGAACATTCCCCAA
>QZKA01000020.1 GCA_003598135.1 Candidatus Omnitrophota bacterium
TTTACCCTTGAGCGTGTAATGCTGGGTATGGCAAGTGCCAGGACTATTGCGCTTACCAAGACCACAATCAGCACCTCAACTACACTGAATCCTTTTTCTTTAGTTATCTTTTTCATCTTTTACCTCTTCTTTTTACTATCTAAAAAATCATTTCTTCATCCCCGCCCTTGTCGCCGCCGCCGCCTCCTCCTCCTCCTCCGACGTCGCCTCCTTTAATTTCTTCAATTTCTCCTATGCCGTCGTCTCTAAGAACTACCCCGGATCGACCCGATGCCAAGGTTAAATCTGAAGTAATGTAATATCCATTCTTATACGATAGCATACCAACGGGGATGGCACTACAGGTAAAATCTGTTAAGCTCCACGTGCAACTGAAATTGAACCCATAATTAGGATTAGCTGTATACGCATCCGTAAGATAAGGGGGATTGTTATTCGTTAAATCTTGCATAGAGGTTGGGTATTGTCCGTTATGGTGACGAGCATATTCTGTTGCGGCCATGGCAATGGCCTTGAGTGTTTGTTGAGCGTATTTGTTATTCGCATTGGTTATGAAACGTACTACGCTCGGTATCCCTATTGTTACGATAACCACCAAAATGAGCGCAACAAGCACTAGTTCTAATACCGCAAAACCCTTCATCTTATCTGACCTGTTCATTTTACCTCCCCTAATAAAAAAAGCCTGTTCCGTAAAGAACAGGCGCACTCCTTCATTTGCATTTCAATTCGGTAACCAGACTATCCCGACGTATCGTCGGGACTCTTGGCTTTGCGCGCATATCCTTACGGATACCTCGCCTTTTCGTCTACTTCCAGATTGTCAAATACGCTACCTCTATTTCTATACTAAGTGTAGCATACAGATGTGGGATTTTCAAATAAAGTGTAAAAAACGAGGCTCTTTTCTGTTGCGTTATCTTTTCTTAGGTGTTAAACTAATACAAATCAGGAGCTGAGAAAGAGCATGTTTGCGATCCTTAAAGAGAAGGCTTTTTTTAAGGTTTTTATTTTTTTGATTGTATTTGTTATTTCCTACTTTTTTTTCTTTTCCCAAACCAAATTTTTCACCATCCCCCGCCTTAAGTTTGCCGATTTATTCTCAGTGCTTAGTTATCGCACGCAACCCTTACCTTTGAATTTGGATAAAATTAAAGTGATTATTGTTGACGATGCCTCTTACCGGGTATTAAAGAAAAGCTGGCCATGGCCCCGTACAAAGTTTGCGACTTTGTTGGATAAACTCCGGGCTCACCCCCCAAAGGTTATTTTCATGGATTTTGTCTTTGTCGGAGAGAGCATCGTACCAGAATACGATACCATATTCGCCGAAGCCATTGCCAAGAGCGGCAATGTGATTCTTGCATCTTTTTTGGACCCGAGGGGCAGGTACACCCTGCCGTTTGACCTCTTGACTAAAAAAGCGCTGGCGTATGGGTTGGTGAACAAACCGCGTAACCCCGATCTTTCAGTGCGCTCTTCGCGCCTGTTTATAGTACCCTATTGGGACACAAAGCCTTTTGATTACTCCAGCGAAATTAAACTATTTTGTAAATACCTTGGCGCTTCGCTAAAGGATATTTCCTATGACGGCCGGCATGTAGTAATAAAAAGCGGAAATACAATTAAGGCGCTTATCCCTGTGGAAAAAAACGGGACCATTCCTATGCATTTCCGTATTAAGCTGAATGACCTTGATCCCGTTCCTTTCTGGAAAGTGTATAATGGAGAGGTACCGCCGGAAACATTTAAAGACAAAATCGTATTGGTGGGCGCGACTGCAGAGATCTTTCATGATGTGTACCATAGCCCCATTGGATTAATGCCAGGGGTGGCAATACAGACAAACGCAATCCTCATGCTCTTAAACAGCGATTTTATCAATTATATCCCCAAGAGTGCAGAGTTATTCCTTTTGCTCGGGCTTGGCTTAGCCACGTTCTTCTTTGTGTATTTCTTCCCGCCGTCGTTTGCGCTTTTGTTTAGCTTTATTGAAACCGTTGCCGTGCTAGGCATCGGCTTTGCCATGTTCTTGCGTAATATCCGTTTCGATTACTTTAGTGCTGTCTTTGTCATCGTGGTGACATACCTGGGAATTAGCATCTACAAATACCTCTCCCTATGGATCGAGAACCTAAACCTAAGGACCCTCGCTATTACTGACGGGCTCACCGGCCTTTACATACACCGCTATTTTATCCTCAGGATGCAGAATGAGTTTGAGCGGGCAGCGCGCTATAATCTGTATTTTTCGTTCGTCATCATGGATATTGACCATTTTAAGAACGTCAACGATACCTACGGCCACCAGCAGGGTAATGTGGTGCTTAAGCATATGTCTCAGATTTTACAGGCGCAGTCGCGCAAGACCGATTTCGTGGCGCGATACGGAGGCGAGGAATTCTGCGCGATTCTCACCCATACCAACCTTCAGGGAGCTGTCAATTATGCTGAAAGGGTAAGACGCGCGGTAGAGGCCTATGAGTTTCCCTATAAACCGGGTAAGCCTTTGAAGCTTACGGTAAGTAGTGGGGTAGTTTCGTATCCTCAATATAAGACAGAAAAGATGGAAGGGCTTATTGAAGCTGCTGATAAGGTTTTGTATGAAGCAAAGCATGGCGGCCGCAACCGCGTGTGCGCAGCTGGTGTAAGCCAGGGGCCAAACGCAGAAGACAGCCAGAAATAAGGAGGTGCCAATGAATACGGGGCGTAGTGAGCGGGATATTGGTTTGTTAATTCTTCGCCTAGGCATTGGCGTAATGTTTGTGTATCACGGTTTTTCCAAAATAACAGGCGGTTATGCCCAATGGCATGAGTTAGGTAAGACCATGGCCGTCTTTGGCATTACCTTCTTGCCTGCTTTTTGGGGGTTCCTGTCTGCGTTCGCAGAATTTTTCGGCGGCATATTGCTTGTGTTTGGGTTATTCATGCGGCCTTTCGCAGTACTCATGGCAATCAATATGATCGTAGCTGCCTCCATGCACCTTACTAAAGGGGATGGATTGTTTATCGCATCACATGCCATTGAAATGGCTGTTGTATTCGTAGGCCTCGTATTTCTAGGGCCGGGAAAATTTAAATTGGGCAAAAAGGAATGAGCATGCGCGCAAGGGGTGTTGTGTGCGTATTAGTCACTGCCCTTTTTTGTGGTGCGCCCCAAGCGCTTTATGGCCTCCAGTGGAAAGCCCTGCATGAGCAGGCGGATAGAATTAATCTCACCGAGGCATTGGTTTCCTCTCAGGGCGACCCCGGGTCATTAGGCTCCTTCTATACGCTTGGCCTTGTGTACTTAAACCTCTACAAAACCAAAGAGGCAGAAGGTGTTTTTAAAAAAATGCTGCAAATGTCCCCTGCATCGGTTGAGGCGCAATGGGGGATTGCGGAATTATTGAGAAGGAAGCATTATCTGAAAGAAAGCCAGGTAATGCTTAAAAATATTATTAAGGAAACACCGGATTTTTCACCCGCCCTTATTACCCTTGCCTATATACAATATACGAATAAGGCTTACTCAGAATCGCTTGTCCTCGCAGAAAAGGTGCTTGCCCAGGGAAAAGACGTAGTTGATACGAGCAATTATACCCGGGCATTGCTTATTGTTGCCGGCTCTAAAGGTATGCTTGCCCATTACGGTGGTCCATTGGCAAAAGTAAGCCATGGCTTACAAGTATTGACGTATCTAAAAAAAGCCCAACGCCTGCAACCGGATACTGCAGGCGTTTTGTTCGGATTCGGCGGTTTTTACCTGCTTGCGCCGGCCATAGTCGGAGGTAATAGCAATAAGGCGGTTGAGTATCTTGAGAAGACAATTAAGACTGACCCGTTTTTTACCGACGCATATGTGCGGCTCGCACAGGCATACAAGGTAAAGGGGGACAAAGAAAAATACGCTTTTTATCTTAAGAAAGCCAGGGAAATTGACCCACAGAACGAATTAGCCATAGACATAGAGAGCGGCAAGTGTGATTTTATTTGCGTGGGGAAATAGTTATTATCTTATACGGTAAGAAGTTTCTGAGAGAGCCCTGTAAGCAGTGTTTTGTATTCTTTGCGCATGGCAAGATGAGCGCTTATTGTTCTCGCCTGGCGCAAAAGCCGTTCAATATCGTTTCTAAGGCAATCAAGCGCACCTGAACGAAGGACCAGTTGCCTGATGGCAAGAAGGTCGTGTCTTCCCGGCGTATTTTTTGCCAATACCTTATTGATGTAGTGTTTATTTTTAGAAGTACTATTGTGGTAGGCATGCCATAAAAGCAGCGTTTTCTTCCCTTCTTTGAGGTCGCCAAGCGCGGATTTGCCTATTTCTTTTTCTTTCCCGAACATATCCAGGAGGTCATCTTTTATCTGGAACGCTCTGCCCAGGCATACGCCGAATCGAATGAGTTTCGTAACCTCGTTTTCGCCTGCACCGGCAAGTATGGCGCCTACCGCAAGAGGAGAACAGAAGGTGTAATGGGCGGTTTTTAAATCATAGACTTTATAAATATCGCTTCTTTTAATTTCTTCTAGCGACTTCATCCCATAGAGTAATTCGACGAATTCCCCGCTACCTGTGTAGATAGCCGCTTCAATGAATTTTTTCAACGCCTTTTCTTTGCGTTGCCAGTCCTCTTTTATGGAGAGAAAGGCGTGTATTGCCATCGCGTACACAATGTCGCCTACTACTATTGCAAGGTCCTGGCCGTTGAATTTTTTATCTTTATAGTTGCCAAGGTGCGTCTCAAGCATTTTGTGCATTGAGGGCAGTCCCCTGCGCAGGGCCGACTTGTCGATAATATCATCGTGGATAAGCATAAAATTGTGCAGGAGTTCAAGAGATAGGGCGCTGGTATATAGATTCTGCGCCGGTTTTTTAGTATATCCCAAATACCCGATCACAAACAAGGTCGGCCTTATTCTCTTGCCTTTTCTGGCAATGAATTCTTTGATAGTCTTTGAGAGCAAAGGAGAAATCCTTGCGAGCCCAAACGCAGCTTCTAGATCCCTGTTAAACCGGGCAATGCTTGCCTCAATGCGGTTTTTTATGTTAATGCACATAAATTTATGCTAACATATATACACTACAAACTCAAATACATTTTTGGCGGCTATGAGCCAAGGAAACATCATCCGAAATGGGAGGGTAGCGTATTTTGTAAGGGCGCTGCGGCTCCCCTTTATTTCCGCAAGTGTCTTGCCTTTTGTGTTTGGTTCAATGGTCAGCTTCCCTCACGTTAAGGCGTTTCCTTTTACACTCGGTTTAGCCGTGGTCGTCTTTACCCATTTAAGTGCTAATCTTATCAATGATTACGCTGACTCAAAATACGGCGCTGATTGGCAGGATTTGCGTTTTTACGGATTCTTCGGGGGCTCAAAGCTTATCCAGGAGCAGATTTTTTCTCAGCGATTCTATGCAAAAATGAGCCTTTTGTTCTTTTTATGTTCAGTTTTGTGCGCAGCCCTGCTTACTATATACTTACGTACGCCCGTTGTGCCGATATGCTATGGAATCTGTATGTTCCTTGCCTGGGCGTATTCCTACAAACCGCTCCTGCTTTCTTACCGGGCATTAGGGGAGGTAGTTATTTTTATTACTTTTGGCCCGGCATTAGTGATGGGTGGGTATTTTATACAAACCGGGATTTTTCCTTCGGTCAATAGCTTTCTTCTCTCCGCGCCTATGGGGCTTCTGGTTGCTGCGATATTGTTTGCGAACGAGGTGCCTGATTATGCCTCAGATATGAAAGCCGGCAAGCATACATTGGTTGCCTTAACCGGTCCAGCAAAAGCCTACATGGGTTACTACGCGCTTGTATTCTTTGTTTTCTTTTTTATCCTTTTGAATATTGCAGTAGGCAACCTGGGTGCGTTTTCTTTTTTCTCGCTTGCCTGTATCCTTTTTGCGCTTAGGGCCGGCCATATTTTAAAGGTGCACTACAATGATAAATTGAGGCTGATCGAATCTTCCCGGCTCACGATTATGCTGCAGACAACGGTTAGTTTAGTATTAATCTTAGCAGTGATAGTATGAAGAGGATTTTAATAATCGGAGGAGGTTTTGCCGGGTGTGCGGCCTTAAAGAGATTAAGCCGTTATCCCAAAGAGGTAATGGCAACTTTAATAGACAGGAAAAAGGAGTTTAATTTTTTGCCTCTTCTGCCAGACCTTATCGGAAGAGGGCTAGAGCCCAGATGCCTTATCTTAGATATAGAATCGCTTGTGACGCGTAAGGGGTTTTGTTTTGTGTGCGATGAGGTTGTTTCAGTCGATGCAGGGGCAAAAATGGTTTCGACTGGCACTAAGCAGCTGCCTTATGATTTCTTGCTTATTGCCAGCGGCTCAGAAACTAACTTTTACGACAACGAAGAACTAAAAGCTGCTGCGTATAAGATTGATGAAGTAGCCGATGCGGAAAAAATCGTGGCAGCCCTTACGCAAAAAAAATATACTACCATAGTGATTTCCGGAGGAGGGTATACCGGCATTGAAGTAGCGACGAACCTGATTTCTTATTGTAGGCGGTCCAGGGAAAATAAGAGGGTCGTAATTGTTGAATTTGCCCCTTCCTTGTTAGGGGTCCTTCCGCAAGGTATACGAAATAATGTCCAAGATAATTTGAAGCGGCTTGGTATCGAAGCGCTGCTTGGTTGTACTGTTCTGAAGGCCACGGGTTCTAAGGTACATATTTCAAATGGAATGGTGTTTGACGAAGCGCTGCTTATTTGGACAGCGGGGGTTAAAACCTCTTCGTTTGTGCAACAGCTGCCTTTTGAAAAAAACAGGCAGGGAAGGCTTAAGGTGGATGAATACTTGAGGGTCCAAGACGACGTCTTTGCTGCGGGTGATGCCACAGCATTTCTTCATCATGGCAACCCCCTGCGCATGGCGGTCCAGTTTTCGATACTGCAGGGCGAGATAGCAGCGGATAATATGCTGAGGCTTATGCGCAATGCAGAGCTAAAGAAATTCAAGCCCCTTGATCTGGGGTATATCATACCCATGGCGAATAACCGTTCTTACGGGTTGGTGGGGGGTATATATGTGAAGGGTATATTGGCCACTCTTTTGCATTACCTGATGTGTGTGTACAGGCTGCCGACTTTGAGGAATAAAGTGGGCCTCATGCGTACGTTACGTTTATGAAGGACTAAGGCATATTGCACAATAGGAGGACATTATGAAAGAAAAGGTAGAAGCGGTATTAGAGAAGATCCGGCCTGCCCTTGAGGCTGATGGCGGCAATGTGGAATTGGTTGAAGTAACCCCTCAAGGGGTTGTCAAGGTCAGGTTGAAAGGAAGCTGTGGATGCTGTCCGATGAGCCAGATGACTTTGAAAATGGGGATTGAGCGGATGCTAAAAGAAGCGATTCCTGAAGTGAAAGAAGTAGTGGCGGTTTAGCAAAAACTAGAATATGGCTGCTAGTCGCAACAGGGCTCGATGAGTTTTGAATTTTAGAAAGGAGTATCTCCATGCGTATAGAAGAGAAGGGCGGGGCGTTGGTAATCGTCGATTTCAATGATTTCGAAGCCTATAAGATTGCCTGCAAGATCGAAAGAGACGGCATCGCATTTTACGGAAAACTCCTTGCAAAACAAGGCAGCAACTCAGTTGCTGCGGGGTCCTTGCGTTTTTTATTGAAGGAAGAGCAGAGGCATCTTTCCTTGTTTGAAAATTCACTCTCCGCATTACGCCAGAAGAAAGAGGATATCACTGAAGACGAGGATCTTTTAGGCAGCCTTGACTACGGGATATTCCAGTTTTACCAGAGCCCCGAAGAGCTGGATGCGCTGGCGAACAATTTCTTAAAAGCGCTCAAAATAGGAGTCGCAATCGAAGATAGCTCAATAAAATTCTATAACGCCTGCAAGGTCCAATTGAAAGGCAAGGATGTACAAGAGGCGGTTGCGTTAGTAATTGAAGAAGAAAAGAGGCACAAGCAGGCCCTAGAAGACATCTTAAGCAACCTTTAAAAGAAAATTCCCGTCAGCGGTTTCTTCGGAAAGCGAAAAGTTTCACTTTTCTTTCCGGCGGATCAAAAGTAGCAATACGCGAAACTGGAAGTGTCTTATTTCCGTGATATAATAATAAATGTTTTGTTATGAAATTAAAGAGAGCCTTATTGATAGTGGACCTGCAGAATGATTTCTGCCGGGGAGGGTCCTTGGTAGTCCCCGAAGGGGAAAAAACGGTCCCCCTGCTGAATAAATACATCCGCATTTTTTTAAAATTCGATTTGCCTATTTTTGCTTCGCGGGATTGGCATCCGAGAGAGACGCAGCACTTTAAGCACTTCGGCGGATTGTGGCCTGTCCATTGCCTGCAGAATACCTTGGGCGCGCGTTTCTATAAGGGCTTGAAGTTACCGGAGGAAGCAATCATCCTATCTAAAGGGACAAGCCCCGCTGAAGACAGCTATTCGGTATTTCAGGCAAAGGATTTAAACGGCCTTGATTTTATCAGCCTCCTAAAGATTTTCGGCATCACTGAATTGTATGTAGGGGGATTGGCAACAGAGTATTGCGTTAAGTATTCTGTGTTGGATGCCTTAAAGTACGGTTTTAAGGTCAAGTTGTTGATGGACGCAATACGGGGAGTTAATGTAAAACCTGCTGATTCCCAGCAGGCAACGAGTGAAATGATAGCGCGTGGCGCAGTAAAAGCCGATTTTAAAAAGGTGGCAACGCAGTTTGCGCGAATTCACCGATAGAGGCAGAAGATAGAGTAAGAAGGAGGAGCGTTTTGGGAAAAGAATGGCAAGACTGCGGAGCAATTTTAATGCATAGCCTGCAGCTTGCATTAAACCCTGTGTCGGTAAGCCGTATCTCCCAGGCAACAGTACCGCAGCCTCCTGAGGAAAAGGCCCGTATGTGCAGGGCATTCCTGGAAGCTGCCAAGGGAAAAACCCTATGGGTGAATAAGGCAAATAATAGTTGTTTCGGTGCCAGCTGGCATTTGGGATTTCACAAAATGGACGATCCTAAAATTGCCGGTATGGTGAAGAAATTCGTAGTAGAAGGAGAGAAGCTTTTTAGTTCTTATGAAGCGCTTGATACGCTTATGTCGCAAATGGGGGAGGTTACGGATAATTCCGGCGTTTCTTTCTTGCTTGCCCCATTAGAGAAAGCCGCAGAGAAACCGGAACTGGTGCTTTTTGTCTGTAACGCCGAAGAGGCATGCCGTTTGCTTACGCTTTGTGTCTTTCTTGACGGGAAGATGCCGAAGATAAAAATAGGAGGTCCTACCTGTAGAATGGCAGTTATGTATCCCCTGATGGAGAAGGAAACAAACCTTTCGTTTTACGATTATACCGCACGGAAACTCTGTAATGTCGAAAAAGATAAATTGTTGCTGAGTATCCCCTACGAAAGGATACCGCGCATGGTTAAGGCAATAGAAAAGTGTTCTGCGGGAACGGCAAAAATCGAATATCCCGAAGAGTTCCGCCAGTTTCTAAGGGCACGCTTAGGTGCCCGTTAACATAAGGAGGGGGTATGGCTAAATATCGCTGCGAGGTGTGTAATTATGTATATGATCCTGCATTAGGGGATCCGGATTCGAACGTTCCTGCGGGAACCCCGTTTGAAAAACTACCCGATGATTGGGTCTGCCCGGTCTGCGGCGCAGACAAGAGCCAATTTGTAAAGGAAGGATAGCCATGAAACCATACGAAATCAAAAAAGGAATATATTGGGTAGGCGTAGTTGATTGGAACATACGGACATTCCATGGCCATACCTATACGACAAAAAGAGGCACTACCTATAATGCCTACCTTATTATTGACGACAAAATCACTTTGGTGGATACGGTATACGGCCCGTTTGCCGATGAGATGCTTGAAAAAATAGCATGCATAGTTTCTCCCGAAAAGATCGATTACATTATCGCCAACCACGTAGAGACAGACCATTCCGGCGCCTTACCGGCTTTGATGCGCCGCTGTCCGGGTGCGAAGGTATTCGGGACAGAGAAATGCAGGGATGGCTTATACAAGAATTATTACGGCAAGTGGGAATTCAAGACGGTAAAAACTGGCCAGACCCTACCGCTTGGGAAGCGTAACCTCACCTTTATCGAAGCGCCGATGATCCACTGGCCTGACAGTATGTTTACGTATTGTCCCGAAGAGAAGCTGCTCTTACCTAACGATGCCTTCGGCCAGCACTATGCGACAAGCGAGCGCTTTGACGATGAGGTCGATAACAGTATCCTTATGGAGGAAGCCGCAAAATACTATGCAAATATTCTCTGGCCGCTAGGTTCGGTTATTGCAAAAAAGATCGAGGAAGTCAAAAAACTCAATATCCCCATCGATATGATTGCGCCTAGCCATGGGATAATCTGGAGGAAGGACCCGCCCAAAATTATTAATGCCTATATGCAATGGGCGGGCAATACTACGAAGGATAAAATAGTGGTTGTATACGAAACAATGTGGGGCGCTACGGAAAAGATGGCGCGCAGGATGGCCGAAGGGATTATTGATGCGGGAGCAAGGGTTAAGCTTTTTGACGTCAACCTTTCCGATCGCACAGAAATAATTTCCGAAATGCTTGATGCAAAAGGTTTTCTGTTTGGCTCTTCAACGCACGATAACGACATGCTCCCCGGGATTGCCGGGTTTCTTGAGTTCTTAAAAGGCCTAAAAGCAAAAAACAGAATTGCTTCTGCGTTTGGTTCTTATGGGTGGGGAGGCGGCGCAACGAAAGAAATCGAGCAGGTGCTTTCAGGGTCAGGTATTGTAATTGCCCAACCCTCCCTTTCCGTGAAATATATGCCCGATGAAAACGAAATGAAACAGTGCTATGAATTTGCAACGGTGTTTGCACAAGTAGTAAAAAAAGGAGGAAGCGATGGGGCCCGTTGATGCCTTGAAAATAGCAGTTGGAGAGGAAAATAAGGCGATAGAACTTTATGAGCAATTTAGCCGGGAGCACAGTCAGCTGAATGAAATTTTTTCTTTTTTGATTAGCGAAGAACATACACATAGAAATTTACTTGAGAAGAAAATATCAGAGTTAACAAAATACTAATTTCTCCGTTCGTCTTCCTCTGTTTGGAGGGGGCGTCGCATAAGGATATACCTTAGCAGCGTAAAAGTTCCCCATATTTATGGAAGAGGTCTACGATATTCTTATTATTGGAGCAGGCCCTGCCGGTATTACTGCCAGCGTCTACGCAGCCCGTAAGAAAATGTCGGTCCTTGTGATCTCTAAGGATATCGGAGGTCAGGCAGCCTGGAGTGGAGACGTTGAGAATTACACGGGGTATCAGTTTATCTCTGGCCCTGCTTTGGTGGCTCGTTTTGAGGAGCACATGCATACCTATAATGTCCAGCTACGAGAAAACGAAGAGGCGCTTGGGTTGGATAAAACAGACAACGGTATCCTTATTAAGACAAGCAAGGGCAAATATCGGGCAAAAACAGTAATTATCGCTTCGGGCAAGCGGTCAAGGGAACTCAACGTGCCCGGGGAAGAAGAGTTTAAGAATAAAGGCCTTACCTATTGTGCTACCTGTGACGGTCCTCTCTTTGCCGCAAGACAGGTGGCAGTGGTGGGTGGAGGCAATTCGGCCCTTGATGCAATATTACAACTCTTGCGTATTGCCGCACATATCTATGTGGTGAATAATGCGCCGCAACTGGGCGGCGATGCGGTAATGCGGCAAAAGGTAGAATCAAGCAGCAAGGTGAGCGTATTCAATAATAGTAAAGTAACGGCAGTGCTCGGCGATAAGATGGTTACTGCGCTGAAGGTACAGGGGCCGGATAAAGAAGAACAATTAACGGTTGGCGGCGTATTTGTTGAGATAGGGCTTATTCCTAATTCAGACTTTGCAACAGGGATTGCCAAAAATGAATTGGGTGAGATCAAGGTAAACTGCCGCAATGAAACGAACATCCCGGGCGTTTTTGCAGCCGGAGACGTCACAGACGTTGTCGAGAAGCAGATTATTATTGCCGCGGGAGAGGGCGCAAAAGCCAGCCTATCTGCATTTAGGTACTTGGCGCAAGCCGTCCCCTAGGTTCCTTTTCATATACTATGCATAGAATTTTATTTCATATCGGACCCGTATATGTATATGCGTACGGGGTAATGTTGGCGTTGGCGTTTGTTGCCGGGGCATACCTTGCGGTTGCCCGGGCTAAGCGCGAAGGCCTCGCTTCGGAGAAAATCATCGATTTAGTTTTTGTTGTCCTCATTGCTTCTTTGGTAGGCGCAAGGCTGATGTTTGTGTTGCTCAATTCCGGGTACTATCTAAGCCACCCGGTTGAGATATTTAAGATTTGGGAAGGAGGGCTTGTATTCTACGGCGGTTTTATAGGCGGATTTCTGATGTCTGTGTGGTTTCTCAAGAGAAATCAGCTCAAAATATGGAAAGTCGCCGATATCCTCGCTCCTTCGCTTGCGCTGGGGGCATCCATTGGGAGGATAGGGTGTTTCTTAAACGGCTGTTGCTACGGGAAGATTTCTTCTGCCTGGGGGATGCGTTTCCCCGCCCAGGGGGAGCCGCCTGTATATACCCGACAACTCTTGGATGGCCTTCTCTCATATGGGGCCCAGCGTTCTTTACCGGTATTGCCTACCCAGCTCTATGAAGCCTTTGCGTATTTTGTGCTCTTTCTTTTTCTTTTGCGGCTGGACCGGCACAAAAAAAGCGAAGGCGTTTTATTCTGGAATTTCGTCTTTTTGTATTCCATAGCCAGGTTCATTATCGAGGGGTTCCGGTATTACGAAACTAATTTTATTGTATTCGGATTTCTGACCGTATCGCAGTTCATCAGTATGGTGTTTGCCTTGATCGCGTTTGTATGTTTGGTGCGGATCACCACTCAATCTTTAGCCGGTGCAGAGAAAAAATAAACACCTACCTACAGTATTACCTTTTTTCGTCCTTTTCTGCTTATTCTTTTCCTCTTGTTGCCTTGCCCAGGAGAGCAGCGTAATCCCTTTTTTTGACCGCCACGACAAGGTGCTTATTATGGCGCCTCACCCGGATGACGAATCCATAGGCACTGCAGGCATTATCCAACGCGCACGTAAGGCAGGGGCACAGGTAAAGGTAGTCTGTTATACCAACGGCGATCATAACGAACTTGCGTTCATAGTGTATGAAAAAAGATTGGTGCTTAAAAAGAGCGGTTTCATTTATATGGGCCAGATAAGGAAAGAAGAGACCGTTTCCGCAATGGGGTCCCTGGGGCTTGCGCGTAAGGATTTAGTGTTCCTCGGTTATCCTGATTTTGGCACAATGGAAATCCTTACCAAATACTGGGGGGGCACAAAGCCTTTTCGTTACCTTCTCACGCGGATTTCTCGGGTCCCCTACCAGGACGCTCTTTCTCCCAATGCACCTTACGTAGGCGAGAGCATTTTGGGGGATATCAAAAAAGTGCTTCGTGAGTATAAGCCGAACAAAATATTCGTTTCTCACCCCGCAGATTCCAACAGGGACCATAAGGCGCTGTATCTTTTCTTAAGAATAGCGCTGTGGGACCTCAGTCAAGAGCTTAAAGAGCCGCAACTCTTTGCGTACCTAATTCACGTGGTAGGATGGCCTAAGCCCAGAGGGTTTCACCCAGAGCTTGCCATTGCTCCCCCTTTGAGATTATTACAATGCAATATCCCTTGGCAGGGTCTTAACCTTACAGAAGAAGAAATCCAGCGCAAACATAAGGCAGTGTCGTTTTACAAAAGCCAGATTAAATACAACCCGCCTTATTTATTCACCTTTGTGCGCAAAAACGAGATTTTTGGCGATTTCCCGCCCCTATTTCTTAAGATGCAGGGGCGGGAAGAGTTCTACTGGCAGTCTCTTAACGAAGAGAGCAATACGGATGAGCCTGCTTCTTTTTTGCCGGTTGTCGGGTATGCGTATAAAGGCAATAACTTATATGTAAGGGTAAAGTTGAGAAAGAAGCTTATCGGCAAGGCCCGCATCAGTATTTTTCTGCTCGGCTACAGGCATGATACCGATTTTGCAGCGATGCCCAAGATACAGATTACCGCAGGCGCAGGCAGCGTGCGGGTGAAGGAAAAAAAGAGCGTGGTTTTTATCAAGGGATTACAAAAAAGCATTGAGAGGGACGCCCTTATCTTGAAAATCCCGCTGGCAAGTCTGGGTAGCCCGGAATACATCTTAAGTAGTATTCGTACCGCCTCCTCCTCTTTAATCGATACCAATGCCTGGCGGATACTGCAGTTGCGTAAGAAATGACCGGCGTAGCGGTAAGAAAATACGCCCCGCCTGACAGGGAGAGCGTGCGTCAGATCGCCTGGCTCACTGCCTTTATGGGAGAGTCCGCGGATGTATTTTTCGGCGACAAGGAGGTCCTCGCCGATTTTCTGACTCTTTACTTTACCGATTATGAACCGCAGTCTTGTTTTGTCGCACAAGCCGATAATAGAATTATCGGCTATCTTTTGGGTTCAACCGATACGCGCAGGATCCAAAAGGTTTTTTTCTTGAAGATAGCTACGAGAATATTGCTCAAAGGCCTAGTGTCCGGCGCCTTCTTTTCAAGGAATAATGCCAGGTTCATCCTTCTCCTTATAAAAAGCCTTTTTGCGCAAGAATTGTATGCGCCGGATTTTCATGCAGAGTTTCCTGCCACCCTGCATATTAATATCCGCAAGGAATGTCGAGGCCAGGGGATAGGCGGAATGCTCGTTTCTTCTTTTCTGGCATATTTACAGGAACATAAGGTACGAGGGGTTTGCCTTTCGACTATGTCAGAAAAGGCAACTTCGTTTTTTGAAAAAATGGGTTTTCGTTTGCTGTACCGGGCAAACCGGTCTTATTTTAAAAATATTCTTGGTCACGCTATTTCGGTGTATACCTACGGGAAAAGACTTTAAAGCGGGGCAGGGGGAAATTGTATTGCTTTTTTCAAAAGGTATGTTATTATAGGATAAATTTTTTAATTACAAGGGAGGAAGAATGATTCCGTTTGATTTATTATTATTGGCACCAGTAGGGTCTATCCTGGCACTGGGGTTTGCCGCTTTCTTTGCCTTAAGTATCTTGAAGAAAGATGAGGGTACGGAAAAAATGAAACAGATTGCCCAGGCAGTGAGGGTCGGTGCATGGGCATATTTGAAACGGCAATATACCGGCGTCGCTCTGTTTTTTGTAGTGATGTTCTGTATTCTTTTGTGGCTTGCCATAAAAGGATATTTGGTTATTTTTGTCCCTTTTGCGTTTTTGACCGGAGGCTTTTTCTCGGGACTGTCGGGCTTTATCGGGATGTCTATTGCCACCCAATCCTCCAACCGCACTGCAGCCGCTGCCATGAAAAGCTTAAATGCTGGGCTTCGCGTTGCTTTCTCAAGCGGGGCAGTCATGGGCTTGACGGTGGTGGGTTTAGGGCTCCTTGATTTAAGCATTTGGTATTATTTTCTTGACTGGTATTATTCTTCCCATCCTACCCCCGCAGGTATTGATAAGATCGCTGCAATTACTTCTACAATGCTCTGTTTCGGGATGGGCGCAAGTTCTATGGCCCTTTTTGCCAGGGTTGGAGGCGGAATCTTTACCAAGGCAGCAGATGTGGGTGCGGATTTAGTAGGTAAGGTTGAAGCAGGCATCCCGGAAGATGACCCTCGCAACCCCGCAGTTATTGCTGATAATGTCGGGGATAATGTCGGAGATGTCGCAGGCATGGG
The DNA here is from genome assembly GCA_003598135.1 of Candidatus Omnitrophota bacterium. Taxonomy (GTDB): domain Bacteria; phylum Omnitrophota; class Gorgyraeia; order Gygaellales; family Profunditerraquicolaceae; genus SURF-25. The sequence goes on from QZKA01000020.1 coordinate 15,649, forward strand.
AGCAGACCTTTATGAATCCTATGTGGGTTCGATCGTGGCTACTTCAGCACTCGGTGTTGCGGCTGGATTAGGCGTTGCAGGAGTAACCGTGCCTATGGTCATGGCAGCCGTGGGTGTCGTTGCTTCGATAATCGGCACTTTCTTTGTCAGGAGCAAAGAAGATGCAAGCCAGCCTGTGCTCTTGGCAGCTTTAAGAAAGGGCGTATTCTCAAGCTCGTTGCTCATTGCGGTCGCGTCTTATTTCTTAATTAAATATACGCTTGGAATGGAACATATCGGCGTATATTGGGCAGTGTTGTCAGGCCTGGTTGCCGGAGTATTAATAGGGCTGATTACCGAATTTTTTACCTCGAGCGGCTTCCGGCCTACGCGCGCCATTGCCGACGCCGCGCTCACCGGCCCGGCTACCGTTATCATAGAAGGGATGGCGGTAGGGATGATGTCAACTGCGCTGCCCGTTATCATAGTTGGGATCGCAATCCTGGCAAGTTATTTTCTATCCGGAGGAGCCGCCAATTTTAATACCGGCCTTTACGGCGTTGCTATTTCAGCAGTAGGGATGCTTTCTACTTTGGGGATTACCCTTGCCACAGATGCGTACGGTCCGGTTGCGGATAATGCAGGAGGGAATGCGGAGATGTCCGGCCTCCCTCCGGAAGTGAGAAAAAGGACGGATGCACTTGATGCGTTAGGTAATACTACCGCAGCGACAGGAAAAGGTTTTGCGATTGGCTCGGCTGCATTAACCGCTCTTGCCCTTATCGCCGCTTACCGCGAACAAGTCCTTCTTATAGAAGGCAAAGAAATGATGTTAAGCCTGATGAACCCTAATGTGCTGGTAGGCCTTTTTATCGGGGCGATGTTGCCGTTTCTATTTTGTTCCCTGACCATGCGGGCAGTAGGCAGGGCCGCAGGCAAGATTGTGGTTGAGGTACGCAGACAATTTAGAGAAATAACAGGCCTTATGGAAGGCAAGGCCAGCCCGGATTATGCCCGATGTGTTACTATTGCAACTGCTTCTGCGCAGAAAGAAATGATTCTACCTGCCCTGATGGCTATTGCAGCGCCTTTGCTTGTCGGGATTTTTGTAGGGGTTGAAGCAGAAGCAGGGCTTTTGACCGGAGCCACGGTAACCGGCTTTGTGCTCGCGGTAATGATGGCAAATTCCGGGGGCGCCTGGGATAACGCGAAAAAATATATAGAAGAAGGCCATCATGGAGGCAAGGGTTCGTTAGCGCACAAGGCAGGGGTAGTCGGCGATACAGTAGGAGATCCCTTTAAGGATACATCCGGCCCTTCACTCAATATCCTCATCAAATTAATGTCAATGGTTTCTATTGTGTTTGCTTCTTTTATTGTGCGCAACACATTCTTTAAATAACATCCTGCCATCGTAAAGCCAGGGTAAATTTTCATCCCTGGCTTTTTTTTGAAAAAAAACTTGACAGAATAAGTTTTCATGCTATACTCTACAATGTTGATAGACTTAATAGAGAAATAAGGAGGGACAGTGAGGATAACTTACCGAGGGGACTACGCGTTAAAAGCAGTTCTTGACCTGGCACTTAATGAAGGAAGAGTAGTAACGATTCACGAGCTGGCCAGGAGGGCGGATATCCCGATAAAATTCCTCGAACAGGTGCTCCTTGATTTAAAAAGAGGAGGTTTTGTTGAAAGCAGGCGCGGAAAAATAGGGGGATACCTTTTGTCAAAACCAGCTGCCAAAATAAAGTTAGGCGAAGTAGCCAGGTTTATTGATGGCCCTATTGAGCCGATAACCTGCGTTGAAAAGAACTATTCCGGATGCACCGATATCTACAAATGCGTGTTCCGCGCAATCTGGGTAGAAGTAGCTTTAGCAACTTCGAATATAATCGACAATGTCAGTTTTGAGGATTTAGCCAACCAGGTAAGGAGCCACAAGCGGGAATTTGAGTATTCCATTTGATAATGAGGCAGAGAATGGACATATGGTACAAAAAAGCAAAAACATAGTTAATGACGCCATAATAAAAGATATAGGTAAGACGGTACACGGCCTACACTACGGCTCAATACTGATAACCGTGCATAATGCCCGGATAGTCCAAATAGAGGTATCTCAAAAGAGCCGGTTTGACGATGTGTGGCTTCTTGAAGGAGGTGGTGGTATCTAACATTAAAAAGGGTTTGTCCTTGTCTGCCGGACTGCCGAAAGACAGTGTTCTTTTGAAAATTAACCCGTACACGATGCAACCAGTCAGCTGGAGATCAGGTACTTTTTAGGAGGTTTTGATGAAACGAATTGCATTAATGGGCGTGATCTCCGTGTTGACAGTTGTGTTTTTAATATCATTTGCGCAGGCAGGCCCGCCTTTTAATAATCTTGAGGGAGTGGGCGGAGTCGCGTTTAATCCGCTGGCGTATCTGGCAGATTCCGAAGGGAGCGCAACCCACATCAAAATCAACGATGTTGATTTAGTAGGCGCGCCTAGGCTTGGCGGGTGGTATGTAAGTTTAGGTGACGTTGATGTAGATTGGACCACTATCGGGATTGCGGACACCTTCTTTAAGAGGCTGGAAATTTCCTACGGTTATGAGACTATCAACCAGGCAAATGTCAATGCCAAACATAAAAACAACCTGGGAGGTAAGCTGCTCCTATTGCCGGAAAATGCCTTTGACACAAAATTCATTCCTGCGGTATCTGTCGGAGGTATATTGAAACATACTTCCAATGTTGGTGTGGGGGTGGATGCAAGCAGCGTCGATTATTATCTGGTGGCAACTAAGTTGGTTACCCAGTTGCCCAGGCCTCTGCTGCTTTCCGCAGGCGCACTTTCTACCAAAGGAAAGGCTACGGGCGTGTTTGGATATGACAAAGATAGGAAGACAATAGCGTTTGGCAATATTGACGTGGTTCTGCCGGGGGATTTTATTGCCGGGTTTGAATTTAAACAGGGGGCGCGATATCCTGACTGGAAAGATGCTAATTATTGGGATGCGCACGTTGCCTGGACGCCGAATAAGAACCTTACCCTTATTTTAGCCTATGTTGACGCAGGTGACCATAAGTCTTCAAAGGTGACCGGCCTGGGTAATGGTGTGGTATTAAGCGCTCAGTACGCGTTTTAAAAATGTATAACAAATTATAGGTAAGGGGATGTTCTCCCCTTACCTATAATAAATGACTTAATGAGGGGTTTAAAACGAAAGCAGTCTTGACATCTTGGTCGAATTGGCTTTGGCGGATACCAAAAAGAGAGTAAAATATAAAAAAGGAGTAAAAGATGAGTAAAATCGATAATCAACTAAAAACAGAAACACTTGCTTTACACGGAGGCCAGGAGCCGGATCCTGTAACTGGCGCAAGAGCAGTACCTATATATCAGACGACATCGTATCAATTCAAGAGCACCGAACACGCCGCCAATCTTTTTGGACTAAAAGAATTCGGAAATATTTATACCAGAATTATGAATCCCACAACAGATGTCTTCGAAAAAAGGATCGCTCTTCTTGACGGTGGCGTAGGAGCGCTAGCGGTTTCCAGCGGTCAGTCCGCAACTACGCTGGCATTGCTTAACATTGCTCAAGCAGGCGATGAAGTTGTTTCCGCGGATAATCTTTACGGCGGGACATACAATCTGTTCCACTATACCTTCCCACGCTTAGGCATAAATGTAAAGTTTGTGCAGTCGAATAACCTGGCTGCTATTCAAAAGGCCATCACGCCTAAGACTAAGGCCGTATATGCGGAATCAATTGGTAATCCCAAGCTTGACATCGCGGATTTGGAAGGGATATCAAAGGTTGCCCATAAGAACGGCATACCCTTTGTTCTAGATAATACAGTATCCCCATATTTATTGCGGCCGTTTGATTTTGGCGTGGATATTATTGTTTATTCAGCGACAAAATTCATCGGCGGACATGGAACAAGTATAGGCGGGGTGATCGTTGATTCCGGGAAATTTGATTGGGCGAATGGTAGGTTTCCCCTTATTTCTGAGCCTGATCCAAGCTATCACGGGCTTGACTTCATTGAAGCGCTTAAGCCGCTGGGTAATATCGCTTATATTATTAAAGCGCGGGTTACTCTTTTAAGGGACCTTGGCACAGCGATTTCACCATTCAACGCTTTCTTGTTTTTGCAGGGGTTAGAAACTTTGCACCTGAGGTTGCCGCGGCATTCTGAAAATGCGCTTGCAGTGGCTAAATACCTAAAAAAGCATTCTCGCGCAAGCTGGGTCAACTATCCGGGGTTAGATGACAGTCCCGAGAAGGAACGAGTAAAGAAATATCTACCAAAGGGAGCGGGAGCAATATTAGGTTTTGGAATTAAAGGAGGGTTGGAAGCGGGAAGAAAGTTTATTGATTCTCTTCAATTAATATCGCACCTTGCTAATGTAGGCGATGCAAAGAGTCTGGCGATTCATCCAGCAACCACCACGCACCAGCAGCTTTCAAGCGAAGAGCAGCTTGCAACAGGAGTAACCCCGGATTTTATCAGGCTATCGATAGGCATTGAACACATCGATGACATCATTGTGGATATTGAGCAGGCATTGACGAAGACCGAAAGAACTTAAAAAAACGGAGGAGCTATGGCGCGAATATTCGATGATATCACCAAGACTATTGGTAATACGCCTTTGGTGAGGTTAAGTCGCATCGGCAAGGGGCTTGAAGCCGAGTTGCTCGCAAAACTCGAATCCTTTAACCCCCTATCCAGCGTAAAGGACCGCATTGGCGTTTCGATGATTGAGGATGCAGAACGCAGAGGCGTCTTAAAAAAAGAATCGGTCATCATTGAGCCGACCAGCGGTAACACAGGGATTGCGCTTGCGTTTGTTGCGGCAGCCAAAGGTTATCGGCTTATCCTGACTATGCCTGATACCATGAGCATCGAAAGGAGACAGCTGCTATCGATATTCGGAGCAGAGTTGGTGCTTACTCCCGGCGCTGAAGGCATGAAAGGGGCAGTGAAGCGCGCCGAAGAGTTGGCAAAAGAAACGCCCAATTCCGTAATTTTGCAGCAATTTAACAACTCCGCTAATCCTCAGATACACCGGCAGACTACAGCTGAAGAAATTTGGAACGATACCGACGGAAAAGTGGATATTCTGGTATCGGGGATAGGCACGGGTGGCACTATTACCGGTGTTGCCGAAGTGATCAAGAAAAGGAAAAAAAGTTTTAAGGCAATTGCCGTTGAACCGGACGCCTCACCGGTGTTGTCCGGAGGCCAACCCGGGCCGCATAAAATTCAGGGAATAGGCGCAGGGTTTATTCCTGAAGTGTTAAATAGAGATATTATTGATGAGGTTATCCGCGTTACCAACGACGATGCAGGAGAGGCCGCAAGGCGCCTGGCAAAACTGGAAGGAATCCTTGCCGGAATTTCAAGCGGGGCCGCCTTGTGGGCAGCAATTGAGGTAGCCAAGAGGCAGGAGAATAAAGGTAAAGTTATAGTAGTGGTATTGCCCGACACAGGAGAAAGGTATCTTTCAACCTGGCTGTTTCAGGAGCATTGAAACAAGGAAATCCGATGGAAAAAAAGAATAGCGTAGGGATCATCGAGACAAAATATTTTACGTTTGCCCAGGCGCCCAACCAGCTCGTCTTAGAAAGCGGCGAAAAGCTTGGTCCCATTACTTTGGCGTATGAAACCTACGGCGCGCTTAATACAGAAAGAAGCAATGCAGTCCTTCTACTTCATGCACTCTCCGGTGATGCGCACGTAGCCGGCATTCATAAAGGAGAGCAGGGGTCGGGATGGTGGGATTCTATGGTCGGGCCGGGCAAGGCCTTTGATACGGAAAAATATTTTGTCATCTGTTCGAACATACTGGGAGGATGCCAGGGTTCGACCGGGCCGTCAAGCACGAACCCCAAAACCTCGAAACCGTATGCGCTTGATTTTCCGCTGGTGAGTATCGGTGATATGGTCGAATGCCAGAGGCATCTTATAGATTACCTGGGAATAAAAAAATTATTGGCGGTGGTAGGCGGTTCAATGGGCGGAATGCAGGCATTGGCTTGGCTGGTGCGGTATCCCGCAAGGATAAAGAGCGCAATACCTATCGCGACAGCTGTGCGGCATTCGCCACAGCAGATTGCATTCGACGAAGTCGGCCGCCAGGCAATTATGGCTGATCCGGCATGGCATGAGGGAAATTACTACACAGGTCCTGGCCCGGCAAAGGGGCTGGCAGTAGCTAGGATGATTGGACACATTACCTATATGAGCGACACCTCCATGGCCGAAAAATTCGGCAGGCAGAAGAGAAACAAGGTACGCCCGTTTAAATTTACCGCAGATTTCGAAGTCGAGGGGTATTTACAATACCGGGGCGATAATTTTGTAAAGCGGTTTGATGCCAACTCTTACCTTTATATTACCAAGGCTATGGATAACTTTGACGCATCGGACGGCAAGCCGCTACATGAGGTTCTTAAGGGTACGGAAGCAAAGGTGCTAGTGGTCGCGTTTAAGTCTGACTGGTTGTATCCAGCCTATCAGTCAAAAGAAATTGCCAAGGCCTGTAAGCTCGCAGGCTTGCAGGCAACGTATTGTGAGATAAATTCTACATATGGCCACGATGCATTTTTGCTTGAAGCCAAGGGAGAAACGCATCTTATCAAGCATTTTTTGAAGAAAGTATTCTATGAATATGAGGTAACTGGAACGTATGAAATATGAGTCGATTTGCCTAGAACACCGGGTAATCTTGGAATGGGTTGAGCTCAAGAGCTCCGTGCTTGACTTGGGTTGCGGCAGCGGAGAACTCCTTTACATTTTAATTAAGGAGAAGCAAGTCCGCGGCCAGGGTATCGAAATTGACGACCAGGCAATCTATAATTGCGTGGCTAAAGGCCTTAACGTATTTCACGGAGATATTGATTCGGGGCTGGCAGAGTATTCTGATAAGTCCTTCGACTACGTGATTTTAAACCAGAGTTTGCAGCAGGTCAAGCATCTTAATAGCGTACTTCTTGATTCCCTGCGGGTAGGCAAGAAAGTGATCGTGGGGTTCCCGAATTTCGCTTCTTTTGCTGCGCGGTTTCAGCTTTTCTT
>QZKA01000033.1 GCA_003598135.1 Candidatus Omnitrophota bacterium
GGAGTTTGACGGACAGCGCCGAAAACGAGTGCTGATTAAGATAATTGGGGAATAGAATTTCGTATTGAGTATAGTGTATAGAGTATTGAGTACGGTGTAGAGAGTCAATGACAAATAAAATCACAAATTCAAAGCTCCAAACTTCAAATAAGCTCCAAATTCCAATGATCGAATCACCAAAACAGGCATGTGTTAACCATTGGTCATTTGGACATTGGGATTTATTTGGAATTTGAGTTTGTGATTTGTCATTTATTTGTCATTGGTGCTTTGGTATTTGTCATTAAACGATGAATTTACGCTTTCGCCTTAACCTCAGCCTCAGCCTCAACCTTTTATGCTATTGTAAGGAGCAGCTATGAAGATTAATGATACTGAAATCAAAGTTACGAAGGGCGATATCACCGAGCTAAAAGTTGATGCGATCGTAAATGCCGCCAACAATAAATTAGTTATGGGCGGTGGGGTTGCCGGCGCAATTAAGAAAAAAGGCGGCGAAGCAATTGAAGAAGAGGCATTGCAAAAAGGGCCCATAGAGGTTGGCCAGGCAGTCGCTACCGGCGCAGGCAGACTGCCTGCGCGTTATGTGATTCACGCCGCAACCATGGCCATGGATTTCAAGACCGACGAAGGCAAAATACGCTTTTCCTGCCGCAATGCACTCATGGTAGCAGAGGCCTTAAAGATTAATTCAATAGCCTTTCCCGCGCTTGGGTGCGGAGTAGGCGGATTTTCTCTCTTGGCTGCGGCAAAGATTATGGCGCAGGAAGTATTTAAGCATATCAGGGAGAGAAGTACATGTCTTAAAGAGATTATTTTTTGTCTCTATGGCCAGGAGGCATACGAGTCGTTTGAGGCAAATGTCTTTCGGTATCTGGATTACATAGCGAATCAGTTAAAAACACCTTTTGTGACCGTAGATGCAATTATAGAAATCGATGATGGCATAGTGATTATAGAGCGGAAAAACCCTCCTTTTGGCTGGGCATTGCCAGGGGGTTTTGTGGATTACGGGGAGAGCCTTGAGGATGCAGCCAGGCGCGAGGCCAAGGAAGAAACAGGGCTTGTTATCCATCATCTGGTACAGCTCCATACTTATTCCGATCCTTCGCGAGACCCCAGGTTCCACACTATCGGGACGGTTTTTATTGCAAAGGCCTCCGGCACACCAGAAGCGGGGGATGATGCTGCTCGGCTTAAGGTCGTGCCGCTGGCGGAGTTAGAAAAACTGCTTTTTGCATTTGACCACAAGAAAATTATCGAGGATTACCTTACATGCAAAACAGGCAAACCTCCATTTTCTCCTCTCCCGTGAAAAAGTTAGTCACACTGGGTGTTATTGTTTTCCTCTTTGTCCCTTCCTGGGCAGGCGAGATTAAAAAGGTCTGTCTGCAAAACGTTTGTATTGATGCTGAAGTGGTGCGTTCTGACGCCTCACGGCAGCAGGGGTTATCAGGGAGAGAGAAACTCAGCGATACAGAAGGTATGTTTTTTGTATTTGAGCGGGAAGAAAGGCATAGTTTTTGGATGAAAAGCATGAAATTCAGCCTGGATATTATCTGGATTGCCCGCGACGGCACAATTGTTGACATAAAAGAACTATTGAGGCCATGTGACCTGTTATGCGAGAGTTTTGTTCCTTCTAAAAAAGCGCTTTATGTACTTGAGGTGGGTGCTGGATTTGCCAAACGGCATAATATTACGGTCGGTTCAAAAGTGCGGTTTTAGCCTTCCCTGAGCTGTTTTTCGGCATCTACGATATCGCGGTTAATAACCCGGATCGTTTCTTTAATCCTTTCTTTTAAGATATACGAAGATGCCTTGGAATCGTTTATTTCTCTTAACACCTGTATTGCCATCCTGAAATAACGCACCACTTCTCCTTCGTCGACATCGCAGCATTGAAGGATTTTGTCGAAGCTCGTCCCCCGCAGCCAGGCCTCCATGGCGTTACTTAAATGGAAATACGGCAATTTGCTGAAAGGGTAGATCCTGTATCTGCGTTCTTTTGATTTTATCTGTTCGAACACCTCTTCCGTAAAAATCTTTATACGGCGGTTTGCCTTTGAGAGCCCGGGGAAATGCTGATTTTTTCTCGGCTCAAACACTACCGCCGCTGCAATGATGCCGAGCCCGAACTCATCGAGCTGCTCAAGCAGGTTTTGTTCATAGCATTCCGATAATATCAGTTCATACCCATATACCGATTTTGCAAAAAGCCCTTTTTGGGTCAAGGCATTTCTTTCTATATACCTTAACTCTTTGAGCAGTTTTAATTTCGCTTCCATTAGCCGCAAGGCTTCTTTCTGTTGGTGTTTCTTGGTCTGAAAATAATGAAAAGACAGCGGGTAGATTGTAAAAAGCCCGTCTTTGTATTTTTCGTAAAGATTCAGGATAGTTGCGTAGGAGGTGTTGAACTGGCTTTTTACGACCTCCGGTTCTCCGTAGATAATATTTTTGGTTTCCTCGAGGCTGGTCCGGGCAAGATTCAGGCGGCAGTACACAAATCCTTCCTCGTCTATCCCGCGCCTTCCGGCTCGGCCTGCCATTTGGTAGAAGTCCCTGTTTTTTAAATTCCTTACGTAGTGCCCGTAGAATTTTCTTAATCCGTCGAAGATTACGGAACGGCTCGGCATGTTGATGCCGAGTGCAAATGTCTCGGTCGTAAAGATTACCTTTAAAAGCTTGCTGGTGAAGAGCCGTTCGATCACCTCTTTAAGGGTGGGCAGCATCCCTGCGTGGTGAAAGGCAATCCCTTTTTTGACAAGCGTAAGCAATTCCTGGGCGCTTCTTTCATGCGTCAAGTCAAAGCGTTTACACAGCGATTCATAGAGGGAGAGTATTGCGGTTTGCTGGGCGGCATCGAGAAAATTGAAACTCGACAGGTCTTTGGCGAGTTCCTCTGCCCTTTTTCTCCCGAACACAAAGTAAATACAGGGGAACCCTTCTTTTGCGCGCAGGTAGTCGATTAGCCTAAAAAGCTTATTCTCTCGTCCATGGCGCATTCGTTTTACCGCACGTATCTGGTTGAAGATTTCATTCTGGCACTGGAAGAGAAAATGCAAAGGCACGGGCCTTTTTTCCTCGATAACGGTTTTAAGCGGCTTATTATGTATCGACTCTATCCATTGTGCAAATTGATTGATGTTAGGGATGGTAGCAGAGAGGCCCAGGACTTTCATGTGTGTGGGCAGGAACATGAGAGATTCTTCCCAAACAGTACCTCTCTCGGGATTATCGAGATAGTGAATTTCATCAAAGATAACCCAGGAATAAGGCGCAAGGCTTTGGGGTTCATCAAGGACTTTGTTGCGGAAAATCTCAGTAGTCATAATCAAAACCGGCGCTGATTGGTTCATAGAGACATCGCCGGTGAGAATTCCGATACGTTCGCCGAATTGACTCTGGAAATCGCGGAATTTCTGGTTTGACAGGGCCTTGATGGGGGCGGTGTAGATTACTCCCTGGTTTGTCGAGATGGATTCGGTAATAATATGTTCAGCTATGGCGGTTTTGCCTGCGCCTGTTGGCGCTGAAACGAGAACGGAATACCCCTGGTTTATGTATTCGATAGCTTCTTTTTGAAAACGATCATATTCCATGCATTCATTATAATGTAAAACTATTGCTTTATCTATTATTAAATAGTACAATAAAAAAAACCCTTGTATCGGAGGATGCAGTGAGAGATGCCCTAAAAGCCATTGTGTGTATAGCCACGGTATGCCTTATTGCGTGGATAGGGTTTAGCCGCTTCCATTCGAAAGGGGCTGTAGCTGGTTCCAACCTTGCTAGCTTGCCCGCCGTTGGTAAGAAGCATGCTTATGACAGCATCTTGGTAACAAAAGTCATTGACGGAGATACGTTGCGCCTAGAGAGCGGGGAGCGGGTGCGGCTTATCGGTATCGATACGCCCGAGATACACGATTCGCAGAAATTATACCGTGACAGCCGAAGATCAAAGCAGGACACGGGCACTATTAAGGCAATGGGGCAAAAGGCGTATGCGTTTACAAGGCGATTAGCTGAGAATAAAAGGGTAAGGCTGGAGTTTGACGTCGAGAAAAAAGACCGCTACGGCCGTTTACTTGCCTACGTCTATATAGATTTAGGGTTGATTGGAGACCTTAAGCCGGTTGAAGGGCTTTATTATACGAATGATCACGGAACCTCGATTTTTGTAAATGCCAGTATAGTAGCATCCGGATATGCCGACCTGATGACCTATCCGCCAAATGTAAAATATGTGGATTTATTTTTAAAATTATATAGACAGGCCAGGGATAATAACCGGGGGCTTTGGAAAAATTAAAAAGAATTACTCGAGGCCTAAAAAATCGCCAACGCACAAGAACGGATCAGAATTCTTAAACGGAGGTAATAATGTTACGATATCTGACTGCAGGTGAATCGCACGGAAAGGGCTTGATTGCGGTGTTAGAGGGTATGCCGGCCGGCCTTAAGATAGAAGCAGCTACGATCAATGCCGAATTGAAACGCAGGCAGGCAGGCTTTGGCCGAGGCAAGCGCATGCAGATTGAAAACGATAAAGCCGAAGTGGTTGCCGGGTTAAGAAAAGGTGTTTCCCTGGGTAGCCCCATTGCGCTTTTAATAAAAAACAAGGATTTCAGTATTGATACTTTACAACAGGTTGTATGCCCTCGTCCGGGCCATGCGGATTTATCCGGATTATTAAAATTCGGGTTTACTGATGCCAGGGATGTGCTGGAACGCGCTTCGGCGCGTAGCACGGCGGCTACCGTAGGAATAGGGGCCCTATGTAAAATTTTGTTACGCCAGTTCCGGATTACGATGAACAGCGGTGTTGTTTCCGTGGGCGGAAGCCAAACCCGCAAAGCCATCAAAGAAAAAATCCAGCATGCTATTGCGCACAAAGATACCCTGGGTGGGATTTTTGAAGTAATGGTAGAGGGTGTGCCTGCGGGATTGGGCAGTTATGTGCAGCCTGACAGGCGGCTGGATAGCCGGCTTGCGGGCGCAGTAATGTCTATCCCGGGAATCAAGGCTGTGGAAATCGGCCTTGGGTTTGGCTATGCGCATAAATTTGGATCAGAAATCCACGATGCGATTTATTACTCCAAGTCCCAGGGTTTTTACCGCAGGACTAATAGTGCTGGTGGTATCGAAGGGGGTATTTCTAACGGCGAGAATATCGTGCTTAGGGCTTGCATGAAGCCCATCTGTACCCTCATGAGCCCTCTTGATTCCGTGAATATCCGCAGCAGGCGTCCTGCAAAAGCGAGTGTCCAGCGCTCCGACATATGCGTCGTTGAATCAGCGGGGGTAGTTGCAGAGTCCGCGGCCGCATATGTGCTGGCAGATGCGTTATTAGAGAAGTTTGGCAGCGATAGTCTTTCGGATATCAAAGCAAGTTATGCCAGTTACTTAAAAAGAATCCGTTAGAAATCCTCTTTTCCTTCGTCAGTTAATGGCGAAGGAGGTGAGAGAGATGGTAAGCGGTATTGAACTTGAGGTAGTGCGGTTGTTCCGTTTTGAAGGCGATTCCAAAGTAAAGGCCTTCGTGGATATCGCTGTAGGCGATTTCATTGTGAGGGGGCTGCGTCTCGTGCAAGGACAAAAAGGATTGTTCGTAGCCATGCCGCAGGAGAAGGCAAAGGATGGCAAGTGGTACAATTCTTTTTACCCCAAAACCAAAGAGGCTCGGAATTCCCTTCAGGAAATAGTGTTGTCGGCATACGAAGCATAAAAGAGAGGTTGAGGTTAAGGCTACGCTTAACCTTAGCCTTAACCTTAGCCTTGACCTAGGCCTATGAAAAACATCTATCTTGTCGGCTTTATGGGTACCGGTAAAAGTGTGGTGGGCCAGGAACTTGCCAGGCAGAGAAAAAATAAATTTGTCGACCTCGATGAGTTGATTGAGGAGAAAGAAGGGCGGCCGATTAAAGACATTTTTGCAGAAGAAGGAGAGCCTTGCTTCCGCACAATCGAGACCCGGGCGTTAAAGGAAACAAGCACTAAAAGCAATATGGTTGTTTCCTGTGGCGGGGGCATTGTGCTGGATGAGGGAAACGTAGCTATTATGAAAGAAACTGGTTTTGTGATTTGCCTCACCGCAACAGCCGATGTTATCCTGGAGAGGACCCGTCTGCATACACACAGGCCCCTTCTTAATGTCCCTTCCCCCAAAGGAACAATAGAGTCATTAATGAAGGTGCGTGCGCCTTTTTATGCTCGCGCGGATTTCACCGTCGATACTTCTCGAAAATCGATAAAGGAAACTGCGGAAGCGGTGCTGGCATTTATTGCGAAGAATAGTGAATAGGCGAGAAGCCCTGATCGGCTTGAACTTAATAGGTTCTATTGGCACTGCGCGCCTTAAGAGATTACTTGAGATTTTTGTTTGCCCGCAGGAGATCCTTGCGTCGTCTGCGGATGCGTTAACGAGGGTTTCTGGAATAGGCCATGCAATCGCGTCAAAAATCACTTCTTTAAAAGAAGAGGGGATTGCTGCAGAAATAAAATTAGCCAAAGAGCGTGGCCTTTCGATTCTGACCTATGAGGACGAAGGGTATCCCCTGAACCTCAAAAATATTTTTGATCCTCCTATAGTGCTTTACGTAAAAGGTCAGATCCGTGACGATGATAGTCGCAGCATAGCAGTTGTGGGGAGCCGTCGGGCATCCTGTTATGGTCTTACTTCTGCGGAAAGGTTATCCGGGGAATTGGCAAGGCTAGGCATAACCGTTATTTCCGGAATGGCGCGGGGCATAGATACCTTTGCCCATAAAGGCGCATTAAAAGCAGGAGGCAGGACCTTGGCAGTGATGGGAAGCGGGTTCGCGCATTTGTATCCTGCAGAAAACAAGAAGTTGGCAGAAGAGATTTCTCACGCAGGCGCGGTTATTTCAGAATTCCCCCTTACGGCGTTGCCGTTAAAACAAAATTTTCCCCGTCGCAACCGCTTAATCAGCGGCTTAGCAAAAGGGGTAGTGGTGGTAGAGGCGGCGCGCAATAGCGGTGCGTTGATTACTGCTGACTTTGCGTTGGAGCAGGGAAGGGAAGTGTTCGCGTTGCCCGGCGCAATCGATTCCTCCCTCTCTTACGGGACTAACGAGTTAATAAAGCAAGGCTCCAGGCTCGTAACTTCGGTGAATGATATTATAGAGGAACTCTTCGGTTCTTTGTTAGGCGAGCAGTTTGCCCCTCGCCCGCTTCGGCAATGCGCACAAGAAAAACAAATGCTTTCCAAGGAGGAATCTTTTCTGTATAATCTGATTTCTGATACGCCGCTTGAGATGGATGAGATTATCGAGAAGTCACACATGGATATCGCAACGGCCGCAGGCGTACTTTTGCGTCTGGAAATCAAGAATTTAGTCCAGCAGCTGCCGGGCAAACAATTTGTAAGGGGTTGATATGAAAGATAAGAATCTTGTAATCGTAGAATCTCCGACAAAAGCCAAGACTCTTGCCAAGATACTGGGGGAGAATTTTACTGTTATCCCCTCCATGGGGCATCTCATTGACCTGCCCGCAAAAGAATTAGGTGTCGATATCGAGAAAAACTTCGAGCCTCATTATGTAATCATGCCTCAGCGCAAGCGTATTCTGGCTTCTTTAAAGAAGGAATCAAAGGAAAAAGATGTAATTTATGTGGCGACCGACCCTGACCGTGAAGGCGAAGCAATAGGGTGGCATATCAAAAACAGGGTGTTCAAAGAGAAGAAGGTGCTGCGCGTAATTTTTCACGAGATTACCCCCCAGGCAGTCAAAGACGCCTTCAGGCATCCCCGCGATTTTGATTTAAACATGATAGAGGCGCAGGCAGGCCGCAGGATCCTCGACAGGATCGTCGGCTATTTCCTAAGCCCTCTGCTTTGGAAAAAGATCGTCCGGGGCCTAAGTGCAGGAAGGGTGCAGTCAGTGGCCTTGAGGCTTATTATCGAGAGGGAAAAACAGATTAATGATTTCATCCCGCAGGAATATTGGGAAATCGAGGCTGAGCTCGGCAAGTCAGATGCCGCAAAAGGTGCCGCCACTTTTACGGCGAAATTAGAAAGGGCGGGCGAGAAAAAAGTAGAAATTAAAAACAAAGAAGAAGCTGAAACATTAGCCGGCGATATCAAAGGCAAGGAGTTTATTGTTTCTCAGGTAAGGCAGACACAGAAGAAGCGTTATGCCGCCGCACCTTTTATCACGAGCACCTTACAGCAGGAATCTTTCAATAAATTGCATTTTAATGCAACCAAGACAATGATTATCGCGCAGCAGCTGTATGAGGGGATTGATATCGGAGAAGAAAGTCCTGTAGGATTAATTACCTATATGCGCACGGATTCAACCCATGTTGCGCCCGAGGCTCTCGATGAAGTGAGGAAGGCAATTGTGCACAGCTTCGGTACGCAGTATTTACCCGACACGCCCAATACCTTCAAGGCAAAAAAACACGCGCAGGAGGCCCACGAAGCAATCAGGCCTACATTGATTTCCAGGCCCCCGGAGTCCTTAAAAACATTCTTAAGCCACGAGCAATACCGGCTCTATGAGTTAATTTATCATAGATTCCTCGCAAGCCAGATGACGCCTGCGGTTTTTTCGATTACTTCCGTTACTATTGAGGCGGGGCAGTATACCTTTGTCGCATCAGGCAGCGTAGTGTTTTTTGACGGGTTCCTGGTAATGTATAATAACAATGACGACGACAAGGAAAAAAATGTCATCCCCGCATTACAAGAGAAAGAAAGCCTGGATTTACAAGAATTAAAGCCTTCCCAGCATTTTACTAAGTCGCCGCCGAGGTTCTCGGATAGCTCGCTGGTCAAAATCCTGGAAGAAGAAGGGATTGGCAGGCCGTCAACGTATGCACCGATCATTTCGACGCTTCTGTTGCGCAATTATGTCCGCAGGGAAAAAGGGTATTTTTATCCTACTGAACTGGGGGGGAAAGTATGCGAGCTGCTTGTCGCGCATTTCCCAGGCGTCATGGATGTCAAATTTACCGCAGCAATGGAGGAAGAGCTGGATGAAGTCGAGGAAGGCAAGATTGACAAGTCCAAGGTACTTCATGATTTTTATCATCCCTTCAAAGCAAACCTTGATTTTGCTTCAACACACATCAAGAAAGAAGTGGTGAAGACCGAAGAGGTCTGCCAGTTGTGCGGCCGGCCCATGGTGATAAAATGGGGGAGAAAAGGCAAATTCTTGAGTTGTTCCGGGTATCCCGAATGCAAATATTCAAAATCCATTACCTCCGGAGTGAAATGCCCTGAGCCTGATTGCGGCGGAGAGCTCATCCAACGCCGGTCCAAGAGAGGATTTTTTTACGGATGCTCTAATTTCCCGAAGTGCAAATTTACCTCAAAGACTCTGCCGGAAAGTAAATCGTAATCCCTATGGAGCGGTACGTCGAAAAATTTATTCGCTACCTTGAAATTGAAAGGAACTATTCCCATTACACGATCCTTAATTATAAGCTAGACCTAAAAGACTTTAAGGGATTCTTGGGGGCAGCCTCTGTCGAGGGCACCGATTACCTAGTTTTGAGAAAATACCTCGCCTTCCTTAAAGAAAAGAATCTGGGGGCAAAAACAGTCGCGCGCCGCCTTTCAACACTCAGGTCTTTTTTCAAGTTTCTCACCCGCGAAGGCTATATTAAGTCAAACCCGATAGTAAGTGTATCAAGTCCAAAACTACAGAAACACCTGCCGTCGTTTCTGACCGAAGAAGAGGTGTTCCGCCTTATTGAGGGAGGCTTTCCAAAAAATGAAATGGGTGCACGGGATAGGGCAATACTTGAGACATTTTACAGCACCGGTATCAGGATAGGCGAATTGGTCGGCCTTAACAAGGAAGACGTTGATTTTATCAGCGGCATCGTGAAGGTAAGAGGCAAGGGCAAGAAAGAGAGGATTGTGCCTATTGGCGATAAAGCGGTGAATGCCATCAGGGCATATTTTGAACGTAGGACAAAAAAACAAGAAGCAGTGTTTTTAAACAGAATGGGCAGTCGGATAACTGACCGGGGCGTACGCAATATCGTCAGGAAGTATTTGCGTATGGCCGGCATAAAACAGGGGATATCGGCACACACCTTCCGGCATTCATTTGCCACTCATCTTTTGAACCGGGGTGCTGATTTAAGGAGCGTTCAGGAGCTTCTGGGGCATGCGAGTTTGTCTACTACCCAGATATATACTCACCTTACCACAGAAAAATTAAAGAGCGTGTATGATAAAGCGCATCCCCGCGCCTAAAAAAGCTGCGTTAGAAGTCTTTTAAGTAACCTATGGCGATACTCTACGATATTGTTTTCTTTTGTATTGCAATCTGTTATCTGCCGATGTATGCAGTGCGCAGAAAGTTTCACCCCGGCTTCTTGGCGCGCCTAGGGGTGCTGCCGAAAAACCTGAAGCTGGTCCGTCCCATCTGGATACATGCGGTAAGCGTAGGGGAGGCAATGGCGGTAAGAGGGTTATATGAAAAGCTAAAAGAGCGTTTTCCCGAAAAGAATTTCGTCATCTCAACCGTAACCCCCACAGGAAATACGGTGGTGAGGCATTTTATCAAAGACGGTGATTTTGTATGTTATCTTCCTCTGGATATAAGCGCGATCGTGCGACGTGTAATAGAGCGCATTAACCCTTCGATGGTAGTCATTGCCGAGACAGAATTCTGGCCCAATATCATTTCTTATCTCTATAAAAAAAACATTCCCATTGTAGTGGTCAACGGTAGAATCTCCGACCGTTCCTTTAGGGGGTATCTTTTTTCAAAGCTTCTCGTACGCCCCGTCCTTCGAAAAATTAGTTTATACTGTGTCCAGACCGAAACAGATTACCAGAGGCTCAAGCGCTTAGGCGTTGACGAAGCCAAATTAAAGATAACCGGAAACATGAAGTTTGACAGGGTTACGGCGAGCCCTCAGGGCAGCATAGAGATACACAGAGAGTCGTTGCAGATCGCAGGCGATGCAAAAGTACTGCTCGCAGGCAGTACGCATCCCGGCGAGGAAGAAATTATTTTAAGGGCCTATGCCGAATTAGGCAACACGTTCCCTTCTTTGCGGCTTATACTTGCCCCCCGCCACCCTGAGCGGGCAGCTGCGATTGTGCGCATAGTTAAACGTTTTGGATTTGAGCCGGTTTTGATCTCCTCGGGTGGCGCTATCGCACACTCTCCGCAGAAGAAAAGAGTTTTCATTATCGACAGCATCGGGCAACTCCTCGCTTTCTATGCGTTCAGCGATATCGTTTTTGTAGGCGGCAGCTTGGTGAGAAAGGGCGGGCACAACATTCTTGAGCCTGTTTCGCTGGGTAAGCCGGTTTTGTTCGGCCCCTATACGTTTAATTTCCGTGATATCGTGGAGGCATTTTTAACGCATGATGCGGCAGTGTTGGTTCACAATGAAAAGGAAATGGCTTTGCGCATTGCAGATTTACTGCGTAACCAAACGTTTGTTATGCAGATTACCACCAACGCCCAGGCATTAATGAAAAATTTGCGGGGCGCTACCGAAAAAAATTCGGAACTGTTAGGGAGGGTCTATGTACAGAGTCGAGACCGCCAATACTAAGGATTATTCTTTTCAAGTTAAGTCTAAAGACTATGAATTCCTCGTGGACATTAAAGGGCAGGGGATTACGCCGCCAGACACGCTTCTTGCTAGCCTTGGTAGCTGCGTTGGCGTCTACGTCCGTAAATACGCAGAAACCGCCAAACTTACGCTTGAGGCTTTCAGTATTACCCTAGAGGCTGAATTGAGCAAAGAAGCCCCTGTGTGTTTTAAAAAAATTGACGTGTATATAGATTTGAAAGGCGTACAATTAGACATGAGGCGTAAATCCGCGCTCCTTGAATTTGTCGGACATTGCCCTGTGCACGAAACACTCAAGGCAGGGCCTGAGGTTATTGTTACGTTTAAGCAGTCGGATTAGTTTGAAAGATACCTATACAGGAGGAGATAGCAATGGACTGGAAGATTGCGTTGGCGACGTTTGGCGCAGTATTCTTTGCAGAGTTGGCAGATAAGACACAACTGGTCGGTATAATCATGGCCGGAGAGTCAAGAAGGCCGTTTAGCGTCTGGTGCGGCTCCGTAGCCGCCTACATGATTGTTACTGTTGTTTCAGTGCTTCTGGGGGCAATTTTAGGTAAATACCTTAAGCCAGAAGTGGTTCGCTATGCGGGCGGGGTAGTTTTTGTGCTTCTTGGCCTCTTGATCATCCTAAAGAAGGTATAAGGCATGAATTTGTTATATAGGCGCATAGTCGCGGGTATCTTTTTCTTCGGGCTGCTTTTTGCCTTATGTGCGCCAGGCCCTATAGCCGCACAAGAATCTTCTTCTTCCGAAAAAAGCCAAAACCCGAGCCTCCTTCAGAACATAGCGCAGGAGTATACTCAGAAGGTTTCTGATTTCTTCGCCAATCTAAAGACCTATGTGTCTGAAGAAAAAAAGACAGGGCTGCAGGAGGCGCAGACGCCCCTTGATACTACATTCGTCGAAGCGTTGCTCATTTTTTGCACAGACCTAGCATTTTCGTTATTTTGTCTTTGGTTGACTATGTGGATATTAGTGGGAGTGAGAAAATATAATCCCGCGCCTTACCTTTGGTTTATTGCAATGTTTAACTTAAGCTGGTATGTCGCGTTATGGCTTTTCCGGGGGATATGGCATATTATCAGCGTCCTTATTATCTCCCATCAGCCTGACCTTGAGCCTTTGTTGTTGGGACAAGTAACGCTGTGTGCATTTTGTGTAGCAGCGATACTCTATGTGTGGCTTCTGGCAAGGATATTTCAGCTGCAATTGTTCGGCGCGATAAAGGCTTTTTGTATTTCCCACGCATTCTATATCCTGTTTGCGTTTTTCTTTGTGTCTTTTCCTTATTTTAATCAAGGGCCGGGAAGGGTATTTAAAGAGGGCCTTAAGTTAAGTGCGGCTGTCCACACCTATGTGGCAGAAGTGAATGAAGTCGCATATGGCACAGATATGCTGAGATTAAAGAAAATCAGATTATTTCATCTTTGATGTATTTTGTAATAAAAAGGAGGAATAATGTCGCTTAAAGAGCTACTCGTATTATGTATGCAGCAGGATGCTTCCGACCTGCACCTTACAGAAAAAGAGCCGCCTATTTTGCGCAGGGACGGAAAATTAATCCGTACCAGCTGGCCTGCGCTCGGCCGGGACGAGTTAAAGAATATGATATATGCCGTGCTTACTGACGAGCAGAAAAAACTATTTGAAAGGGATTTACGGCTTGATATTGCACTGGCGTTTCCCGGGCTTGACCGTTTCCGGGTCAACATCCATTTACAAAAAGGCGCGGTAGAAGGAGCGTTCAGGCATCTGCCCTCAAAGATACCTTCTGTTGCGGAATTAGGTCTTCTGCCTATAGTTGGTGAGCTTGCCCACAAGCATAACGGCTTGGTATTGGTTACCGGTCCTACCGGCCAAGGCAAGACCACTACCCTGGCCGCCATGATCAACCTTATTAATAATGATAGGGAATGTATCATCGTCTGTATTGAGGATCCAATCGAGTTCGTGCATACGAATAAGAAAAGCGTGATCAAACAACGCGAGGTGTATAGCGATACTCATTCATTTGCAGATGCATTGAGAGATTCGTTGCGGCAGGACCCCAATGTCATAGTGGTAGGCGAGATGCGCGACCTCGATACCATTTCTACCGCACTCACCGCTGCTGAGACCGGCCACCTCGTGCTGGCAACGCTCCATACCAGGAACGCCCCCCAAACCATCGAGCGTATTATAGATGTATTTCCGTCGCAACAACAGCTCCAGATAAAATTGCAACTGGCTGATTGTCTCCAGGGGATTATTTCGCAACTTTTGCTTCCTCATGCCTCTGGATCAGGCCGTGTTCTGGTTACCGAAATCATGGTCTGTAACCATGCCATGAGGAATCTTATCCGGGAACACCATTTGACCCAGATCCCTTCGGCGATGCAATCAGGCGTTGAGCAGGGCAATATTACGATGGACAGACACCTGAAGGAGTTATATAAGAAGGGCCTGATTACCCTTGAGACTGCCCAGACGTATGCCCATGATTCTCATGAATTCAAACAGTTATGACACATGCCACTGATAAGGAAGGAGGCATAGGGTTATGGACAGGCTGAATAATTTTGTAATGATGGTATGTGCGCTTATCAGTGCACTGGGGGCTTTGATAGTAATGTGGGGGGTAGCGGAAGCCGCCAAAGGCTTTGTTCAGTTGAAACTTTCCAGGGATAAAAAGACTTCTTTAGCCGAAAGCGGGATTGTCAGGCAGTGCTTGGGCGCGCATCTTCTCTTAGGCCTCGAGGTCTTTATTGCTGCCGATATTATCAGTTCTGTGGTGAGCCCTAGCTGGGAAAAGATCGGAATGTTGGCGGCAATCGTCGGAATCCGGACAGTCTTGAGTTATTTCTTGAGGGCAGAAGTAGGCAAGGCGTAAACTCCAGACTCCGTACGCACTACGAACCCTGCTCCCTTGAAATCCT
This sequence comes from Candidatus Omnitrophota bacterium, assembly GCA_003598135.1. Taxonomy (GTDB): domain Bacteria; phylum Omnitrophota; class Gorgyraeia; order Gygaellales; family Profunditerraquicolaceae; genus SURF-25. The sequence goes on from QZKA01000033.1 coordinate 14,494, forward strand.
ACTCTCCATATGCTATACTTGGCCTGCCAGCCGAAAAAAGGCCTCGTATGAGGACAAAAAAGAAATAATCAAATTTAGCCCAAGGGCGATTCTCTTTAAAAGAGAGTTGCCCTTTTTCTTTTCTGCGGTTCAGTGTTTAGGGAGGTGTGTCCAATCATGACCCGAGAGCAAATACTAGAACACCTCAAAACAATTCCCGGACTATCCCATTATAATCTTTATCAGACGCTTGCCGAAACTGCGCGCGATATCATTTTTATCGTAAATACCGGATATTATGTTGAATATGTTAACAGTTGTGGTGCGCTTGCAGTCGGTGTGCCTAAGGAGCAGATTATAGGAAAGAATCTAAAGGATATATTTCCTCCTGCCATATATGAAAAACTCAAATCCAATCTCCTACGTATTATTACCACAGGTGAGCCGCTCTCTACAGAAGAAATGGTTGTGTTGCAGGGTAAGGAGAGGTATTTGGGCACCAATTGCGTCCCTATTAAAGACGACTCTGGTTTAGTAACCGCTGTGATCGGTATTTCCCGCGATATTACCGGCCAGAAAGAAGCGAACGTACAGCTTGAGCTGCAGCGGCAACAATTACTTTCGATCTTTGACAGCATGGATGAACCCGTCTATATAACCGACCCCTCCACGTATGAGATACTGTATGTGAACAAGGCCTTGTTTAGTTCGCTGAGCACAAACTATGAATTTGGCTCTGTAGTCGGCAGGCATTGCTATAAGGTTTTCCAGAATGCGCAAGCTCCTTGTTCTTTCTGCACTAACAATAAAATTTTCGGAGAGAATATCGGCAAGACCCATATCTGGGAGGTGCAAAATCAAGCTAACTGTAATTGGTATCATTGCGTAGACAGGGCGATACTTTGGCCCGACGGTAGGCTGGTGAGGTGTGAAATAGCCATTGATATCACCGAACGAAAGATTGCCGAAGAAGCCCTCCAGGAATCAGAGGAGAAATACCGGCATATCGTAGAGACTTCGCGTGACGGCATTGGTTTGAGCCAGGACGGCAGGATACTTTACGCCAACGAAGCATTCTGCACAATGTTTGGCTATACAAAAGACGAACTAATCGGAGATAGCCTATTAAAGGTGGTGGCGCCTACAGGCCGCTCTTTAATTAAACAGAGGTATCAGATGGGGATGGAGGGAGAGGATGTTCCTTATATGTATACCTTTGAAGGGCTCAAAAAAGACGGCACTTCGCTTTTTATAGAGGTGTCCAGCGGCCGGATATTTAGCTACAAGAATAAACCCACGGTTTTGGCGGTATTACGGGATATTTCCGAGCAGGAAAAAACCAAGCAGGCCTTAAGCGAGCAAGAAACGTTTTTATCGAGCATATTTACAAGTATTCAGGACGGCATCAGTATTCTGGATAAAGATATGAATATTGTCCAAGTTAATCCCACCATGGAGAAGTGGTACGCGCATGCAGTGCCGCTTGTGGGTAAGAAATGTTACGAAGCATATCACGGCAGGAAAGAACGCTGTTATATATGCCCGAGTTACCAGGCGTTTCTGACAGGGAAAAGCAGCCGGGAAATTGTGCCTAAGATTGACAAAGACGGCCAGGTTGCAGGCTGGCTCAACCTTTTTAGCTTTCCGCTCTTTAATATCAAAACAAAGGAATTGGAGGGGGTAATCGAGTATGTGCGTGATATCACCGAGCAAAAAAACGCCGAAGAAGCCCTCCAGGAATCCGAAGAGAAATACCGTAATCTTGTTGAGCATATGCCGAAAGCCGCAACCTATGTTGCTTCCCTCGACGACTTAAGCACGACACTATACGTCAGTCCTCAAATAGAAACGATATGGGGTTTCTCTCCTGAAGAGTGCCTGCGTGATCATGTGTTGTGGGAGAATAAGATCCATCCTGACGATAAAGAACGGACAATACAGGCATTAATGCGTTGCCACGCTACCCTGGAGCCGTATAACGCGGAATACCGTCTTTTTAAAAAGAACGAAGGGGTGGTATGGATTCACGACAGCGCCTCGGTTGTGAGGGATCATAATGGCAAGCCACTCTGTTTGCACGGAGTCATGTTTGATATCACCGAGCTTAAAAATGCCGAAGAAGAATTACGGCACCGCCTTGAATTCGAAAGGCTGGTGTCTTTATTGACCACAGGATTTATCAATCTGGCCCCCCAAGAAATTGATAGCGGCGTTAGTAATGCCTTGAGGGCCATTGGAGAATTCGCAGGAATTGACCGCAGTTACATCTTTTTACTCTCCAAGGACAAAACGAAAGTCGATAATACTCATGAATGGTGCGCTCCCGGTATCGAAGCGGATATATCCAGATGCAAAGGGTTGACGGTTAAAAATTTTTCCTGGTTTGCCGAAAAAATGAACAACAAAGAAGCAGTGTATGTGGCTGATGTTGATCACCTGCCTTCCGAGGCAATGCCGGAGAAGCTGCTTTTAAAAGGCGGAGCAGTCAAGTCCTTCATCTGTGTGCCTTTGGTGTGCGCGGATGAGGTAATGGGTTTTCTTGGTTTCGATTCGGTAAAAGAGCGTAAGGAGTGGAAAAAGGAGATTATTGATTTATTAAAGATAACTGCGGGGATGTTTTCAAATGCCCTTGTCCGCAAAGAAAAGGATAATGCATTTATCCGTTTGAATGAAGATATGGTGCGCTCCAACGAGAAGCTAAAAGAGTTATCCCTGCGCGATCCGCATACGAACCTCTATAATCATCGTTATCTGCAGGAAGTTATCGAGGCAGAGTTTCACCGTGCCAGGCGCTATGTCCATCCGTTTTCAGTGATCATGCTCGACGTGGATTATTTTAAGTCTATAAACGATGTCTATGGCCATACGTTCGGCGATTTGGTCTTAAAACAGTTTTCAAAACAGTTGAAGAAAATGGTGCGGCGCTATGATACGGTGATCCGTTTTGGCGGCGAAGAATTTGTGATAATTTCTCCAAATGCGGACCGCCAGACAGCACTCATGTTGGCGCAAAGGATACTGGATGCGATCGCGCTGTATAATTTCGGCAACGATAAGCATATTGTTAAACTTAAGCTGAGTATTGCGGCCACTTCGTATCCTGAAGACCAGGCAGTAAAAGGTATGGATTTGATTCAGGTGGCGGACAAGATTCTCAATAAAATCAAGGAATCAGGCGGTAATAACGTATGTTCTGCGTTAGATATCAAAAGCGCTGGTAAGGATGGCTTGTTGGGTGAGGAGAGTAATGACGCTAAGTTTCTCAAGAAGAAGATCGAGAGGTTGAATAGGCGGGCAAGCCAGAGCTTGACTGAGGCAATTTTTGCTTTTGCCAAGACCATTGAAGTAAAGGACCATTATACCGGCGAACACGTTGAGTCTACGGTACGGTATGCGACTGAGTTAGCAAAGGCATTGCGTCTTTCCCCTGAAGAAATAGAACATATCCGCCAAGCTGCCGTTTTGCACGATTTGGGCAAGGTAGGCATAAGCGAAGAGATATTGCACAAAAAGAGCAAACTGACGCCTAAAGAATATAAAGAAATAAAGAAGCATCCGCAGCTGGCAGTGGATATTATCAGATCAATCCACTTTTTGAGGCCGATTATTCCGCTGGTCCTTTATCACCATGAGAGGTGGGATGGTAAGGGCTATCCCGGGGGGCTTAAAGGAGAAGAGATACCCATGGGCGCCAGGATTGTCGCTATTGCTGATGTGTTTCAAGCGTTAAGTTCTGACCGCCCTTACCGTAAGGCATATTCAAGTACAGAGGCGTTAAGGATAATAAAGGAAGAAGCAGGCCGCCAGTTTGACCCGCAGATTGTCCAGAGTTTCTTGAGGGTTATGCACGATACGAATTAACCCTTCCTCGCCATTTCCCGCAAGTCCAATTATGTCAATGTATTGAAAGGCGTTGTATACGCCGGAGAATAATTTATGTTGACCTTACGGCCGGCGCTATATAATATATATACACTCTTTGAACGAAACGCCCGTATCGCATACATTGATTATGAACATACGACCTTTAGAACACTATTTATTGCGTAAAGCAGCTGGTAAGGCCTGGCAGAAGATCGGCCCGTTTAAGCGGGCAGGGGTTTTGGTGCCTTTATTCTCGCTCTATTCCCGGCAGAGCCAGGGCATAGGCGATCTTTATGACCTTAAACTCCTGGTGGATTGGTGCGAGAAAGCCGGCGTCTCCATCATTCAGCTGCTGCCGATGAATGAGGTGGGGCATACCTTCTGTCCTTACGATTCGATAAGCTCCTTTGCCTTTGATCCGATGTACCTTTCACTACCTGCGGTTGGCAAATCCTTAGGAAGCACAATAAAAGATATAACGCGTCTAAGTAATAGCTTTGACTTACGTGCCAGGTATGTAGATTACCGTATTAAAGACGAAAAATTAAAGATCCTACAGGATATTTTCCGCCAGGGCAGATATGATGAAGGTGCGCTAAGACGATACAAGCAAGAAAATTCCTACTGGGTATCTGATTTTGCCCTTTATAAGGTGCTCAAAAGCTATCAGGGGCAGAAGCCTTGGTATGAATGGGAAGCGCCTTATCGGGATCGCGACGCAGCCTCCCTAGAGTCTTTCACAAGAGCGCATATCCAGGAAATCGATTTTCAGGTATGGCTTCAGTGGCAAGCCGCTTCTCAGTTTAAAGAAATCAAAGCCTATGCACGCTCAAGGGGCGTTTTCCTGAAAGGCGACCTTCCTCTTTTGGTATCGCGAGATAGTGCGGATGTATGGGTAAGGCCTGACTTTTTCAAATTGGAATATGCTGCAGGCGCACCGCCGGACATGTATTGCGCAAAGGGCCAGCGCTGGGGGATGCCTTCTTATAATTGGGCAAAGATTGCCGAAGACGGATATGTTTATGTAAAAGAGAAGCTTACATACAGCGAGAATTTTTATGACATTTTACGGATAGACCATGTGGCGGGGCTTTTTAGGATTTGGAGTATTCCGTATGGAGAGCCGCTTGAGAACAAAGGCCTCAATGGCTTTTTCGACCCTCAGGAAGAGGCGAATTGGGAAGGCCATGGACGGAAGTTGCTCTTAACCATGCTTATGCATACCAAGATGCTTTTGTGCGCCGAAGATTTAGGCATGGTACCTCGGTCTTGCCCGAAAGTATTAGAAGAGTTGGGTATTCCGGGTAATGATGTGCAGCGGTGGGCAAAAGACTGGAAGGTAGCCCATAATTTCTTTAAGCCTAATGAATATCGCGTTCTTTCGGTAGCAATGCTCTCAGCGCACGATACTACCAACTGGCCGGCTTGGTGGGAAAACGAGGCAGGGACGGCGGATGAAGACCTTTTCTTAAGGAAGTGCCGTCAATATGGGATAGATTATTCGCACGTTTTGCCTCAATTATTCGATTCGCATCTTTCCCGGCACGGGAGATTGCGTTGGCTGATAAACGTCAGGGGCAGTGAAGTATTTTTGTCTATTATCGGCAAGAAAAAAGAAGAGGCAGCAGATCTCTTGGATATTTATGAAAATACTTTTCAGGAGAAAGAGAAGCTTTGGGCGATGACAGGATTGCCTGGCCCTATGAGAGAACAGGCAGATTCCGAGCTGCTTGAGCGCATAGTACAGATGAACCTGGACTCAGCTTCTGTGTTTTCAATTCAGCTACTCACGGACCTGTTATACCTTGCGGGTTTATTTAAAGGCGATCCTTACGAATACAGGATCAATACGCCTGGCACAGTAAGTTCGAAAAACTGGTCGCTGCGCATGCCGATTGCCCTAGAGGAGTTGCTTGCGCACCCGGTTACGGATAAAGTACAAACATTAGTGGCGCATTCGAAAAGAGGCCGATAATTATTTACGCCTACCGTTTTTTGACTTATACTACATCAATATGGAAGAGATAAAAATAGTATTAAACGAAAAAGAAATACCCTGCGCATGGTATAACATTGTGGCCGATTTACCTTTTCAGATACCTGCCGGCATCAATCCTCAGACCAGAAAACCGCTTGGCAAAGACGACCTTAGGGCGATCTTTCCCGAACAATTGATCGAGCAAGAGATAAGCCGTAAGAAGTGGATTGCGATTCCCGGGCATGTGAGGGATATTTACAGGCTTTGGCGGCCCACACCATTAAGGAGGGCAAGGAATCTGGAGAAATATCTTAAGGTTAAGTCGCGCATTTATTATAAAGATGAAAGCGTTTCGCCTACGGGTAGCCATAAGACCAATACTGCGGTTGCCCAGGCATTTTATAACAAACAGGCAGGGATAAAACGCCTGACTACGGAAACCGGGGCAGGGCAATGGGGTGCCGCCTTGAGTTTTGCTTGTAGTATGTTTTCGCTTGGTTGCCGGATTTATATGGTCAAGGTCAGCTTCCATCAGAAGCCTTTCAGGAAGTCTTTGATGCATATCTGGGGTTCAGAGGTTATAGCTTCTCCTTCGGAGTTTAGCGAATCCGGCAGACAGATCTTACGTCATGACCCCCATTGCCAGGGTAGTCTGGGTATTGCAATTTCTGAAGCGGTGGAGGAGGCTGTCAAGAGAAAGGACACCAATTATTCTTTGGGGAGCGTATTAAACCACGTGCTGTTACACCAGACAGTGATCGGCCTTGAGACGAAGCGCCAGTTAAAACTGGCAGGAGAAGCCCCGGATTATTTAATTGCCTGCGTGGGAGGGGGCAGCAATTTTGGGGGATTTGTGTTTCCTTTTGTGAAAGAAAAGCTACAGAAAGGCACCTTAAAAATCATTGCGGTTGAGCCGACTGCCTGTCCAAGCCTTACGAAAGGTAAATACGCCTATGATTTTGGAGATACCGGCGGGTTGACACCTCTTCTTAAGATGTTTACGCTGGGCCATAAGTTTATACCGCCGGGAATTCATGCGGGCGGGTTGCGTTATCATGGTTGCTCTCCTTTGGTGAGTGCCTTGCGTTATAAAGGGATAATTGAATCTGTTGCCTATCATCAGCTTGAGGTTTTTAAGGCAGCAGTCCTTTTCGCAAAACTTGAAGGAATCGTTCCTGCCCCTGAAACCGCTCATGCCGTGAAAGCTGCCATTGATATCGCCTTAAAGAATAGCAGGCGGCCAAGGTGTATTGTGCTTAACTTCAGCGGCCACGGTCTTCTTGATCTTTCTGCGTACGATAAATTCCTAAATGGAGAATTAAAAAATTACGCCTACCCTCTTTGCGAGATTAAAAAAGCCCTTAATGATTTGCCATTAGCTTGAATACATGAAGAAAAAGACGCACGGTCCCCTTACCAGCAATCCCGCAGCGATCATTTTTGATATGGATGGTGTGATCGTGGATTCAATGCCGTATCACTTCATTGCCTGGTACGAAGCATTAAGGCCCTGGGGAGTGCGCGTTAATTGTTTTGACGTGTATTCAAAAGAAGGAGAGGATTGGAAGAAGACGCTTTCTGACTTACTGCGGCGTCACAAAATCAAACCCAATAAAATGGTGTTGAGAAAAATATTTCTCAACCGGCAGAAAATATTCAAGAAGTATTTCAGGCGTTTTGTCTTTAAAGGCGCAAAAGACCTGCTGCTATGCCTTGCGCGCAAAGGTTATATCCTGGGCCTAGTGACAGGAACCCCGCTTAACGAAGCCAGAAGTATTCTTCCTGCGCAGATCCTGCGTGCTTTTGATACCATAGTGACCGGCGACCAGGTAAAAAGGGGAAAACCCTATCCTGAGCCGTACCTGGAAGCGGCGAAAAGGCTCAAGGTTAAGCCGTCGGCATGTGTAGTAATTGAAAATGCGCCCCTTGGGATTGCTTCTGCCAAAAAGGCCGGCATGTTTTGTATTGCGTTGACTACTAGCCTGCCGGCTGAGTATCTGTCTTGTGCCGATATTGTCGCTGATAGACTTCAGGAGATAGCAGGTATTATCGAGAGTTCGTGCCGTGTTTTGTAGGGAGTATAGTGTATAGAGTATTGAGTACGGCGTACGGCGCAATAGCGGTTATTGGGTAAAGGCCAGACCGTCAACCTCACCCCTACACTTATGATACGCTGCCTTGGCCTTTAGCCTTAATCTTAACTTAGCCTGAGCCTTAACCTTAGCCTTTTATAGTATTGAGTATAGTGTATAGAGTATTGAGTAAAATAAACTGTTCGGCAAATCCTACACAAGCCCCAAATCTCAAATAAATTCCAAAGCTCCAATAACCAAACCTCAACACCCCGGCTTGGAACTTGGAATTTTGAATTTATTTGGAATT
>QZKA01000017.1 GCA_003598135.1 Candidatus Omnitrophota bacterium
GCTCTTCCGATCTCTATATACTTCAACTCTCTAGAGATTTGATACCCCATACCCATGATCGTTGAGGATCGTTTTGCGCGAATGACATGAGTGACACAATCCCTGCAAATTGCTCAAGTCATCAGAGCCGCCAGCGGCTAATGACTGGATGTGATCGACGTGAGTTGCTGGGGTTGATCGATCATGGATATGATATGGATCCATACAGTACGGATGAGCGGCTAAATATTTTTTGCGCATTGCTCTCCAGCGATTATTGTTATAGTGGCGATTGTCTCCTCCGCTAGCGCGCCTGATTTGTTGCTCATGCTGGTTGCAGTATCGACTCGAGCGAGTGGTATTCGGGCAGCCAGGCTGCGCACATGGACGAGCTGCTCTACGCGGCATCATATTTTCCGCAGATAATAGCCGTGCACCCAAAGCTCCTGGTCCGCCGGCAATTTAATTTTTCGCCAATCGCCATCTTCTCCAACCACAATCACCCGTGAGCTCGGGTGGAATGCGAGCACGGCTGCATTGCCAGTCCCCGGACCAACCCGGGCATTCAGCCCGCGGCATTTGGCCGGATCGACAATGGCCTCATACGTGTCATATCCAGGATCGGGTGGAGGCTCCTGGGGAATAACTCCGGTCGCGAACGAAACCAGATCCATACGCGTATGCGTCAACGGCCAATCCAGCGACCACCAATATAATTTGCCGATTCCCCGGGTGACTGCCCAGTCTCGGAATTGTTGCAGCTCCTCGGCAGTAGGCTCCCACCAGACCGGCCCCTGGGCAGTCTTGACGTTCTGGCCCCAGCATGGACCGGCTGGGATGATCGATTTGTCAGTAAAATCTCGGTACTCCTGCCAGCAGCGTTCCGCCTGGTCAAATGGGTTATGAGCTCCGAGCCAGTAGATCTGGGGGTCAAAGCCATCGATCTCTACCAGGTTATCCAATTTGTCCCAGGGCGTATTTGGAAAATTGAGCGGGAACCTGGCGCCGGTCATCAACACCTGGAGGCCGCCGCGCTTTACTTTGGAGAACATAGTTTCGGCTGCCTTTGGCATACCGAACGGCTGCTCCCACTCGATCTCCAGATCAGCCAGGTAGACGGTCGTGCTAAGCTTCTCTATGCGCTCCATAATCATGTCGCCCTGCAGCCCAGGCGAATCCGGATAGTGATAGCCCCACAGCTCTACATCTATGCCGGTGCCACGCAGCCCGTCGATCATGGATTTCAGGCGCTTGTCATTGCCTCCATCGGTGTTAAAACGGCTGGCCCCATCCAGGACCTTGATCGCCACGCCATCGATGCCGTAGGATTTGCACAGCGCAGCCAATACCAGCGGATCTGCCGGGACGTTTTCGAGCTGCCAGATATAAAAATAGTGTTTCATTTAATCTCCTATGGCACGACTGTAAATTGCAGCCGTCCGGTGACAGCCATCGTTAATAACGACAATCCAATGATTCCCACTGCCCAGGCCAGGACCTGCAAATAAGGTTTATATTTCTCGAGGAATTCGAGCCTGCCGGCGTGATTTTTTACCGTGCGCAGTATCTCCGCCAGCCCCAGCAAAATAAGCTCGTCCTTGAGATTCTGCGGCACGGTATCGTGCCGCTCGAGGATATTTTGGATGCGCTCTACGATGTTATTGTCGTGCATCGCTATAGCATCCATCAGGCGAAATTATCCTGCGGACGTTTGAGGATATATTTGCTGGCCAGATCGTGCACGAAAACCGAGCCGCGCCCGACCGCGTATCCCGTGGCGATATATCCGACCCAGGTGCCAGATTGATACAGCCCGAGCACCACGATCCAGCCCGGGAACAGCTCCAGTAGCCAGATCGAGAGCATTGCGATCAGATCGAGTTTATAGAAAAATGTGAGCCCAACTCCAACGAGCAGGGCTATGTACATGAGCAGCCATTTATACGGTGTTAGTTGAGGAATTTTGTTGAACGGCGTCCCAAAAACGTATTCGACCGCGCTCTCCGTGATGAACGCCAGGAGAAAAACGATTGCGAGCAATCCGAAAACCATATGACCTCCTATAACAAAAAAGACCTGGGCCGCGCAATTGGCGCGACCCAGGTCTGATGACTGTCTCAGGTCGTGGAATCTATTCAATTAATTACATTATAAGCGCGTTTTTAAATAATTCAATCTTAATATTTTCCTAGAACGGGTGCAAAACGGGTGCAATCTTTATGGTGATGATGTTTATGATGGTATAGATGTAATAAATCCGGCCTGTTTTTGGCCGAAAATGGGGTAAAATCGGGACTATTGGTGCGTATGTTGCCGGTGGTTTTGCGGCGCGCTTCAATCGCACTGAAGAGGTCGAGGGTTCGAATCCCTCCAGGTCCACAATCTCGATTGCAAAAAGCGCCTTGATTGTCTAAATCCTGGCACTTTTTCTATTTCAATGCCAATTTAATCAATTGGCATTGAATTTTATTTAAATCCGGGTGCGACTAGGTGCAATATCGAGATTGAGGAGGTTGTGCGGGGGTTGTGCTGTGCGTGCGTGCTGTGCGGGTTGTGCGGGGGGTACCCTCACCCCGACCCTCTCCCTAGAGGGAGAGGGTCGGGGTCGGGCGCCCCGGGTGGGGCGCTTTTAGCGGGTGAGGTTGAGGCTGCGGTGGATTTTGGTTTCGAGATCGGGGAGCAGCTGTTCGACCTCGTCGATGATGCGCATGGAGCGCAGGGCGGTGGAGCGGTGGCCGAGGTCGAACAGGTCGGCGATTTCCTGGTAGGTGAGCATGCGCAGGTGGTGGCGCAGGAAATACATGAGCATCAGGCGGGCGGCGTGGGAGGGGGTGCGGGTGTCAGCGCACATCAGTTTTTCGACCTGGTTTTGGGCGATTGTCGAGATAATGATTCATCCCGTCGTATGGGATTAGCCAATCTCTGCCGATTTTGCGGGCGCCCGGAATGTATCCATTCTTCGCCGCGAGTCGGATCCCGCGCGCTGTGGCTTTCTCGCCGACTTCGTGGGCATAGTTTTCCGCCTGGCCAACGGTCATTTCGTTGTGGATCTGCCCTTTTACGGGCTGCTCTCCCCCGATTTTGCCAATAGTGGCGCCGTAATCCCAGTAGCCCGGCTGGTCGCTGTCGGCAAAAATCCTATCAGCCCAACTATCTGGTAGCAGGTATCCGATGTCGTCCACAATAATTATTTGCCGTCTCATATCTTCTAGTTTTGCGTCAGGCTTATTTACATAGTCTGCCCATTGGCCAGAGTAGCTGCTTCCACCGGCCTGCAAATGCCACACTGTATCGAGCATCACAATACTACCGCCACACTCTTTGATGGACGGTCCATCTGCCGGGTGCGCAAAGAGCACATCTGGGTGATATATCGGATCAGAGTAAGCAATTCCCAATCTACCACGATCATCGATTACAACGTATTGCCGGATAACTGGCTTATTGTTCGGCCATGTATACTCTTTCATGGTTTACTCCTCTGTGTATGGGTCGATTTCCCACGCCTCACTAAAATCTTCGTTGGCAAACATTTCTGCCAACCCGGTGATTTGCTTCAAGCGCAGGACTTCATCCGGGTCCATCCCAAGCTCGCGCCCAATTTTGGCGTCTGACCAATTGCGGCGCGCCAACTCAACCACAATATCGCTCATAGCTGAGATTTGATGCTTGCCTCTTGCCCGGTTGTGGCGTATCGTAGATGCAATTCGGTCGCCGCGATCATGGCGATTCTCGTTTACCGTTGTCACAGGGAGATATCCCCGTATTCGCTCTCTGATAGTTTTACACTCCTGGCCTACGCGGTTGCGATGGAAGCCGTCAATTACCTCGCGCTTGCCATCGTCAACCCAGGTGACAATGGGTTGAGTATAGCCATCCTCCAGGATACTAGTTTCGAGCAAGCGCATTTCTGGCGGGGCAACCTTATTGGGGTTGTAGTCGTTGGCCAAAACCGTATCGCAGGGCACCCAGATCACGCAATCAATCGGCTCATTTTTAAATGGACTGATTTCATGTAACGCCATTTTGATTATGTTAATAGCATCGATACGCTCTTCCTCGGGCATATCTGCGATTTCATTTTGTAAAACCGCATTGATAATTTGCATCCAACCACTTTTGATTATCGTCTCCATAATGGGATATATCCTCTCAGGCGCTTTCGGTCTGCCATATATTTACGATAGCGGTCATAATGGGGAGATGAGGTTGGTACAAAACCAATCCCTTTGCACCAATAGTCGCTACGCAGTAAGGATTTACATATCCGTTTCCAGGATGGCGCTTTCTTGGCTACCTCTAGCTTATGATCAACTTCGTCTGGGATACTGCCGTAAATCGGGTAGAAATTTCCATCATCATCCCAATAGCCGCCCCTCTCCATCCACCATCCGATAAACGTAAAAATCTTGTTGTCGTAATGCTCGGCTAAATTTTGTGGCATTGATTTCAGAAGGAGCAAAGCAAAGCTCCTCCAGGTGTGCCCAGCAGGTTTATGGATTTTGATCTGGCCCGAGATATTGCCGCTGTATTTGACAAACTCAGCCCCACTGTTGGCGCCATTGACGCGCGCCACAATTTTTGACCAGGTCTCTGGCTCGAGGATATGAAAAAGCCATAAACCCTTGCGCTGGTCCACTCCGTAGGGCTGACATAGGCGTGCCTGATGCAATGATAGACCGGCCTTGTGCATCAGGTCGTAAATACGATTATAGGGTTTGCCGAACTTGCCATGATAGCGCCAGATATCTTCGACTTTCCAATCATAAATTGGATGGATCGAGTACACCGGTTGGCTGGCCGACTTTTGTTTCAGCGCCCACATGTTGTCGCCGTGAAATTCTCGGTTGTGCCTGACAGCCAGTTTCAGGTGGCGGTTGTAGCTTTCCTCTGTGCGGATGCCGATGAATGCTGCACAATCCTGCCCCTGGCTGTACCACTCGCCAAAGGCAGGCACAAATTCTTCAAACTCCATTGCGTAGCTGTAGAAGGGGAAATAGTTCTGATCCCCGATGCTGTTTGACGGGCGCGGCCTGACCCAGTCGAAGCCCGGCTCCCAGCAGATCCAGCGCGGCTGATATTCCGACACCCCATTGTCAAGCGAGATAGGCAGCGTTACCCAGTATGGTTCAATGATGTCCGCATATAGCTCGTACATCGTCGCCACATGCTCGTAGGTGTGACGGTACTGGGCTTCAAAGTCTACACACAGCAAGCCGATTTTGTGCTGGCGTCGTCTGGCTTCTTCGGCGACCAGGTGCAGCATGGCAGTGGAGTCTTTCCCGCCGCTAAATGAAACGTATATGCGCGGGAAGTGATCGAATACATACGCCACCCTTTTACGGGCGGCGTCGTAGACGTTTATTCCGAGATAGCGTTTTGGCATTAGTTTGCTTCGCAGTCGCCGTAGCAGTAGGAGCCACATTTGCGGCAGTAGCCATTCTGCCCGTGTTTTGGCTCTAGATCATAGTCGTAATCTTCTTCGATTCTCGGGGGCTTCTGTTCTTGGAGTGCCCAGAGTTCGGTCCAAAATTCTTTTGCTGCCTGGCGGATATCGCTTTCTACTTCTTCGCCATTATTCCAGCGCATCTGGTAAATCTCACGACCGCTCGGCTTGTGGGTCAGGCAATTACCGCTGGTGCCGTCCCAATAATTCCACGAAAAAAGATCGTTCTCTGCTTTCTCAAAATTGAATTTTGTATCGGTTATGATTGCCATCTCAATCTCCTTTGTTGTGTATATATAATACCGTATACGGAAGTGGTTGTCAAGAGGGAATAATGCCGTATGCGGAATTGTAATATATCGTTCTATATTTGTTCTATAAATTCCAATTTGCCACCGGGCTGGCGTGGTGGTGGCGCGCTTCGATGTCGGCCTGGGCGATGGAGAGATAGCGTTTGACCATATCCATCGAGGTGTGCCCGAGCAGGATTTGCAGGGTATAGGGATCGCCGCCGTTGCGCAGGTAGGTGATGGCGAAGGTGTGACGGAAACGGTGGCAGGTGACAGCGTGCACGCCGGCGTGCTCTCCGATGGATTGGAGCTGTTTGGTCAGGCGGGTGCGAGTGAGGGTGCGCCCGGCGGCTTCGAAAAGCGGGGCGTTGATCGGCTCATCTTTGCGGGGCAGCAGGTAGCGCCAAATCGCCTGCCCGGTCTGGGCGACGAACGGAAGAGTGCGTTCCTTAGCCCCCTTGCCGAAGACGCGGATGCGGCGGTTGCGCAGATCGAGCTGGTTGATTTTGGCTTCGGCAAGCTCAGAGGCGCGCATGCCGGTATCGAGCAGCAGCAGGATGATGGCGCGGTTGCGGTCCACGTTGGGCAGGGAGTGGTTGGAGGCTTTTTTGCCCGGGCGTTTGTATTTATTGGTGCGCTCCAGGCTGTTGAGCATGGCCTGCAGATCGGCCTGGGTGTAGGGGGCGATGGTGCGTTTCTCCGGCTCGGGTGGATCCACGCGGCGGACGGTGTGCTCGTGCACCAAGTTTTCCTTGAGCGCCCAGGTCCATAGGGCCGATAGGCCGGTGTGGTAGTTCAGGGCGGTTTTGGCGGAGACGGGCTGGGCGGCAATGAACTGGGTAATCTGGCGGCGGGTGATGGTCTCCAAGGGCGGGTCATCATCCAGCCAGCGGCTGAATTTGCGATAGGTGGTGAAATAGTCACTGAGGGTGTGTTTGCTCAGGCGGCGGGCCTGGCAATAGAGCTCGAAGCCTTCGAGGGCCTGGGTAAAGGTGATTTGCATCCGTGTATCCTCCGGTCTGTGCAGGTTTGCACTGATAATTTACTGGACAGCGCTGATAATTATTTGCGCTGTTTTTTTTGACCGGAGACGGCGAACCGTGTGTTGTCTGGTGGGGGGTGTTTTGGCGATTTTTGGCGTTTTTTGCATTTTTACCCCCCCATATCTGGGGGTATGTTGGAGGCCTCAAATAGCGCCAAAAAACTGTTTTTCGGCCGATTTTGCTATTATTTTTCTGATTTTTCCGTCTCCACGCTCCATTCCACCGGCGCGACCAGCTCATCCATCATGTCGCCCACGCCGGCATCCAACCCTGGGATCAGGTGCCCGTAGATATCCAGCGTGATGGAGACACGCGCGTGCCCCAGTATCCTGGAGACGACGATTGGCGGTCGCCCGTGGCTGAGCATGATGGCCGCTGCCGTGTGGCGCAGATCGTGGAAGCGGATCGGTTTGACGCCAGCAGCCTGGACCAGCGGTTTGAAATAGCGATCCACCAGATTTTTATGGTGCACCGGCGTGCCGGTGGTGGATGTAAATATCAGCCCATGCTCCAACCATCCGCTGCCCGCCAGGCGCCGCTCACGCGCCTGCAGCGCCAGGTGGGCGCGCAGCACGTCCAGGGTGCCGGCGCCCAGGCTGATCGTGCGTTTGGCGCGGGCGGTTTTTTGCGGTCCGAAGATCTCGTCTCCGGAGCGCAGCAATTGGCGCTGGATGCGTAACTGCCCGCCCGTCCAATCCAGGTCGCTCCACTGCAGGCCGCACAACTCCATCTGCCGGCCGCCGCTCACGATGGCCAAATAAAATAATGCATATAACCGGTTGCCGCGCGCCGCCATCAGGAAACGATTGGCCTCGGTCTCGCTCCAGAATTTCATTTCCTGCGCCGGCGCGGCCGGCGGCCTGGCTGCATCGCTCGGGTTGCGGGCGGCCAGCCCGGTCTCCACGGCGCGCCGGAGCGCCTCGTGCAGCACAGCGTGCATTTTGATGAGCGTGTGCGCGCCGACCCCGGCGCGAGTGAGCTCGTCGTAGCAAAATTGCACCAGGTCGGGCGAGAGGTCCTTGACCAGCGCGTCGCCGATGGAAGGGATCAAATATTTGTCGATCAGTAATTTATAGTGGGAGTAGGTGCTAGCTCGCAGCGATCCCTGCACGCCGGCCAGCCAGCGCTGCAGGTGATCGGCCAGACTGACACGCGCCTGGTCGTAGGTCAATCCCATCCCGATCTGGCCGGTGGTTTTGCGCAGCCATTCGGCCACAACGCTCCGTTTGGTGTGCGTTTTGGAGAGACGTTTGCCCCCAACAGAGACCTGGGCGCGCCATTTGCCGTCCGCCCGTTTGTAGATGGTGCCCTCACCGTGGCCTCGTTTTGCCATTATTTGTGGTATGAGATTCGATAAATTTTTCGAGGTCCGCGCGCCGGACACGCACCGTATTGCCGAAGCGCACCGCCGGCAACTCGCGTCCCATCAGCCGGTAGGCCTGGGTGCGGCTGACGCCCAGGATCGCGGCCACGTCGGCCGGTTTCAATAAGCGCTCGATTTCCTCATCCATTGTATATCATCGATACGATTTCGTCTCTTTTATGCGGTCCACCTGACCGTTTGCAATCACCAGCGTGATCTCGCCGTAGCCGCTGTCGGTGATCTCCCGCAGCGCGTTGGCCAGGCGCTCCAGTTGATCCAGGCTCAGATACAGCGGCAGGCGGTGCAGTGCGGTCGGGGCGCGTTTCTCGGTGGTTTCCATCATGCAATAAATTTTTCACCTAGCGGAGCTGTTATCGGCGTCAAATGCCAGCACAGCCGATAGTAAATCGGATGGCGACCGGATATGATTAATCTATGCGTGTGGTATACACACCACAAACAGTGCTGCTCTGATCGGCTTATTTTCGTTGGGCCTCTACGTGTCATCTTCTGTCATCCTCCATAGCTCCTCTAATACAAGTAACCATCATTTCACCTTCCATAATCCCACTCCCACAAACCCTGCCGCCCCCTCGCCGCCACCGGTGCCTCCAACCGCACCACATTCTCCAGCACCCACCCCCACCTCCCCGACGAATAATCCCCAAACTCCCCCTCCTCGAAAGATATCCAGCGCCAGCGCGGATCGATCTGACGCTGCCGCTCCATATCCTCCGCCATACACACCCTAAACTGCTCCGCAGGCACACAATCCACCAGCTCACACGTCGCCACGATTACCCCCCGCGGCAGCGTAATCTCGCCCTCCAATAACCACCGAATAAGTGCAGAGCGAAACGGATCCCGGAAACATAACAACTGCGCCTCCTGCGGAAACCGCAGCGCCGCACGAATCGCCAGCGGCCCCCGGTAATCCGTTTTCCAACTCCGCGTCTCAACCAGTTTTGCCATGATCGCCACCAACGTCGCCCAGGGCTGCCACATACTAAGCGCCTTCATCCATCGCCTCCAATCCGTTCAATCCGTAGTAAGGTTTACCGGCAAATCCGTTGACAGCCTCCTCACATAATTCCGGCTGGTCACCACTTTGTACCCGTCCTCGATACAAGTTAGCACGGGAACTCATTCCACTCCCGCCCATCCAACAGCCTGCCGGCGGCCCTCTTGCCTACTCGACGCATGATCGTAAATGGCGGTATTGCGACTTTGATCATGCCACCATTGAGCATTCGTTCACCGGTTGCATCCAGCAAAATATCATCCTTTGCCATCCAATATTTTTGCGTCCAATGATCATAGTTTTGATACTGTAGAAAAACAGGCTCATCAGTCAATAAATTTGTTCCAGTCGACCCAAATTCTCCCCACTGCTTGAAAAAGAAAGGCACTCCACCCGCCTGACATTGATCCCGTAACGACCGCGCCCAATCCGGGTGCATCGGCCTCGCCCCCGGCCCGCTCTCGCCGCCGACGATGACCCAGTCGAGAACAGCGTTAGAGTCTTCACCAGATCCACCGCAGCTACCGCATACTCCGACGCCATCAGGGGAAAAATAATGGCCCGCTGTTTCACCAGCGCCCGCACATTCGAGACACTGTCCCATTCCAACCGAACCAATTGAGCTAAAATCCACCGAACCCAGCAGCGGCTCGCAGCTCACAAACCGCACGGCCGCTGGCGTTTGCAGAAGCCACGGGATGCGCTCATCCGCTGCCTGCTGATTCTCGACAGAGACGCCCAACCAAACGTTCGGCAGAGGCTTGTCATATAGTGCATATCCCGTCACCCAATGCCACATCCGCTCCGAGCGTTTTGTGAGTACCTGGTAAACGTGTTGTGGCGTCTTTTCCATTACTCGCCAAACATCGGCGATAAAATGCCGGTCTACCGTCTCGTGAAACAGATCGCTCATGCTATTCACGAATACCCGCCGTGGCGTTTTCAACCGCAATGGCTCATCCAGCCGCTCCGGATGCAGGCGCACATCCGTAAACCTGCGCGGGCTGCCGTCAGCGTTCTGTGGATACTGCTTCGCCCAAAAACGGTTCGCTATCGTCTCGGCGTAACAGTGCTTACAGCCTCGGGAAACCTTATTGCATCCCGTCACCGGGTTCCACACAACGTCCGTCCATTCGATTTTTGATTTAGCCATCACATCGCCTTCCTCACATAATTCCGGCTGGTCACCACTTTGTACCCGTCCTCAAACTCCACCAGGCAGCTATTCATCCGCCCGCGCACCAGCACCCGGCAGCGCTGGCCGTAGCGCTCGGGCAGGCGGGTGCGTACGCGCCAGTAGTAGGGGTAGGCGGTCATACCAACCTCGGCTGCACCACCGCCCCCGGTGAAATCCAGATACATTCTGTCGCAGTCTTGATCCCGTTATCTTTTGCCGCTCGGCGATCCACCCTGGTCCACCCTGCGAACAGTTCATCATACAAATCAGATGGATATCCAGAAATAATTGCCATTCCTTTTATTTCACTAACTACCCGGGCCAGTTCGCGATGTTCATCGTCCGTCATGTCAAAACGGTATCCATCACGCATCCATCGATAACAGCGCGTATCCTGAACGTATGGGGGGTCTAAATAAAATAGCGTCTCCGGAGAGTCATATCGCAGAATTATTTTCTGATATGGATCGCACTCAATATGCACCTGTTTCAGACGACGTACTATGCCCCAGAGATGGTCAACGTTGTTGAAATCATCTACAGGAGTTCTGTATCTAGTCCTGCGACTCATAAAACGCCAACCGCCTGGTTCGTTTACCCCCGCGCGCCCACGGCCCTGCCAACTCCATATATAAAATCGACGTGCCCGCTCCAGCGCATCAAGATCAATATCGTCTTGCTGCGATAACAAAAATTCTTCCCGGGAATACGGCGTCAAATCAATAGCAGCAATCAAATCTGCCGGACGCTCCCGTAGTATCCTAAAAAAGTTGACTACCTGACCATTCAAATCGTTGTAAACTTCAATGAACGACGGATGTTTACGCAAAATAACGCTAGCCCCTCCGCCAAATGGCTCAACATACGTGGTATGTCCTGGAAAATGCTGAATAATCCAGGGAGCAAGTTTCCATTTGCCACCGTGATACCTCAACGCCGGTCTCGTTATACCTGCCAAATCACACCTCCGCTAATTCACATTAGCGCGGCTACCAACCATGCCGCGCCAGTATCCCCTCGATCTCATCCACCATCCAACTCGGCAGGCTCACGCCGTCGGCCTGCAAAGTCTGCCTGTCACCTAGCTCCGATTTATGCACCGCGGTGCCGTCGGCCTGCGCGATCACGCGGTACCCGTGGCCGTGATGGTCGACTCGGCCCACGTCGGCGGCGCCGGAGGCTCTGGTTCAGGTTCTGGAGCTGGAGCTGGTTTGGGCTCGGTTTTGGCCGCCGTGGGCGCAGGCAGTGGAGCGGGTGGGAAAATCTCCTGCTCATCGAGTTCATCCACCGGCGCGCCATCCGCCGGCAGAAATCCTCCAATTGCCTCGCCCGGGTCGGCCTTCTCCGGGCGCTCGAATTCCTCGACCTGTATCTGCGGCTGCGGAGCGGGTTTCTGTTCAGTTTTTTGCGGCGAACGCTGAGCATTCGCCATCTCCGAAAAGGCGAGATTTTTGATCTGGAAACACCCCGGCGCAGCGCACAATGTCTGCGAACTCTCGGAGTTCGCGCTGCCGCGCCTGATAGTCGTTTTGCAGCCGGCGCAGCGCACCGATTTCGCTTTCCCGGCCAGATTGTGGAACGCTAGATCGAGGGGCCAGCGCGCCGTGCTCAGCGGGATGCTGTAGCGGCTGATCAGATCGCTGATGCGCTCGCGCAGCTCATCCGACGAGGCGCCATCCAGCGCCGCCTGGCGGATATTCGCCGGGCGCACCCGCTCGACCATCGAATTGGAGGCCGCCTCCAGCAGCGTCTCGGGCAGGTCCATCAGCGGCGCCAGCGCCGAGGCCGCCCGGGTGGAAATCAGCCCGCTGTGCAGCGCCTGGCGCAGCGGCTCATCCAATTTCTGCAGCGCCAGCAAATTCGTGACCGTCGAGCGTGCAATCTGCATGCGTTCGGCGACCTGCTCCTGCGTCCAGCCGAAATCGTCGATGCGTTTCTGGATCGCCAGCACCCGCTCCCAGGGCGAATGGTCGCGGCGCTGCTCGTTTTCCGTCCAGGCCAGGTCCGCCATGTCCTCATCGGAGAGCGGGCGCACGTCCACCGGGAGGTTCTCGAATTTTCCCGGCGTGGTCGAATATTCGCCGCTCTGGTGCAGCCAGCGATAGGCTGCCAGGCGGCGGTGTCCGATGGCCAGCTCGACCTGGCCGCTGCCGTCGTCATCCGCCAGCACGCGCCCGACCGGCGTCTGGATCAGGCCGATCTTGGCGATGCTCAGCGCCAATTCCCGGATCGATTGCGCATCCGGGTCGCCCTGGCGCGTCTGCCATGGGTTAGGATAAACTTTTTTGAGCGGAATGTAGTGGATCATAAGCTCCTCCTGTTTTCAATTTCGAAATTGAAAATTGCAATTTGCAAATTTCAATTTGCCTCTCTGCCATTTCTCAGCTTGCGCCGCGTTGCCTGTCCAATTAACATAACCGGCGCCCGGCTCTCATCCAGCGTACTGGCCACCTCGCTGATCGCCGCCGTCATCGTCGGCGCCTCGATGCGCGCAATCTGCTCCAATGCCCGCGCGACGCGCCTCATTTGCCGGTCGATGCGCTGCAAAATATCGAGCATTGCCAAAAATGTAATTGCCCAAATCGCATATTTCATGGTTCCTCCGAATAAACTTACCAAATAAACTTAACCTGCATCTGCCGCGCGCAAATCCCGACCAGCAGGCGCCGGATCCTGCTCTCCAGCCGGGAGACGATCCAACGATGTGCATATTCCGATCCGGCGCGGATCACGAGCGTATCGATCGCTATGTCGAAGCGCACCAGGTGCGCGTCTCTCACCCAGGCGTCGTAGGCATGCCGCGGCATCTCCATTTGCAGTTGCTCTTGCACACTATTCCATGCTTGCATTGCCGTGATATCCCGCCCGGGGATTTTTATTCGAATCGATTCGTCGCCTGATTGATCGGCCATGCCTGATTTTTCCTCCACCTGTAGCGGCTGTAGTCGCTCTGGTTCGGCAACCGTCTCCGGCGCTAATCCGATCTCAGCCAGGTACCAGTCCGGCAGATAATCCTGCGGACGCTCCACATACTCGCGCCGCGGAATCCGCCCGGCCAGCAGCGATTTATAGATCAGCCCGGGCGGGAAGCGCAGCCGGGCGCGGCAGTCATACGCCTGGGCGATCCAGCCCAGCGCCAGGCGCGGCTCAATGTGCTCCAGGCCGCGCTCGATCACCGCCTGGCCGAATAACTCCCGCGTCGAACAGAGCAGCGCCGCCGGCGAAATCTGCACATTTTGTGCGCTTAAGTCAGTAGAAGAAGTATTTAAACTTAAATCAGTTAAATTAACTACTACTGACTCACTAGTATGCACACATTGTGCGCCCAAATCTGTACATTTTGTGCTTAAATCTGCATTTTGCAGATTCAAATCTGTACATTTTGTGCATATTTCATCCGGGACATTCTGCGCACGGGGTGCCTCCGCTTGGGGTGGCAGGACGGGTTGGAACGGTGCCTGCACGGGTGGGAGGTCTTCGACGCCCAGAACCAGTTGCCGGCCAGTCTGCGTCAAAATGTACCCGGCTTGAATGTGGGTGCGGGTAATCAGTTGGCGCTGCGCCAGCGAGCGCAAATGCCTCTCGGCGGTGCGCGGATCGATATCCAGGATGGCGGCCAGCTCACCCTGACCAACCGGTTTATCCAACCGGATCATCAGCATGAGCACGATGGCCGTTTTTTTGAGTGAGCGGTAGAGATCTGTTTCGGATTGCGAGAGCACGATGTAAATCTCCGAGAGTTGTCTCCTCGCCCCGGTCGGCGGGGAAACCGACCGGGGCTACACAGGAGGGAAGAAGATTTCCCGGACCGCCGTCGATCTGGCATTTCTCATCCAGCGCTGTCTCGTGGTGCGCAAGGCGCACACGGTCCAGGATAAAAAATTAATCAATCATCGACTTCGTAGTCGAAATCATCCTCCCCATCGTCATCGATCTCAGCCGGCAGCGCGTTGACCGCCGTTAGCCGCCGGCGCAGCTCATCGTTCTCGTGTAATACCCGCCGGTATTCCGCCTCGGCTCGCTCCATGTACGCCTGGTGCTCTTCGCGGGTGATGATCGGCGCGTTATACTCGATCACCTCGTGTTGCGGCGCATACGCCCGGGCAATTTCCTCGCTCACCATGCGGATGCGGTACACCGACTGGTTGCCAAAAAATTCCGTTCGCCAGCCGTCGCCGTCCGGGATATCGATCTGCCACAGACCGCCATAATCACCGGGCTTCGT
The DNA here is from genome assembly GCA_003598135.1 of Candidatus Omnitrophota bacterium. Taxonomy (GTDB): domain Bacteria; phylum Omnitrophota; class Gorgyraeia; order Gygaellales; family Profunditerraquicolaceae; genus SURF-25. The sequence continues at coordinate 14,545 of QZKA01000017.1, forward strand.
GATTCTGCCGGCCAGGGCGACATGCCCCATCAGTTCAACTCTTGCCCATGCATCGCTCATATCGACTCCTCAAATTTCAAATTTCAATTTTCAAATCGCAATAATCTATCTCTCCTCCACCCCAGGACCGGACCGCCCGATCCTGGGGCTTGCCAAAAGGAGGAGCCTTAGATCACCCGGACCGCCATCCGGGATAATCCCTACACAATGCCGAGCGCCGCTCCGATAGCATACGCCACCAGCAAAAGCCCAAGCCAGATCAATAGGCCGAAAAATACGGCATACAAAAAACCGCGCAGCAGCGCAGGCGAGTCATCATCCTCATACATCATTATCCTCCCGTGGGTATGCGTTAGGACCCTCGCGCAATAAATGTAATTTGCGCATGATCGTATCCAGCCGCGCCCGGCTGGTGTCCAGCTCGATCATCAGTTGCACCAGATTGGCCGTGCTGTCCTCGATCCCGGCAATCGTGCTGTGCGTGTGGCGCTGCCGCCCGATCTGCGACTTTGCCTCGGCCAGGTCGCTCTCCAGCCGGTCCACACGCCCGACCAGCGCGCCCCATTTGCCGCGCAGCGCAGAAATCCCATAGCCGGCGCAAAATATCCCAATGGCCCCGGCCAACAATAACCCGATTTCGGCCGTCATCCGAACCATCCCCTCCGCGCGGCCGTCATCAACGCAAACCCGCCGCACGAAAACGTGAGCAGTAAAATGCCCAAAATGATATAGGCCAGCCCGGGCGGAAATTCATCCTCCATTGTTCCTCCTCCTAAAAAAAAGACAAATACGGAAAACCTGCTATCCTGAAATCAGCACATTAACAACACAATAAATACCAACGGCGCCAGGCAAATCAGCGCGATCAACCACGTAAACCATGCCGGCGGAACATAAATCTCAAATTGAAAATTGCAATTTTCAATTTCTTTCATCTGATAACCGCATCCCGCCGGCGAGAGACAAATTTCAAATTGCAATTTCGAAATTGAAAATTAGAATTTACTGCAGCCACGGCAACCCCCCCTTAAATTTCGTCGCAAAACCGCGCAAATAATCCATCAGCGCCCGGTAGCTGCCATCGCCCGGAGAAAACGCCGTCTTCTCGACCCCCTCGCGGTTGACCGCCTGCAATCCCCAGGTATCCGCATCGATCTGGCAGATCAGGTACCAGGTCGGCGCGAATTTGTGTTTCCAAATCATATACGGACCGTTGTTATCCAGGCATTGGCGGATCGCCGGCGCCTCGACGTGCCTCGCCTCGGCGTGCGGTTGCTCCATCACCCCCAGCGCCAGGCTCATATTGTCGCCCAGCGCCGCGCCGAACACCAGCGCCAGCCCGATCACAAACGCGATCCCCAACCCCAGCCAGGCAATTACCATCGTGCAGCCCTGGGGCCCGCTGTCATAGGACTCCGCGTAACTACTCATAATCGCCTTCCAGGTCTATGCGGGGTCGGTTGTTAAAAATCGGGATCGCTCTGTCGTACTCCCCGTTGACCGGGTTCTCGTCAACCCGGAAAACCCCGTTCGCCGTCGCCCCCTCCAGCACAATGAACTGGCACAGTTTACGGATAAAATCATCCGGCTCTTTGACATCCTGTATGTTTAAAATTAATTTATCCATTTGAGCTCCAAATTCCAATTTCCAATTTCCAAATTGCAATTTTCAAATTGCAATTTCCAAATTCGAATTTTCAATTTCGAAATGCCATTCACCTCCCACCACCCGAATCAGCCGCGTTGTACGCGGCTCGCCCAGCAACTCGATCAAACCAAAGCGTTCCAACCTGTGCAGGTAATAGTTGATCGTCGAGGTGCTGTTCGTCCCCAGCTCCCGATCCATCTCCCGCATCGACGGCGCGCAGCCGTCGAAGTTTTTTTTATAGTGGATGATGTACGCCAACAAATCCAGCTCACGCTCGCTGACCGGCCTGGGTTTACCGGCCATCGCCCGCATCGCTTCCACTCCGCGCCTCCGCCAGCGCCTGCATGCCCGCCTCCGTGATGCGGATTCTCTCGGATTTCATTTCCACCCATTCACGGATAATCATACGCAGCGCAGCGGATGTCCCCCGCCCTCCCAACCCTTTTTCTTTGACCAATTTTCGGATTGTCCGAAAATCATCCAAATGTAAAACTACATTTTTGGTAATAAATTCACTCATTCATTCACCTATCTGTCAAATGTCATTGATTAACTGACATTTGACAGTATAGCAGAAATTTTTTATCTGTCAATAGGCAGTAATAAATCTGACCATAGTCAGAGTGATCGTCAGTAGAATATTGACATATGACAGATTTTGTAGAATGGCTAGAAGACGAATTAAAACAGCGCGATTGGAACAGAAATGAGCTTTCCAAACGTGGCGGAATCGATTCTGGTCTGGTCAGCAGAATATTAAATAGAGAAAGAAATGCCGGCATAGAAACATTGCTTGCGATTGCTGTCGCTTTTAATATTTCTCCCGAGGTCGTCTTCCGCGCCGCCGGCCTGCTCCCGCCGCTCAACAATAAACGCCAGGTCGCCGAGCACATCGTCAACTACAAACTCGGAGAGCTCAGCGAAGATCAGCTCGACGACGTGCTCGCCTACATCGAATTCATCCAATCCAGAGATGGCCGCCGTGGCGCCAGCGGCGCCGCCAGGTACTCAGTCACTCGCCGGGAGGGGGAAACCCCTCCCGACGCAGTTAAAGAATGAATTAGAACAAGTTTTCTAAGCAGGGGAATGGGGATTACATGAAGACCAGAAATCTTATTATTCTGGCAATAACAATATTTCTTTTAGCCGCTTGTAAATCGCAAGAGAATCGAGCAACGCCGACGACGCGTCCCACTCCAACTGAAGGTCCATTGTTATTTAAAGTAAATAAAAGTACTGGCCTTTATACTGCACCACACGCCGATGCAGGCATGATTGTTGCTTTGCCGGTAGGCACAAAATTGATACCAGCGCGAGGTGAGAAATTTCAAAGTTGCAAAACCTATGAAGAACCTGGTATGACAATAGTGATGTGTGAAATGGAAGTCGTGGAAACCGGAAAAATAGGCTGGGTAATAAAAAAATGGATGACGTCCCAGCATTAATTTAGTTTACACGCGAATATCGGAGGGGCGATGGACAACAAAACATCTCTGATCGTTGGAATCTTTCTGGTAGCCAGCTTGTATCTATCAGCTTGTTCAACGTCAGATGCACCAGTTGAACGCGTCGTGACCGTCGTGATCCAGATCACAGCCACCCGAGCGCCAACCGATCCACCCACAGCTATACTTGCCAACACTACCACAGATCTTCCCACCGCCACAAAGACCAAAAAACCTACTGTCACATCGCGGCCAACACTCACCCCGCCGCCAACGTCCGCTCAGCGTGCATCATCCTCGAATGTGCTGCCCACCAGTACGCCGGCCAAACAAGCCAAACCAACGAAAACGCTCAAGCCCACCAAAGCGGCAGCCGGCGCTGCTGCTGCCGTCTGCAATTGCATCGGGCCTGACCTGGACTGCGCGGATCTGAAACGAAAAAAACCCGCCCAGGATTGCTATAACTACTGCAAATCCCTGGGCTATGGCGATATATTTAAATTGGACCGCGATGGTGACGGCCGGGTTTGTGAGTCGCTGCCCTGAACGTTTGCGCGCAAACAAAAATTGCAATTCCGAAATTTCAAATTCGAAATTGCAATTTATTTTGTGTTATAATCACACTATGCGACGACGACACAGGCGAACCGTAACAGGCCGCATCTCAGAACCTATGCTGGGAAAATTGGGTGCAACGCCCGCCTCGCCTGACACCTGTCGCCCGATTTTTATCGCCTGACCCCGCGTGGACGCGCCGGGTCAGCGCGTTTAATCCTCTTCCCCCTCGTCAATCCCCAAATCGATCCCCAGCACCTCGGCCAACTCGACCATAAATTCCAGATATGGCTGGATATCCGGGCTGGGCATCAACGTAAACCGCGCGTCTTTCAGCCGCCCGCGCAGCAGCTCCAGCTCATAGCTCGAAATCGTAAACGCCCCCTCTTTTTCCGGGTCCAGATCGCCGGCCCGCTTCGCCAGCTTGTGCCATTTGGCCATCTCCGTAAATGCCAGCCCGCCCTGCGGCACCCAGTTTATGATCCGCTGCAGGTGGACGACATCCGAAACTTGCTGAAATAAATCCCGTTGCTTAAAAACGCGGTCATAGGCCGCCAGACGTTCGCCGTCCGCCTCGATATCGACCAGCCCATCGGCGAGCTGCACCGGCACCTGCAGGTAATTGCCCAGGTAGCGCTTTTTTAACTCGATCTGTTTTGCCATAATCATCTCCTCATCAAATTAGATTGCGTATCCCCATACGCGCATCGTAATACTCATCGTCAGCGTCCCACTCGCATTGACCTGGTAATACACGGTCGGGTGACCGCTAACCGTCGAGACCGGCAGCCATCCCATTGCGTTGCCGGGATAATTCGCTCCGCCCCCGCGCGGCCTGGCCGTAATTTGAAAATATGATCCGGTTGTGCCGATTGCCGCGTATAACCCGGCCTGCGGATAGGCCCCGCTATCCTGCGCGTACAACTCGATCAGCACGGCCTGGGCGCCGTCCGGCACGCCGAACACGCTATTGAGATTAAGGGACGCTACTGCCGCGTCCGACCAGGCGTCTCCATCCCAGGAGGTAGACGTGAGCGGCGTCGTCAACCACACCGGCGCGTGCGCTGTGTACTGGGTCGAGTTGCGGTACGGACGCAAATCGCCGCTATATCGAAAATCACTGTTTACGGACACGTAGCCGCCTGCAGGAACAGTAATCGCTGCATAGCTGGTCCCGCCATTGTAATAACTGAGAAACAATGTCGGACCGGTTGTGGCCCGCGCCGAAATTGTAGTCTGAATGTAGGTAGCGCCTGTAGGTTGTCCGCCATCCAAAAACACACGGTAATAATCATTCGTATATCGCTCTGCCCAGATGCGACCGACTGTAATTTGATCATAAGCTACGTGATCGTATTCCCAGATGATTTTAGTGATATCGGCTAACTCGCTGTTCGGAAATCGAATGCCATAGCTGCTGATCTGCACATCCCCATTGCCTGCCGTCAACAAGCCGGGAGTTGCAATTTCGAGCGTTCCAATAATTTGAGCATTGCCGCTGATCGGCGCTCGAATCACCGCTACATTACTGGCGTTATAAATATTCAACCCGTTGACGCTATCCCATTGGATGCGTTCCGTCGCCGCCGTATCCCCGAACCACCAGTTCCCGCTGCTCAGGATATCTCCGTGCTGCACGCCCCCGCCGTAAAAATCGATCCCCGCCGACGAAATAAACAGATACTCGCCCTCGGTGGTGTCTCCGACGTACACCCCCGTCGTACTCAGCACCAAACGGTCCGCTCCCGCGCTATCCCACAGCGTAATCGTGGACCCAAACCGCGCCCGTTCCACCGCATCATAAAACACCGACACATACGACCCGGTCGCCTGCAAATATCTGCCGGCGTCGACATCCCCGATTTTCATCGTGCTGGCGGACGAATCCCAATACAGCGCCGCCGTCGCATTCCCCAGCATCACATCCGCCGGCGACATCGTCAGCCCATTCCACGCGATTGTCGCCGCCCCCGTATAAACGCGCAACACACCCACCCCGCCGGTCGTCCATACGCTGATCCCGTCGTCGTGATCCAGCCGGATCACCTCCCGCGTCCCGTCGTGGATGCTCAAATCGATGTTGTGGATATCAAAATTAACGTCGCTGATCCGCAAATACTGATCCGTGACATCCACCGCCCCCGTCCCGGCATACAACCCATACTCCGTCGTCGCCGTGACTCCGTACAGATTGCCCATGCGCGTGCGCAGCGTCGGCAGACTCGGGTGCGTGCTCCACGTCGCCGTCTGCGCATACGGCGAGTTGACCGCATACAGACCATCGATGGCGTTGACCTCGTAAAACCCGTTACCGCTCGTGCCGAAATCCAGAACCAACGTCCCTTTGTTGATCGTCCCACTGGCCGCGCCGGCGTAGGGAACGGAACTGCGTGTAAACAACCAGCCCTGATATCCATCGAACGTCGTATTCGGCGACGATACCGTTCCCCAGCACCACGCAACCGTCAACCCCCCGCCCGCGCGCGAAAACTGCCGCAACCCGACATAATCTCCCGCCTGGAACACCTGCATATCCGCCGCGCCGGGCAAATCCTCCACGTAGATGTACTGGCTGCCGCCCGCCGCCGGGCACACAAAATCGGAATACAGAATCGCCACCGATTTGGCAATGATCTGGCCACCCGCCAGCGCCTGCTCCAGGTCGGCGATGAACGTTTTTACGTGCAGCTCATCTGCATACAGGTAGCGAAAATCCGCGCTCCCCGAATACGTAATCCCCCACCCCGTGAGCTGTGATGCATAATTGGCCGACTGGATGCGCACATCGGAATCCATTTTGAATTGATTGCCGTCCACATCCAGCGTCAAATAGCCGCTGCTGTCTACGGTCCATCTCGCCGCTTTCGCGGTATCCGCGTTGTAGAGTAGTCGCAGTTGTGTTCCGGTGTCCGAGACGTTCAAGCGCGCCCCAACGTAGGTGTAATTTAAATTTACCCCTACCCCCAAATATCCCAGCATCAGATTGTAATCAGCCGGTCCATATTGGATCAACGAGTAAACGGAGGGCGCCCCTGTGCCGGATAGATTCCGTATGTTGATGCCAGCCGCCTGGTTGGTAATCGCTCCGCTACCAACTAGTGTGGGCGGAACCACATCCACACCGCGCCAATATGTCACCGACGACGCATCCAGCACATAGCCGGACACATATTCTGCAACCAGCAACGTACGCGATCCGCTGATCTGCGGCGCATTGATGATCCCGTATGCATTAGCCGTCGTCAGCACCGGCACAATATTGACGCCGCGGTCTGCTGCCCCCGTCGTCCCAATCCCCAAACCCTCAAGCTGCACATACCCGCTGGCGTTGCTCGCCAGGATCGCCGCCGCCGCGCCTGGATTGCTGCTGCTCGTAATCGCGTGCGTATGGTTCCCCGCCGCCGCATTCGCCGAGCTCACGCTCAACGTCCCTGGCGTGGTCAGGCTCACCGTATCCGCCCCCACCGTCAGCCCCGCCCCCGCCCCCACCGCCAACACTTTCCCGCTGATCGTCAGCCCCGCCCCCGCGATGCTGTCCGCCAGCATCAGCCCGCTCGAAATCGCCAAGCCGGAGACCAACGCCAGCGCCAGGCTCACCTGCTGCCCGCTCAGGCTCAGCCCCGTGTTGCCGACGGTCACCGGAGCGTGGTGCGCGCTTGGATTTACGATATGCGCATCA
>QZKA01000014.1 GCA_003598135.1 Candidatus Omnitrophota bacterium
ATATTCTGAAAAACTTACTGCGCTTAATAAATATATCAATCTCGCTTTTTTGCTTTCGCTGGGAGTGGTTACATACGTTGCGTTTTGTGTTCTCTTGCGTGTGCCGGAGATGAAGGAGTTACGGGAGTGGTTGTGTAGAAGGAAATAATGAATCTGCCGGTTTTTCTCGCTCAGAGTCGATTTTCCCCGCTTGCGCGGGGACGCCAAAGGTCTTGCGCATTCTCGGCAGCTGCGGAACTCGTGCATTTTGCTCTTGCAAAATACCCTCACACATCCTCGCTGTCTCGTCGTTGTCGCTTCGCTCCGCCGGGATTCCCTCGCATGCGCACGCTGCTTTGGCTAAAATCTCCATTCGCTCGAAAATCCGTCAGGTTCATTTTAAGAGATGGCTTGGCTTGATTTCTAGTGGGGCGTTCGAGGTGCCCGAGCGGGCACGGCTGTTCTGCGATATACAAAGTTAGGTAGTGAGGGTACGCGAGGCTTAGCGCGGTTTTGCCACGCTAGGGCAAAACAAGCGTCCCCGCGAGCAACAAGGCAACCTAGATGTCAGTGAATGAACTAAAAGATAAAATTTCTTCGTTGCCCGAATCCTGCGGCGTGTACCTGTTTAAAGACGCAAGAGGCCATATTGTCTATGTCGGCAAGGCCAAATCAATAAAAAAACGGGTACAGTCGTATTTTAACCGCTTCCTCTCGTCAAAAACACAGAGCCTTGTCGCAAAAATCGCGGACATCGAATATAAAACCACTACTTCAGAAAGCCAGGCGCAGTTATTAGAGGCGTTATTAATCAAGGATTTTCAGCCGTACTATAACATCAGCTTGAAAGACGATAAATCTTTTCCGCTTATTAGGATTACCAATGAGCAATTTCCACTTGTGAGTATCTGTCGTAGCAAAAGTCGCAAAAAAGGCGATGCGGCGTTTTATTTCGGTCCCTTCACTAGCGCTAAGTTGTTACGGCAGGCCCTGAAAGTCATCAGGAGGATTTTTGGTTTTCGTTCCTGCAAGAAAATGCCAAAGCAGCCCTGCCTTTATTACCGGGTAAAGCTTTGTCCTGCACCTTGTGTAGGAAAAATAAGCCCCAGCCAATACCAGGAAGTTATCAAAGGAATAAAGATGTTCCTGGAATCGAGATACGAAGCATTGCTGGGTGTGTTTTTAGGGAAGATGCACAATGCCGTCACACAAGCGTGTTTTGAAGAGGCGGCAAAGATTAGGGATCAGATTAGCGCATTGAGTATAATCGGCCAGAGCGCGACACAGGCCGGCACGCACGAAGAGATAGAAGACTTAAAAAATCTACTTGGTTTCAGAAAAGTGCCATTATGCATCGAGGCATTTGATATATCGAATATTTCAGGAAAAGAGGCTTGTGGCTCCATGGTGTACTTCTATAAAGGGGTTGCGGACAAAAATAATTATCGGCGGTTCCGTATTAAAGGAGTAGAGGGGATCGACGATTATGCCATGATCAGAGAAGTGGTACAGAGGAGATACTCAAGGCTTATCCGGGAAGGCGCAGCGCTGCCGGATCTGATCATTATAGACGGAGGCAAGTCTCATCTTGCAGTGGCCAAGAAAGAGGTCAGGGGATTAGGTCTTCATATACCGCTGATAAGCATTGCCAAAGACAGGGAGCATATTTACCGCGAAGGAAAAAAAGCGCCTCTTAAGTTGAATTCCGACACGCCGGGGTTGAATCTAATCCGCAGGATCCGCGACGAAGCGCACAGGTTTGCAGTGGCGTACCATCATATATTGAGAAGGAAAAAAATTATAGGTAGATAAAAGGCCAAGGTTAAGGCTAAGGTCAAGGGATGAAGAGGGAAATGACGCTTTTTGAATGTAAGGTATATAAGGCAACACTTTCAATACCGCTGGGAAAGCTCCGCACGTATGCCTGGATTGCCAGAAAAATAGGCAGGCCTAAAGCTTGCCGTGCAGTGGGCCAGGCGCTTAAACGTAACCCATACCCTTTAATAATTCCTTGTCACCGGGTGGTTGCGGCGGGCAATCGACTCGGCGGGTATTCCGGTGGGAAGCGTAAGAAAAAAATGCTCATCGGCCTTGAAAGGGGCCTTGCACGCATAATTTACTTTACCAAGAATTCCAATTAAGCTATAGTATATATATTGAATGAGGAGGGGGTCTGTTATGGGGATAAAATATTATTTAGACTTAATGGTAGAGAAGGGCGCGTCGGATATGTTTTTCCGCGCAGGTGGCACCGTCTGTATGCGCATTAACGGCAAGGTGGAGAATATAACCGACCATGTCTTGACCATGGATGAAGTCAATGAAGCGCTTAAAGAGCTTCTTAGCGATGAAGCAAGGGAGTTTTTTCGCAAGAACCTCGATGTCGATCTTGCGTTCTACGGCAGCGATATGTCCCACCGTTTCCGCGCAAGCATCTTTATGCAACGGAATTGGCCTTCGATTGTTGTCAGGAGCATCCCCCAGACCGTCCAGACGCTGGAAGAATTGCAACTGCCAGCTCCGGTATTAAAAAAACTTGCGCTTGAGAACCGCGGCTTAGTATTGCTTACCGGTGCGGCGGGTTCCGGTAAGTCAACTACTATCGCCAGCATGATAGAACATATCAACGCCACTTCCAACAAGCATGTCTTAACGCTCGAAGAGCCCATAGAATTTGTTTTTAAAGACAAAAATTCGGTAATCAATCAGAGAGAGCTGGGCAAAGACGTTACCTCCTATCCGATCGCGCTTCGTGCGTTCACTCTTCAGAGCCCGGATGTCATTTACATAGGGAATATTCGTGACTTAGATACCATGTCTGCGGCCATCACCTCTGCTGAAACAGGGGTTTTGGTGATGAGCACTTTGCATGCCATCAATGCACCCCAGGCAGTAGAGCGCATCATTAATTTTTACCCGCCCCATCAGCACCAACAGATCCGCATCCAATTGTCCTTTCTTTTAAAGGGGGTAATTTCCTTAAGGCTAGTTCCCCTTAAGGACGGTTCAGGCCGCATTCCAGCCTACGAGGTAATGGTGCTTACTCCTACGATAAGCCGCTTGATCAGGGAAGGCAAGGTGTGGGATATCTCACAATTTATCGAAGACGGCACGGTATTTGGCATGCAGTCCTTTAACCAGTCGTTGGCAAAGCTCGTGCACGAAGGAAAAATTACTGAAGAAACCGCGATGGAGTTTGCGGATAACCCCGACGAATTTGTACTCGCCCTGAAGGGCATTAAGAAAAAATAAGCAAGAACGGAGTCAGTAGCGGTGTTAACCGAGATGAGGGTTAAATTAGAGTCTATCTCTGAGTACCTTGCGCAACTCAGGGGGTATCTTTGACGTCGATGCCAAGAGGCAGCGCATAGAAGCATTATCCGCGAAGATGGCTGAGGCGGGATTTTGGAGCGACGAAATACATGCCAATGCCATTGTCAAGGAACTTAAGTCTTTGCGCGCTACGGTTGAACCTTGGGACAACGCATTTAAAAAATACAAAGAACTCAGAGAGCTCAACGAGATTGTTGCCGAGGAAGAGAAAGAATTCATTGCTGAGTTACAAGGCAATATCAATAGCCTGCTTCGGGATGTAGAAAAACTGCAGTTTGGGGCACTTTTCTCGGGAGAGTTTGATAAGAACAACGCCATAGTAAGTATTAATGCCGGCGCAGGGGGGACTGAGTCCTGCGATTGGGCATCGATGCTCCTGAGGATGTATGCCCGTTGGGCGGAAACGAGGGGTTACCAGACTAAGACCATCGATATTCTCCCCGGGGAAGAAGCTGGGGTGAAAAACGTTACCCTCTTGATTATGGGAGATTTTGCCTACGGAAACCTTAAATCCGAGAAGGGCGTACACAGGCTGGTGCGTATATCGCCTTTTGATTCGAATAAGCGCAGACATACCTCTTTTGCGTCGGTCGACGTGATACCCGAAATAGAAGAAGATGTTGCCGTGGCACTCAGCGATAAGGACCTTAAGATTGATACGTACCGTGCCTCGGGGCCGGGCGGCCAACATATGCAGAAGTCCGATACCGCAGTGCGCATCACGCATATTCCCAGCGGCATCGTAGTTCAGTGCCAGAATGAACGCTCGCAGTACCAGAACAAGCAGACCGCGTTAAAAATATTAAAAGCCAAGCTCTACGAGTTGGAGCGAGAAAAAAAAGAACAAGAGCTGGTCAAGCGCTACGGCGGCGATAAGAAAAAGATCGAGTGGGGAAGCCAGATTCGTTCGTATGTGATGCATCCGTATACGCTCGTGAAAGACCACCGCAGCGCGCACGAAACCGGAAACGTCGGCTCGGTTATGGACGGTAATATCGACGGCTTTATAGAGGCGTATCTGAAGATGCAGACCAAAGCCAGATGAGGCCTCCTCTAAAGAAGTGCCGGTAGTAGAGGGTTTATAAAAGAGGCAAGTAAGCATGTTCGGCATACTCAAAAAACAACTCTTAAAACAGAAACAGAACACGATAAAGAAGAAATTCCCTTCGGCTCATATCGTGCTGCATCCTGATATGCCTTTGTCGTCGGTTGACCAGATGGCGGAGGTGGCGCATTGTATTGAGGAGATTAATGCCCTCGAACCAAAAACGCAGAGGCTTTCGGATGCGCAATTACGCCAGAAGACCGACGAATTTAGGCAGCACGTCTCTAAGGTTTCAAAAGAGGTAGAAACCGAGATAGCGTCGCTCTTGAAGGTATATGCCTCTTCAACGATGCCGGAAGAGAAAGATAAACTCAAAGAAAAGATAAAACTTGCACGGAATAAAATATTTGCCGGCATCCTTGCAGAAAGTTTTGCCGTAGTCAGGGAGGCATCGCGAAGGACCATCGGGCTGCGCCATTTTGACGTCCAGCTTGCCGGCGGCATAATGCTCCATGAAGGACGGATTGCCGAGATGGCAACCGGCGAAGGCAAGACCCTTGTTGCTACCCTTCCCGCATACCTGAATGCCCTTTTAGGCAAGGGTGTGCATATCGTTACCGTTAACGACTATCTGGCGAAAAGAGACAGTGAATGGATGGGGCCGATTTTTCAATTCTTGGGTTTAAGAGTCGGTGTCATTCAGCATGAAATGTCCGACCCAGAAAGAAAACACGCCTATTCCTGTGATATTGCCTACGGCACCAACAACGAATTTGGGTTTGATTATCTCAGGGATAATATGAAATATTCTCTTGAGGACCTGGTGCAGCGGGAATTTTACTACGCTATCGTTGACGAGGTAGACTCCATATTAATAGACGAAGCGCGCACTCCCCTTATCATTTCGGGTTCAACGGATGAATCCACGGATAAATATTACACTGCCCGGGGGATCGCCTCGCAATTAAAGGGCAGGCGTATTACTGAAAAGGATGAGATAGACGCGAAATATAAAGGGGAGGATCTTGCAAAGGGCTTTGACTATATCGCCGACGAGAAGGCTCAGACAATAGCGATTACCGAGACAGGAGAAATAAAGGCTGCCCGGTTATGGGGGATAAGCGACTTGCACAGCCTTGAAACCATGGAGCACAGGCACCATACGATCCAGGCGCTCAGGGCAAAGGAGTATTTTAGGCCGGATGTCGATTATGTGGTGAAAGACGGCGGAGTAGTGATAGTAGATGAATTTACCGGCAGGCTCATGCCCGGGAGGCGCTGGTCTGACGGCTTGCACCAGGCAATTGAAGCCAAAGAAGGCTTAAAGATTGAGCAGGAGAACCAGACCCTAGCGTCCATTACCTTTCAGAACTACTTCCGGATGTATGAGAAATTAGCTGGGATGACTGGTACCGCATTCACCGAAGCGAGCGAATTCAAGGCTATATATAAACTGGACGTGGTAGTAGTGCCTACGAATAGGCCGTTGATCAGGACAAACCACGCTGATTGTATCTATAAAACCGAGAAAGAAAAATTCAATGCCGTTGTTGAAGAGATTGCGGGTTTGTACGAAAAAGGCAGGCCGGTCCTTGTAGGTACCATCTCCATAGAAAAATCGGAATTCCTCTCCGCCTTGCTTAAGCGCAAAGGTATTACGCATCAGGTGCTCAATGCTAAGTACCATGAAATGGAAGCGCAGATAGTTGCGCAGGCTGGCAGGTTTCAGGCGGTAACTATTGCTACCAATATGGCGGGAAGGGGAACAGATATCCTATTGGGCGGCAATCCTGAAAACATGGCGAGAAACGTAGCTAGACAGAAGCTCAAGGCTGATGACCCCGTTTTTGCCGACGAATACAAAAAACTGTTGAGTAAATATAGGGCTGAAACGGACGAAGCACATATGCAAGTAGTCAACCTCGGTGGCCTCCATGTGCTTGGTACTGAGCGGCATGAAGCAAGAAGAATCGATAACCAGTTGCGTGGCCGTGCTGGAAGACAAGGGGATCCGGGTTCGTCAAGATTCTATGTGTCCCTTGAAGACGACCTCATGCGTTTATTCGGATCTGACCGTATAACGCTTATTATGGATAAGCTCGGTTTTGAAGAAGGCCAGGTAATAGAGCATCCCTGGGTAAGCAAGTCCATTGAAATCGCCCAGCGCAGGGTTGAACAGCACAATTTTGAGATCCGGAAACAGCTCCTTGAGTACGATAATGTGATGAATAAACAGAGGGAGATCGTCTACGGCCAGCGACGGCAGATCCTTGAGGGGATTTCTTTGAAAGATTCGGTGCTGGATGCGATTGATAAGATTTCCTTGTCTGTGATTAATGCCTATACGAAGAGCGAAGGCGCAGCGCAAGAGATCGATGCGCCGGGACTCATCAATTTTCTTAAGTTAAAATTCGGCGTTGAGTTACACGAGGCCTTTTTTGCCGACGTCGCCAAGGAACAATCGAAGGAAAAACTTTTTGACACGTTAGCTACGTCGTACGAGGAAAAGGAGAATGCCGTAGGCACAGATATCCTGCGGCAGATGGAGCGCATTGTGTTTTTGCAGATTATCGACACCAAATGGAAAGACCATCTTTACGCGATGGATAAGCTCAGGGAAGGTATCGGGTTACGTGCCTACGGCCAGCGCGACCCGTTGATAGAATATAAGCGTGAAGCATTCTTGATGTTCAACGAAATGATTTCGGGGATCGCAGAAGAGGCCTGCGAAGAAATCTTCAGGCTGCAGCTGGTAAGGCCCGAGAGGATGAAGGGATTGTTCAGCACGCTTCCTAAAGAATTAGTACATCCGCAAGGCAAGCGTTTTGAAGGGCCGCAGGAGTTGCCTCTTCAAGAGTCAGGCGATAGCCTGTCTGCTCCTGCCGTACGCATGAGTACATCCCCACCTTTGCAGCCGCACACCAAAGTAGGCCGTAACGATCCTTGCCCGTGTGGTTCTGGGAAGAAATACAAAAAATGTTGCGGCAGTTAAAACAGTTATTTCAGCGGGTTCAGGTGCAAGCCCAGAGAGCTGGGGTTAAAGGTTTTATTGTTTCTGCGGTTTTATTGAGCCTGTCTTTTTCGACCTTTGACCTTGGGTATCTTGCCTGGTGTGCGTTTCTGCCTTTTTTCCTTGTCCTTAAAAATGCCACTCCCCCAAAAGCCTTTTTTTTCTCGTATCTTAGCGGTGTTGTATTCTGGCTCTGTACCATATACTGGATTGCGCACGTTACTGTGGCCGGGATGCTTATATTAGTATTTTACCTGGCGCTCTACTTCGCCTTTTTTGGGCTTTTCGTATCTTTTGCATTACGCAGGGGGGGGATCTTTTGTCTCTTTTTTATTCCTGGGCTGTGGGTTATCCTTGAATACGCCCGCAGTCATATTTTTTCTGGTTTCCCTTGGGCGCTTTTGGCATACTCTCAATACAAGAACATACTTTTGATACAATGTGCGGATATAACCGGTGCCTGGGGAATATCGTTTATGGTAATGCTGGTTAATGCCGCGCTCTATCTATTGCTCGGAGGCAGGATAAGTGCCGGGAAAAAAATAAAAGTATTTTTCTCTATTTCGCTATTATTGTGTGCGATTTACTTGTATGGGATTAGCGAGGTTAAGGCGTGCAGGGGCCGCGAGAAAACACCGGCGCAAGAAATCGCCATCACATTGATACAGGGGAATATCCCGCAGGAATTAAAATGGGACGCCAGGTCGGAAATGTTTATCCTAAATAAATATTTCCGCCTTACCGACGAGGCAGTTAAGGAAAGGCCCGATTTACTTATCTGGCCGGAGGCAGCAGTGCCTTTTATACTGGGAGAGGAGCCTGATTACCTGAAGTATTTAGAAGGATATGTACGCACGCTCAAGACACCTTTGTTATTAGGTGCGGTGACTGTCCGTAGAGGCGCGTATTACAACAGCGCTTTACTGATGCGACCGGACGGGTCGGTACAATATCAATATGATAAACTACATCTGGTCCCTTTCGGCGAATACGTACCCCTAAGAAAGGTGCTCCCTTTTCTGAATACTATCGTTCCGATAGGCGATTTTCATAGCGGTAACGAATATACGGTGTTGCGGTTGATCCTTAAAGAGAAGGCATCGCCAATCGCTTTTAGCGTGTTGATTTGTTTCGAAGATTTATTTCCACAGCTTTCCAGGGAATTCGTGAAGCGCGGTGCACAATTCTTGGTCAATATTACCAATGACGGGTGGTTCCGGAAGACGCAAGCGCCTTACCAGCATCTCCAGGCATCGGTATTCAGGGCAGTGGAGAACCAGGTATATGTGTTGCGTGCTGCCAATACGGGGATATCCGGTTTTATCAATGCCTGCGGGGAGGTGCTTTCTTTGGTGCGTAACTCAAACGGAGATCCTACGTTCGTCGATGGTTTTGATAAAAAGGAATTCTCTCCTGGTGGCAACACCCGTACTTTTTATACGCGGTACGGGGATTTTCTAGTTTGTATTTGTCTGGGCCTGGTCGTATTTGGAGCTTTTAAGTATTTTAAAGGCAGAGAGAAATGAAAGGAATATTACTGATATTACTTTTTCTGTTTTGTAGTTATGCAGTAGTCGGCCTCTACTTCCTCGATAAAGAGTATTATCTTTCTCCGATTGCGTATTCCTGGGATATGGTGATACGCTCTGATGATATGGGGGATGGATATTTCGGCGCAAACCGGACAGGGAAACGCCTGCATAACGGCATCGACCTGTATGCAGAGGTGGGGATTCCTGTTTTGGCCAGCCGCAGCGGTAAGGTAACGACTGCGATAGAGAAAAGAGGCATTGGTAAGTACGTCGTCATTGCTCATCCTGGTAATGTGATTACCCTCTATGGCCACCTCAGTGAAATCGATGTATCAGAAGGGCAGCTGGTGAGGCAGGGCGAGGTTATCGGTAAGGTAGGCAAGACCGGGAATGCCAATTATACCGATATGCTGCCGCATCTTCATTTTGAAATCAGAGATAGCGATGTCCCGCTGGACCCCTCTGCGTATTTACGTTGATAGCACAAGGATGGTTAGGTACACAGGCAGGAGAAGTGGGTTTAGCTGTTGGATAAAGGCATTTGGCGCTTGCCCAAAGAACCGTTATGTTCAATATTATTTTATTAGGCATCACCAGCCTCTTGACGGATATTTCCAGTGAAATGGTATATCCGATACTACCGCTTTACCTGGTTACTAAATTCGGCGTAGGACCTGCAGTCCTGGGGTTTATTGAGGGAGTCGCAGAAAGCCTGGCGAGCCTGCTTAAGGTCTTCTCCGGCTTTTTCTCCGATAAGCTAAAAGCAAGGAAGCCCTTTACTATTTTAGGGTATACAAGTTCTACAATAGGAAAGCTTTTTTTGTATCTCTCCACAAGCTGGTGGTATGTATTGGTGGCCCGTGCGATAGACCGGATGGGCAAGGGTGTCCGGACCGCGCCCAGAGATGCCCTTATTGCAGAAAGCGCAGACGCACATAAAAAGGGCGCGGCCTTCGGTTTACATCGCACTATGGATACTGTAGGCGCCAGTATCGGAGTGGCGGCAGCATATTTTTTGATCCGCGCATACCAGGGAGATTTTAAGGACATATTTCTGCTTTCTCTTATCCCCGCAGGTCTGGGGGTATTTTTCTTATTTTTCGTGCGGGAACAAAAGAAAAGAACAAATATTCCTGCTGTTACAGTAACCTTACGATGGTCAATGTTGGACAAAAGGCTGAAGGCTTTTCTTATCTTTACCTTTGTCTTTACGCTCGGTAACTCCTCGAATCAATTCTTGCTCCTTCGCGCCAAGGATTTAGGCAGCCCTTTTACGACCGTAATCCTTTTTTACCTCGTTTACAATATCTCCTATTTGGTTTGCGCGTATCCTGCTGCATGGATATCGGATAAGATAGGGAGGAAGACCTTACTTGTGGCAGGTTATTTTTTTTATGGCTTGGTGTATCTTGGGTTTGCAATGAATAGAAGAATCCCTGTATTTTGGTTGCTATTTGCGGTATATGGTTTATATATGGCATTCACGGAAGGCGTTGAAAAGGCGCTTATCGCAGATATTGCCCCTACGCATTTACGGGCTACCACCATAGGATTACACGCTACGCTGGTGGGCATAGGCTTGTTTCCTGCTTCATTTATTGCGGGGTTGCTTTGGAAGTCATTCGGCGCCGCAAGCTGTTTTTATTTTGGCAGCGCAATGGGGATATCGGCCAGTATCGGCCTTTTGTACATTCTCAAAGGTTTATAACTGCAGCTCTTCCTTCGGTTCAATGTGGACTACTACGTCCGTTACCCCGGCTATACCCTGTTTAATGGCCTCTTCTATTTTATAACTTACTTCGTGGGCCTCGCCCACATGCATATCTGGCCTGACTTGTACGTGTAAATCGATATAGATATCATCCTGCCTTCCGCGGGTGCGGATCTTATGGCAGGTCATTACACCAGGTATAGTTAATACCAGGTCTACCACTTTTTTGGTATCGACGATTGCGACCTTGTCGCAAAGAATCTCTGAGCTGTTTTTGGCAATCTCAAAGGCGCTGAAGGCAATAAAGAAAGAAATAAGGATTGTCGCTACAGCGTCAAGAAGAGGATAGCCAAACCCGATGAACACAAGCGTGATGATAACTGAACAGGAGACAAAGATGTCTGCGCGCGTGTGCAGGGAATCGGCAACGAGAAGGTCGCTTTGCAGCAGCCTGCCCTTTTTGTGTTCATAACGCATTACGCCTATATTGATCGCCATCGTAAAAATCATTACAAGAAAGCTCATTGTGTTTACCTGCGGCGATACCGGATTAGAAAAACGCGCCAAACCCTCTTTAAAAAGATTGAATGCGACAATGCAAAGGAGTAAGGCGATCCCTAAAGAGAAAAAGGTCTCAAACTTCTTATGGCCGTAGGGATGGTCGATGTCTTTGGGTTTGGCGGCAAGATGAATGCCTACCAGCCCGATTACGTTGGAGGCGCCGTCTGATAGGGAATGGAAGCCGTCTGCGGCCATACTCGCGCACCGGCTGGAAACGCCAAAGATAATCTTAAGAAGCGCTACCAGCCAATTGAGAAAAAGGATGCCGATGAGGATGTCTTTTGTTTGCGCAGTGCGGCTTCGGGGAACCTTCATGGCTCGATTATATCCCATATTTATGTTATTTCAACAGTTTTATAACTAACGGGAATGTTGATTCAATAGTATTTTTATGATAGAATTTTCCATAGGTTAAAACCCTGGACAAGAACCTGCCAGTGAGGCGAGGAGGAAACGATGGAATGCAAGCTCGTAAAGATCAAAAAACCGGATGATGTCAATATTATACTTGGGCAGAGCCATTTTATTAAGACCGTGGAAGATATATACGAAGTACTGGTTACCGGTGTGCCGGGAATAAAGTTCGGATTGGCGTTTGCTGAATCTTCAGGGGCTTGCAAGATACGCGCGGAAGGCAATGACAAAGAGTTAAAGGATATGGCCTGCGAGAATGCATTAGAGATTGGCGCAGGCCACAGCTTTATCATTTGCTTAAGAGATGTATATCCCATCAATGTATTGAATTCCTTAAAGCTTATCCCAGAGGTCTGTAGTATTTTTTGCGCCTCTGCCAACCCCGTAGAGGTAGTAGTGGCGGAAAGCAATACAGGCCGAGGCATACTCGGGGTCATTGACGGCTTAAAACCTAAGGGGATAGAAAGCGCAGAAGATATATCCTGGCGTACGGGATTCCTTCGGAAAATCGGCTACAAACGCTAAATTTTACTTGAATTATCTTCCGGCTCTAGTATAATAACTTTAATATTATTATGGATTCTAAGAAATTGCGAAAACGTGCTTCTTATTTTGTAGGTTGGCTGCTTTTGAGGACCTGTTCTTTGATAGCGAAATTGATTCCGGGCAGATATGTCTATTCCTTTGCCAGAATAGTAGGCGGGCTAGGCTACAGTTTTGCTTCTAAGCAGAGGAAGATAGCTTTAGAGGGCCTTGCGCTTGCCTTTGGCGAGGGAAAGTCAACCCGCCAGGTAGAGAAAATTGCCAAGGATTGTTTCATCGGAATAGCAAAATCAGGAATAGAGCTTGTGTATCTGCCTGATAAGCCTGAATTGGTAGCCAGCCGCGTACGGTTGGAAGGGAGGGAACATCTGGAAAAGGCACTCTCAAAAGGCAAGGGCGTGATTCTTGTGAGTGCCCATTTCGGCAATTTTCCCCTTATGTTGTTGAGGCTTAGCCTAGAAGGCTACAAGACTGGCGCTATTATGCGGCCGATGAAGGATAACCGGGTTGAGAAATTCTTTATGCGCATGCGCGACGAGTATAAGATCAAGACTATCTATAGCATCCCGCGCAAGGCCTGCGTGCTCAACTCGCTAAAGAGCCTTAGGGCTAATGAACTGCTTTTTATTCCGCTTGATCAGAATTTCGGCACAGGTGGAGTTTTTGTTAATTTCTTCGGAAGAAAAGCAGCAACCGCAACAGGGCCGATAGTCCTGGCGCAGAGGACTCAAGCCGCGGTGGTACCGTGTTTTATCATCAGGGAAAAAGATGATTCACATAGGATTATATTTGAGCCACCTCTTGAATTGACTCAAAAGGCTAATGACCAGGAACCTATGACGTTACATATACAAAGAATAACGGATATAATCGAATCTTATATCCGGCAATACCCCGCAGAGTGGGGGTGGATTCATCGCAGGTGGAAGAGTAGGCCTCAATTAGAAAAAGAAGGAGGGTAGCAAAGATGGCAGACGAGACAAAACAGAAAGAACCGAACAAGGTAATGGGTACTATTTTAAAGGTCCTCTTGGGCCTTGCGTTTCTGGTAATAGGCGTATCCACAATTTGGTATTGGTGGTATGCCGTCAAGTTGCTTATTAAGGGCTGCTTTGGGTTGTTCTTTATTTTAGCCGGGCTGGTTACTTTAGCGATAGCCAAAGAATAGGCAGAATACATTCTTATTTTTGATCCGAAAATAAAGGGTTAATGCCACCATCCGGCTTTGCTGTTTGATGGTGCGGTTAACCCTTTATTTATGTTTTCATCTTCTATTCGGCATACTAGTACGTAAGACAGGGAGGCTATTATGGAGGTATTATTAAAGAGAGAGATTGTATTAAGTAAGGCATGGTGTCGATTGTTTGGGGTTATGGCTTTTGTTATCTTAACGAGCCTGGGGGGATATGTCAGGATCCCTTTGCCTTTTACCCCTGTACCGCTGACCCTGCAGACCTTTTTTGTGTTGCTTTCAGGTGCATTTTTAGGGGGCCTTGGAGCGGTAACCCAGATATTGTATATTCTACTGGGCTTATCAGGGATTACTTTGTTTACCTACTCTGGCAGCGGTATTGTCTATCTGTTCGGCCCGACTGGCGGCTATCTAGCAGGTTTTGTAGCAGCTAGTTTTTTAGTTTCGGCATTGCGTAAAGTTGCTTCCAGAAGCCTTTCTCGGACAATAGGCGTTTTTTTCCTCGCCGATAGCGTGCTCCTGGCGATAGGCGCGGTATGGCTTGGAGTTTTTCTGCACATATCTGTGTTCCGTGCATTCCTGATCGGTTTTTTGCCATTTCTTATCGGAGACCTGCTCAAGGCTATCGTTGCGGCGTCGCTGTACTGGAAGACCAGAGATCGCATACGAGAAATCTTCTAGCTTCTTGTATCATACATAAGGAGGCCTACATGAAAGTAGGAGAGGTAATGACCAGGGAAGTAAAGAGCATATCTTTCGATGCAACCGGCATAGAGGCATTGCGCCTGCTCCAAGAGATGAAGATAAGCGGCCTGCCGGTAGTGGATAAGGAAAATAAGTTATTGGGGATGTTTACCGAAAAAGACGTGCTTTCCTATATCTTGCCTAGCTATATAGAGAAGGTGGGCCGGTTTATTTATAAGGATGACCCCAAATCAACAAAGAAAAAATTCGCCGAACTCAGCACTGTCAAAATCCAGCAGCTTATGCGTAAAGACGTAGTTACCACTACCGAAGATACTGCCTTATGCGAAGTTGCCCGCATCATGCTTACCCAAAAGGCACGGCGTCTTCCAGTGGTAGATTCTAATGCAAGGTTGATTGGCATCATAGCCCGCGAGGACGTGCTGAGGGGATTTACACAAGAAACGCAACAAGCATAGTTTTTCTAAGGTCAAGTAATGATTAAAAAATTTATTGCCCTTATTGTCATTTCTGTCACCCTTGGGATTCTCTCAAGGGGTGCTGGCTTGAGTTTTCATCAGGCAACGGCCATCGCTATTTTCTCTGCCTCGGTTATGGGGACTCTTTTCTTCTGGGATTTCCGCCTTACCTTTGCCCTTATCGGGATTTCTATCCTTCTCATAACCAAAACTATTGATCTCTATCATATGATCCATTTTGCATCCCTTGAAGTCATACTTTTCTTGGTGGGCATGATGATACTAGTCGGCCTTCTCAAGGACACAGGTTTTTTCGCCTGGCTAGTGAGCCTTATTTTAAGAATCAAGAATCTGACTGCCAATAAGTTTCTGGTGTATATCTCTTTTATTGCGGCGTTTTTGGCGTGCGCAGTGGATGAAGTTACCTCGATTGTATTTATCGTTGCGGCGATATTTGAAGTCTGTGACTATTTTGAAGTCGAGCCTACGCCATTCCTGATCATCTCAGTGCTTGCCACTAACATAGGCTCAAGTGGGACTGCCTTGGGCAACCCTATAGGCATACTGATCGCAAGTAAATCCGGGCTTACCTTTGAAGATTTCATTATCAACGCGTTTCCTATTATGCTAGTTGCGCTTATTGCCACGATTATCATCGTGAAATGGTACTACCGCACACAGCTTGCGGAGTTAGACCTTAAGATGAAGACGCTTAAGGCCAACGAAATGCTCATCCGGCTCATCTCTGTACCTCCGGAAAGGGAGTTAAAGATCAGCCTTGGGATTTTCGGGGTAACCCTGGTACTCATTGCCCTGCACCATCGTTTAGAGCTCCTCTGGAACTTGGAACCGAACACTATCCTTTTGACTATGCCGCTTATATCCAGCGGCGCAGTTATGATTTGGAAATGGCAGAAGGCGCGTGATTACGTTGAAAAAGACGTTGAGTGGTGGACGTTGTTGTTTTTTATGCTGCTCTTTGCCCAGGCAGGCGCCCTGAAATTCACCGGCGCAACTGATGTCTTGGCTCAGCGCTTGGCTACGGTTGCCGCCCATAACACCGCCTTTCTTACGGGCATCGTGCTTTGGATTGCTACTATCGGCTCAAGCATCTTGGATAACGTGGTGCTGGTTGCTGCGCTCATACCGGTTATCCAGAGTTTCCAGTCGCTCAATATGAATCTCCATCCGCTCTGGTGGGCGCTTTTATTCGGCGGCTGTTTCGGAGGGAACATCACCCTTGTCGGCTCAACCGCAAATATCGTCGCACTTGGAATCCTTGAGAAAGAAAAAAATATCCGCATGACTTTCTTTCAATGGTTCTGGATAGGGCTTACCGTCGGTATCATTACTACCGTCATTGTCTGGGTTATGTTGTTGGTGATTCCTTGGTACCGATAAGAACTGATGAGGAAGGGATTTTGAAAAGTTGACAACCGCTACGGTTGTGGTAGACAATTTTCAATTTGCACCATTTCGCTAAAGGAGGGGATAATGAAACAAAACGTTTTTATCGTAACCTTTGTATCGTTCGTTGCGCTTTGCATAATTATTTTCCCTTGTCTGCTTGTCGCTGAAGAAACAGCTTCCGTAGTAGGAGAAAATTTTACCGAGGAAGCATCCGTTGAAGCACCTGCTGTTTCCGAAGCGATGATGCCGGAAGAACCGCTTCCCGCACCCGGCGAACCTCAGACACAGTGGATTTTGGGAAAAGTAGTTTTACTGGACCCGGCGAACAATAGCGTGACCGTTCATTACGTTGATTACGATACTAATAGCGAACAGGACCTTGTTTTTGTCACGGACGAAAAGACTACCTATGAGAACGCACAATCTTTGGTAGACCTTAAGCCCAATGATAACGTAAGCATAGATTATCGCATTGTTGACGGAAAGAATATCGCCAGGGTTATTGGAATAGAAAAAACCGAAGAAGACAGTAGCCCTTTGCCGTTATCGCCGGATGATTAGCGGCAAAGCCGTTTTGCATTCTTAAGCAGGTCTTTTTTCTATTTTCCCGATGAGAAAAACAAAACTCATTATTTTCGATTTAGACGGAACCCTGGTTGATGCGTATGCAGCGATTACGGTCAGCTTTAACCATACGATGCGCGTATTGGGTTATCCCTTGCAGCCCGCCAAAGTTATTCGCCGTGCAGTAGGATGGGGAGACAAAAGGCTGCTTGAGCCTTTTATCAATGTGCAAGACCTGTCACGGGCACTTCGTGTCTACCGCCAATCACACAAAATCGCCCTTCTTAAAAAATCCCGGCTTTTCTCCGGCGTGCCCTCATTACTTAAGTTCCTTAGGCGAAAAGGGTATGCGCTCGCAATTGCAAGCAATCGCCCGACACACTTTTCACTCATATTACTTACTCACCTTAAAATTCGCGATTATTTTGATTATGTGCTTTGTGCTGACAGGCTTAGGCACGGCAAACCCCATCCAGACATATTGAAAAAAATCATCAGGAAACTAAAGGTTACTCCTGAAGAGGCTTTGTACGTAGGCGATATGACCATTGACATCCAGACCGGGGCTAATGCGGGCATCAAGACAGTTGCAGTTACCACGGGTTCGCATGGCTCTTTTGAGCTTACACAGTCGCGTCCTTTTCTTTTGCTTGGCAGAGCAGCTGCTTTGAAAAAATTACTGTAAGTTGTTCGCGCGCGACTCCTTAGCCTTTTTGTCTTGACAGGGCTGAGGTTTTTATATTAAATAGTAACTAGGAATGAGGAAAGGCAAAAAAAGAAAGGCCGCATGAAAAAGATACTGGTGGCAGGTAGTATTCTTATGCTCGGGGTTATGGTGGCAGGCTGCAGGACTTTAAAGCAAATAACCCAGCCGGCTGTGAAGGCAGATTTGAATATTACCTCAGCCGTGCTTCCGGCATATACTGGCCTCAAGGCACGTATCGCGATAGCGGATTTTGATGTTAGGGCTGCGAAAGCTACTTTTCAGATAGGTTCTGATTTGCGCGAGATGCTTATCCCTGCGCTTGCTAACAGCAGCCGTTTTAATGTGGTAGAGCGGCAGGTAGCTGCGATAGGGACGCAGGAAGCAACAACGCCAAGTCTAGGGGTGAGTCAACCCGCAGGCAGTTTGGAAAAAAATAAAATCAAAACAGCAGATTTGATTATCGCCGCGGCAGTGACCGAATTTGAACCGCATGCGTCAGGCGGGAGGGCCGGGGTAGGCGGCGGCGGCGGAGTGGGCAACGGTATCCTCGGAGGCTTATTAGGGGCCTCATTGAACAAGGCGCACATAGCGTTAGATATTCGTATCGTTGATGCAACGACCTCACAGGTGGTAGTCTCAGGGCGCGTCCAAGGGCAGGCCTCTGATCTTGCGGGCGGCTTTACGGCCGGGTCGTTAGGTAACAGCGAATTGGGTGCTGGGGTTTCAGCATATGCGAACACACCTATGGAGAAAGCTATCCGTATTTGTCTCATTGAAGCGATCCGCTACATCGCACAAGCAATACCCGTAGCTTATTATAAATATTAAACTGTTTTGCTACAAAGGAGAAAATTGCAATGGGAAAACGCAAGCGTCGCGGAAAATTAAACTGGCGTTCAAAAAAAGCAAATAAAGGTAAAAAGCCTAACCTCGGATAGTGTAAATAAGCGCTGTTTGCCAAGCGCTGCATTAACCTTTTAAAGCTCGCCTATGCTCCTTATATGGATCTTATTAAGTACTTTCCTTGTTGCCCTTATATCGCTTATTGGCATCTTTACCCTGGTTATCAAGAGCAATCTGCTCTCTAAGATCCTTTTTAATCTTATCGGTTTTTCAGCGGGCTCGTTGCTCGGGAGCGCGTTTTTACATATCCTTCCTGAGTCTTTAGAGAAGACTAATAGCACTATTGTCTTTTATTATGTGATCGCAGGCATAGTGCTTTTTTTCCTTTTGGAACGGTATTTTTACTGGCGCCATTGCCATGAAGGCAATTGCGATATTCATGCGTTTACCTACCTGAACCTTGTCGGAGACGGGCTCCATAATTTTATAGACGGCATGATTATTGCCGCCAGTTTCGTCGTTTCTTTTAAAATCGGGGTAGTTACTACCCTGGCGGTTATCTTGCACGAAATACCGCAGGAATTGGGAGATTTCGGGGTGCTTCTCTACGGCGGGCTCTCCAAGCAAAAAGCGCTCCTCTATAATTTTATTTCTGCGCTTACCGCAGTACTCGGTGCGTTAATCGCGTATTTCATTTCAGGCGTGACTGCAGCATTTTCAAACGCCATCCTTCCCCTGGCCGCAGGAGGGTTTATCTATATCGCTACTTCCGACCTTATTCCGGAGCTGCATAAGGAGAAAGATCTGAAACGCTCAACGGGTGCTTTTATTGCATTTCTTCTCGGTATCGCGTTAATGGTTATTACGCGGACCTTGCTTCACGAATAAAAATCGTTCGTTCCTGCCTCTTTTGTTCTGCGCTTGCTATCCTCTGCGCTTTAGGCTACAATAAGTACATTCGCACAAGGCCTTTCTTGTCCAATAATGAATCCGATGAATAGAGTATCTTTAGTCAGAATGAAAAGAAACCAAAAAGGCAAGATTGTGGAAATTGCCGGAGGCAAAGCACTGCATGACCGGCTCACGGCGATGGGGATCTATGTCGGTAAAGAGGTGGCCCTCTTAAACCACTCTATTTTTAAAGGGCCTGTCGCCATAAGGGTAGGGCGCAGCATTTTGGCGCTTGGTTTCGGAATGGCGAGTAAAATTATCGTTGAGGTAGAATGATCAAAAAAATATTTCTGATAGGCAACCCTAACGTCGGAAAAAGTGTGGTGTTTTCCCGGCTCACCGGAGTTAACGTGATATCTTCTAATTATCCCGGCACCACCATCGGGATTACGAAAGGCTATCTGAAGCTGCAGGAAGACAGGGTTGAGATAATCGATTTGCCGGGCAGTTATTCTCTGGAGCCGGGTTCCCAGGCAGAGGAGGTTGCAGTAACGCTTCCGCGCGACTTTCCTAAAGACCAGATGGCCATTATCAATATTTTAGACGCAACCAATCTGGAGAGGAATCTTTATCTGACGCTGCAGTTGCTTGAGGAGGGCTATCCTTTACTTGTCTGTTTGAATATGTGCGACGATATGAAGCACCGGGGTATCAACATCGATACGGCCAAACTTGAAGCTCTGCTGGGGGTGCCTGTTGTTGAGACCTGTGCCCTGACCGGGCATGGGATTAAGCTGCTCATCGAAAGGATTCCCCAGGCTGTTCCTCAACAGCCGCAAAGGCGTTCTTCACAGGAGCGATGGCTCAAGATCGGCGAAATCGTCTCGCAAGTGCAGCATCTGACTCACCGGCACCACACGTTAAGGGAAATGCTGGAAGACATTTCCATGAAGCCGTTCGCCGGAGTGTTCATTGCTGCCCTTGCGCTTTATTTCTCGTTTAAATTCGTACGTTTTATTGCAGAAGGCCTTATCGCCTCTGTTTTTGACCCCTTTTTTTTCAATATCTATCAGCCGGTGGTATCGAAAATAAGCTACCTGTTGGGGAGAGAAGGTTTCTTGCACCACGTATTAATCGGGGAATTAATTAACGGCAGGATTGATTTTAAGCAATCGCTGGGCCTGTTGACTACCGCTCCTTATATTGAATTTGCTATGGTATTGCCCTACATTATCTCTTTTTACTTTATACTAAGCATCCTTGAAGATGTGGGATACCTGCCGCGCCTGGCAATACTTTTGGATAATTTCTTGCATCGGATCGGGCTCCACGGCTTCACAATTATACCGGTGCTTTTGGGATTTGGTTGTAACGTGCCCGGGATTCTTTCAACGCGCATACTTGAATCAAGGAGGGAAAGGTTCATTGCCTCTACGCTTATTTCTATCGGCGTCCCCTGCGTGGCCCTGCAGGCAATGATTGTGGGATTGTTGGGCCAATTTTCCGGGTTTTACATAGGCGGGGTGTATCTGGTATTGTTTTCTATTTGGCTCATTTTAGGGGTCATCCTGAACAAGACATTAAAGGGCTTTAGCCCTGAATTGTTGATTGAGATACCTCCTTACCGGCTCCCGCCGATTACCGTTTTTCTAAAAAAGCTATTTTTACGTATCAAGGGGTTTTTAGTTGAGGCGCTTCCGGTGGTGCTCTTGGGAGTTTTTTTAGTAAATATCCTGATTTTTTATAAGTTGTTTGACTTTGTGAGCGGGATGTTTGCTCCGCTTATTCAGGGGTTGTTCGGGTTACCCAAAGAGACGGTTATCGCGCTCTTGATAGGATTTATCAGAAAAGACGTAGCTGCGGGCATGCTTCTGCCCCTGGGCTTAAGCGCTAAGCAGATGTTTATCGCAGCGGTATTACTATGTATATCGTTTCCCTGTATTGCAACATTCGTAATCATGCTCAAAGAGCTGGGGGTTAAGGATTTCATGAAATCCTTAATCATCATGAGTATCACAGGCTTGGTGGTAGGGGGCGTTCTTAACCTTGCTATTTTGCGCTAACGTTATGAAAGCCATCGCGTTAGTTTCCGGAGGCTTAGACAGCGTATTGGCTGCCAGGGTTGCACAGGAACAGGGAATAGAAATTATACCCTTCCATTTTTCCATTCCTTTCTGCCACCGCAGTAAAAACGAAAGCGGGCCTGCCGCAGGCATGAGCCGGCTGGTACGCACGAGCCTAAAAGTAGCGCCGGTCATTAAAGATATTTCTGCTGATTTCTTATCTCTTATCCGCAAGCCCGCACACGGATTTGGCTCACAGATGAATCCTTGCATAGACTGTAAAATCCTTATGTTGCGCAAGGCCAGAGACGAGATGCCTTTGGTGGGCGCAGCATTCGTGATTACCGGTGAAGTGCTTGGCCAGCGCCCTATGTCTCAATACAGGCATGCGCTCAAACTCATTGAAAAGAAATCAGGCCTTGAAGGTTTAGTGGTCAGGCCCTTATCCGCACAATTACTCGATGAGACTACCCCCGAGCAGAAGGGGTGGATAAGGCGCTCAGCGCTTTTGAATTTTAACGGAAGGAACCGAAAACCCCAGTTTGTATTGGCAAAACTCTATGGTATTAGCGGCTACCCCAATCCCGCAGG
>QZKA01000001.1 GCA_003598135.1 Candidatus Omnitrophota bacterium
AAAAAGTATTGTTTTTTTTACTTTTGAAAGATTACTAAAATAGGCCATAAGGGCTCCAAGCGCAATAAGCGCGATCAGTGACCTTATGCCTGAACAGGGGTCTTCAACCATAAGCTGCGCATGTGCAGTCCTGATGATGCTCCCTTCTCTTACCGCAGGAACGCCAACCTTGTTAATAATGAAAGTAGAGACCTGTGCGGCAAAAATTTTGAGGCGGAAACTTAAATTGACAATAGCTACCTCGGGCAATGGTATCATAAACGCCAGAAATAATACAGGGAATAGAAGTTGCCTTAAAAATTCTTTGCCGAACGAAAGCAAGATAAGGCCTATAAGCACAAAGATAAGGGAAAAACCCGACGAGAAGGATACTTTAAATGAAATGCTCAAGGCATGAATGAGTATTGCTGGGATAAAAAAGAGCCACCCGAGACCCGAGGGATTTAGTTTAAGGGATTGCAACAAATGCCTCTTGGTCCAGATTATGAAGAAGCTGATAAAGGGAACCAGTATTCCATGGCTATAGTAGGTGTCCCTGGCGTTCCATCTGTCAGACATCCATTTAAAAGTCGGAATGTATGCAATTATAAGAATAAGCGCAATAAACGCAAACTTGATATACGTAGCCTTTTTATCCATTATTCTCCTTTTTCTGGTTTTGCGGAATGTCAAGGAAACCGGCATTGAATATCCAGCGTAATGTGAGGATCGCGGTAATGATAATTGCAAAGGCTGCCCAAATACCCGTCATTCGGCTAAGCGCTATGGCGATTAGGCCAAAAGAACCGGTTAAGAGGTACAAGGTTATTACTGCCGGCCTTTGCGCACCTTCTCTTACCAGCAATTTATGATGGATGTGCTCTTTGTCTGCCTTAAATACGCCGTTGCCTTTTATCAGCCTTCTGATGATTGATAAACCCGTATCGACCGTAGGAACCCCCATAGCAATAATCGGAATTAAGAGTGTTACAAAAGTAGCGCCTTTATGGGCTGCCTCAATTGAAATCAGCGATAGCGCAAACCCCAAGAACATACTTCCGGTATCTCCCATAAATATCTTAGCGGGATAAAAATTATACGGAAGAAAGCCTAATGTGCTGCCTGCAATCCCTATTGCAAGCAGTGATACTATGATATTATTGCTTCTGATCCCCGCAAAGAACAGGCTGGCTGCGATAATAGCGCTTACTCCTGCGGCAAGCCCGTCTAAACCGTCCATAAGATTAATTGCATTCGTGAAGCCGATAATCCAGATTACAGTCAGCGTCATACTGATAATTGCGGGTGCATGGAACGCGCCGCCAAGAATATTGCTTACTTTGATAATCGAATAACCGGAAATATAAGCCAGTAATGCGGCAGCCATCTGATAGAAAAGCTTTCTGCGAGCGCTTAAGCCTTTTATATCGTCGGTGATGCCAACCAGGAGGATGATAAAAGATCCGGCGAGGAAACCGAGAAGTTTTTCGTTATTAACGGCTACTGGTGACTTCGGCAACACCAATGCACACGCCACAATAAAGCCAAGGTATATGGCAAGGCCCCCTACTAACGGCATGGGTTTTTTATTGACTTTTCTCCAGTTGGGCTTATCCAACCAACCCATCTTCAGGCTCACGCCTCTGACTAGGGGCGTACACAGATACGCTATCCCCCCTCCTATCATGAAAAGTGCAATATAGTAAGTAAGCATTATCATCTTATTTTATGCGTGCTTCATCCTTCGTGTTGAATGCGCTTTTTCCCAAATGTGGGTTTTTCTACCTTTGGCCAGGCTTAACAACGCAAAAAGCGAAGCAAGGTTCACAAGGCAGAAATAAAAAGGTATATAGAAAATCTTTATCTTGCTTCTGCGCCTGATTACAAAGCCCGTGACTGCTAAAAGGTAAAATGCTGTTTGTAATACAAAGAGGTTAAAGTACGGCTTCTCATGTATCAATACAAGATTTGCGAAGAAAACAATAACGAGAAATAGGGGGACACACCATCTGAAAAGTTTATGGAATAGTAATTGAAACAAGCCTATTGGGCCCAAGCGCAGGAGGTAGCGCCGCAGGCGCATAATACCCTTGAACCCTTGCGCGATTATTCTTACCTTCTGCCTGAATTCCTCTTTTAAACTTTGCGTAGCGGCCTCGTACACTATTGCTTCTGGCTCATACAGTACTTCATGGCCGTTCGCAAGAATCATGACCGGTATGCTGAAATCATCCGCTACTTCCGGGTCAGGATAAGGATACAGTTCTTTGCGCACCGCCTGTACAGAGCCGTTGGTGATAAGCAGCTTGCCGAGTTTGCTTTCCTGCGTTTTAATGAAATATTCATACTTCCAATACAGGTTTTCTCCCTTACTTATCGATGTTGATTCTGTATCAGTATAACAGAGCTTCCCGCACACACAGCCGACTTTTTTGTCGAAAAAATTCCCGGCCAATGTTTTTATGGTATCTTTATGATGCAAAGAATTCGCGTCGCTGAAGACTATTAGCTCTCCCTTTGCTTCGGGGACAGCCATATTGAGCGTTGCGACCTTTCCTTTTCTGCCCGGGCCGTCAATTATCCTAATGCGCAAGTCGCGGTATTCAGATAGTATATCCTTCGTCTTATCCTGGCAGTCGTCAAGCGCGAATATTATTTCCAGTTTGTCTTGCGGGTAGTTAAGCGCAAGGCAATTATCTATCTTATGCCTGATGACGCGCTCTTCGTTATGGAGCGGTATGATCAAGCTCACAAAAGGAAAATTATCTTCTTTTTTACGCCTCTTCCCTATTAGTTGCGCAAGGCAAAACAGGATAACAGGATAAAGAAAATAAATGAAAATTACCAGGCCTATTAAAAACCAAAACGTAAATTTAACCATTTGTTTTTGTTGTCGTTTTCATTGTTTCTATCATTTCGTCAAGATTGCCGAATACTGTGTTCCATTCATATTTCTCTTCTATTAATCTGTGGCCGTTCTTGCCAAGCCTTATGCGTAATTCATCGTTTTTCATGATTTCAAGTACAGCATTAGCGAAATCTACCGAGCCGTCCCTTATTAATAAATGTTTATTGTTTTCAACCTCAATACCCTCGCATCCCACTGACGTTGATACAATTGCCTTTTTCATACTCAGGGCTTCAAGGATCTTAAGCCTGGTTCCGCTTCCGATACGTAAAGGTACTACATAGACATGAGCCTCTCCTATGTATGGCCGCACATCGTCCACATAGCCGGTAATTATGATAGAGCTGTCGTTTCGTGCAAGCATTCTGATTTTAGAAGTAGGATTATTGCCGACAATCCAGAGAGAAGTTGTTGGCTCTTCTTTTTTTATAATGGGATAAATTGTCCTGACAAAATACAGGAGCGCGTCTTCGTTTGGGTGCCAACCGATTTGGCCGGTATAGACGATTGAGTTGCGCTGTAAGCCATACGAATCAGGAGAAAAATAGCCGCTATCGACCCCGTTAGGGATTATGTACACTTTTGCATCACGTGCCCGATTTTCTATAATTTCTTTATCAGTGGCTGAGCAAGTGGCCGTGCAATTGAACCTGTTCCACGTTTTCGTTTCAAACTTTTCCAGTTTCTTACTTTCCAATAACGCTAAAAGCTTTTTGAGGATATTTTTTTCCTGCTGTGCATAGCGTTTAACTATTATGGACTCAATATTGTGCTCATAAAGCATTTTAAAGCCGCGGTATTGCAACGGCACATTCATGGAGCGGAATATTGCGTCACAGATAACCGCATCGAAGTTTTTATCCCGTAGGCATTTATTGACTTGTTTCTTAGCCATTTTTGAATTCCTTAAGGCTACCGAAAACGGCAAAGAGGAAAAGAGGCTAAAGAGCAACGCCGAGAGCTTATTCTGTTTCTTTGGCTCAATGATTATAACCTCTTCGCAGAGGGTTTTTAAGTAATCCAGCGCATTTTTTTTGTCAGGCGCAGCATCTTCGCACAGAAGGGTAATTCCAACGCCCCTTTCAGACAGTGCCTTGAGGAAATAAAAGTTCCGTTTCCTGTAGCCGTTGTCCGCAGGATAGGGTAAATCCCTGGCTATGAAGAGAGTTCTCATATTATTCTTGCCCTTTTTCAAGCTTGATCAGTGTTATTTCTGGCCTACAGAGGAATCGTGTATTCATGCGATGCGTACCTATCCCCCTGTTTACGTAGAGCGGAACTCCTTTGACGTAATAGAGGCCGGATACATATTTGAAACTGCTTACGTTCCTGGAAAGATTGCGTATGAATTGTAATCCAAACTGCCCCCCATGCGTATCGCCTGCGAGCACTAAGTCAGCTGAATCGGCGGATATATATTTTGATTCCATAAGTTTAGGGGAATGGATAAGGACAATTTTTGGGCTTTCAAGTTTTGTTGTCTTAAATCCCTCTCCCTTGTTCGGTATAGTATACGCGATCAGGGTAATATAGCTATTGTTATCGACAGGAACTTGTAGCCGTTCGTTATGAAGAATTTTAATGCCGATGGCCACGAGCTGCATCTTGAAACGGGTCATTTCATCTTTTTTGAGCGCATGATAGTCTATATCGCCGAATATCCCGAAAATACCGCACCTGGCTTTTATCTTAGAGAATACCGATAATACGGCAGGTATCCCTTCCCATTCTGTTAAGAAATCTCCGGTTACAAGGATAATATCCGGCTTAAGGGAATTAATTTTTTTAACAAGCAATCTTTCGCGTAAACCTTCTTTCCAGATATGCAGGTCGGAAATATGGGCTATGGTCAGGTTGTCGACTTCAGCCGGAAAATTGTTGTTCTTGATTGTTACTTTGTCAACAGCAATCCAATTTGGCTCAATGTATCTTGCGTATATATATACGGCATATTGCAATAACAAAAGGGCCAATAGTAAGCGTATTAGCCAGTTTGTAAAGGCCAGCAATTTTGAGCTTTTTAAGCCATTCTTCAGGAATAAAAGTATCACTACTCCAACCCACAAGGTAACGTTGAAATAAATCAAAAAAGGCTTTAGCAGCATAATCTCGACCATATTTTTTTAAGCGCCCTCATTATACGACACTATTTCAATGGTTCCGGCGTTAAAGATGTTGCTTGTGAGCGCCGGATTCATCTCGCTTTCAGTTACGCGGAGCTTTGTTTCGATTATGACCCTATAGGTTCCAAGTGGAATCGTCATAGGAACCGGTACCTTGATCGCATAGGATTTAGTTTCAAGGGGCTTATGGAGTTTCGCATCAATGTTGAATTCAAACGGCCCAATCGGCAGATTGACTTTGTTCGTAAATGATACGAGTTTTACAGTTAAATCATATTTCTGATATGCACTGCCTGCCCTTTTGAAATGGCCAAAAATCTCAAAATAACTTCCCCGCATTGCTTTCTTCGGTAAATCGACCTTTATAATCTCAAGCGTCTCTTCTTCCGAAGACCGGTTGATTTGTGCTATGGCAGCGGCTGTCGATGTTTTAGAATGAGCAACGCTTCTTTCAAAGATATTTAATAACATTTCCCGTAGCATGAATCCTGTAATAAAGCTAAACACGGCTAAAATAACTATCGATTTATTTTTCATGGAGAGCTTTGGTATTTTTTTTGTCCACAACACTTAGTCCTTTAATTGCGATATTTTCAAGGGCAAGTGCCATGAATATGCAAAACCACAATGCTTTTTCCTGCTGCGCATGCAGAAAAATTGCTGCGACCAAAAAACCGACAAGCCCTAAATAAAGGCCCCGTGCGTATGCACTATAAATAGAGTTGCTCTTTATGATAAGCCTCAAAGACTTAAAAACACTAAAAAGAATTAACAAAAATAAGATAATCCCGATTATTCCTAATTCAGCCATTACTTCTAAATACATTGTATGGGCTCGGCCAGGGTTGATTTGGACATACTTCCTGCCTTCGTAATAGTAGTTTCCGATACCTACCCCGGTAACAGGATGGTCTAAAAACAATAACCAGGCACCGCGCGCTAACAAGTATCTCCTCTTGGTGTTATCTACATTACTGGTTTCGTCTAAATTCTGCAATGTTTCTTGAGTTTTGATGAATCTTTCCCATACGTATTTCGGCATTGCCGAAACGAGAATTGCCGTTATGATGAGGACAGTGAATACCGATTTTATCTTTTTTTTTGCCTTTAGGATGCCGAATATGAGTATAGTAAACAAACCGATCAGGCTTCCGCGGGAGAAAGTCAGGACAAGTGCCGTTGTGAGGAAAACTGTGATTATAAGCGCCAGCAGCCTGAGTAGTTTGTTTTTTTCAGCTATCATTGTATAAAAGGCTATTCCGACAAACGGAAGAATACCTATAGCGAATTCGTTTGGCCCATATCCAGACCCCTTCATTCTCGTCACTTGGCCGAGGCCTAAATAGGAAAGAGTAGTTATTATGGATACCAGAAACATAGAAATCAATATTGTCCAGGTTACTAACCTAAAGCGTTTCAGCGTATAAACAAGGGACAGGATTATGAAGCCGAGCATTAAGAAAGAAGTGAAAACAGTAAAGTTCTCCCTTGTTGCAGAACCGGGTTGAGAAAAACCAGACATATATATCCAGATCAAGAACAAAACGAAAAATATATTCGTTGGTTTGATGAAACAACCCCATTTCTTTTGCGTAAAAAAATGTTTTAAAAAAGCAGATATAAAAGTAAGCCCCCCAATAATCTTAATAGGAGTTGCTGCCGTAAATATTCCTAAAATGGAACCTGCAAATCCCTGTAGTAGTGATTGGGGAATAAGCGCTACTGTGGCGAGAAGGCCCACAAAGGGGCTCATAAAGATGATAATGGCGACAACAAACCCTATTATAATGAGAGGCGCGTCTATCATAACCTAACTCTGTCTGTTCAGTAAATCCATATAAAGATTCTGAGTTGATTCCAGCTGCTTCTTTAAGGAAAATTTCTCCCTAATGTGCGCCTGTGCATTTGAGCCGTATTCGTATGCCTGTTGCTTGTTTTTAAGAAGCGCTGCGATAGCATCTTTTAATGCCACATGGTCTTGCGCAGGCACAATCAGCCCTGTTGTCTTATCAATAATTGCCTCAGGGCTTCCATCCACGTTGGTTGCAATTACCGGTTTTCCCATAGCCCCAGCTTCAAGAGCAACCAAAGGTAGGCCTTCGTATAATGACGGCAGAACAATAATATCCATTGTTTGGATAAATTTAGGTATATCCTTACAATAACCTAAAAATTGAATATTGCGTTCGATATGTAAAGAAGCTGCTAATTTCATGAGGTTTTCTTTTTCTATTCCCTCTCCCGCAACAAAACACTTAATGTTCTCGATGGTGCCGTTCAATTCACTGATAGCCCGAAGAAAATACTTATGCCCTTTTTGTAGCTCAAGCCGTCCAATAACACCTATGCGCATCCCTTCCTTTTCGTTCTCAATTTTTCCGGGGGTAAATCTTTTCAAATCAACCCCATTATGGATAACTTCAATTTTATCCGGCTTGATTCCCTTTTCCTCCGATAAATACTTTTTAACAGCAAATGAAACTGCAATTATTTTGTCTACATTAGAATAGAAAATCCGGTCTATCCAGTACATTTTCTTAACGCCTTGCCTCCAGGCTTCCCTTATGTGCGCTGTCTCAATTACCTTGGGTACTCCTGCGATTTTGGCTAAAGGAGCAGCGAAACGTGTTGCGAAAAACAAATGCGAGTTGACTATATCCGGCCTTTCTCTGTTTAGTACCTTTAAAAACGATATTATTCCCGTTATGTTGCGCCAACGCCTGATAGTTGCCGGATACGTTTTAATACCTAATGGTTTGATATCTTCTTCCAATAAATTTAGCAATTCTTGTGGACAGGCCAGTATTGCCTCAAACCTAGTTTTATCTATATGTTTCAGAAGGTTCAACACGTGCTCTTCAGCTCCGCCTCTTGTTGTTGAATTCAGAAAATATAGTATTTTTACCTTCCGTGCTGTATGATGGCCCGGTTCGTTAATTCGCACATTATTTGATTCTTTAATCATTAAATTGAAAAATTCTTTGACATCGTTAATATTCTCTTTTATTTCAACATTACTTACTAATACTGCGTCCATTTGGCTTTCGTTCACATCATAACCATGCATCCCCTGAGGAATCTTATTATTCATGTAGCTGGGGTTAATTACAGAGCCGGTGTGCATAAGGAAAATAGTCTCTCCGTATCGATCATTTTCAAAGTTGATGCCGTATTCCTTTTTTTCTTTTTCACTCAAAATTCTTCCATAGGTATGCTTGATAAGATGGGTATCTATCGCCTTTTTCGCCGAGTGAGTAAAAAACCAGAAGCGGGCCATGGTAGAATCATAGAAAGGTACATAGTCGTTAGGAATCTTAAGCCCGAGTTCCTCTATTCCGTTTTTAAGGTCAAAGCTTTTTTCAACCGGCGCCATTCCGTGGTCAGAGAAAACGAATAAATCGACCTTAGAATTTCTCTCTTGTGCGGCTTTAAATAAATCATATATTTGCTTTTCATAGAAATCTATCATTTCATTTACCGTAGAAGCATCTTTGCATTCTTTATGCAAAGCGGCATCGGATTCAGATAAATAAAGGAAGTAAAAGCTACTTGTTGAAGTTTTTATGTCTTCCTCGGCCTTCAAGAAGATAGCCTGGTCTTTTAGTGGATAGAAATAACATTTATAATCAATCTTTTCTTGCTCGAGGACATCGAATATTGTCTGAGTCCCTTCTATGCCTTTGGGGGTGTAGATGTTTCTTTTTTCGCAGATGTCAAAAAAATATAGCTGTTTAAGGGGGATAAGATAACTTTCAAAATATCCCGTATATTGCATGATTGTCTTTGATATTTTTTCAATAAACCAGCGCAGGCCCCTTGATTTTGATATTACAGATAAAATTAGAGAAAACATTTTAGTCCAGCGGAAAGGCGATGTTTTTGGCGAATAATAATAAAGCGACCAATGGTTATGCTCTTGCGGGTATTTGCCGGTTAATATTGATGGGATGACCCCGCTTGAAAAACCCAGTATACTTTTTATAGGCATTTTCGTAACAGCAACGCTATTTAAGAATGGGCGGTCTTTGATATAAGCCCAGCCTAGGGCATCTATTAATATGAAAATCTTAATTGTACTGTTCTTTCGGCGTTCGGCGCACGGCGTTTTAAGCAATTTTTTCATCTTATTTAACTACACTCTCCCATCTTGTAATTACTTGATCAAGCCTATTTTTGTCATGCTTGTTAGCAAAGTATAAAGCCACCGCATCTTGATAAATAAGCGATTGCGGAGAATTCCTCAGGAAATTTAAAAATAGTTCTTTTTTGCTAAACTGCATTCTTTTGCACTTGACGCTGATTACTTTAACCCAGCCTTTTACTGAATCAACAATGCCACCAATTTTCCCGATTTCCTTTATCTCCTCTTTGAGGATTCCTCCTTCTTTCTTGAGGCAATTTCTTTTTTCCTTAAGGCAGATTTCCTTTGTATATTCCATTAGTTGATGCCAGCTTGCCTTAGCTTCATCTTTTGTAAAGTTACGAAACTCTTTTTTATTGATAATACCAAAAGCGAGCCTGATTTTGCTTACGATTTCTTTGTCTATATTTGCGAGGTTGATTAGTTCTTTCTCCTTTTCGTAATATAGACTCCTGTATTTCTTACGAACAGCCAAAAGCGCATTAGCTAATTGCACGTAACCTTTTTCAAAATAATATTGAGAGATTGTCTCGCCATCAACTATCTTTTTCAGCAATATTAGTTGTTCTACAATACGGTTATTTAGCAGAACAAAGCCATCAAGCGGGTCAATAGATTCATACGGATAATCAGGAATTAAGTTGAGGATTGCAGGGTCTCCCCAAATAACTTTTCCAAATTTCTTCGTTTCTACGGTAAAGATATAAGGTTTTAGTCTTTTGAGACTTTTTTTTATTGCAAAACCCAGTGATAATTTGTCGTTTAAAGGAAGAACCGAAGTTTTCTGCCTGGCTTTTTGGATATTTTTCACTACCGCCAAAAACTCAATGTCGCTCAACAGGACGAGCTCGCCATTATTCTGAAACGCGACACCCTCGCCTCTTGCAAAGCTTCCTACTAATATCAAGGCCTCCAGATTATTCTTAAGTCGGTTTACAATAAGGAGCGCATCTTCATTAATCTTGTTTTCAACTTGATTTATCAAATTGTCCATTGTTATGGTATTTGTTTTAGGATAGAAACAAAAAGTTTTTTGTTGAAATTACGTTCCCCGTTAATCAGCAAATCTGCGTATTTTTTTTGAGGCTCAACATATTTTCTTTGCATTGGGAGCACTTGTACGAAATATCTATAGCAGACCGATTCTATGCTTTCTCCCCGTTCTTTAATATCTCTTCCAATCCTTCTCGATAAACAAACACCATTGCTCACTTTAATGTAAATTCTATAATCAAACAGTTTTCTTAGTTTGACTTTTAGAAAAGGCATAAGGCCTTCGACTAACACGATTCTTTTCGGATCTATGTATTTTGTTTTCTTTAACCTCCTGCTGCAAACAAAATCATAGATAGGCATGGTTATAGGTTTACCCAATTTCAATTGTTTTAAGTGTTTTATTAATAACCCGAAATCAAAAACCCTTGCATCGTCGAAATTGATTCTTTTCCGTTCTTCTCTGCTTAGATGAGACCAATCTTTATAATAATTATCCTGCGCAAGTACGCAACATTGCCCTGGTGAGATTATTTTGGCAAGAAGACTGGTAAATCGGCTTTTTCCTGCGCAAGATGGACCAGCTATTCCTATGAGTATCCTCTTACCGTATTTCACTTGATTTTATTCGCTTGCCTGTTATTTGTTCGGCTAATTTAATGATTTGGCCCATGGTGTTATCTACGCTGAATCCTTTTGCTTTTAATCTTGCCTTACGCGCCATCTCTTGGATATCATAATCCCCATTTAAAAACTTTTTAATCTCGTTTCTTAACCTTGTTGGATCACCAGGCGGGATTATAATCCCCTCCTCATTGTTAGTAACATAATCATATGCTCCATATTCGTCGCACACTATAAGGGGTTTTCCTAATAGCATAGCATTCAAATATGTCCTTTGCCCCGTAGAACGAAAATAACCCTTCTTTAGAGGGACTACAACAATTTTGCTCTTTGCCATACATTCGAAGTATTCTTTTGCCGAAAGGCACGAAATATGCACATTCTTAGGGATTTTGATGGACTCGAAATATTCCGGGATTTGTGTAGCGATCTTACATTCAATATCCATCCCTGTTACTGCTTCTATAAGTGTTTCGTAATCGCGGTAATGCGCATGGCCTCCCGAAAATATATAATTACCATCTTCCGGAATTGCCTGATAAGAAGTAGAGGTAAAATAATACGGTATATGTATAAAGTTGTCTTTAGAAAAATCAAACACGCGTTTATAATCAAATATTTCATGGCGAGCAAAGACAACTGTTTTGTCTAATCCCGTGAGGGACATACCTGTCATTTTTTTCCTAATTCGTTGCCGCAAAGGTGACTTAGGCAATGCCCATAAGCAATTAAGCATTACGTGATAAATTCTTTTTCCGAATATGCCCTGCAAAATTGAAAATAAATAGCTGACTCTGTCCTTGTAGGTAATGAGTATATCGTATTTCCCCGAAGATAAAATCAGCCTCCCTAATAGCAACGCTTCCTTTGTTATTTTGTACAAACGAGCAAAGAGTTGGTTGTGGATAGGCTTTTTGTTGAAGTTATTGTAGATTATGACAACATTTTTTTCCCAAACAGGACAAGGCGTTACTGGATAATTCGTAATTATCTTTAATTCATTTTCTGGTGCAATCTCTGAAGTCTTCTCCCATAGCCCTATAAGATTTTCTATATTGGCCTTCCTGTTGAATTTATTCTTCAAGACTTCAAAATTTTGCCTTTTATTATCAGCAAAAAGCTTATTATTATTCAATACGTATATTATTCCTTCAGCTAAGCCCGAGTAATCCCTCTGGTCAACTATAAAGCCATTTTTACCTTCTTCAATAAGGTCTATTGCGCCGGCAACCCTTGTTGAGATAACCGGTTTTCCTGCAGCTAAAGCCTCTGCCATTGCTATACATGTACCTTCAAAAAGCGAAGAAATAACAAAAACGTCTGCGGCGGATAGATAATCCGGAAGAAGATCGTGAGAAATGCTTCCCAGGAATTTGACATTATTTCCCAAGTTAAGCCTATCTGCCAGTTTTTTTAATTTCTGTTCTTCTTTCCCCTTACCGATAAGAATTAATAGGATATCATTCCGTTTGTTTAGGGTTAGCCGAAAAGCTTTTAATAATGTCGGCAAATCTTTTTCTTTTGATAACCTACCTACGAACATTACGATATTATTAAAAACAGAAGCGAGCAGTTCTCTACGTATCTTTTCCCCGTTGCCATGAATGAATTTATCCAAATCCATATGTACAGGAATAATGTGTATTCGTTTTTCATCTATTCCTATTTTGGCAATATTTTGTTTATCAAGTGAAGTGCCAACTCGTATCGTATCAGCTTTTTTGAGTAGGAATTTTGCAATAATGTCAAAAAAACGGTTAATTAGACGATTATTTATCCAAAATCGGTTATTGCAGAAGTTACAGTGAACTTGCATATTAAGCGGCAGATGATACTTTCTTTTGAGCAAATATCCGACAGAGGCGGTGGTAAAAGGATCTTCGGTAGTAATAACATCAAATTTCTTTTCTTTGCACAATTCGGAAGCAATTCTATAGGCGTCCATGATGAACGTTGCCTTATTTCTTGAATTCGTTGGATAGATGTATAGGTTCTCTGCCCATTTTTGTGGCTTAAGCTTCAATGCGCGGGGAGAATAAACTATTATTGAAAAACTTGAAAGGAGCTTTGCGTATTCAAGCTGTCTCATTTTTACATCTCCCCTAACGTTATCATTGAGAAGCATTAGATAGTCAAGGCTTATTCCTAAAACAGTAGTATTTTGATTATTCATTTTTTGTAACAGTTAATGTTAGGTTTTTATATAATGCCTCGACCTTTGGATATAGGATTTGGAAAGAATAATTTTCTAAAACAGTCCCTCTTGCATGTTGCGACAACATTCGCAATTTGTTTTTATCTGACAGCAATTTTAAAGTTGCTTCATTAAAATTTGGCAAATCTGTTAAGATGCCATTTTTACCATGTTGAATTATTATTCTTGGGCCGATTGCTGTTTTTAGTGCTATTGCAGGTGTTCCGCAGGACATGGCTTCAAGGAGACTTCTTCCCAAGGGTTCAATTTTAGAGGGGAATAAAAGCAAATCAGATTTCGAATAAATTTTTTTTAGCATTATTTTATTGACCCACCCATTCAATTTTATTGATTTTTCCAATTCCAATTTTTGAATCATTTCTTCGCATTCCATTGCATAATTTTTGTTTTCGTAATCGCCAGCGACTTCAAGGATAACTTTGGGGAAATGCATTTTCAAATAAGCAAGGCACGCCAGTGCTTCTTTGAAGCTTTTTCTTTCGCTCAAAATACCCGAAAAACATAGGGTTGGATATGAGGCATTGTTCTGAGTCTTGTTGTTGTTTGTGTAGAATTCTGTGTTTATCCCCGCCGGTATAACAAAGATTTTTCTTGGGTCTATTTTATATTCAGAGCTAATCTGTTCTTTGTCAGCCTGAGTAGGAACAATTATAGCTTTCGATTTTCTGTAGAAAAAACTTTTGAAAAAAGCGAATCTTCTTATATTGCCTCCGTGATAATGCACAACATAATTAATTTGATTCATAAAAATTATTATTATAATGGGGAGATATGATATTGTTATCCCACAGTAAAAAACGAAAATTGTCGGCTTATTTATTCTCAGATATTTAATGAAGGCATAAGAATTCTTGTTTAAAAAACGCGAGAGCAGTTTATGTTTAGTAACTCTTATAATTGGATGGAACAAAAAAGATAAACTGGATAGTTTGTAATGTTTTATTTTTTTGTCAAAAGTGAACAGCTGTACTTCACATATAAAGTCGAGGCTTTCTGATAGTTTATTTAAGGCATAATTCCAAAAATGTGTATCCAAGGCGTTCATCCTTAAATATTCGTCATCAGAAGGGATAGAAAAAAATTGAGGAGGAACACCATAAAAGTGATAAATTTTGTAGTTATTCATTGCTATCACGTTTTAAAATATTTTTATACAGTTTACTATATTCTTTTACAGTAGTAGACAAGTTGAATTTACTCTGTATTGTCAACGGTGCATTAAGCGAAATGTTGTTATGAAGGTTTTTGTCAACTAATAAGTTCTCTACTTCCTCCGTCATTTTATCTATATTACCGCTTGGGACTAACACGCCATCGATTTTGTCCGTAATAATTTCAGATGGTCCTCCTCCGTTAAAAGCAACAACAGGAATTCCTAGTGCCATAGACTCTAGAATGACCATTCCGAAAGGCTCATAAATTGACGGTAGGACGAATACATCCAATAATTGCATTACTTCCATTGGAGAAGCGATAAAGCCAGTGGAAATAACAGTCTTTTCTAGGTCAAGCGATTTAATCAACTTTACTAAATCCTTTTCCCAATTTCTCGATTCAGCATTATTTTCGGCCGAACCAACAAGCAGGCACTTTAAATTTATATTTTTATCCAGTAATCTACGCGTGATTTTGAGAAGCAAGTCTTGTCGTTTCCAAGGAAAGAACCTTCCAACCGTCCCAATTATTTTTTCGGTGGGAGAAATTGAAAATCGTTTTCTTAGGTTTTCCTTTTTTGTCTTTGTTTTGATGTTTGAGATTTTCTCTAATTCCATTCCATCGTAGATTACCTTTATTGTCTGATGTGGAAAATTATATGTGGAAGAAAAATCATTTTTAATAGAATTAGACATTGCTGCAAAATATAAATTATCATTTTTTGGTATTTTGAAAATCCTCTTACAGCGCGAAAATGATCTTAATGAAACCACGCAAGGAATTCTTGCAACGGTACAAGCTAAATATGCAGAGGCGTTAAATCCGTTATTAAGGTGAAGAATTGAAATATTTTCTCGCCTTATCAATAAAAAAATCCATAGGAAAGAAAAAAATCTTTCTAATATTAATAATGTTAATCGAAAAAAGGGAAAAATATTCATACCCTTTATACGAGGCTTATTATCAAAATAGTTTATAAGCTTTATTACTAGCTTTGAACTTAAGAAATTAGAATTCTTAATATCGATGCATTCAAAAAAATCATTTAATTTATTCGTTTCATGTTTAAAAATAAACGTAATGATTGGTTTGTAACTATTCTTGTCCAAATGAGAAACCAGGTTTTTCAAACATACCGTTGAACCTCCGAACCCAATAGATG
Organism: Candidatus Omnitrophota bacterium; assembly: GCA_003598135.1. Taxonomy (GTDB): domain Bacteria; phylum Omnitrophota; class Gorgyraeia; order Gygaellales; family Profunditerraquicolaceae; genus SURF-25. The sequence goes on from QZKA01000001.1 coordinate 15,301, forward strand.
AATCGATATACAAAATTTTGCACTGTTTTTGCATTTCAATATTCTTCATATTAGTTTTTGATAAAAGAACTTTTTTTCATTCGACGAAAGTGAAAAGAAAAAACAAGCTAGAGAATATATTAACACTAAGATAACGAGATTAGAAATAAACGAAAAAATGTTCTGCGGTTTCATTGTTCCAAATAATAGAGCTACGCTGATAAGCAGTATAATCACAGGCCGGAGAACTGGTAAAAGTGATTTTTTGAAGAATTCCCAGATTTGGACATCTTGTAATTTAAGAAAATAAATAGGTATGATAAAACCTCTATTAATAATCATAGGAATTGCTGTGCCCCAGGCAACCCCTATTAATCCAAATCTCTTAACTAAGATTATGCTCAAGATGAGATTTATCACTGCTTCTGTTACTATTGCTGCAGAAAGAAACCTTAATTTGCCTATGCCTTTAAGTAAGGAATTCATAATTAAATATGAAGGCGCAACTGCATAAGGAAGTGTCAAAATAATTAAGATAGGATAACTTAATATATAATCTTGCCCCATCCAGTAAGTTATTAATTCTTTTCCCGTAAGAATAAAAGTAAGGCATATTAAGGAAGAAATCATAAAACAGTATTTTGTTCCAGAATACAAAAGCTTTTTTATGTTTTCATGTTCTTTTTTTGCTTCAAATTCGCTTGCGAAAGGAAGCAAAACTCCCGAGACTGTGAGTAGAAATGATTGCGCATACAGTACAAGTCTTGAAGCAATAGAATAATGGGTTATTGCCCCTGAGCCAATAAATATTCCTATTATTACGTTATCGGTTTGATAGATGAGTTTACTGGAAATCGTGAGCACAAATATATAAAAACTATAACCGAATATTAGTTTCAATGTTTGAAAATTTGCTAATTTTAATTGGATCGATAAATTGGGACATATTTTGAATGCAAAGATTGCCCGGAGAATCTCCCTAATAATATTTACACACAATAAAATCAAACTCAATACTATAATTCCGCAGTGGTTCAATAATGAGATAACTATTAGAGTGCTTTGTAGTATCAAAGTAGCTATTTCAATGTTACTCATAATATCAGCTCGTTTGTAGGCTTCAAGAATACTACTGAATAGTCCAAAAAAGAACTTAATTGCAAGAGCAAAGCCGACAATACTAAAAGACAACAAAAAATCTTTTCTAAGCAAAGGATCGATTTTAAATGCATGTATCGTTAATGAGGGGCCGATAATTGAAAATATTATTATCACAATTCCCACCAGACCTTGAACAATAAAACTGGTAGTTGCAACTTTGTTCAAATTTTTAAAATCACCTTCTGCATTAAATTTCGAAACAAATTTTACAATTGAATTACTAACGCCTATATCAAAAATTCCCATGTAACCAGTTAATGACAGTACCAAGACCCATATACCATACAATGAATTTCCCAATTTATGAACAATAAAAGGCATTAAAAAAAAGCCTGTAAATAACTGAGCAAAAAAATAGGCCCAATTTGAAAAAACATTCCTCAGGATAATTTTTTTGATGGTCATTTCTAAATTTGATCAAAAATCATTTCTAAACGCCTTATTTCTTTTTCGATTGTAAAATTATTTTCTACCACTACTCTTCCGTTAATTCCCATACTGTTTCTTTTTGTAGGATCGTTTAAAAGGTTTATAATCATGGCTGAGAGTGCATTAGCATCATTGGGGGGGACCAAAGACCCGCATTTAAAGCCGTTTCCTGTAAGTAACCACTTACTTATTCCGACATCAGTTGCCACAACAGGCAATTTCATTGACATAGCCTCAAGCAAAACCGTAGCAAACCCCTCCCATAAAGACGAGAGAACGTAAAGGTCCGCTATAGACAAGAATTCATATATATTTGTTATTGCGCCAGCGAAAACGACATCATTAGCTACCGCTTTATCCTTCGCCAAATCTTTCAATGAGTTGAGTAAATCTCCATCACCAACAATTATAAGTTTTAAGTTGTTCATTGTTTGTTTCGCCATAGAAAAAGATTTTATTAATATATCGAATCCCTTTGCTTTATCGAGCCTCCCGATTGCAATTAGTACTAATTCATTGTGTTTAATCCCTAGTTTGTTTCTGATTTCTAACCTTTGTTCATCTAGAAAAACAGGTATTGATTTTAGGTCAACTGAATTATGTATGATTGAGATTTTTCTTTTATTAATATAAAATTGTTTTTTGCAATATTCTTTCATACGCTCTGAGCTTACTATTAATTTTGTACAGAATAATAGACAAAAAGAATCAAACCAAAAAGCCATTCTACTCTTTGGATATATATAAATTCCGTGAAAAGAAGCTACGACTTTCCCCTTTCCGGCAATTTTAGCTGCCAAATTTCCGTATCGATTGGCATAAATTGAATAAGTCCTGACGATATTCGGATTGTACTCTTTAATAATTCTGGCTAACTTTAGTAACGATATTACATCTATACGTTTATAAAGGTTTGCACCAATCAGTAATACGGGAATTCCCATCTTTTCGAGTTCAACTGCAAAGAATCCCTTCTCAAAAAGGCAACACACTTTAAATTCGTACTTATCTTTATTAAAATGCAACAAGGAGGTATATGCTCGTTTTTCAATTCCCCCAAGGCCCAAACTGTTTATTATTAATAAGATGCGTTTTTTAGGCATGTGTAGAATATTGCGCTATCTTGGAAATGACGAGTAAATGTTTATCGGAAACAGCTCTTTTGATATGATCTACCAATTCTATCTGTACTTCAAAAGGATAATTCAAATTCTTCCTCAGCATTGCAATAAGCTCAGATTTCGTAGTATCTGTAAAATCTTGGTCAGCGACAAGCACTACTTTTAATGATTGAATATCCTCTTGTATAATTTGCATATCCTTGATTCCCTTAAGAAGCTGGATATTAAAATACCTAGCCGGGAAGCTCATGGTACCATTTGGAGAAACGATTATGTTTTGAGTACGTCCTACGATATTCTTTAAAATATTAAGCCCTCTTCCGCATGAGCAGCTTTCCATGTTTATTATCCCCAAGTCCTCTGTCTTATATCTAATCAATGGCATAATATAATTATCAAGCGATGTTCCACAGATTTCTCCTATTTCACCATTCTTAACTCTTTGACCAGCTTTATCGATAATTTCGAGTATACATACTTCGTCGGCAACATGATAGGTTTTTTCAGGGCATTGACCTGCGTTACAGCAAAATTCAATCTGTCCGTAATAATCGAAAATCTGTATATTTAATTCTTGCTCTATCATTTCCCGAATCTCGGAATATAGCATTTCAGACGTTGTAACTGCGATTTTCAATGAAGGCATTATTATGCTATTTTTTTTCAAATATTTGTACAATATAAATAGTCTTGATGGATAACATTCTATAACTTTTGGCTTGAAGCTGACTATCTTGGAAACTATTTGCTTCAGGATTTCTTCGTTAAAGATATCAATGTTAAAGTTTATTTGTTTTTCTTTTACGTTTTCATAAATAAGGTTCTTTCCGGCAGGACTTCGATGGGGCAGATTAAAAGTAAGTCCTCGTTCATTAAAGGAATAACCGGCCCAATTCCTATATCTCCAAACGACAGCTTTTCTTAATTGTCCTTGATTAAAAGAACTCATTATTTCTAACCTTTTCCCTGTGCTTCCACCTGTAGTTCTTTTAATAGGGGCCATTTTCAAATAATCATTAGATAAAAGATCATTGAAACGGTTCCGGATAATTTCTTTCGTTAAAAGAGGTATTCTTTCAATGTCGGTTAAAGATTTTATCTTATCGGGGACGATAGCGTTTTTCTTAAATATTTCCCTGTAATACGGTACATTTTTATAAGAATAATAAATTAATTTTTGAAGTTTAGTAAGTTGATATTGTCTTAATTGTTTTTTTGACCACCATTGGCTTTTTTTTAAAAAATTATAATAATTCCAAAATGTCCTTCCATAAAAAAATTGGGAAGGCAAAGCCCATGCTATGTTCTTGAGAGCTTTTTTCCCCGGTAGAAGATTATAAGCGGAGTCGAATAAATTCATATAAGTAGAATTATTACTTAGTTACTCTCAATTGTATTTATTCTCTTAAATAGCGTATTCTTTGCCTTCGTAAGTGTTTCAATTGCAAAGCGTTGCGCTTCTTGCTCCTTGTTTAATTCTTTGACAGCTATCCCCATCTCCTCCGTCCTCTTTGACGCCTTTTCTATCTCGATGTTCATTTGATCGAACTTTTTAGTGAACGAGCTTAGTAAGGCTGCATTAGAGCGTTCCATAGCCTGAATTGTAGAATTAAGCTGGGTCAGGGTGGTTTGGCGTTCGGTTCGGGAAGTATAGAACAGAGCAAAAAGGCCTATAGTTGTAGCAAAGTTAAATGCAAGAAATAGATAAATAATTATAAGTTTAGTATTGTGTATTGAGTATTGTGTATTGAGTTGGGTGTTATGTATATCACGCACTGGGTTTTGAGACTTTTGAGTTGATTGGGAAATAGCAGAACCATTAGGCAATGCGGGAGTTGGGCCGTTTTGGCGGTGGTTTTGTAATCGTTTAAGTTCGCTTATAGTTTTGCTCATTGTTTCGTATTG
>QZKA01000035.1 GCA_003598135.1 Candidatus Omnitrophota bacterium
ACGCATAACGCGCACTACCTAAGCCTTAACCTAGGCCTCCAATTTCCGTTAGCGGCTACGGGACACACACCTCAAACCCGTGGCGCGCTGCGATATTTGCAATTTCCTCAAGCTTATCGATATTAATATCTTCCTCTAAAGAATAATTGACTATTTTTTCTTCGAGCGCAAGGAGCATAGCTTCCGCAATACAGGCATATACTATATTATCCGGAAGGCCAAGCTTAGCGCTGAAGTTCGTATTAAAAGGAAGCCTGATCAAATTCCCTTTAATCACCGTTACATCCCTGCGCTCGCCTATCCTCTCGGCCAATTCTCTCTTTAAAGAGACATCACAGACAATCGCATTCTCCTTTACTTCATCGGTTGACAATAATATGCCTGCGTTATTAAAAATATTGATAATGATGTCACTTTCCTTGAATATCCTGTCCAAGCCGGATTCAATCGATACGCCGCACGCAGGATTCCTCTGCGCAATCTTGTCTCTGATTGCTTGGAGTTTCTGCGGCTGGCCTCCATAGAGCCAAATACTCCCGGCTGATTCCGCAAACTTCTGGGCAGACAAAGACCCCACCGTACTGTCTGCGCCGATTACCGCAAGGACAATATTTTTTAGATCAATATTTTTTTGCTTTGCGGTCCGGTAAAGAGTCTCAAAAACTGCCCACGCAGTAAAAGTACAGCCGTTAGTAATCGCCAAATCCAGCTGCCTGGAAAGCAAGCCCGTCTTTTCATAAGAAACCCCTTCATCTGCGCAAACTCCTAAAATATCTACCTGCAACTTTTCAGTAAGCTCCGCTGCTGAACGGACAACCTCATGTGCAAGTAAACCGTCGTGGTTAAGGCTATGCCTCTGCATAACAGGCAAAGGCAGAAAATAACCAAAGGTTTCCTTCCCTCTCTTGGAACGCATTACCTGCGTCTTAAATGCGCTGCAATGATTACCTAAAAAACGCAAGAATAATCTCGGCACCATCTTAGAAATCGGCCAGAAATTCTCTAAGTGATTATTATCCATCGGGTTGAATAAAACTGCAAAGGTTTTCATCCGTCGAGAATCAGCTTTTTTCCGAAACTACTTTTACCTGTTTCCTGCCGTTTAAATTGCTGTCCACCTTCTGTTTAATCCACTGGTCAATGTAAAGTTTGTGGAATCTCCAATCCGCGCCGATTTTGAAAGCCGGGATTTTTCCTTCGCGCGCATACTTATGCACGGTAAGGGGATGGAGATGAAGATAGGTAGCAACTTCCTTGGCTGTTAAAATCTCTTTTTCTTTTACCATATTTCCACCTCTTTTTGCATATTTTAGATAATCATATATATACAAAGGAAATCATAGCTTGTCAAGGAAAATGTTGCAAAGAGTAAACATCGGGCAGGAAAAATGGAGGATGGGTTCAGCGTTATGCGCTCTGCGTTATGCGTGATGCGTTCCGCGTTACGCGCTGTACTTCGTACGCATAACGCTGTACGCTCAAGCGCACAACGCCTTACGTATTTACTCTATACTCTATACTCAATACTCAATACTATAAAAGGTTGAGGCTAAGGTCGAGGCAGGTATTATATAGTTAAATTTTACGATAAATCAACGAGAGGCCTGTGAGGGTTAAATCAGGGTCGATATGCGTAAAAACCTTGCGATCACGGCTTAAGAAATGTATGCTTCCCCCTGTTCCGACAACTGTTGTAGAAGCGCCAAACTTAGCTTTCAGCTTATTCACCATTCCCTCCAGTAATACGCTTAAGCCAAATACAACCCCGCTTAAAATGCTGCTTTTTGTGTCTGTGCCTACGAGGCTATCCGGTTTTGACAATTTCACGCGAGGCAGTAACGCAGTATCTTTATAAAGCGCATCTAAAGACATCTTAATGCCCGGGACTATCATGCCGCCCAAATAGGCTTTCTTGCCAGAAACAACATCAAGCGTAATCGCAGTACCTGCATCAACCACCAACACAGGACAACCGTACAACTCAGACGCGGCATATGCGGTTACCAGCCTGTCCTGGCCGACCTGCTTGGGAAAACGGTAGTTATTCTTGATGGGCGCAACAATATCCTGGCCTACAAAAATCGGCCTCTTGCCGGTGATCATCGCCAAATCTTTCTTAATCACGCGGTTTTTATCAGGAACAACACTACAAACGATAGCACCGGAAATGGGTACGCGTCCAAGGAGCTTTTTTAGACCCCGGCCGTTATATGTCTCTGTTGCAATATCGAATTTTTTTATAATCCGGCTCCCCCTGAATAACCCGAAGCTGATTTTCGTATTGCCTATGTCGATCGTTAGCAGCATTTTCGTTTAGAAGGTTAGTAATGAGTACAGAGTAGTGAGTACTGTATGCGTTGTGCGTTCGGAGTTGTGCGTTCGGAGTACGGTGTACGAAGCATAGCGCATTACGCAAAACGCTTAACGCATATAGAACCCGTTACACTAAGCCTTAGCCTTTTTATATTCTTTGATTCGGTCCCTCAGCTCCGCTGCCTTCTCAAACTGCAGGTTCCTGGCAGCCAGTTCCATTTCGTATTCCATCTCTGCAATGTAGCGGTTAAGCTCGAATTCTTCCTTATTTAACCCTGTCTGTTGGCGGGCATACGCATCTGCCTCCTGCAATGACTCTATCCCATCCTTAATAGCCTTCTGAATGGAACGCGGGGTTATTTTGTTCTTACGGTTAAACTCAAGTTGAATTTTCATACGCCGGCTGCTTTCATTGATCGCTTTTTTCATTGAACCGGTCATTATATCTGCGTACATAATAATTGTACCGTTGATATTGCGCGCAGCCCTGCCTCCAACCTGAATCAGAGAGGTGCCTGAACGTAAAAAACCTTCCTTATCCGCATCCAGGATAGCCACAAGCGAAACTTCGGGAAGGTCGAGCCCTTCCCTAAGAAGATTAATCCCTACCAGGCAGTCAAATGCCTTTTCCCGTAATTCCCGCAGTATTTTTGCGCGCTCTATTGTCTGAATCTCGGAATGCAAATACTTTACCTTGAGGCCTTCTTCCTGTAAATAACTGGCCAGGTCCTCAGCCATCCTTTTGGTAAGCGTTGTCACCAACACGCGCTCATTAACCTTGGCTCGTTTTCTTATCTCCTTTATTAAGTCCTGCACCTGTCCATCACTTGGCTTTACGATAATTTCAGGATCCACCAAGCCGGTCGGCCTGATAATCTGCTCAATTACCCTTGCGTTGCTTTTGGTAATTTCATATTCATCAGGGGTCGCGGAAACAAAAATCGTCTGCTTGATCAGGCTCTCGAATTCCTTGAATTGCAAAGGGCGGTTATCAAGGCAGGAAGGCAGGCGGAATCCGTAATCGACCAATATTTCTTTTCTGGCGCGGTCGCCTTCATACATTCCTCTTACCTGCGGCACAGTAACATGGGATTCGTCAAGTATGGTAAGAAAATTATCGGGAAAATAATCCAACAGGCAATATGGCCTTGCGCCGGCAAGCCGACCCGAGAGGTGCCGGGAATAATTTTCTATGCCGTGGCAGTACCCTATTTCCGACAGCATCTCCATGTCGTAACGCGTGCGCTGCTGAAGGCGCTGGGCCTCAAGGAGTTTATTCTGGCTTTTTAAGGCCTTAAGCCTGTCCTCTAGCTCCCATGCGATGGATTGCAGGGAATTCTTTATCGCGTCGCCGGAAACGATAAAATGTTTTGCCGGATATATCGCGACCTTATCCAGTTCATTGAGCACTTCCCCTGACACAGGGTCGATTTCTTCTATTCTTTCCACTTTTTCGCCGAACAATTCTATGCGCAGCGCTTTTTCTTTATACGCAGGGAATACCTCTACCACATCCCCCCTCACCCTTATCTTCCCCCTGATAAATTCATAGTCATTTCGTTCGTATTGGATATTGACGAACTTCTCAATAAGTGTTTCCCTTTCAATATACTGGCCCTTCTCGATAAAAACCAACAGGCCTTTATACTCCTGGGGCGAGCCGAGATTATAGATACAGGAAACCGAAGCAACGATAATCACGTCGGGCCGCGACATCAGGGAACTGGTCGAAGAGAGCCGCAGCCGGTCAAGCCTGTCATTGATAGAGGCGTCTTTTTCGATGTAGGTATCCGTTGAGGGGACATACGCCTCAGGCTGGTAATAATCGTAGTAACTGACGAAATACTCGACTGCGTTATAGGGAAAGAAATTCTTGAACTCCGTGTAAAGCTGTGCAGCCAGGGTTTTATTGTGAGAAATGACCAGCGTCGGGATGTTGAGCTCGGCGATGACGTTGGCTAAGGTAAATGTCTTTCCTGAGCCGGTAACCCCAAGGAGCGTTGAGAATTGTTTGCCTGAACGAAGTACTCCAACAAGCCCATCAATTGCCTTTGGCTGGTCACCGCAGGGCTTAAAATCTGAAACGAGCTTAAAGCGTGACAATTGGGCCGACCTCTAAACTTACGTCGATAGCGCTCACTGAATGGGTTAATGCGCCGATAGAAATCATATCTATTCCTGTTGAGGCTATATGGCCTATATTTTCTAACTGTACGCCTCCGGAAACTTCAAGGAGGATTTTTTCGCTCCTTGTGTTACGCGCAAATGCATCGCGCAGCTTCACTGCCTTGCGGATGTCCGCAAGAGCCATATTATCAAGCATGACAATATGCGGATTGCAGCGTAACGCATGCGCAAGCTCTTTAAGGGACTCAACCTCAATTTCTACTTTTTGCGCACAAAAGAAACGCGGCAGTCTCGTATGGCCGCCTACGATTTTTATATGGTTATCCTTTACCAGGACCATTTCATCAAGGCCCATGCGATGGTTGAACCCCCCGCCGACCCTGACCGCATATTTTTGAAGAAGCCTCAAACCCGGCAAGGTTTTGCGCGTATCTACGATTTTGACATTATGTTTTTTTGTCTTTTCTGCGAATTCGTGCGTGCGCGTTGCCACCCCTGAAAGCAGGCTTAGGAAATTAAGCATGACTCTTTCTGCTGCAAGTATACTGCGGCTGTTGCCGCGAACGCAGGCAAGGCAGGCGCCCTTCTTTACCAGCCTGCCTTCTTTAACGCAAGGCTTGAAATTAATCTTTTTGTCTACTGCCTTAAATACCTTTTCGGCAACCGCAAGGCCGCAGACAACACAGTCCTGCCTAGTCACAATACAAGCGTTCATTTTCCTGCCCGCAGGAACAACCAGGCTTGTGGTAATATCCCCTCTTCCGATATCTTCTTTCAGCGCACTTTTGATGATAGCGTTGAGATACCCGTTCGGCAGTACCGCTCTTTCTTTCAGAAAAAAATGATTCGTCTTAACCATTATCTTAAGTGAGCTCCTTTGACATCTTTTCAAGGCGCGTTAATGTCCCGCTAAGCTCATCCAGGCCTGCCTTCTCTTTTTCAACAACCCCTGCGGGAGCCCGCTCCATGAAATCATGGTTTTTAAGCCTTGCCTCTTTGGCCTGCTTGAGCTTGTGCAGTTCCTGAATTTTCAATGTAAGTTTTTCTTTCTCTTGATCGGCATCGACAATGCCTTCGGAATGCAGATAAATATCCACGTCCTCGGCGACGCTGCTGATTGCCCTGGCAGGCCGCTTATTGCGGGAAAGCGAATGCAACGCCTCAAGCTTTGCCATATTGACTACGAGGGAAGCGTATTCTTCTACCAGCTTCTTTTTCGAAGCAGTATGGGGATAGACGGAAACCACCACTTTTTTGTCCAGGGCAATGCCTATCTGTGCGCGTAGATTGCGTATTTGTGTAACTACGCTAAAAAGTGACTCTGCCTCTTTTTCCAATTTTTTGTCTATGACCTGCTCCTGGATGTGCGGCCATGACTGGCACATTATCGAATCTGTTGCCCCGGGCAGCAAATGCCAGATTTCTTCGGTGATAAACGGCATAAAGGGATGCAGGGCGCGTAAAAACTTCTCAAGCACCTTATACATGACCACCTGGTTATGCGTATTGCGTATATCGGCCTTGATGACCTCAAGATACCAATCGCAGAATTCATGCCAAAAGAAACTATAGAGTAGGTTTGCCGCCTCGTTAAACCTGTATTCGCTAAAACCCCTCTGTACTTCTTTTAGGGTCGAATAAAACCTGCTCAAAATCCAACGATTTACTACGCCAAGCGGCTCCTTTTTGAAAAACACGCATAAATCAGCCCTTGCCTGTCCGGGGTCCAAATTCATAAGGATCAACCTAGAGGCATTCCATATTTTATTGGCAAAGTTTCTGCCCTGCTCAAACCGCTCTTTCGATAAATATACATCCTGTCCTTGAGAGGTAATAGAAATCAGGCTGAAGCGAAGCGCATCAGCACCGTATTCGTCAATAATCTCTAAGGGGTCAATGATGTTGCCGAGCGACTTCGACATCTTTTTGCCTTCTACATCCCTTACCGTCCCGTGGATATACACATCCTTAAAAGGGACCTCCTGCATAAACTCAAGGCCTGCCATAATCATGCGCGCGACCCAGAAAAAGATTATTTCGGGGGCAGTCACGAGGGTGGATGTGGGATAGAAATATTTCAAATCCGCTTCAGTCCGAGCCCTAAGCTCTGGACTCTGGGCTTCAGGCGGCCAGTAGAATGTCGCAAACGGCCAAAGCCACGAAGAAAACCAGGTATCCAGCACATCTTCATCCTGATAGATATCCGCTGATCCGCACTTCGGGCATTTATCCGGTTTGGCCCTTGAGACAATGACCCCCTGTGCCTGTTTTGTATTTTGGAGTTTGGAATTTATTTGAGATTTGGCATTTGAGATTTGGGAGTTTCCTGAATCAAGGCATTTTCTACAATAATAGACCGGAATACGGTGCCCCCACCATATCTGCCTTGAAATGCACCAATCCTGGATGTTCTCCATCCAGCCAAGATATACCTTAGTCCATCGTTTCGGATAGAATTTGATTTTCCCCTTTTTTACCGCTTCGATTGCGGGCTTTGCCAGCGGTTTCATTTTTACGAACCACTGCTTTGACAAATATGGCTCAATAATAGTATGGCAGCGGTAACAGTGGCCTGCGGATAAGGGGTGCGGCTCTGTCTTTTCAAGCAAGCCCTGCTCTTTCAGGTCCTCTAAAATGACTTGTCTTGCCTCAAACCTATCCATACCATTGTAATCCCCTGCCTGCTCGTTCATTTTTCCGTTAGGCGACATGACGTTGACAAACTCAAGCCTGTGTTTTTTCCCCATCAGGTAATCATTAGGGTCATGCGCAGGGGTAACCTTTACTGCGCCGGTCCCGAACTTCATATCTATCATTTCATCGGCAATAATAGGGATCTCGCGGTTGACCAGGGGCAGGACCAAGGTTTCTCCGATGGCTTTTTTATAGCGTTTGTCTTTGGGATTCACCGCGACCGCAGTATCGCCAAGCATAGTTTCGGGCCGGGTAGTTGCCACCACGACGAATTTAGATGGATCGCTTTTGTAAGGGTATTTTAAATAGTAAAGGTTGCCCTGGAGCTCATGATGCGGGGCTTCTTCATCGGAAAGCGCGGTCTGGCAGCGCGGGCACCAGTTAATGATATAGCTTCCCTGATAGATTAGCCCTTTTTCAAAGAGCCGCACAAAAACTTCAACTACGGCTTTTGAATATTCTGCATCCATAGTAAAGCGTACACGCTGCCAATCGCAGGAAGCGCCGAGTTTCTTCAGTTGCTTAATAATGGCTGAGCCGTATTGCTCTTTCCACTGCCATACGCGCTCGATAAATTTTTCCCTGCCTAAATCGTTACGCCTTAAGCCTTCTTTTGCCATCGCCTTCTCGACGACATTCTGCGTGGCGATCCCGGCATGGTCAGTACCAGGCATCCAAAGAGATTCATGCCCCTTCATGCGGTGATAGCGTATCAGGATATCCTGAATAGCATTGTTAAGAGCGTGGCCCATATGCAGGATACCGGTCACGTTAGGCGGCGGAATAACGATAGAAAACGGCTTTTTTGACTTGTCGGGGCAGGCACGGAAAAGACCTCGCCCTTGCCAGAGGGCATACCATTTATCTTCCGTATCCTTCGGATTGTAGCGGCTGGGTATGGTATTCATATTGAGTAGCCTAAAAGGGACAGCTTTGCTTCGGAGTAAGAACCGTCCCTAAAATAACTGGTAGAGAATCGCCTTGATGACGGAATCCATGACCGGGCTTGAGCCGGCTGCCAATTCGTTGAGCCCCTCTTCACTCTTCTGTTGGTAGTCTGCTTTGATTTTGGCAAGTATGGGCTGGAATTTTTTGTTCAATTCCGGAGTCTTCTTATCCCACTCTTCGATAACGATTTGGATATTTTCCAATTCATCCTTATCAAGCCATAACCCGTTGCATGAAGGGCAACGGTCAACAATAATACCTGTTGAGTAAGAATAGTTCAATGAGGTCATCGGCACCTTGCAATGAGGGCACTGCAAAGACGCCTGTGAGCGGGTTACCGGTTTTGCCGCCTTTTGTGCGCCTGTCATTTTATTTTTTTCGCCATCAGAAAAAGTTTTTTCACGCGCCTTATTAATCGCTATGATTTCGCCGCTATCCAGCCATTCCCCTTCGCACTTTTCGCACGTATCAATAGACACTCCTTCATAGAGAATCTCTTTTAACTGTGCATTACATCTCGGGCATTGCATGATCGCCTCCTTTTTGAGTTAAGGATATTCATGTGTCCTTGACCCCGTCTTTTAATAATTTATACTCGATGCTATCCACCAGCGCTTGCCAGCTCGCCTCAATAATGTTTTCATGGACCCCTATAGTGCTCCAACTGTCAGTCTCATCCTGAGACTGGATAAGCACGCGCACCCTTGCCGCGGTCCCGGATTTCTCGTCAAGCACGCGCACCTTAAAATCAGAAAGGTGCATTTTGGAAAGTGTGGGATAAAATTCACTTAGGGCCTTGCGCAGCGCATTGTCCAACGCATTCACCGGGCCGTCTCCCTCGGCAGCAGTATGTTCTTTGGCACCCTTAACCTTGAGCTTGATAATTGCCTCTGAGGTAATGTTCTTGTCCGAGCGTTTCTCAATTACGACGCGAAAACCCTCCAGGTCAAAGAACTTTTTATATTTCTTGAGCGAGCGCTTCATCAACAACTCAAACGAAGCTTCGGCAGCCTCAAAATGATACCCTTCGTTTTCAAGTTTCTGCAATAAATCGAGCAGTTTTTTGGTCTGCGGGGTATCCTTGTTAAGGTCTAGATTGATATCTTTTGCCCGTATAACGATTCCGGTCTTTCCTCCGAGTTCCGAAACGAGCATCCGGCGGTGATTGCCGACCACGGCAGGGTCGATATGCTCGTAGGTCGCCGGGTTCTTCATCACCGCATTAATATGCACTCCTCCCTTATGCGCAAACGCCGATGCGCCCGTATAAGGCTGGTCGCTGCGCTGCCTCATATTGCTGATCTCGCTTACAAAATGCGACACATGCGTTAGTTCTTTTATCTTATCTGTGCCAATGCTTTCTTTACCCAGCTTTAAGCTGATGTTGGCGATAATAGGGATTAAATCGGCGTTGCCGCAGCGTTCACCGTAGCCGTTGATAGTGCCTTGGACCATGTCTGCGCCGGCTTCAACTGCGGCAATAGAATTTGCAATTGCAATCCCGGCGTCATTATGGCAATGGATACCCAGCAATACCTTCACCTGCCCGCGGATCTCTCTTACTACCCGAAAAACCTCCGAGGTCAGCGTTCCGCCGTTTGTATCGCACAGTACGATTGCCTTAGCACCTGCGCTTTCAGCCGCAGTAATGCAAAGAAGACTATACTCCCTATTGGTCCTATATGCGTCAAAGAAATGCTCGGCATCGTAGAAAACAATCAGGCCTTTTGAAACAAGAAAACGCACAGTATCTTTAATCATGGCGATATTCTCTTCAAGGGTAGCCTTCAAGACATCCTTGACGTGGAGATCCCAGGTCTTACCGAAAACTGTCGCATATTTTGCCTGCGATGTAACGGTGGATTTGAGATTTGGGTCATCCTCCGCAGCAGTATTGGGCCGCCTGGTTGAGCAGAATGCAACCATTGCGCTGTTCTTAAGATGGAGCTTTGCGACCTTTACGTAAAATTCCATATCTTTGGGGTTTGATCCAGGCCAGCCCCCCTCGATATAATGGATCCCGAGCGCATCGAGCTCTTCGGCGATGCGGATTTTATCCGTGACCGAATAAGAAATACCCTCTCCCTGCGAACCATCACGAAGCGTAGTGTCGTAAATTGTTACCTGAGCCATCTTTTCCACCTTTGTGTGTATTAGCCTAGCTTGAATTTCTCGTGCAGCGCTTTGACTGCCGCCTCAGCATACCTTTTTTTAATAATACAGGAAATACTTATGTCAGAAGTAGAAATCATCTCGATATTAATCCTGTGTTTTGCCAGCGCATCAAACATCCTCGCGGCAACCCCGGGATGCGTTTTCATGCCGACACCGACAATTGAGACCCTGGCAACGCCTTGGTTTTCCAGGATATCCTCGGCATTGATTTCTCTGCAGACCTTGCGGGCAATTTTCCTCGTTTTCGCCAGTTCTGCTTTGCTGACGGTAAAAGATATGTCGGTTTTACGCGTATGGCTGACATTCTGGACGATCATATCGACGTTTACCCCGCCTTCCGACAACTCCTTAAAAATCTTTGCCGCTACCCCGGGCTGATCGGGGACATTGCAGATAGTGATTTTCGCCTCATTTCTATTAATGGTAATGCCGGTAACCAGTGCATCCTCCATCCTCTTAACCTCCTTGACAATCATCGTTCCGTTTACTGTGTTAAAACTTGAACGCACATGTATGGGCACATTAAATTTTTTAGCAACCTCGATAGAACGCGCCTGCATCACCTGGGCGCCCAGCGAAGCCATCTCCAGCATTTCGTCATAGGTAATCGCATCTATTTTTCTCGCCTTCGGCTCAATCCGCGGATCGGTGGTAAAAATCCCCTCGACATCCGTGTATATTTCGCATTCATCGGCTGAGAGCTCCTTGGCCAGCGCGACTGCGGTCAAATCAGATCCGCCTCTGCCAAGAGTGGTAATATCCTGGTTCAGCGTGACACCTTGAAATCCTGCCACTATCACGATTTTACCATTCCTTAGTTCTTCCCGGATCTTTTCGGTATTGATCCTGATAATCCTTGCCCGCGTATGTGTCGTATCGGTAATGATCCCTACCTGGGCACCGGTAAATGAAATAGCCTCAAAGCCAAGCTTATGGATTGCCATTGCCAAAAGAGAAACGGAGATCTGCTCACCCGTAGAAAGAAGCATATCCATTTCTCTTTCGGGAGGCTCGGCATTGATTTTGTGTGCCAGCGCAACAAGTTCATCAGTGGTATCGCCAAGCGCAGATACGACCACCACCAAATCACGCTTCCTCTTTTTATAGCTTACTACCCGCTGGGCAACGCTCTGGATACGCTCAACATTTGCCAACGAAGAACCGCCGAACTTCTGGACCACTAAATGCTTACCCATACTTTCTCCTTACGGAAATTTTTAAGAATACTTCTCGCGCCATTTCCAGCGCCAATAGTATCAGTGCGGCCGAAACTACCATCAAAAAAATGTTCCCGCTCCTTACATACCTTAGTACCTGAAACAACAATGCCCCAAGGGTAGTACAGAGCATAAAGATACCAGCGAAGAATACAAATGCATACGGTTTCTTCTTGGAAAGCAGCCAGCAAGTCATGACAAAAAGCGTAAGTGCGGCAACCAGCTGATTCGCAGCACCAAACGCAGGCCATATCCTGTTCCACTGTCCGCTTAACGCAAGAGCCGCGCTCAATGCAACAATCACAAACGTTGAAAAGAACCTGTTTTTGATTCCGAAAAATTCCTCAGTCAGGTACCTAGATATCCTTGTTGCGGTATCAAGCGTAGTCAGAATAAACGCATTCAGAAGAGTGATTGCGAAAAAAGATGAATTTTTCCCCAGCAGGTTTCCCGTAATCACGCCAAAGCCACTGGCAAATATTCCAATGGGGCCCTGATCTTTTAAAATTATCTGGGGATTCTGGCCGCGCCTGAAAAACAGAGCCGCACACACAAGAGCCAAGATCGCGACCATCCCTTCGGTTACCATTGCGCCATAGCCGATCCGCTTTGCGTACCGTTCATTGGCAAGCTGTTTGGAAGAAGTGCCGCTTGCAATCAACGAATGAAAACCCGACACTGCCCCGCAGGCAACTGTCACAAATAATGCCGGCCACAAGTATCCTTCGGAACTAGACCATGCCAGATACGGCGGCATGGATATCACAGGCCTGTTCAGTACAATACCCAGGTAACCTGCTCCTAATCCGAAGAATAACAAAAAACTACAAAGATAATCGCGTGGCTGTAATAGTATATTGACGGGTAGTATAGATGCACAATATGCATACGCCAATAATATTACTAACCACATAATCACACTACCCTGCACAGGGAGCGCATTGCCAAGCATCAGCAAGCCAAGCAAACAAATAAGCCCGAACACGGTAGCCAATGTCGGGTTAATACGTAAGGTATAGAGAAAATAACCTACCACCATCGCTACCGGAATCAAGCCCAAAGAAGGCACGACGACCTTCGGTTCCTTGACAAATGTTTCTGCGGCAAGATACGCAAAAACGGCAATAATCAAAATCAGGGTAAGCCAGACGAACAAAAGGAAAAAAGTCTTTGCCTTCTTAGAAATCACCTCCCCGGCAATATCGGGGACAGAAGCACCCCCCTCTCTGATCGACATAAACAACGAACCAAAGTCATGAATGCCGCCTATAAATATGCTGCCGAGTATAATCCACAGCAATGCCGGCATCCATCCCCACAACATAACCGCGATAACAGGGCCGATTACCGGGCCGGCTCCGGCAATCGAAGAAAAATGATGGCCGAATAGGACGAGCCAGTTTTTTGCCGGAACATAATCGATGCTGTCGTATTTTGAATATGCCGGTGTTGACCGGGAAGGGTCGATACCAAGAGCCCGCTCAAGCCTCTTGGCGAAAACGGAATAACCCCAGCCAAACGCCCCTAATCCGAATACAACGAGGAATAAAGAATTCATAATCTCTTATAGGCTGTTTTCCTTTTCTATCTCGGAATCAGCACGGATAAAATAATCCATCAGCTCATGTCCTTTGGAAAAATAAAGCTTTGATTTAATGGCTTCCTTTTCGCAGTATTTCGCAAAACCCCTGCCCACTATGCCTTTACCGTATATGCCAAAGAGCACCGGATCAGATACATGGGTCCTCAATTCAACGGGGGTCGGATGATCGGGCAAGACCAAAATCCTGAAATTTTTCTTCCGGTTGAACTCCTGTAAGATCGTTCCAACGACCAGGGTATCAAATCTTTCGATAGCCAAAATCTTCTCTCTCAAATCGCCGTTATGCCCTGCTTCATCTGCTGCCTCCACGTGCAAAAATACAAAATTTTTATCAGTGAGCGATTTAATCGCTGCCTTTGCCTTGCCTTTATAATCAGTATCGTAATAACCGGTTGCGCCCGGAACATTAATAGCCTCTAAACCAAGAATCCTCCCTAGGCCTTTAATCAAATCGACCGCGGATATGACACTGCCGGATAAACCGTACTTATCTAAAAAAGTGGGCATAGACGGCCTCTTGCCTTGCCCCCACAGCCAGATCATCGTTGCAGGATTTTCCTTCAGGTCCACTCTCACCTGGTTTATTTCATGATGCTCAAGCAGCTTCCTTGAGTCCTCCATTATCCTAATAAGGACGTCTGAGCCTTTTCCTTTCGGTAGATGCTTCTGGATATTTTGGCCTAATATATCGTGCGGCGCCCTGGTTTTTACTTTATCCAGGCCGATTTTTGCGCCGTCCCTGACAACCATCAAATTTCTATAACTGACGCCGGGGTAAAAACGTATCTCCCTGGTCGCAAAGTGCTGGTTAAGGAACAAGATAAGTTCCTTTGATTCTTCCGAACGGATGTGGCCTGCACTATAATCGGTGAGCGCATCATGAAGCACGGTAATCATATTGCAGCGGAACGCCACATCGTCTTCGCGTAACTCAACTCCGAGATTCGCCGCCTCAAGCGGACCCCTGCCGGTATAATATTTTTCAGGATCATATCCGAGAACCGATATATTAGCCACGTCAGAAGCCGGCTCCATACTATCGGGAACGGTTTTGACCCGTCCCAACCTACCCAGGCGGGCAATAAGGTCCATGTGAGGGGTGCGCGCAGCCTCAAGAGGCGTTTTTCCGGCCAGCTCCTGCACCGGATAATCAGCCATTCCGTCGCATACGAGGACTATGTATTTCATATTCGTAGAAATTAGAGATACAACTTTTGTAGTGAGTATAGAGTACAGAGTATTGAGCGCTGTATGCGTTGTGCGCTCGGCGTACAGCGTAATGCGTACGGAGTACGGCGCTCAACGCTGAACGCATTACGCATAACGCACCTGGTCCTTGGGTAAAGGCTAGGTCGTGGGTCTAGTGAGTAGATAAGGTAGGCGGTGTTACAACAAATACACCAACAACCTTGCACCAATAACTAAACCATTAACCTTAACCTTACCCTTACACCATAATGCGCTATCTTGCTACCTCAACCTGGACCTAAGCCTTACTTAACCTAAACCTCAGCCTTTTCTAACAACGGGATAAGCCTATTAACTAGCTCCCGCTTACTCTTTACCACTACCCTCTTTTTGCTCCCGTTGAGGATAATAGCTTTATACGGATCCAGTGAACACGCTACTGCAATATCCGCGCGTACGGCCCTCATTGCGTTTATTGCCCGCCCAATAAGGATGCTGTCTTTTACGGCCGGCTCAAGCTTGAACATCACCAGCCCTGACGAAGGCGCTAAGGCCCTGATCTTCTTTATTAATTTCGGCAACGGCTTCAACCTTAACACAGCCCCTCTACCCGAATCAAGCTTACCACTTACAGCCTGCTGCGGACAGAAATCTGAAACAGCAGCAGAATGTATCACGATATCATAACGCCGCTGTGTCAATTCCTCGAAAAGGACATCTTTTAACTCATCGAAGAACTTAAACCTACGCAGCCTCGCGGTTTTTATCGACGGGCACAATGCCGAATTCCCGAGGCAAAGCGTTACCCGTGCGCCTTTTTTCTGCAAGGACCGAGCCAGCAATATCCCGGTTAAACCGGTAGCTATATTGCTTATTACCCGCACGCGGTCTATCGGAACCCAGGTGGAGCCGGCAGTAATCAAGACCCTTTTGTTGCGTAAAGACATAATAATAGGTTAAAAGATAAAGTTGACGGCCTTGTTGTTCGGGAGCGTTATGCGTAATGCGTTTTGCGTTACGCGCCATACTCTGTATGCACAACGCTGTACGCCGAACGCACAACGCAGACAGAGCCCTATGCTCTATATTACTTCAGTAGACTATGCCAGCCTACTAGTAGCCGATTGCTCCCAATATTGCCTTCGAGTTCGGCTTGACCACTTTAGGTTCTTCAATGCATTTAATCGCCCGGTCAGGGTCTTTAAGGCCGTGGCCGGTAAGAATGCATACGATTTTTATTTTCTTTGCCTTTTTTGCCTGCTTCTTGAAATATCCTTTTTTGGCAAGCTTTAGCAACCCTGCGACTGAAGCGGCTGACGCAGGCTCAGCAAATACGCCTTCTTTTTGCGCCAGCAGTTTGTAAGCCTCAATAATCTGGCTGTCAGAAACCATATCGATAAGCCCGCCTGATTCGTCGCGGGCAGCCTCTGCCTGTTTCCAGCTTGCAGGATTTCCTATGCGGATGGCAGTGGCAATTGTCTGCGGGTCCTTAACGGGCCGGCCTTTTACAATCGGCGCTGCTCCCTCTGCCTGAAACCCCAGCATCTTAGGAAGCACGCTTGTTTTTCCCTGCCGTGCATACTCTTTATAACCCTTCCAATACGCAGTAATATTGCCCGCGTTACCCACAGGCATAACCTGAAAATCAGGCGCATCCCCCAGGCAATCGCAAATTTCAAAACTCGCGGTTTTTTGGCCTTCAATGCGGTAGGGATTAAGCGAGTTGACTAACGTAATCGGATGCGTATCTGTAATTTCTCTCGCCCTGCTTAATGCATCGTCAAAGTTCCCGTCAACTGCAAGCACTACTGCGCCGTGGATAAGCGCCTGGCTAAGTTTTCCCAATGCGATCGCACCTTTGGGGATAAGCACAATACATTTTAATCCCGCTTTTACGGAATAGGCAGCAGCAGAAGCAGAGGTGTTTCCGGTAGAAGCGCACATTACGGCTTTTGCACCTTCCTCTTTTGCCTTGGAAATCGCAAGCGTCATCCCTCTGTCTTTAAAAGACCCGGTCGGGTTAAGGCCCTCGTATTTAAGGTACACCTCGCAGTGCGTTCCTGCCAGGCGGCTTAAGAAATCGGCGCGCAATAAAGGGGTATTGCCTTCTTGCAGAGTAACTATCGGAGTCTTGTTGCTAACAGGCAGATACGCAGCATACCTGTCTATTACGCCCTGATATTGTTGACGATGTTTCAAGTCTCCTCCATTCTGATTGCGACAGATTTTTCTTTAATGATTTCAAGGTGGTCGAGTATCTTAAGGGCAGCGCGTAACTTTTTCTCCTGGGCTTCATGCAACAACATGACTATCGGAACGCTCTGACCTTTGCGGCGTTCTTTCTGGGTCACCGACGCAATGCTGATTCCGAATTTTGCCAGGATTCCAGAAATGCGCGCCAATACGCCCGGTTTATCGACGGTCATAAAACGTATGTAATAACGGCTTTCTATCTCTTCGATCTTGCGCAGCTTCTTTATGCTGGTATCGGGAACAATATTGAGCGTCGGCCTGAACATCCCTGCCTTGATGTCCTGGGTAAGATCTACTACATCAGAAACGACCGCAGAAGCAGCTGAGAGCTGTCCTGCGCCGGGCCCATAGAACAAAAGCTTACCCGACAAATCTGAAGATACAAAAATTGCGTTATCTACGCCTTTCACTGAAGACAACAGATTGCTCAGTGGAATAAGGGTCGGATGAACCCTTACCTCCAGGCTTTCGCCGTCCTTCTTGGCAATCGCAAGTAGCTTGATATCAAACCCCAGCTCTTTGGCATAATTGATATCGGCCAACGACACGCGCGAGATTCCCTCAATGAAGATGTCTTCCATGGCGATAAGCCTTCCGAAACAAAGATACGCCAGTAATATGAGCTTATGCGCCGAATCAATGCCCTCTATATCCAGGGTCGGATCCTTTTCGGCAAACCCTTTCGCCCTGGCTTCACGCAACGCATCGCTAAATGAACAATTGGCATCAGACATCCTTGATAATATGAAATTCGAAGTGCCGTTTACTATGCCGAAGATGTTGAAAAATTTATTGGCGACTAAGCCTTCGCGGATCGATTTTATAAGAGGGATGCCGGCCCCCACAGAAGCCTCAAAATAAATACTCTTACTGCAATCCGCAGCAACCGCAAACAGTTCTTTGCCTACCTCAGCCAAAAGCGCCTTATTTGCAGTAACAATATTCTTTCCTTTCCTTAAGGCTTCAACTATATAGCCCTTCGTCGGCTCTATCCCTCCGATAAGCTCAATCATGATGTCTATCTGCGGATCATTAATGATATCCTTCGGGTTCTTGGTCAACATTGATTTGTCGACCGTAATGCTGCGCCTGGAAGTAATATCCTTATCGCAAATCTTCTTGATATTAATCTCGAGACCTATTTTTTCACTTAAGAACTGCTTCCTTTCGCGCAGGATTTTTACCACTCCCTGGCCGACATTGCCAAACCCAAGCAAACCTATGTTAATCTTTCTCATGACTCACCCTTCTTTAAAAAATAATCGACGGTCTTGCTCATGATGTTCTTGTGTTTTGCATCCACCGCAAGAAATAGAAGCCTCGTATCGTATATCAGTTCTTTAATCACCTCGTTAGATTCAAGAACCTCTCCTATAATCGTAAGCGGATGCGGGTCAAAAGGAAGCCGTATTTCCAGGGCAAGCTTGGTTCCCGGAGGAAAAAGGCGGTTAGTCGTAAGCAACATCCCCCCTAACCCTAAGTTTTTCGCCTGCGAGATATCAATATTATTCTCCTCTTCATAGACGCGGTACGAAACAATAAAATGTATCCCTATGCGCGACGACTTTCGCCTTTCTGGACCTGTATAAGACATAACGTCCTCCTTTTTTGCCTCGACCTTACCTGCATGACACCGGTAAAACTTCTATTCCCCTCTTCTTGCCCTTGTCATTAAATCCTTGACTGCCCTGAGGGGAGATTTATGCCTGTAAAGTACGGCGAACACTTCATTGATAATGGGAGTATCAGCCTTATGCCGCAGGGCTAATGCGTAAGCCGATCTTGTCGTGGGGATCCCTTCGGCAACCATTTGCATGCGGGCCTTAATCTCTTTAAGATGTTTGCCTTTACCGATCTGCTCGCCCACGAATCTGTTTCTGCTATAAGGGCTGATACACGTAGTAACCAAGTCTCCCAAGCCGCTTAAGCCGCTAAACGTTCTTGCATTAGCGCCCATAGCCACCCCAAGCCTTGAAATTTCAACAAGCCCGCGCGATAACAGCGCAGCCTTGGCATTAGTTCCAAAACCAAGGCCGTCGGAAATCCCGCAGGCGATCGCGATGACATTTTTGAGGCTTCCTCCAAGCTCAACCCCCACTACATCGCTATTGGTATATACCCTGAACCTTTCGGTCATAAATAATTCCTGGCATCGTTTTCTTAAAATACTGTTTGCAGAAGCAACCACAACTGTCGTAGGTATCGATTGCGCTACCTCATGCGCGATAGTAGGACCTGACAATACTGCAAACGGTACCTTGCCAAGCTCCTCAACAATCACCTCAGACATCCTCTTCAATGAACCTACCTCTATGCCCTTTGCGACACTTATAAAAACAGCCTTCCTGGAATAGGAATAACGTTTGCACTTTTTCAAAACCTGGCGCATATGTTCGGAAGGGACAGCCAAGATGACTACTTCTTTATTATCGAGCGCATCATTAAACGAATGAGTAATAGTTATTGAACGAGGGATGCGTACCGACGGCAGAAAACGGTCGTTCACCCTTTTTCTGCGCAGGTACGCGCTGTAGTCGGCAAAAGCACCCCACAAGGTAACCTGATGCCCTTTACCGGCAAGCAGTATTGCCAGTGTAGTCCCCCACCCTCCGTCTCCTAATACTGCAATGTTATTTTTTTGCATTCTTCATTTGTTTTTCAATAAAGTAAGATTTTGGAAAGATATTGGTAATATTTTTTTCCTCCCGCGTGACAAACTTAATGCCTACCTCATAGGTGCCATTACCTTTAGGCGCAATCCTTACGACTTTTCCGACAACGCCGTTTTGATAAATTAAACTCCTTTTTTCCATATCCTCGCAAATATCCAAAACACTCCTATCAAAGCAAAGCCACAGGAGGTCATCCTTTTTGACCCTGTTACGGATATTACACAAAATACCTGCCTGACTGACATTAGAGGTATACCCCTCAAGCAGAGTAGAGACCGTTTTTTTCTTGCATATCTTATATGACAAAGGTTTAAAGAACTCCAGCCTCAGGAATTCTCTTCGTTCTTGACCACCGAGCTTTCTATTCATTGCATTCTCCTGGCATGTAAGGTTTTTATTCCGTAAGATTCCCGCCGTTACGTATTAATAAAAAGCGGGTGAACGGGATCGAACCGTCATATATAGCTTGGAAGGCTATTGTTCTGCCATTGAACTACACCCGCAAATTCGTAGTGAGT
>QZKA01000006.1 GCA_003598135.1 Candidatus Omnitrophota bacterium
CTTGAATTCCCGGCTCAAATAGTGTATACTTAATTTACAAAATAGATCGGATGATTGCCACGGATGAGGGCGAGTGAGTGTAGTGCCCTTAAAACCGTGGCTTTTTTATTTAAGGTGAGGCGCGATGTATAACCGCTACTGGGGAAGAGACAGAAGAAGGTTCCAGCGCTTGAAGGTAAACCTCTCGGTGTGGTACACGGTTGAAGCGCCGTTGTTTGTCCGCAATGCCGTAGGCTGCAGGGAAAAAGAAGCCAAGACTATTGACATCTGCGAAGGGGGCATGGCCTTTATCTCCCAGAATCACATACCAATCTGGACTACGCTTGTCCTGAAACTTATGTTTTTTAAGACTGACAGAGAAGGAATGGTAAGTTTTTCTGATCCTGTGGAGATAGCCGCTGAAGTCCGCTCAAGCCTGCCTTGCGAAAAAGACGAATACCGCATCGGGGTCTGCTTTAAAGAAATCCGCACTGCCAATAAGACTGAAGTCGCGCAATTTGTCGGTTCTTTTCTTGCCCCCTAATTTTTTTAAGACGAATATATTTGATACCATTTCTTTGCGGTGATATAATACGTATATACTTTAAACGGAGGTGCGAATGAGAAGAGCGGAATTGATTATTGTATGTGTATTGGGTATCGCATGTATCCCATTTTTGTTCCTTATCCATCAGCGAAATATAGTCATCGCGGAAAAGGAAAAATTACAAACTGAGCAGCAAGCGCAACGAGTGAAGGAACGGCAAGTACACCGAGCAGTTGAGAAGGAACGGCAAGTACACCGAGCAGTTGAGCCGGAGGCAACCGGCGCACAGCAAGTATTTAGGGCGCCAAAGATGAAAAGCGGCCTTGACATTTCTGTGCAGCGGTATCAGGGCAAAGAAAGGTATGATATGCAAGCCAGCGTATTTTCAAGCCTCTCTGAGATGCCTCTGGATACAGGCTGGGATAAGGAAGATGGTCTATGGGTTAAAGTCGATGGTAGCCAATTAGGAGAAGAGGGAGGTACTATTGTCGCAGGTCAGGGAGACGGGAGCGATAATAACGCCAATGCCCTGCTTTTCCCGGATACGAAAACCAAGTACACATTTTCGGTTGATTTTAAACTCTTAGATAGGGACACAGAAGATGCCTATGCAAGATTCCATACTAATTATTTCGGGTTATATCTACGGTATCAGGATTACAACAATTTTGTCCGCGTTGATTGTCTTGAGGCGTATCGGCCGCAAGGCAAGCAGTTTATCAGGCTGCTTATCCGCAAAAACGGTAATTTCATAGCAGTAAAGAATATACCTATTGAGAATTTCGAGCCGGCAGGCCTTTTTGATATTTGGCATACCTTTGAAGTTAGGGATTCTGAAAGTGAGGTAGTAGTGTTTCTTGATGATAGGGAAATTTTAAAGACAGCTTACTCCACTTCATTACCTGTAGGAAGGAAAGGATTTCTTGCCAATATCGCAACCAGGGTCCTATTCAAGAATATAAAAATGGAGCCGAATTTTTAAATTAGCCGTAAAAAAGGAGGATGAGATGTGCAAAACTTGTCCTGCTCACAGAAAGAAAGCAAAAAAGAAGAAGAGAAAGTAAGCGGTTAGCTTGTGAGTGCGGCGTGTTTTTTGATACTGGCGATGTAGTTTCTGACTACGCGGGGGGCTTTTTGCAGCCCGTATCTTGAGAGGTTTCCAATTCCCCACACATAGGACGCAAGAAGGTTATCCAGGGTAACCGGGATTCCTTTTGCCTGAAGGTATTTTTGTAGAATATAGAGGTAATCCCTTCCTGCTTCCCTGGCAACCTCGGGATTATAAATATCTTTCCTATAGGTAAGGCCGGCGTATTTTGCCCGGTAATGCCTTTTTAATTCCTTCCAAGCTATAGGGGTAACCTGGGTGAGGCCGCGCGCCTTGGTAAAACGGTTAAACGCCAAAGGATTATTAGAGCTTTCCACAAACACCAGGGCATTCATCAGCTGGGGGGTGATTTCTATGGTTGGTATCATTCCCGCAGCAGGCATGACCGGAACGGGCCTTAAGTCAATAAACGCAAAGGCAAACTGACTGATAAGCAGAGGGATGATGATGAATGAGCCTAGTAATAAAGTAAACCTGGTTATCTTTGCTACTTTTTTCATTACGATTCTCCTTTAAAGACAGGCTTATGAGCAGGGCAAGAGAAGGGAAACGGACTTTAACTATAGCATATTTTTCAGATTTTTCAAGCCCTCCTCCCGGAAAATTATTCCGCGCAAAGAAAATAATCAGGAAAATAATCGTAACAGGCTGGTAATAAATAAGTTGAGGCTGAGGCTGAGTCCAAGGTAGCGAGGGAAGGGGGACAAATTATTTTTGGCAAAAACAAAAAACCCCGAAACTATCGGGGTTTTATGTAGGTGATAGGCCTTTTAGCCTGCGCTATCG
Organism: Candidatus Omnitrophota bacterium; assembly: GCA_003598135.1. GTDB lineage: Bacteria > Omnitrophota > Gorgyraeia > Gygaellales > Profunditerraquicolaceae > SURF-25. The sequence goes on from QZKA01000006.1 coordinate 2,421, forward strand.
AGCCAACCTCCTGTTTTCTTTTTCTATATATAGTATGCACTATTTTCAGCAAAAATCAAGCCCTCGGGCCCCAAGGCGATGAAGCTTATTGACAGGGGGGAATGGTTGTGTTAAAAATAATACCATGAAACGCATTTTTTGGCTTACCGGTGTATTTGTTTTTACATTATGCAGGGTCCTGAATGCCCAGACCAGTATCCGGGCCGAGGTAGATAAAACCGAACTCGCGATAAGTGAACAACTTACCTACACACTGACTATTGTCACCACAGAACAAGAAATCCCCCAGCCGGCTGTTTCAAAATTTTCAGGCTTTAAAATAATATCGCAGGTCAGTTCTTCCAGTTTTTCCTTTGACAAGGATGTGATGAAACGCGCGGTAGTCTATGCCTTTGCCCTTAGGCCCAGGAAGGCCGGCATCTTCGTTATCGGCCCCAGCACTGTTAAGGCAGGTAAAGAAGAGCTGGCAACGCGGCCTTTCGTCATCGAAGTAGTTACGCAGAAGCAGCAACCGGATAAAAAAACCGGGCACACAGAGGAATATAAAGAGCTCCCCAAGGCATTGCCTCCTAAAACACAATAACCTTACGGAACTACCTTGCAAACGGGGTAGTTGCCGCATCAATTCATTATATGGAAAAACTACAACACATTGCACTTAGGTATGTCAAGGGCATAGGCCCGAAAAAGGCAAAGCTTTTTGCCAAGGCCGGGATCGAAAGCATCGAAGACCTTTTGTATTATTTTCCCCGGCGCTATGAGGACCGTACCCGCTTAAGCACGGTCGCTGAGTTAAAAGAAGGCCAGCCCTCCACCATTAAGGCGAAGGTGCTCTCAAGCAGGCAGCACACCTCTTTTCGCAGGAGGGGGTTTAGCATCACCGAAGCGCTGGTGGGGGATGATAGCGGTGCAATCGTATGCGTGTGGTTTAATCAGCCGTATCTGAAAAATTATTTTAAAACGGGAAACTGTTTCATACTTTTCGGCAAGGTAGAGCGCTACGCAGGCAAGCTGCAGATGAGCTCTCCGGAGTTTGAGCCGACCGATACGGAATCCGAGGAATCACTTAATTCAGGAAGAATGGTGCCTATTTACTCGCTTCCTGAAGGGATTACACAGCGTAATTTCCGTCAATTAATCAAGCATTGCCTTGAAAGATACCTGCCTAAACTCGTAGATTTCCTTCCCTTTGAGATCAGATCCAGGGCCAACCTTCTGAACCTGGCAAAGAGCCTGCTCAATATCCATTTTCCCGAGTCGGAACAAATGCAGAAACAGGCATACGAAAGGCTTTCTTTCGAAGAGTTTTTGCTTTTTCAACTGCCGCTTGTTATCAGAAAGGCAAGCCGCACCCAGAAGCAGGGCATCGCACACAAGGTAGAAGGAGAATTGACAGGGGAATTTTTAAAGAGGCTCCCCTTTACCCTGACTGCCGGCCAGCAGAAAACGCTTAAGGAGATCAAGGCAGATATGGCGTCTGCCTTGGCTATGCAGCGGCTGCTGCAGGGAGATGTGGGCTCAGGCAAGACTGTGGTGGCAACCATTGCAAGCCTGATGGCGATACAGGGAGGGCATCAGGCGGCTTTAATGGTCCCCACGGAAATACTGGCAAAGCAGCATTACGAAAAAATAAAGTCTCAGTTTTCAGCGCAGAGCGCCGGACGCACAACGCAGAGTCTTTCGCTTGAAGGGGTGCGGATATGCCTCTTGACCGGCAGCGGCAACAGCAGAGAGAAGGATCGTATTGCCAAAGAAATAAAAAATGGGAAAATCGATCTTGTGATCGGCACGCACGCGCTTCTTGAAGAAGGCGTACAATTTTTACGCTTAGGCCTTGTGATTATTGATGAACAGCATAAATTCGGGGTAGGCCAGCGGGCTTTGCTGCCCAGAAAAGGACCTAATCCCGATGTGCTGATAATGACTGCTACGCCTATCCCGCGCACACTCGCAATTACACTTTACGGCGATCTGGATATTTCAGTCATCCGCGAATTACCTCCCGGCAGAGGCTTGGTCCGGACAATGGTCTGCACCACGGAGGAAAAAGATAAAGCCTATGCAGTTGCTAGGGAGCAGGTCAGGCAGGGAAGACAGGTATACAGCGTGTATCCGGTCATCGAAGAGTCGTACGTCCTTGATATTGCGGGTGCGAAAAAGATGTACGAGAAGTTCAAAACGGATGAATTCAAAGAATTCCGTACCGGTCTTATCCACGGCCGCATGGCACAGAGCGCACAGGATACTGTCATGTCGCAATTCAAGAAAGGCGAATTGGATATCCTTGTTTCGACTACAGTCCTTGAAGTTGGCATAGATGTACCTTCGGCAACCTGTATGATTGTGGAGCATGCTGAACGCTTTGGCCTTGCCCAGCTTCATCAGCTCAGGGGCAGGATAGGAAGGGGCGCCCACGAATCATTTTGCCTCTTGATTTCCGACGCATCGACCCAAGAGGCAAAGGCAAGGCTTTCAGCTATGGCTAAATACACGGATGGTTTCCGTATTGCCGAGCAGGATTTGAAGATCCGCGGGCCCGGAGAATTCTTTGGGAAGCGCCAGCACGGCCTTACCGAGCTCAAAGTAGGCAATCCACTGGAACAGCTACAGCTGCTCCGCCAGGCGCGCCAGGAGGCGATCAGGCTCGTTGCCAATGATTATGAACTGAGCGCAAAAAACCACGCCGCCTTAAAAGATAAGTTGTTGGAACGGTTTCCTGAATATAAGGAGCGTACAGTTGCCGGATGAAAAAGGCGTAAAATCTAATATAGTGGTCGTGTTAGGGATGTGTTTGCTGCTGGGGTTTTTATTGCGCATGCAGTCGCTTGGCAGCCGTTCCCTCTGGACCGATGAATTCTTTACGCTGTTTCTTGCGACCGGCCACGGCAATGAGGTGAGCCGTTTGATTGAGGGCAATGGCAGGCAAGGCATAACTGCCTACAAGGCAGGAGAACTGAAGCTCTTTCTTGCTAACGATGCGTCCAAGGGCATCAGGGATGTGCTACGCGGAGTGCTGACTACCGACACGCATCCGCCGTTGTATTACGGAATAATGTATTATTGGATGAAGGCCTTCGGGAACAGTGTTGTTGCGATAAGGATGTTTTCCGTGCTCTTAGGCCTTATTTCGGTGCTGCTGGCATACTGGGTCGGTCTTTATCTTTTTGACAGGCATGCAGCTATTTTTTCTGCACTGGTTATCAGCTGTATTAATTTTGCGGTACGGTTTTCCCAGGAGGCGCGTTCTTACAGCCTGGTAATCGCCGTGGGCTTGTTGTCATGGCTGTTGCTGCTGCGATTCGAAAGGAATCAGAAAGCAGGGGATATCGCCGGGTTCCTCGTCGTCAATACGCTGGGCATGTATTCCCACTATTTTTACCTTTTTATTTCTCTCGGTCAATTCCTGTACTTTAGCATACGCTACAGGAATACCGCGTCTCTGCTTGAGCGGTATTACCTGGCGTTCCTTGCCTCATGGGTTTTGTGTGTCCCCTGGTTTGTACAGGTAGTGCGTAAGGGGTATAACTTTCGTCTCGTTGAATGGGCGTTCGGGTATCCCGGCATAAAGGATAAGTTATTTGAAGTATTACAGGGGCCGGGCCGGTATTTTTTTCTCTCCGATAGATATCCGGCGTTGCTCTTTATGCTAGGGTTCATTTTTTTCTTAGGGCTGGCAGTATTCTGGAGGGAGAGAAGGATTGTCCCGGCGCATTCTGCTGCCGTTGTATTTTGCCTGTGCATGGTTGTGGTGCCGCTTGCGTGTATGCTGTGTATTGACCTAGTAGGGCAGGGTGCGTTGCTTACACAGATACGTTTCTGGGTATTTCCTTTTGTGGGATGTATACCTTTTTTCGGGTATTGTATGAGCCGGCTATACCGTAAAGCCAGGATTGCCTCGTGTGCCGTAATCTTATTGCTGATATCGGCGACGTATGCCGCAGGCGGTATGCAGTTTGGGCCAGCACCGCTGTGTGCCAGCCAGTACATACATGCACGTTCGCAAGGCAGCACATGCGGGGTCATTGTGTTTGGTATACGCAGTATTGTCTTTGCGCAATCGTTTTACCTTGATGACGAAACCTATGCGGTGCCTGTTTCGAACCTTTCACAGCTGTATCAGGCGGTTTCTTTTTTGTCCACACGTAACGCCGAACGGATATTCATCGTCAGGCACTACCACCCTACTGGCGCGTCATTGATGAATAGCCCGTTTATGGAAACAGGCGGTAATTTTAAGGTAAGGGGGTATACGCGCGCATCGTCCATGCGCAAGGATTATATCGCCATCACGGAGTATGTACGATGAGGGTTATTGCGGGAAAATACAAAGGCAGAGAAGTCAGGACGCCTAAAGGCATACGGCCAACCCAGGATAAGGTCAAGAAGGCATTGTTTGATATTCTCGGCGACCTGGATGGTGTTTCGTTCTTAGAGCTTTATGCCGGGTCAGGGGCAATAGGTTTTGAGGCACTCTCAAGGGGCGCCTCAGAACTTACGCTGGTTGAATATAATCGCGACTGCGTACGCGCTATCAATGAGAATATCCGTACATTGCAACTTAAGGCCTGTCGCTTATATGCCCGGGAGGTAGCAGAGGCACTAGAAAGGTTTTTCCGGGACAAGAGGCGTTTTGATATCGTGTTCATGGATCCTCCGTATCATAAAGAGGCCGCAAAAAAAACCTTGCAAACGCTGGGGGCTTATGATATATTAACCGCCGATGGTTTTATCGTCGTTGAGCATTTCAAGAAAGACGCGCTCCCTGAGACGGTAGGAAGCCTGGCGTTATTCCGGCAGAAAAAATACTCCGATACCCTGTTGTCCTTCTACAAAAAGAGGCTCGTGTAATCCCTATCATAGGCAGGCACGCATGAAAATAGTCACCAAGGCGATATATCCGGGCACATTCGATCCGCTCACCTATGGCCATATTGATATCATACGCCGTGCGCGCGAGATCTTCCCCGAGATCATTGTGGCAGTAGCAAAGAATCCGGGGAAGAAGCCGCTTTTTAGCGTCAAGGAAAGAGTGAGGATGCTTAAGGAGGCAACTGCGGGTATCTCAGGCGTCATCGTCACTGAGTTTGATGGGCTAGTCGTGCAATTTGCGCGCAGGCATAATGCAAAGGTATTGATACGCGGTATACGCATGATCTCCGATTTTGAATACGAATTCCAGATGGCATTGACCAACAGGAAACTCGCCTCTGATGTCGAGACCATCTTTCTTATGCCCCATGAAGCCTTCAGCTATCTTTCCTCAAAGCTTTTAAAAGAAGCTGCCTCACTTGGCGCGGATTTGTCCAGCTTTGTCCCCAAAGCTATTGAGCGCTCACTAAAAAGAAAACTGAATGAAAATAAACGTAAATCAGATACCGCTTGAGGGTTTAACCTTAGAAGAACAGATTGATCCCTGCAGCCTTGAGCTGGAGACTGAACTGGTAAAGGCAAGCGGATTGATAAAGGTCAAAGCGGGTATTGCCAAAATCACCAATGCCGTAACCGCGGATGTCGAGTTAAATGCCGCTCTGCGCATTACCTGTAGCCGTTGTCTTAAGGAGGCCCCGGTTATGTACCGTACACAGTTAAAGCTTAGCTATTTGGCGGAGCCCCGCGAACCAGAAATTAATATGGACAAAGATATAAGAGAATATATAATGTTGGAATATCCGATAAAGACGTTATGCAAGCCTGACTGTAAGGGGTTGTGCCCGCAGTGCGGTAAAAACTTAAACGAAGGAGGTTGTTCCTGTGCCATTACCTAAACAAAGACATTCCAGCGCGCGCGGAAGGAAAAGGCGCACCCACTGGAAACTTAAGAATTCTTCTCTTACGCCTTGCCCGCAATGCAAAGAATTAAGACTTCCTCATTGCGTCTGCCGTGTCTGCGGCTATTATGACGGCAAACAGGTTGTTGAAATCGAAGCCAAAGAGAAAAAGAAAAAACCAAACACGTAATAGGAAGGCTAAAGTCTAGGTCAGGTATTTACTTTAGCCTCAACCTTAACCTCAGCCTTGCGAAGCTATGAAAATCGTCGTTGATGCTATGGGTGGCGACTATGCGCCTGATGTGGTGATAGAGGGGGTACAGGCCGCAGTCAAAGAGTACGCCGTTGAGGTAGTATTGGTCGGTGACGAATCAAAAATCAAGTCTTGCCTAGACAGGCATAAGGTCAGCTCCTCAAACATTACCATATGCCCTGCACAGGAGGTTATCGGGATGTCCGAATCTGCAGCGGCCAGCGTGCGCAGAAAGAGGAATTCCTCCATCGTGGTCGGCATTAACCTGGTGAAGAACGGCCAGGCAGATGCGTTTTTCAGCGCAGGAAATACGGGTGCCGTGGTATGCGCGGCGACTTTATCCCTCGGGCTCCTGCCTGGTATTGAGCGCCCCGGTATCGGGATAGTGATGCCGACCATACAGGGGGCTTCTATCGTCATTGATGTAGGCGCAAACATCGACCCCAAGCCCAGTCAGCTTCTTCAGTACGGTATCATGGCCAGTCTTTATTTTGAACACATACTGAAACGGCAGAATCCCAAGGTCGGCCTCCTGAACGTAGGAGAAGAAGAGACCAAAGGGACTGAGTTTATGAAAGAAACACACGAACTCCTTTCAGGCAGCCATCTCAATTTTATCGGTAATGTGGAGGGCAAGGATTTATTTTCGGGTAAATGCGATGTTATTGTCTGCGATGGCTTTGTGGGTAATGTTGCGCTTAAGGTTTCCGAGAGCGTTGCCGAAGCTATCCAGATTTTCTTGAAAAGGCACCTTTTAAGCAATCTGTGGGGTAAGGTCGGGCTTTTATTTCTTTTGCCGAGCCTGAAGAAATTTAAGAAAGAAGTTGATTATTCGGAGTACGGGGGCGCACCCCTCCTTGGTATTGACGGAGTCGTCATTATCGGCCACGGCCGCTCTAATATGAACGCCATCAAGAACGCCATCAGGGTTGCCAAAGATGAAGTGGAGCGCCGGTTTAACGAAAAGATTACGGAGGCAATAAAGCCTTTGCCGCAGGCCTAAGGCACTATATCATGGTCGGTTATCTTTTTGCAGGACAGGGCAGTCAGTATGTGGGGATGGGGAAAGACCTGTATGAATCTTTCCCCGAAAGCAAGGCGGTTTTTGATACTGCTGACAAGGTGCTGGGATTTGCGCTTTCAAAACTGTGTTTTGAGGGCCCTGCAGAGGAATTGAAACAGACGAAAAATTGCCAGCCCGCAATACTTACCATGACAACTGCTGCATGGGAGGCGTTTTGTTCGGTGCACAGTCCACAGCCAACAATCCACAGCTATGCGGCAGGATTAAGCCTGGGAGAGTATTCGGCCCTGGTAGCAGCCGAAGCAATTTCATTTGAAGATGCGGTATATTTAGTGCGCCACCGCGGCGAATTCATGGAAGAAGAAGCCTTGCGCGTGCCGGGAAAAATGCTTTCCGTGCTGGGCCTTGACCTGTCTGCAATAACCCAGATTTGCCGTGACTCTCATACCCACATCGCAAATATAAATTCTCCTAGCCAGATAGTTATTTCTGGCGGCGCTGGAGAGATAGAACAGGCAAAGGTGATTGCCCAGGAGCGCGGTGCAAAAAGGTCTATCCTGCTTGAGGTCAGCGGTGCCTTTCATTCACCTTTTATGAAGGAGGCATCGGCAAAACTTGCGAAAGAACTGGATAAAGTAAAGATACAGAGCCCGCGTATGCCCGTTGTCAGTAATGTGACTGCAAAACCAGTGCTCTGCGCTTCAGAGATTAAAGAGAATCTTATTGCCCAGGTGGTTTCGAGCGTACTCTGGGAGGATTCAATGCGCTATATCCTCGCACAAGGGGTGAGTAGTTTTTTTGAGTTTGGGCCGGGTAAGGTGCTAAAAGGGCTAATGGGCAGGATTGATGCGAACGCGCAGGTGAAAAATATCGAGAAGAAGGATGAGGTACTGTCCGTGAGGGGGGAGTGTCATGCGGCTTAAAGGTAAAGTGGCGGTGGTGACTGGAGGGGCGCGGGGCATAGGTAAAGAAATCGCCCTATTATACGCCAAAGAAGGTGCGGATGTGGCAGTGGGTGACGTCAATAGTGCGGAAGCTGAAAATACCGCAAAAGAGATCGAAGGCCTTGGCAGGAAGAGTCTTGAGTTGTTGCTGGACGTGACCGATTACGATAAGGTTGAAGAAGCGGTAAATAAAATTCTTGACAAATTCGGAAGGATTGATATATTAGTTAACAATGCCGGTATCACCAAGGATAACCTTCTTCTGCGTATGAGCCAGGCTGAGTGGGATGCGGTGTTGAGCGTGAACCTAAAAGGCACGTTCAATTGCACCAAAGCGGTATCCCGCATAATGCTGAAGCAGCGTAGCGGCAAAATTATCAATATTGCGTCGATCATTGGAATAATGGGTAATGTAGGTCAGGCAAACTATGCGGCCTCAAAGGCAGGCATCATTGCCCTGACTAAGACTGCAGCGCGAGAACTGGCTTCCCGTAACATCAACGTGAATGCCGTCGCGCCTGGCTTTATCCAGACGGATATGACTGCCAAGCTCTCTGAGGAACTAAAGGGCAAGATGCTTAGTCAAATACCGCTGAACAGGCTGGGTATGCCTGAAGACGTAGCCAGGCTGTGCGTGTTCCTTGCTTCAAGCGATGCAGATTATATTACCGGCCAGACCGTTGTTTTGGACGGTGGGATGGTTATGGTTTAATTTGCGCAGGCAGCATACCGACGCTGTTGTGTCTGTACGCTAAGCCGCACTCATTAAGGAGGAAAGAAGAATGGCAGTAGCAGAGAAAGTGAAGTCAATCATTGCAGAACAATTGGGGGTAAAACCCGAAGAAGTGACACCTGAGGCGTCTTTTATCGATGATTTAGGCGCTGATTCCTTGGATACTGTGGAATTGGTTATGGCGTTCGAAGAGGAATTCGGCATCGAGATCCCGGATGAGGATGCAGAGAAGATTGCCAAGGTAGGCGACGCGGTGAAGTACATAGAAGAGAAAATAGCCAGCAAGTAAGTGAAAAAGGTACTTTAGCGTATATATATCCATACCCCGCCTGATGTGTGGCGGGGTAAAAATTTTCTGGAGGCATATGGAACACAGGGTAGTAGTGACAGGCCTGGGAGTTGTTTCTCCTATCGGCAATGATGTTGCGTCTTTCTGGAATTCCCTTAAAGAGGGCGAGTCCGGGATTGATACGATTACGGCATTTGACCCGAGTGCGTTTGAGAGCCGTATTGCGGGGGAAGTCAAAGGGTTTGTTCCGTCGCTCTACGGCATCAGTAAAAAAGACGAAAACCGCATGGATAAATTTGTGCAGTTTGCGATTGCCTCGGCAACCCAGGCATTCAAAGATGGGGGATTCGACTTGGATAAGGAAGACCGGGAGCGTATCGGCGTAGTGGTAGGCTCAGGCATAGGTAGCCTTAGGGTGATGGAAGAACAGCATAATGTGTATCTTACCAAGGGCCCGAGCCGGCTGTCGCCTTTTTTAATCCCTATGCTGATAGTCAACGAAGCTGCCGGCCATATTGGTATCGCCTTTGGGCTCAAGGGGCCTAATACCTGTGTTACTACTGCCTGCGCGACTGCCAATCACGCCATCGGAGAGGCATTACGGATAATCCAGCGCGGAGACGCCGATGTCATGGTTGCAGGAGGAACAGAGAGCTGCATTACGCATCTTGGTATCGGAGGCTTTTGTGCGCTTAAGGCACTTTCCACAAGAAACGATGAGCCGAAAAAGGCGTCGCGCCCTTTTGATGCCGAGCGTAACGGGTTTGTTATGTCTGAAGGCTGTGGTATTGTGATATTGGAGAATTTAGAGCATGCCAAGAGGAGGAATGCCCCGATATACTGCGAAGTTGCAGGTTTCGGGATGTCCTGTGATGCGCACCACATTACCGCACCCGACCCTGAAGGCTATGGTGCAAGCCTTGCGATGAAATGGGCTTTGCGCGATGCCAGGCTGAACCCCGAGCAGATCGATTACATTAACGCACACGGCACCTCAACCAAGCTCAATGATAAGATTGAGACCTTAGCTATCAAGCTTGTCTTAAAAGATCATGCCAAGAAAGTGATGGTAAGCTCTACGAAATCCATGCACGGACATTTACTCGGTGCAGCTGCAGGGGTTGAGTTTATTGCCAGTTGTTTAGCCATAAAACACGGCATTGTCCCGCCCACTATTAATTACGAACATCCCGACCCTGACTGTGACTTAGATTATGTCCCTAATGAGGCGCGAGCGGCTTCGGTAGAGGCGTGCATGTCCAATTCGTTGGGTTTTGGCGGGCATAATGCCACTGCCGTCATAAAAAAATTCCAGTAAACTCTCTCATTTACCATTCGTACGATGAGTTACACAATAGCCGAAAAGATACTATTAGCACATTCTTCAGAAAAATCGGTCTCACCCGGGCAATTTATTGAGGTTGGCGTTGACCTTGCGCTTGGCAACGACATCACCGCGCCCCTTGCAATTTCCGAGTTTAAAAAGGCGGGTTTTGAAAAGGTATTTGACAGGAATAAAGTGGTGCTTGTTCCGGATCATTTTGCGCCGGCCAAAGATTTGCGTAGTGCCAACCAATGTAAATTGTTGGCAGAATTCGCCCGCGAGCAGAAAATCACGAATTATTTTGAGATCGGCTGCATGGGTATTGAACATGTGCTTCTGCCGGAAAAAGGCCTGGTAGGCCCGGGGGATTTGGTGATTGGAGCCGATTCACATACCTGTACGTATGGGGCATTGGGGTGTTATTCAACCGGAGTGGGTTCAACTGACCTTGCCCGCGCGTTTGCGGACGGCAGGTGTTGGTTAAAAGTTCCTGCTACTGTGCAATTCCTCTACCGGGGCAAGCTGCAAAAATGGGTCGGCGGCAAGGACCTCATTCTTTTTACTATAGGCCAGATCGGCGTTGACGGTGCCCTCTATAAAGCAATGGAATTTGGCGGGCCGGTCATAGAAAAGCTCAGTATGGACGACAGGTTTACCATGAGCAATATGGCAATTGAGGCCGGGGGCAGGGCAGGAATCATTGTTCCGGATCAGATTACTTTAGAATATGTGCGCATCGCGCAAAGCCCAAAACGCTTAACGCAGTGCCTGAAATCTAAGATGAAAGACCTGAGGTCCGATGCAGATGCCCGGTATGAAAAGACCTACGAGTGGGATGTGTCGGGCCTGGAGCCGCAAGTAGCATGTCCGCACCTGCCCAGTAATATCAAGCCTGTCTCAGAGTTGAGAACTATCAAACTTGATCAGGTAGTGATCGGGTCATGTACCAATGGCAGGATTTCTGATTTGCGCGTTGCGGCAAAGATCCTGAAAGGCAAAAAGGTCAAACCAGGCATGCGTCTTATTGTTATTCCAGCGACGCAGAAGATATACCTTCAAGCGGTTAAGGAAGGCCTGGCTCAAGTTTTTGTGGAGGCAGGAGGAGTGTTTGAGACTCCGAGTTGCGGGCCTTGCCTTGGCGGCCATATGGGAATACTGACCGAAGGCGAAACAGCCCTGGCAACCACGAATCGTAATTTTATCGGAAGGATGGGCAGCCCCAAGTCGTTTGTGTATTTATCGAACCCCGCAGTTGCTGCAGCATCGGCAATAATGGGCAGGATCACGCATCCGAAGGAGATAAAAGAAGGTTAAGGTTTAGGTTAAGGTCAAGGAGACCTCCTTGACCTAAGCCTTTAACCTCAGCCTTATATAGATTATGTTACTTAAAGGGACGGTACACAAGTTTGGCGACGACATAAACACCGATGATATCATCGCGGCAAAATACCTGGTTTCTACTGATGCCTTGGAGCTGGGTTCGCATTGCATGGAGAGTATCCGGCCAGAGTTTCCCGGTAAGGTAAGGCAAGGGGATATTATTGTCGCGGGCAGGAATTTCGGGTGCGGGTCATCCCGCGAACATGCGCCTGTGGCAATCAAGGGATGCGGCATATCCGCAGTGGTGGCCAAGAGCTTTGCTGCGATATTTTTCCGTAACGCAATCAATATCGGCTTGCCATTTTTGGAACTTCAGGACGCAGGCAAGATAATGGACGGCGATTTACTTGAAATAGATCTGGCTCGTGGTATAATTAAAAATCTGAGCCAGGATAAGAGATACCAGACGCAACCTTTTCCTCCTTTTCTGCAAGAAATAGTAGCGGGGGGAGGGCTCATGCAGTATATTAAGAAACGGTATAATCGATAGGAGCTGTTTGATGTACAAGATCGCAGTGATTCCCGGTGACGGTACAGGTCCTGAAGTCGTACGCGAAGGGCTTAAGGTCTTGGATGCCGCAAGCAAAAAATACCATTTTCAATACGAGACAAACGTCTTCAACTTCGGCGGAGAGAATTACTTAAAGACGCAAAAGACCATCGAAGATAAGGACGTAGAGGAATTAAGAAGGTATTCTGCGATTTTCCTTGGCGCAATAGGCCATCCTGAAGTAAAGCCGGGGATCCTGGAGACAGGGATACTTTTGAAACTGCGGTTTTCTCTCGACCAGTACATAAACTTAAGGCCGGTGAAACTCTATAATGCCGCTTTCTGCCCGCTGAAGGACAAAAGGCCGCAAGATGTTGATTTTGTGGTGGTGCGGGAAAATTCCGAAGGGCTTTATAAAGGAATGGGGGAATTTAAGGATAAGGGTACTATGGATGAGGTCGCCATCCAGATTTCTTACAATACCCGCAAGGGCGTTGAGCGCTGCATCCGTTACGCGTTTGAATATTGCCGTAAGCGTAACAAGAACAAGAAGGTTACGCTCTGCGGGAAGACCAATGTATTGACCTATGCCTGGGATCTCTGGCAAAGGACCTTTGATATAGTGGCAAAAGACTATCCGGATATCGCCACGGATTATGCCCACGTAGATGCCACGACCATGTGGTTTGTGAAGAATCCGGAATGGTTTGATGTGATTGTGACTGACAACATGTTCGGCGACATCATTACCGATTTAGGGGCGATGATTCAGGGCGGGATGGGTATTGCTGCCGGAGGCAACATTAATCCGCAAGGAGTATCCATGTTTGAGCCTATTGGCGGCTCAGCGCCGAAATATACGGGTAAAAATGTAATCAACCCTCTGGCTGCAATTTGTGCCGTAGGTATGATGCTTGGAAATTTAGGAGAGACAAAGGCTGCCGAGGCGATAGAGAAGGCGGTTATCAAGGTAACCACGACTAAATTAAAGTCTCTGGCTGCGGGTAGAATGGGATATTCTACGCAGGTCGTAGGGGATCTCGTAGTCGATACTATTTAACAGAATAAGGCTAAGGTTGAGGGTTAGGTTGAGGCGAGCACTTGTAGCCTTAACCTCAGCCTTGACCTCAACCTGCGGAGTTGTTTTAGATGCGTAAATATAATGTGGCGGTGGTAGGCGTCGGAGCAGTCGGCATTGAGATGCTGCGCGTATTGAAGCAGCGCAATTTTCCTATAGGTGAATTGCGCGTCTTTGCACGCTCTAGCCGCGACATCACTATTGACGGAGAAAGATACCAGGTACAGGCCGTTTCTCCTGAAGGGTTTGCAGGAATTGATATTGCCCTCTTTGCCGGCACTGAAGGCGAAAAGGGCGCAGCAGTAACTTATGCCGTTGAGGCGATTAAGAGGGGTGCGGTGGTGATAGATAACGGCGCTGATTTCCGCATGGACCCCGAAGTTCCGTTAGTGGTGCCTGAAGTCAATGCCAAAGATGTAAAAAGGCATAAAGGGATCATCGCTAATCCGAATTGTTCTACCATTCAGTTGGTCGTGGCCCTCTGGCCAATTTATAAAAAAGTAGGAATAAAGAGGATTATAGTTACTACCCTTCAGGCGTCTTCGGGTGCGGGCAGGGGTGCGGTTGAGCAGCTTAAAGAAGAAGTTTCAGGGATAGTTGCAGGCGGCTGCGGTGACGTGCACATTTGCGCCGAGCATAAGGCAATGCCCCAGCAGCTTGCCTATAACGTATTTCCGCATATAGGGAGTTTTGGGGAGTGCGATTATACCAGCGAGGAATGGAAGCTTGTGCGGGAGACCCACAAGATTATGCATGATGATAAGATCAAGATATCTGCGACTACCGTAAGGGTGCCGGTAAGGACCGGGCATTCCGAGTCGGTATACATAGAAACAAAAAAGCCCATTACTGCAGAGAAGGCAAGGGCCATACTCTCAAAGTCTGCGGGAGTCGTAGTTGTTGATGAGCCCCAAAAAGATCTCTATCCTATGCCTTATGATGTGGAGGGCAAGGATGAGACTTTTGTAGGCAGGATCCGCCAGGATTGTTTTTCCAAGTACGGCCTGTGGGTATGGGTAGTTGCGGATAACCTGCGTAAAGGCGCTGCAACCAACGCCGTCCAAATCGCCGAATGCGTAATATCAGGCTCGTAATTGAGTACGCCGGTAAGCGTTACTGCGGCTGGCAGACTCAAACCCGCAACACTAAAACTCCAAGCATTCAGCATACCATCGAAAAAATCCTGTGCAAGGTTCTTCGCGAAAAAGTAAAGCTCTTCGGTGCAGGCAGGACTGATGCCGGGGTGCACGCTAAGGGGCAGACAGCTAATTTTTACACAAGCGTACGCATCTTGCCAGAAAAACTACAGCGGTCACTGAATGCATTGTTGCCCTGCGATATAACGATACTTACAGTAGAGGAAGTCCCCCTTTTTTTCCATAGCCGTTTTCAGGCAAAATCAAAACACTACCGTTATACTATCCTGAATCGTACGTATCGTTCTTCGTTTATGGCAGACACAGCCTATCTTTACCCTTTTAGCCTGGATACGAAACGAATGCAGCAAGAGGCTGGCAGCCTTGTAGGAACGCATGATTTCAGGTCATTCCAGGCATCCAATAAAAAGGGGAAGGAGGCGGTGCGTACTATTCGGAGGCTTGAGGTTTCAAGGGAGGGTGACCTGGTTTACATTGACATAGAAGCAGACGGCTTTCTATATAATATGGTAAGAAATATTGCCGGCACGCTTATTGAAGTAGGCAGGCATAAATTTCCCAAAAGAAGCGTAAAACGTATTCTGAAGGCTAAAGACAGAAGAAGTGCCGGTCCCACCGCACCCGCGCATGGCCTGTGTCTCGTGAAGGTCAAGTACTAGAAAAGGCTAAAGGCTAAGGCTTAGGCTAAGTAAGGTTGAGGTTAAGGGGTAAAGGTAGGCAGGTAAATGACAAATCCCAAATCACAAACAAGCTCCAAATCCCAATCACCGAATTACCCAAACAGCTCAGTTTCGGTCATTGGTCATTTGGACATTGGGATTTATTTGAGATTTGAGTTTTGATATTTGGTATTTGTCATTGGTGCTTTGGTATTTGTCATTGCACTCAATACACAATACTCTATACTCAGTACTTACTACGAAGACTATTTCCTTGTCTTTTTCGATTATTTTCTATATAATATAACCCTATGTTAACTGGCGTAGAAAGTTATTTACTGGCGTTTATTCCTATTTTTGTCGCGGTGGATGCCATAGGCAATATTCCTATATTTGTTTCTTTGACGGAGGGCATCAACAAGAAGCAGCGCCGTAAAATAATTACCGATACGGTCACTACTGCGACGGTCGTCGCCCTCTTATTTATCTTCATCGGCAAGTTGATCCTGCGTTTCATCGGCATCACTATTGCCGATTTTCAGGTCGCCGGCGGGCTGCTTTTGTTCATTATTTCCATGCGGCTCCTGCTTCCTTCGACACCTAAGGGCATAGTGGTAGAGCATCATGATAAGGACATGGGGGTCTTTCCTTTAGGAACGCCCCTGATCACGGGCCCGGCAGTCTTAACTACCACCCTGATGATGGTAGATAGTTACGGCATGCAGATTACATTTGTCTCATTGATTTTGAATATGTGTTTTGTCTGGTTTACGCTGGCAAAGGCAGAGCATATCATAAAGTTTCTCGGCCCCAGCGGCAGCAGGGCATTTTCCAAGATTATGTATATACTGCTTGCCTCCATCGGCGTGATGATGGCCAGGAAAGGTTTAACGGGGATGTTACAATGAGTGAGAACGTACTGACGTTTATTATGGCAGGGGGTAAAGGCGAGAGGCTTTGGCCTTTGACCAAAGACCGGACCAAGCCCGCAGTGCCTTTTGGCGGTATCTACAGGATTATTGATTTCACCCTAAGTAACTGTATCAATTCGGGATTGCGTAATATTTATGTGCTCACCCAGTACAAATCCGCTTCTTTGCAGAGGCACATCCGCCTTGGCTGGAACATCCTTGCCTCTGAGCTTGGCGAATACATTGAGTTGCTGCCTGCGCAGCAGAGGATAGGCGACACCTGGTACTTGGGCACTGCAGATGCGATCTACCAGAACCTTTATACGCTGGAGCTCGATAATCCGCAGGATGTCCTGATTTTAGCCGGGGACCACGTATACAAGATGAATTATTATTCGATGATTGATTTTCATCACCAGGTAAGCGCAGACCTCACGGTAGGGGTAGTCGAGGTAGAGAAGTCGCGCGCTTCTCAGTTAGGCGTGCTGGAGGTCGACCAGGAAGGCAATGTCAGGGATTTTCAGGAAAAGCCAAAGAATCCCAAAGTTACTCCGCATGACCCGGAAAAGGTCTATGCGTCTATGGGTATCTATGTCTTCAAGCACCCTGTCCTTGAGGAAGAATTGTACAACGATACCAAGAGCGCAAGAACAAACCACGATTTCGGCAAAGACATCATCCCGCAGATGGTGAAGAAAAAGCTGAAGGTTGTGGCATATAACTTTATCGACGAGAATAAAAAAGAAGCTCAGTATTGGCGCGATATCGGCACACTCGACGCCTATTATGAGGCGAATATGGATTTAGTGCAGGTAGACCCCTTATTTAATCTCTACGATAAGAACTGGCCGATACGGACATATCAGGAGCAGTATCCTTCAGCAAAGACGGTTTTCTCGGGAGAAGAGATTACCGGGCGCGTGGGGTTGGCGCTTGATGCGCTTGTGTCAGGAGGTTGTATCATCAGTGGTGGCCAGATAAAGCGCTGTATCCTTTCGCCGAACGTAAGGATAAATAGCTATTCGCAGGTACAGGATTCCATTCTTATGGAGAGCGTTAATATCGGAAGGCATGCGCGGATCCGCAGGACCATTATCGATAAAGACGTCAGGATTCCCGAGGGCATGGTGATAGGATATGATCCCGAGGAAGACAGGAAAAAATTTCATGTCACTGAGTCCGGTATTGTGGTGGTGGC
>QZKA01000016.1 GCA_003598135.1 Candidatus Omnitrophota bacterium
TCCGTAGCTGCAATGCTTACCCAATACGGAAAGATTACCGAAGACAGCGCAACTAATAGCATAATAGTTACAGACGTTCCGTCAAATATGCTGGTTATTGAAAAGCTCATTGCTGCGTTAGATGCGCCTCGCACGCAGATTGTCCTGGACGTAGAAATGCTTGATGTCAGCAGGGATACCGTTGATAACCTTGGGATTCAATACGGCGCAAGCCCTTTTACGTTAATATTGCCGGGCGGTTTTATACGCAGAGGGGCAAGATTTTTTCTCGGGGACGTGACTTATAAGGGCGCAACGACTGTTACGAGTTCAAGCGCTGGTTCTCTTGTACTGGGAGGGACCTATGCAGAAGTCGTTAATTTCTTAAGAACCCAGACAGATACCAAATATTTAGCGCGGCCGAGAATTTTGACGCTTGATAATGAAACTGCAGAGATAAAAATCGCTACTAATGAAGCAGTGGGATTAAAAACAACGGTTTCTTCAAGTGGGACCGAATCAGGATCAACTACTACTCAGGAAGCTGAGCGAGCTGAGACCGGAGTAAGTTTAAGGGTGACTCCGCAGGTCAATCCTGAAACCGGGGAAATAACAATGCTTATTATTCCTTCAGTATCCGAAGCAAAAGCAGGAAGTACTTTTGGCACCACTACCTTTAAAGACCCTGAGATCCGCATTACTAAGTCAATTGTAAGAGTCAATGATGGGGATACTGTTGTGTTGGGCGGCTTGATTCGCAATGAACTTAATGAGGTAGATACAAAATTGCCTTTACTCGGCGATATCCCTGTGTTAGGGGCACTATTCAGGCATAAAAATAAGAGCAAGGATAAAGAGCGGGAATTGCTTGTGTTTATCACGCCCCACATAGTCAAGAATGATTCCAAAATGCTGGCGCAGGGGAATACAAAATACCCGGTGCCTAACCGCGAACAAAAGAATACGTCCGCGCTTGACCGCCAACGGGCAATTGCCGGGCTTTTAAATGAGGTAGAAAAAGAGAGAAAGTAATGGCAAGAGAAAAATATCTTCGATTAGGCGAGCTTCTTATTAAAGAAGGCCTTCTTAAGGAAGAAGACCTCAATAAGGCGATTGCGCTTCAGAAGCAGGAAGGGGGCAGGCTAGGTGAAGTATTGGTAAAAATGGGCGTACTTCGCGAAGATCAAATCGTAGCAGCCCTGGGTAAACAGTTAGGCATTCCTTATTTTTCTTTAGGGACAGGGATGCTTAAGCCTGCGATTGATCAGGGTCTTGATAAATTGGTGTCAAATGAATTTGCCATGAAGAATATGGTGCTTCCTCTCTCGCGGACTTTACGGTCGCTTACTGTAGCAATGATTGATCCATTAGACCTTATTTTAATTGACAGCTTAAAGAAGCTTACCGGTTGTGAAATTAATCCGGTTATAGTTATAAGATCAGATATCAACAAAGCGATAGAAGAGTTTTACGGTAAGTCAGGCATTTTTAAAGAGGCAGTCGAGGCTTCGTATGACATTACTGCGGCAGCAGTGATTGAGGACGTTGAGGCTGCAGAAGAAGAGTTAAGCCTTGATAAGCTTATTGCGCGCGCAGAAGAGGCTCCGGTGGTAAGGTTAGTAGATTTAATTATCCACCAGGCAATCAGCGAGCGCTCTTCCGATATCCATATTGAACCCTTTAAAGAGAAGATTTCATTACGCTACCGTATTGACGGCAGGCTCTATGAGATTCCTCCTCCAGCAAGGCACCTGCACCTTGCTATTATTTCCCGTGTCAAAATATTATCCAAGCTGGATATTGCGGAAAAAAGGCTGCCACAGGACGGTTCATTCGTCGTAAAAATTGAAAACCGCCCGATAGACATCCGCGTTTCTTTGATCCCTACAATATACGGAGAAAAGGTGGTATTGAGGCTTCTTGATAGGACGCAGGTAGTCCTTGATCTTAATCTGTTGGGATTTGATCCCGGGCAAAATGCCCTTATTCGTAAGGCCATTCATTCCCCATATGGGCTTTTATTCCTTACCGGGCCGACAGGATGCGGCAAAACTACTACCCTGTATGCAATTCTGAGTGAAATCAGGAGCCCGACAACCAATATAGTTACCATAGAGGACCCCGTTGAATATAAGTTGGATGGCATCAATCAGGTGCAGATAAAGCCGGAAATCGGGCTTACCTTTGCGTCGGCATTAAGAAGTTTTTTAAGGCAGGATCCGGATATTATGCTTGTCGGAGAGGTGCGAGATTTGGAGACCGCCCAGATCTGTATACGCTCGGCTTTAACCGGGCATTTGGTTTTAAGCACCCTCCATACCAATGACGCGCCTTCTGCGGTAAGCAGGTTAATTGATATCGGTATTGAGCCCTATCTCATTACCCCCTCTTTAATCTGCGTAGTCGCGCAGAGGTTATTACGTAAGCTATGCATGCATTGTAAGGAGGCATATGAGCCAACTGCTGAACAACTCAAAGGGATTAATATCAAGGCGGACTTGCTCTATAAGCCAAAAGGCTGTGCTAAGTGCAATCAGATTGGATTTCGCGGAAGGGCTTGTATCGCAGAGGTTATGGTATTGAACAACCAGTTAAGAGAATTAATTAATGTAAAGGCGTCCTTCCAGCAAATACGCGAAGTCGCCATGGCAACGGGCATGCAGACGCTGTATGAGTCAGCCCTTAAGAAAGTCGAAGAAGGTACGACTTCTCTCGAAGAAGCCCTCGCAATAACATTAGGGAACGAATAATGCCAAAATTTCAATTCAACTGCCGTGACAGGCAGGGGCAAGTCATCACCGGGCAGGAGGATGCTGCTAGCTCTGAGGATCTTCTGACCAGGCTTCAGGCAAGGAACCTTATTGTAGTCAGCATTTCTCAAGAAGGCGCAATTGAGGCAAGGCAGGGATCATCCGGCATAAAACCTTCTTCGAGAAGAAAGAGATACCGCATAGTAAGCGGAGATCTTGTGCTTTTTTGCCGGCAGCTTGCGACCTTGCTGGGTGCCGGAGTCACTATCTTAAGAAGCCTCGATATCATTTCAAAACAAATTGCAAGTACAAAGTTTTATAACGTAATCCAGGATTTGGAAAAAAACATGGAGCAGGGGTTAAGCCTTCATGATGCGATGGCAAAACACCCGAAGGTGTTTTCAGAGCTTTGGGTAAACTTGGTAGAGAGCGGTGAGGCTTCGGGAAATCTGGCGATTATCCTTGACCGGCTTGCAACTTATCTGGAAAGGAACGCAGAATTCAAAAAGAAGCTGATTTCAGCGCTTTCCTATCCGGCTATCCTTTTTATCGTGGGTTTAAGCGCGATGCTTTTTATGACTATCAAGATTATTCCTACATTCGGTGAGCTCTTTAAGAGTTTTAATGTGGAGCTGCCGGTGTTAACTAAGGTGCTTATGGATATCAGTACAGTAATCCGTAAATACGGGATATTTTTGTTTGGAGGAGCGGCTGCCTTATTTTATATGTTCAGAAAATTTGTAGCTACCAAAGAGGGAAGGCGTATGGTAGAGCGTCTGCAGTTTAAGTTGCCCATATTCGGCGAGTTGTTCCGTGCGCTTGTGGTTGAGAGGTTTTCTTCAGAACTCTCTACTCTTATTGAGAGCGGCGTGCCTATCTTATATTCGCTTGAGATAGCCGAACAGAGCGTTGGTAACCTAGTAGTTGCCGATATTATACATGATGTCAAGGAGAGCGTGCGGGACGGAAGGCCCTTAAGTTTGCCGCTTGAAAAAAGCGGATTTTTTGAACCGATGGTGGTGCAGATGGTTACCATCGGAGAAGAGGTAGGCGAATTATCACCGATGCTTAAGAAAGTAAACGCATATTATCAATCATATGTGGAAAACTTTCTTACCAGGCTCACCGCGATGTTTGAACCGATAATGCTTATATTTATGGGCTTTGTCATTGGGATTATGGTCATAGGGATGTTTTTGCCGATATTCCAGATAGCCAAGCTGGGCTAAAAAAACGTTGACATTGTTTTCTTTAAAGTTTATACTTTTAATAGGACGAAAGGAGGTGAGAGTCGCGAAAAAAACGTTTTTAATTATTCATAAAATAATAAAGGAGGAAGGTATGAAAAGGGGTTTTACGTTGATGGAGTTGATCATTGTAATTATCATCTTGGGCGTATTAGCAACCATCGGTTTTACGCAATATCAAAGAGTGGTTGAAAAAGGCAGGACTTCTGAAGCCAAGACCGTATTAGGCCAATTGCGCACTGCGCAGGAAGCGTACCGCCTTGAGCATGACGGGTATACTCCTGCTATAGACGAGCTTGGAGTTTCGGCTCCCGTTGGATGCGTATCCACGCATTATTTTCAATATCGCGTTGATGCTGCGGGCCCAGGAAACTTTGTTGTTACGGCTGAAAGGTGTGTTGGTGGTGGAAAGACGCCCCAATCAACCCTTAATTACTTGATTAGTTTGGATGAAAGCGGAGCATTTACTGGAGAACCAGGATACATTTAAGCGAGGTTGTGTATATGTACACAAAATACAAAAGAAGTTTTACGCTTATGGAGTTGCTTGTAGTGGTAATGGTTATAGGCGTGCTTGCTGCGATAGGTAATCGTGGTTTTACAAAGATGAGGGAAACTACCTATCAGAAAGAGGCAATTGCTAATATCCGGCTTATTTCGGCTGCTGAGCGTTCATACGGCATGGAGCTGGGCACCTATTTTTCTGGCAACGCAGTCACCGATATCAATAACGGATTGCACTTGTCTCTCACTGAGAAAAACTGGGATTACCGAATTCAAACCGGGGCAGGTACTTATACCGTTACTGCTGTTCGGAACTGTACAGGCAGGCCTTATTGTGCGTGTACATATACATTCACCCAGAGTTCTTCAGAGCCCACATCTTCTGGTTGCAATGTTTTTTGATGGCTCTATTTAAAATCTTGACGCCCGCTCATAATGAGCGGGCGTTCTTTTTTTATGGATGATGAATAAAAAAGGAGTTACTTTAATTGAAATTATTGTGGCTACCATGTTGTTTTCCGTAATTATGTTCGGCATGGTTAATTTATATCTTAGTGCCAAAAGATACGTGCTTCATAGCCGTTATAAGAACACCGGCGGACAACTGGGAAAGTTTTTTCTTGATCCGCTTCAGATGGATGTACGCAATGACCAGTGGGGCACGAATTGCTTAAGCGGCGGTATCGGCTGCCCGGTGAATCAGACTATTTATCATGTAAATTATATCCCAAACTATACGATTAATAATGTTGCAGCTACCGATTTAAGGCGAGTGATTCTAACCATAAACTGGAGTGAGCAAAATTAAAAAAAGGGCTTTTACGCTAGTCGAACTGTTATTAGCTTTGGCTTTGGCAGGAGTGGTGATAATTGGTTTTACAAGCCTTGATACCTTTGGTAGGTACCAGGTTATGACCACTGACAGGCTGGCAAAGGCGCAGAATGAATTGACTTTGGTCGCTGACCATATGAGCAAGCAGGTTTCAAAGGGGATAGGCAATGAGGTATTATTCGGCATTCGCACGGTTGCAAGAAGCGATCCCATTATTCCTTATGTGGCGTTGCGAGTATACGCTGACACCAATAATAACGGCATCAGGGATGATGTTTGGATCGCTTACCGCTGGAGGGACGCTGGCCCAGATGCGTATCAAGTACAGTACTGTGCGCAGTGCCAGAATGCAAATTGCAATAATTGCAATACTGGCTGGCAGGTAATAAGCGGCAATGTGTCTTTTTTTCAGCCCACATATTTTACCGGAGATAACTTCGTAGAAGTTACTGTTGAGGCGTGCTGGGATCCCGGTAATGCCACTTATCCCTGCGGTGAGCCGCGGAATCCCCGGGCTGAAGCGACCTTTGGTATCAAAATGCCTTCGGTTTCGCTTAATTAGTGCTTCTCGCCTATTAAAGAGGAGAGGAAATGAAGCAAGGATTCACTTTAATGGAACTGATGGTAATTATTATTATTATTGGCATTTTGGCAACCATTGGCCTCAGTCAATATGAAAAAGTGGTAGAAAGAGGCAGGGCTGCAGAAGCAAAAACAATACTAGGAGATCTGCGGACTGTCGAAGAAGCTTTCTTTCTGGAGAACGATGCGTATACGGACAATATGGCTCTTTTAGCTGTGGAAGCGCCTCAAGCCTGTACGCCTACTCATTATTTCAAATATTCTTTAGCGCTAGGTGGCTTGCCCGATACATTTACTGCTACCGCGACAAGGTGCACCGCAGGAGAGGGCGGTAAGGTACCGGCTGGCTCTATCGCTTATCAGGTTATTCTTGATGAAGCCGGTTTCTGGGATGGTACTGCAGGGTATTATTAGTCCGAATGGGCAGCTTAAAACAATTTCCTTCCACTCGTCAGTATTTTCTTGCGCAAACCTAAATACATGTTAGAATAAGAGAACCATGAAAAAGTCATTATTGGTTCTTATCCTTTGTCTTATACTTGTTTTAGGAATTAACCTTTATTTCCGCACTTTTCCTGTTTATTTCCCCCAATTTCTACAGCTAGCTAGGCAGAATATCGATCAAAAAATATACGAGTCAGCCCGTTTTCAGGTCGATTCAGCGTATCCTTCTATGTCTCCATACGCCAAGGAACGATCCTCAAGGTATCTTGCTGCCTCTCTTAAGAGCAAGGATAAAACTAAATACTCGCTTCAGGTTAGAAATGAATACGAAAAACTAAAATCCCCTTTTCAGGATGGTTCAGGACAAACCTACCTTATGGAGCTTGATTGCTGGCATTGGGCCCGCTACGTGAGCAATGTAGAAGCGCACGGCTTTCCGGGGGATATGCTGCGCAACGGAATACAGTGGGACAAGTACATGCTGGCGCCATACGGAGACAAGGTTATCTGGAACCAATTCCTGTTTTATTTTTCCTCTGTTCTTTATAAAGTGTTCCGTTTAGCTATTCCCGTCGCGCTTAATACGTTTTTGTTTTATCTTCCTTTATTATTCGTGGTTCTTCTGCTTGTAGTTGTGTATTTTTTCTGCGCATTGCACTTCGGGCCGGTCGCCGCCATTCTAAGTTCTTTATTTATTGGTCTCGCCCCAATTTTTCTGCCTCGCAGTTGTGCCGGATGGTTCGATATGGATGTATTAACCCTTTTTTTCCCGTTGCTCATTACCTGGATATACCTTTCTTCGTATAATCCTGCATCAATGCGCAAAAAGGTGTTGAAGGTTTTCTGCGCCTCTTTCCTCGTTGGCTTGTTCGCTTTTACCTGGCATCACTGGTGGTTTATAGTGGTTATTCTGATAGGGTATGAATGTATTACTTTACTGCACCTGCTTTTTGCCTTTCTTCAATACGGCCGCAAGGATGTGCAACTGTTGAAGGCCCATGCTGCGGCCGTGCTCGGATTTTTAATCACAAGCCTCTTTTGTGTGTTTCTTTTTACCGGGACAGGCTCATTCACTGATTTGATCTCTCAGCTTAAGGACGCGATACATTTAAACCGGCCTGTTTTGTACAGCATTTGGCCAAATGTGTTTTTTACCGTACAGGAACTTGGGCGGTCAAATTTGAACTTAGTGGCAAGCCTTATCGGCGACAAGCTTCTGCTTCTGTTTTCGCTCATAAGCATGCTCGCTTTGTTTTTGCTCACCCGTATACGCAAAAGCAGCTATTTTGAGAAAGAATTTATTCTAGTAATGGTTATCTGGTTTTTCAGTATGTTTATTGCCTGTTTTAAGGGGATACGTTTCATTATGTTTTTAATCATTCCCCTCGGTATTTGCTTTGGATGGTTCATACAGTATGCCCTTGAATATTTTGAAGACAAATTAAGACGGATGATCGTCGTATTAATCAGTTTTGTGTTGCTTTTTTCCATAGTTGACAGGGCATATTCCACCTCAAGGCATATCTATCCCCTTATTAATGATAATTGGTACAACCTGCTTATTTCTATAAAAGAGAAGACTCCTTCTCGCGCAGTACTTAATAGCTGGTGGGATTTTGGGGATTGGTTTAAAGCAATTGCCGACAGGCCTGTGATATTTGACGGCCAGAGCCAAAATACGCCCCAGGCATACTGGATGGCCAAGATACTTTTGGAAAACGACGAAGGGCGGGCAATTTCTATGTTACGCATGTTGAATAAGTCTGGTAACCGCTCGTTTGACCTGATAGACGCGCATTTACATAATCCTTTGGCATCAATAATGTTGCTTGAACGAATGATTTCTGACCCCTCAAACGCTGAAGCTGAACTTCTAAAGGTCATGCCCGAGAAAGAAGCCAAGCAAATCTTAGAATTGGTTTTCGGGCTTCCCGAGAGCCCCGCATATTTTATTGTTGACCCTACGTTGCCTGACAAAATATATGCCATCTCATTTATGGGCAACTGGGATTTTGTCAAATCGTACGTCGTACAAAAATACGGTCAAAAAGGGAGTAAAAGGATAGCCGGAGATCTAATTGCGCTGGGAGTAGATAGGAACAAGGCGCAACAATATTATCAGGAAGCTGCAATTGTGCCAAGGCAATATCTCGATGATTGGATTTCCAGGAGGGTCCGTTTTTATGGTTCCCTTGTAAAGGGGGAAGAAAAGGATGGGGTGGTATTATTTGAAAATTCTGCAGTCTTTAACCCCGCAAAAAAGACTGCCTATTTATTCTATAACAACGGCTATAAGGTTCCCCAGAGCCTGTTTTTGTTTGATAAGGGAGTACTGCAGGAGACTGTCTTTGAAAATAGCGAGCTGGGATTTTCGGTACTTATCATAAAAAACGAAAAAGGTTATTTTGCTATCGGTCTGGACCGCCAGCTGGGAAAAAGTTTATTTGTGCGTCTTTTTTTTCTGGAAGGGAAGGGGTTAAAGTATTTTACTCCTTTTCTCGCAGAGAAAGACGGCAGTGGCTATATACGCGTTTTTAAAGTGGAGTGGAATTAGCTATGTCTGAACAGATCGAGGCTTCGGTAGTATTGCCTTGTTTGAATGAAGAAAAGGCAATAGGCGTCTGTATCAGGAAAATACAGGAGGTATTTAAAGAACAGGGTATCCGCGGAGAAATCATTGTGGCGGATAACGGTTCTACGGATAGCTCAAGAGAAATTGCCTCTGGGTTAGGCGCAAAGGTATTCATTGAGCAGCAGCGTGGCTACGGCGCAGCGTATCTAAGGGGTTTAAGGGAAGCCCTGGGCCGGTTTATCGTAATGGGGGACAGCGATAATAGCTATGATTTCTATGAAATCCCCAAGTTTCTTGAGCCGTTAAAAAAAGGGTATGATTTTGTTCTTGGTTCGCGTTTTAAGGGAAAGATCAAAAAGGGTGCTATGCCCTGGATGAACCGCTATATCGGAAATCCCATTCTCTCCGGAATGTGCCGCCTGTTTTTCAAAACCAAATTATCAGATATTCATTGCGGAATGCGTTCTTTTACCAAAGAGGCTTTTGAAAAAATGAAATTGAAATCGACCGGTATGGAATTTGCCACCGAAATGGTTTTTTCTGCACTTTTGAATAACCTCAAGATTTATGAAATACCTATTGAGTATTTTCCCAGGCACGGCGCTTCAAAATTAAGCCCTTTATACGACGCCTGGCGTCATATCCGGTTTATGTTGCTGTATTGCCCGTTTTGGCTTTATTTCATACCCGGCGTATGCGGCTTTTTGCTCGGGTTGGTTATACTCTTTATCTTACTGCCGGGGCCAGTTTTATTTCTGGGTCACAATTGGGATATGCACTTTATGATTTTTTCAAGCGTATTAAGCATTCTTTCATATCAGATCCTTAACTTGGGCATTTATGCGCATACCTTTGCGATCAATCAGAAGCTCATCCGATTGGATAAGTTCTTTGTCTTTTTCCAGCGCTCATTTAACCTTGAAAGGGGCCTTCTGCTTGGGTTTATTGTCTTCATGGCCGGCCTTACGATCAACGTACTTATTTTTATTGAGTGGTTTAGCAATAATTTCGGTGCTCTTTATAGGATACGCGAATCTATTCTTGCTATGACCTTGCTGGTGATCGGTATCCAAACCATTTTTTCATCTTTCTTCATCAGCCTCCTTTCCCTTAAAACTAAATGAAATTATCTGTTATTATCCCGGTACACAACGAAGAGGTATGTATAAAAAGGGTATGTCTTGAATTGCTCGATTTGTTGGTTCAGAAAAATATCCCGCATGAGCTTTTGCTTATAAATGATAATTCAACCGATGAAAGCTCGGCAATTTTAAGCGAAATCGGCAAACAGTATGGAGCCGTCAGGGTTATTGATTCGCCACAGCCAAAAGGTTTTGGCAGGGCAATCAGGACGGGACTTGAGAATTTTTCTGGGGATGCCGTAGTAATCTGTATGGGGGACGGTTCTGATAGCCCGCAGGACGTAGTTGCGTATTACGAGAAGCTTTCTTTAGGGTATGACTGCGTTTTTGGATCTCGTTTTGTTAAAGGGAGCAGGGTTATAGGATATCCTTTTATAAAACTTTTTCTAAACAGGGCAGGAAATGCGTTTATCCAGATACTGTTTTTGATTAAGTACAACGACGTTTCTAATGCTTTTAAAGGTTATCGCAAGGAGGTTATTGCCGCCTGCAAGCCGTTTGTTTCCCAGTATTTTAATATAACCGTTGAGATTCCCCTTAAGGCAATTGTGAGGGGTTTTAGATATGCGGTGGTCCCGATTAGCTGGTATGGCCGGGACAGCGGCGTCAGCAAGTACCGCATAAAAGAATTGAGCCGGAAGTATTTTTTTTCAATACTTTTTGTTTGGCTTGAAAAGTTTTTGCTAAAAGAAGAAATTCGAAAATAGGCCTTACGATAATTTCCCCCACAGCGTGAATTCGGTAGCCGCGTGTTAGCGCACCCATTATATGATGAATAAAAAAAATGTTTTATTTTGGTTGTTTTCGATTATTGCCCTCGGGTTCATTGTGAGGATCTATAACCTTAATTTTCCGTCAATCGGCTATCACAATATGAAGGAGAACGAGTACCTGAGTATGGCGGAAGAGATGGATAGGACAAAAGACTTTCTTACCCGCAGGGTTTATTTTTATAATGCGTTTGAAGATAATCCTAAAATGGACCTGTATCCTCAGCCACCACTCATTGCCTATCAGACGTTACTTTCCTGGAAGTTATTTGGCAAACAAATGTGGCCACCGAGATTGTGCAATGTCTTCTTCGGGCTTATGAGTATTGTGGTGGTATATTGTTTGTGCAAACTACTACTGCAAGACATTAGGGTTTCCTTGCTTGGATCGTTTTTGTGCGCGATCATGCCTCTTGCGATTTATTTTTCCCGCAACCTTCAACCAGAAAGCCCGGCTTTCTTTTTTATGATACTCGGGAATTATTTTTATTTAAAGTACTGTATGCGACTGCGCAACCGCTACCTTATTATTGGAGGGCTGGCGTTTGTCTTTGCTTGGCTTTACAAGCAAAGTTTTTTAATCGGGATAACGCCTTTATTGTTTTGCGTTCCTTATAAAGCTATTTATAAGGATAAATCAAAGATTCTGAAAACAGTTCTTTCGTTTCTAACTCCTTATGCCTTGATTGCGTTTGTATATTTTTGGCTTAAGTCATCCGGGCAATGGACTTTTGATACTCGGGAGACTGTTTCTAGGATTGACCTGTTAAGGTTCTTTTCACCATTCTACTGGTATGAATACGGGGAAACGATATGGCGTGACATAAACCTGAACTTTACCCTCGTTTTCATTATACTGTCTTTTTTGGGAACGGTCCTCGTTTTTTTAAAAAACAGGGGCATTTTACGTCGATATATATTCGGATGGCTGCTGAGTGTGTGCATGTATTGTCTTATTTTTTCTGATTACATAAACCAGCATACATACTATCAAATGCCTTTTTTAGGGTTGGTCTGCATTACCTGTGTGTATGCGATTGATTACCTGACTAATACGCTCAAACGTTTTTTAAAGTTTGTCAATTTAGCGGTTGTCGTAGTTTTCGTGACAACCATGGCACTTCCACTCATTGCATTCTCGATGACCTCGTTTTACCGCACGGTTGTTTTTGGTGCAGATATTGCAGGGGAAACCTTGGAAGCGTTAACTTCTCCGGGTGAGAAAGTTTTTTTGTTTACCTATTCTCAGGGTTATGCGGTTGCCAGATATGCCCACCGTTATGCAGGGTGGCCTGGCACCTTAGGAGAGCTTCGTAGATATAAGGATAAGTATAAGGTAAGGTATCTTTGTATATATACCTATCCGATCCCATTACAGAAAGTTTTTGTTGATGACCCAAAACTGTACCGTTATGTGGTAGATAATTTTTATCCTGTGGAATTCGGGATGCTGAAGGACAAGCGACTGATATATGTTATTTTGAAAGAAGGGAAGAAAACTAATTTTAAGGATTTTTTTTCTGGCAGCCTGTTTTTGAAGCTGGCCAGAGTATATTCTGTCCCTTGGACTGAAGTGCCGGTTTATCAGGTAAGAAAACACATACAAATCGACTAACTGCTTAAAAAAATGAAAATATTTTTAATCAACGAACCATTCGTAAAAGATTTCTGCCGTACGCAGCGTTGGGCAGCCAGGACAAGGGGAAGGGTATTACGTGCGCCAGACTGGCTTGCGTACACGGCTGCCGTTTTGGAGAGAGCAGGCCATACCGCGTTACTGTTTGACCTTGTTGCCGAAAACAAGACAAAGGAAGATTTAAGAAATTTAGTCAAAAAAGAAAAACCTGATTTTGTAATTTTAGATTCAACCACCCCTTCCATATATTCGGATATCGAATGCGCCCGCATTGTAAAAGATGCGTCGGGTGTAAAGGTTATAATGGTAGGCCCTCATGTGTCCGCGCTTCCTGAGGAAACCCTTCTTTATGCCAAAGGCGCTGTTGATGCGGTTTGTGTGGGTGAGTATGATTATACGGTAAAGGACGCAGTCGAGAATTTCAAGAATCTCAATCAGGTTAAAGGCATTGTGTATTACGATTCGGGAAAGGCCGTTCGTACGCAGGCCAGGGAATTGATTGAAAACCTTGATGATGTGCCATTTCCCGCGTGGCACCAATTAGATTTAATGAAGTATTTTGACGGAGGGAAGTTGTATCCTTATATTGATATTATCTCAGGAAGAGGTTGTCCAAATCGGTGCATTTTTTGCCTGTGGCCCCAGGTGATGCACGGAACAAGGTATAGGCTGCGTTCTCCAAAAAACGTTGTCGATGAGATCGAGCACGATATCGATCTTTGTCCAGCTGTAGTTAAGACAGGTGAATTTTTTTTTGAAGATGATACGTTCACGATAGATAAAAACCGCGCTATTCAGATTTGTGAAGAAATAATGCGGCGTAATTTGAAAATAACCTTTTCTGTGAACGCCAGAGCTGATAATGCGGACCTTGAGATGTTCGAGGTTATGAAACGGGCTGGCTGCAGGGAACTTCTCGTAGGGTTTGAATCAGGAAATCAGCAGATGTTGGATAGGATGAACAAGAATATCAGCATTGAAAAATCGCGCGTATTCATGAAAAACACCAAAAAGGCGGGTCTTGAAGTGCATGGCTGTTTTGTGATCGGGCTTATCGGCGAAACAAAAGAAACTGCCATGGAGACGATTGACTTTGCGTTAAGCCTGGGTTTGACTACCGCGCAGTTTTCAGGTGCTGTTCCTTTTCCCGGTACAGAACTTTTTAATATCTGTAAACAAAAAGGATGGTTAAACACAGAAATCTGGTCTGATTGGCTTTTTGCGGGCGAACAGGCAGGCATTGTTAATTATCCTACAATAAGCCAGAAGGAAATTAATTATCTTGTTGATTTGGGGCTTAAAAGATTTTATTTGAGGCCCAGCTATATGGTAAAGTTTATTTTTCATAACCGTTCTAAGGCAGATCTTTATCG
>QZKA01000015.1 GCA_003598135.1 Candidatus Omnitrophota bacterium
TGAAACTCCGGTAAAAAAAGAGGGGAGGATAACGTCCCGCATCACGGTAAGCGTTATCCCCCTCTCATACTGCTTGCTTAATTCCAGGGCCTTCCTGAAGGCGTACATCTCAAGCGCCTGGCGGTTATTATACACGTAGCCGTATTGTATAAGGTAGGCAAGCGCCATGATCACGAGGGTGCCGATAATCGCAAGCTCTGTGGTTGCCTGGCCTTTTTTACTCCCGTTAATTCTTGATAAACGTAGGCGTCTCTTCATAACCACTCCTGGTTATATTTTCGGGCGAAGAGCCTTCAGAGCCATTCTGATACACCCGAGATACGCCCTGGCTTACGTTATACACCGTCACGCCAGATTGGTTGATGACATACGTAGAGTTGGTAAACCGGGGGTGATAGTGTTCCTCTTCGGGCGCAATCTGGTCTGCTAAATCCCGAAGCTTCCCCTGGATGCTGCGCTTGACATACACATTCATCGCAATCAGCGCTGAAGCAATCAAGGCTGCCAGCACCGCATATTCGGTAGTACTCTGTCCTCTTGCGTATGCCCTCTTCCTCATCACTACGCCTTCAGCTCGCCTTTTTTAGCGCTACTACGTCGGCCAATACTCCTGCGAGAAGTTGCCGATCGTTTCGCTTCCGGTTCTGTTCTGCGTCTGCCTCGTGTGTGTGGTAGTCGTTGAGTTGTTACCGGGAAGAATCCTCTCGGTGCTGTTCACCGTGATAACAGTCGACATGTTCGTGGTTGTGTTCATCGTTGAGAATTGCTCGCCGATATCATCTGAGGCCTGTCTGAGCCTTCCCTGCAGACCTCTCTTCACGTAGGCTTGCATCGCAATAAGCGCAGCTACGATAACAGCAATAATTACTGCGTACTCTAGTGTACTTTGTCCTCTTTTATTCAAACGGATAAACATCCTTACTTCACCTCCTTATGTAGGTTATGAAAAAAACAGTTTGTTTATCTCCAGCCCACGGTCTGGTTGCGCGCAACTGTTGAGGTAGCATTGGTACCTCTAACAACACCGCCACCGGTTTGCATCTGTTCTGTCAAGGTCTGCCTCTGGTTCGTCACTGCCGTTGAATTGAAGTAATACGGCTCATACTGGGTTGTGTTAAACGAGGTAGCGTTATAGCCGGTTCCGGTCAAATTAAGCGGCAAATCAGTGGCATCCTTAATTTTTCCCTGTAAGCTTCTGCGCACGTAAATCTGCATCGCAATTACTGCCCCCACAACCAAGGCGATAAGTATCGCGTATTCAGCGGTTGTTTGAGCTCTTTTGCTTAATCTTTTTAACATTTCTTTTTCACCTCCTTCTGAAGTGATTGGTTAGAATCTGATTTTCTGAATCTGGTTCGCCATCTGGTTCGTCACGTGGTTCATAGAATTCTGCAGCCTCGGCCTCATAAACGTAATAGTTGCAAAAATGATAGCTGCAATAATCGCCGATAAAACAAGTACATACTCCAGTGTTGACTGGCCCTTTTTCCCTAACATATGTTTCACCTCCTCTCTCTTTAGTATATTTTTGTTCTTACATCTACCTGCTACGGCTGAATCTCCACTCCCGGATTAAGTTCATTCTCGATATCATGCAGCTTTGCTCCGGTAGCACCGCTTAAGTATCTATACATAGCGATAAATGCCGCTGCCACTGTAATAATCAACAGAGCATATTCCAATGTGCTCTGGCCGTTCCTTTTTCTACTCTGGATGTTCCGCAGGATCATTATACCTCCCCCAGTTCGGAACTTGGTGTATACCGCTGGCAGTCGCCACATTAATATTCTCATTTACTGTCCCATCAATATCAAGATCAAGATGTATCCGAGGCGATATATAAATTACATCGGAATCGGTTTCGGTGGTTACGCCTTGCCTAT
The DNA here is from genome assembly GCA_003598135.1 of Candidatus Omnitrophota bacterium. GTDB lineage: Bacteria > Omnitrophota > Gorgyraeia > Gygaellales > Profunditerraquicolaceae > SURF-25. The sequence goes on from QZKA01000015.1 coordinate 1,884, forward strand.
ACTGGCCCTCTGCAAAACTGTCCACGTTTTTCTTCCAGTTCCCCTGGATAGCGTTCTTAATATACCCATACATAGCAAGGCTGGCAATAGTAAACAACATGATAAACACCGTTGTTTCAAGGGTTGCCATTCCTTTTTTATTCATCATATCACCTGCTTCTATTAATATACTCAATAGCATTATCAATTGCTCCGCTGAATACGGGTTTTATCCCCAGCCTCTCAGGCGTAAGCGCACCAAAAACAATGAAGATGACCGAGATCATCACTGTAAAAATAAGAATATACTCCAGTACTGCTTGACCCTTTTGACTTTTTAAATTCTTTTTTAAATTCATTAGAAACCCCTTAAAATAAAAAGCCGAGAATCTCCTGCTTCATCTGACTCTCGGCAAAAATAACCAAAGCCCTTTGTTATCCTGACCCTCTTTGATAACAAAGCGACAAAAATACTTTTTCTCTTGTGCTGTCCCGTGGCAATGCGCATCCACTTCCTCCTGGTGGATTTGCTTTTTCGCCCTTTTAAAGGCAATTAAAATATACCATTTGTTCTATACGGTGTCAAGGATATTTTTGAGCCTTTAGAAAGCGTTTTCGAAAATCCCCTTATATTATTAAAATTATATTTGGCACCATAGCCGCACGTTTTGGGAAAGCAGGACCTCTCTTTCATTTACCCGACGGCAGACATATTCCAGCTCTTTAAGGAAGGGGTATTTTGAGGGGGGTTTGAAAGAAAACACAATGCGCTGTTTTTCCTTTTTTATCTTTGCCCTGAGCCCGTAAAAATGCTCCCGGAAGAAAGAAAAATCATTTTCTTCGAATCCCGACGGGAAAAAGTGCCATTTTACGTATGCATCAAGCAGCAGTAGGTAATAGCGCAGAAGATCGTTTATCGTCTGGAGCTTCTCTTTGTCAAAATGGACCTGCTCCGCCGAGAAGTACCGCTGGGAGCTGGCAGTATACGTAAAAAGCTCTACTTTTCGGCTATAATCCTGGAAGCCCTCCTGGAGATTCGGCCAACGGCTTACATATGCATCAAGCATCTGTTCAGGAGTAATTTGGCTGTATTCGAAATTACTCAGAACAACTAGGCCTATTTTCTCAGCAATATTTAACTTTAAAGCGCACCCTTTTAACGTAACTCCTTTATTTTCTTTAGGTTGCAGTAATTCGACCTCTATATTTGCCACATAGATGTTTTCCTTCAGGCGCTCGCAAAAGTATGACCGAAACTCTCCCAAGGATTTCACTTTTCTATGCTCGGTAAACTGCCAAGGCCAAAGCCCGAACAAAAAGCACCTTTTACCTGACTCTATCTTTGTTGCTTCCAGCTCTTCTGATTTGTTTCCGTAAAAAGCTAACTTCATAGTGGCCTGCTCAGAAGAACTGAGTACTTTTATCAAGTCAAAAAATTCTTTTATAGGCACGTCGTATCCCGGCGCAGTAAAAAGGACGAAAGGCTGGCTTTCCCTAAAATATTTATTGATGTAACTATTTATATTATAGGTGGTTGTAGAAAAATCATATGGTATATTCGGGGTAGACCAAATTGTATGCAGTTGGCCGTCTAGGAAAATATTTGTGTCTTCTGAAAGGGTTAACTTTACATATCTGACTTCTTTAAAAATTGAGGAAATTGTTTTATACACATCTACGAATAATGGCTTAACTCTTTCTATTTCAATAAGATAAGACAATATATCCTCTCTATTAAATGTTTGGCTTATTAATGGCCATAGCCCGGAATTGTGCTCCACTTGAGGTTGAGTATGTAGGTCAAAAAAAAGTGGCCCGTAAATCAAGGCTTCTGTTTTTGACAATAAATGCGTAGGAGGCGATTGCAACCTATCCCTAACAGACTCTGAAAATAATTGGGCGCCTCCTAACAAATAATCAGCAGCTTTAAGGAATATTGCCCCTAAACCGCTTGCTTCAACTTTTCCCCTTCGCTTTTTCCTCCTCCTTCCCACTGGAAAGCTTAAGCCAGCGTTTTTGAGCACAGAATTGACTGTAGACTTAGATATATTATTCTTAAATTTTGCCGAAGTAAGTGCTGAAATTTTCCTGCAACTAAAAGTTGCATTTTTTTGTTTTATTTTAACAATAAATTCTTTTATCTTTGGAGTTAATTTATAAATTACACCCATAGCGCACCGTTAGTTTGGACATTTTTGAATACAATTCAAATATAACACAGTTAATATTCATTGTCAATATCTAAATTTAGGTATAAAGAAGACTAAATTAGCTTATTATCATAAATTAACACATTACTGATTATTAGTTTGGACATTTTTGAATACAAATTGTGCTAGTGAGTACAGCGTGCGTCGTGCGTTCAGCGTCAAGCATTGAGCGTGCTGCGCCTTTCGCTGTACGCCGTACCCATGACGTGAAGCCCGATTATTGGGTTAGGGTAGGTTATGGGTTTGGTTATATTTATTGGGTAAGGTAGGTGGCGTTTTACTCCAAAAGCCTCAGCTAAAAACAAAACCATTAACCTTGCCCCTAGGCCTCAACCTAGGCCTCAACCTTGACCTTACTTGGCCTAAGCCTTAACCTTAACCTTTTATAGTATTGAGTATAGAGTATTGTGTATTGAACGGGGTATCTAGAAAGAGATGAGATCCCCCTCGCGGGTATTGGTAGCAGCTATGGTTCCGGCGGGTAATTCAATAACAAAGCGGCTTTTAAAGTAAGGGCGACTGATGTGCCATGGCGCAAAGTCTGCAATTGACTTTACGATGCGATTATTCTCATCCATAAAAAGGCAATCAATAGAAAACCGCATAAAGAAAGTATGGATGGCGTTGCAGGGCTTCAGCATTAAAGCCTCGTTTGGCCCAAGCTTCTCCCTTCCAAGTAAGCCCTTCATTCTGGAAAAAAGAGAATCGGCTATGATAACGTTCTCTGCCAAAACGGTATTTCTGCTGGAATTGACAAGCGCCATTATTCTTTGCGGGGTTTAAAAATAGTATCCGAGAGGGGGATGCCTTTGATTTTGATTTCTTCAACAAAAGAGGGGATATAGCCTGTGGCTTGATAGTCGCCTATTACATTATTATTGCTGTCGATTCCTTTTTGCTTGAACGCAAACACATCGCGTAGGTCTACATGGAGGTCGTCTTTCATGCCTGCTATCTCGGTAATCTGGGTTATTCTTCGTGAGCCGTCCGAGAGCCTAGCCGTATGAATAATCATATCTACCGCCGAAACAATCATCTCATGAATTGCCCTTAAGGGCAATTCAATACCCGCCATCAAGATCATGGAATCTAGCCTTACCATTACGTCGTGGGTTGAGTTGGCGTGGATCGTGGTCATTGAGCCATCATGGCCGGTGTTCATCGCCTGAAGCATGTCTAGGGTTTCGATGCCGCGGCATTCTCCGATTATTATACGGTCCGGCCTCATTCTCAAGGTATTCCTGAATAAATCCCGGATGGCAATAGCCCCCTTGCCTTCAATGTTGGGCGGACGGGACTCAAGCCGTACCCAATGCTCCTGCTGAAGCTTCAATTCTGCCGCATCCTCTATCGTGATAATGCGTTCATTCGCAGGGATAAATTCTGATAAGGCGTTTAACACTGTTGTTTTCCCTGAGCCGGTCCCCCCCGATACAATGATATTCTGGCGGCTCCAGACGCATGCCTTCACAAACTCCGCCATATTGGTATCAAGTGCTTTCAATTCAATAAGGTTTTTAACGTTTAATTTTTCCTGCCTGAACTTCCGTATCGTTAAGGTTGGTCCGGTCAAGGCAAGCGGCGGGATTACCGCATTGACGCGGGAACCGTCTGTAAGTCGCGCATCCACCATAGGCACCGACTCATCGATACGTCTGCCCAGAGGCGCAATGATACGCTCGATTATAGTCTTTACCTGTTCGTTAGAAACAAATTTTTTGTTGGTGCGTTCGATCTTACCGTGTTTCTCTATGTATACCTCGTTTTTATTATTTACCATGATGTCGGTAATCCCGGGATCTGCCAAGAGCGGTTCTAAGGGTCCTAACCCAAGCGCCTCAGATACAATGTCATCAACCAGTTGTTTGCGCATTTCAGCAGAGGTGATGAATGTTCCTGACTCCTCTGCCAACAGGTTCACCACCATAATCCGCGCCTTTTCTTTCAACTCCTTGGTCCTCTTGATGTCGCTGAAGACCCTTAAATCTAACCGCTTGATATCCAACTCATCAATAAGGCGTTTATGGATCCGGCTTTTAAGCAGTATGAGTTCATCGACCTTCTCCACCGCGCTTGGCTTTGTCAGGGATTCAGTCAGTCCCTCTTTCTCCCACAGCGCAGTCGTGGGATCAAGGGGCGTCTTGGCAATACTTTCGAACTCTACCACATCCTGGCGTTCTATAAACAGAGAGTCGTCTGTGCTTAATTGTGCGCTGCATTTTACGATCGCCTGGGCAAATTTAGTATGAGGACTATCTATCACCACCGGTATCCCCCGATTAACCGCCAATCCCACTGCTTTACCCTCAGAGGGGAACCTAGCAATAATATCTATCGGGAAATTGGCTTTTATCTCCTGCCAGCTGATGCTGGAAGCGGATTCAGCCCTATTGAGCACCAACTTAATCATATTAAGGGGGAAGTGAAGGAATTGCAGGGTATCCAGCGCCCATTTTATCTGGTACAAAGAGAGAATGTCGGGTGTCACTATTAAGAGGATAAGATTGGCTTCGTTGAGGGTAGACAGAAATATCTCATTAAAACTGTTGCCGGCATCGGTAACGATGAAATCGTAATCCTTATCCAAGAGATTGAAAACCTCATTGATATCGCTGCGGCCAAGATGGGGCGATTGTTGAGGCCGCAACACCCCGGATATAAAATCAAGGCCTATGGTGCTGTGAATAAGGAAATCCTCTTTGTGGAATTCCTGCGGCTTTTCTTTCAGGAAATTAATTAAATCAACCATGGCCTTCTGGGGATTTAAATCGAGCATCCTGGCCATATCTCCGATGCCCTGCAGATCAAGGTCAACAAGACAAACTTTCTTGCCCTGCTCTTTGGCTAAGGAAACAGCTAAATTAGTGGCAATCAAAGTCCGCCCTGCACCGCCTTTGGTGCTGAATAATACGATTCTTTTAGCCATGGCTAATCCAATTTATACCTTATCGGAACGTCTATCCAGATGTCGCTTTCGCTTATGGTAGGAGGGAATGTGGGGTATGAACCCACCCGTCTGGCTACAGCTATCGCCCAATCATCCAGGACCTTATATCCTGAGGATTCTTTGACTGCTGCACCCAAGAGTTCTCCGCTAGACGCAATGTGAAGGCTTAGGGTAAGCGCCCCCTGGAATCCTGCGTCTTTGGCTTCTTCGGGATAGGTCAAATCCAGGAGTATTCTTTTTTGGACATCTCTGGCATATGCCAATACGGGATCAGAAACATCAAAGGAGGCCTGGATCAAGCCTGCGTCTTGCATATCGATTTTGGCTGCTTTGGCCTCATTTGGACGCTTTGTAGATTCGGCATTCCTCAATACGGTGGGGGTAAGTGTTATAAATAGCTCTGTATCGGCTTTAGTGGCTTGGCCTCCCCCTGTGGTATTCGACTTCTGCCTAAACATAAAGCCCAGGATAGGGATATCCGCGAGAAATGGAATTTTTGCGGTGCTCTCTTCGGTTTTGCGCTTAAGGAGCCCCCCTACTGCTAGGGTCTGGCCGTCTTTCATATAAAGCTCGGTAGATACATTCCGCTTGGTCAAAGGGTATGCCTGGCCACTTGTGCCAAAGGTAATCACATCCCCGATTTCGCTAACTTCTACGCCTAGGCTAATACGAACGCGATCATCTTCTTCAACCACGGGTTTGATATTAAGGATAATCCCGTATTCTTTATAATCGATTTCGGTCGTGGTAACCCCGGAACTGCCGATAGTATTCGTAAATGTAGGTTTTTCCCCTCCCACTAATAGCTTGGCTTCTTTGCCACTCTGGCAGGAAACGCGGGGCCGGGAAAGAATGCGGGCCTTGCCTTCTTTTATCAGGTAATTCAGAGAGCTCGTGAATGCGCTGCGTGTCCAGTTAGAAATTCGAAACCAGGCATCCGGGCTCGTGGCGAGCGTATATTTACGGGTAGATTCAGTGAGTGTAATCGGCGAACTGGGCAGGGTAAAACCTAAGCTTTTATCTGCGCCTTTGTCAAGTTCAAGTACCTGCACATCGATATCAACAACCGCTTCTTCCTCTTTCACCAACACCAAATCCACCAGCGATGCTTTTAAAGGACCGAGGACAATGTTTACCCTCTCAAGGTCCTGTGGGCTTTTCACGCGCCCCATCAAAAAAACCTTGCCCTCTTCTTCGTTCACTTCGGTATACACATCGGGAAGCGCTAGTTTCTCCAAAAGATTGTCGACTCTCCGTTTTACCTCCAGCACATCCTCTGCATATACCCTGATTTGATATGATTGCTCTCCGAACGTATCCCAATACACTAAGGTAGTCTTTCCGGGTGCTTTTGGGGTAATCGTAAGCCGCATCTTAGTGACTTCGGTTACGTCGGCAATATCGGGACTTCCGATAACTACGCGGGTAGGAAAATTAACCGCGATGGTCTTTGGTTCGCCTATATAAAGCTTAATTTCTTCCAGTGTGGCTGCGCAAAGACTATCCGACCGAATAACGATACCCACAGATAAGAATAGGGCAAGAAGAATAGCTTTTTTCATAATTATGATTTAGGCAATACTACTGTGTCTTTATTTAAGCCCCGGTAAATCTCAACCACATCCCCTTCTTCCTTGGGCGGCTTTGGTTTTTCGACTGGCATATCTACTTGAGGCTCTTGCGGCTGCTCAACAGCTTGAGGCGTTACCGGCATTATATATTGAAACAATGTATCCCAACTAGCAGGATACGTAGGCTGTACCTGAGAATCGGCAGGAGAGCGCAAAATCAGCCGAATCTTACCCTGTTCTTGAGCAAAGGCAATAAGATTGGCTTCCTGAGGAGAAAGCGCAAGCGTAATTAAAGGAGAAGACTCTACCGGCTGTTCGGTTTTATACCGGCTTTCCGTCTTTAAAAGAGGCCCTCCGATGTCCCGGCCCACGGCTAATACCAGCACGTTCTGAAAAAGAGGTATAACCGCCATGCTTGTTTGCTGGCCTTCCTTGGTCTGAATGGGGACAGGGAGTAAGGTGATCACATCCACATAATCGCCGGGCTTAACCATCCCCACCAAAGAAGCAATGTTATCCGCGATCATTGTCACTGCTCTTTTTCCTACGGGGGTCACCTCTGCCAGCCCGCCTGCATGCCTGGGTTGGGAGAGTTTGGTCATGCTCAACTGTTCCCCTGCTGCCACCGGAGCAATAGTAATCATCCCTGCGATCCTATCAAGCGAAGTAACTGCCTGTGGCTGGACGTATTCCCTAGGGATAATGCCGATTTCTAAATTTTCTGGCTCTACTGTCGCGCCTCTAGGTATATCCTGCTTTGCGATAAGCACGGAGGTCTGGCTTTGCTTAAATTCGGTTTTAAAACTCTCGACCTCGCGCTTCTTTCTTACTTCCAGCGCCTTGTCTTGCTCGGCAATATACACCCTCACTAACACAAGCGATATGACCGCCAAGACAATGCCGATAATCAGAATAATCCGCTGTTTCTGCACCTACTTCACCGCCCCTTGATAAATTTCTATTTTCCCTTGGCTTGAAAGCTTGCCGATAAGATCATCTATTTTCTGCTGCTGCTTCAGGAAAGTAATGCCCCTCTTTATCTCATCCCACATCTCAACTACGGACCTTAATTTTCCTCCCCGCTTTGCCTCGAGTTTCACGATATAATAGCCGTCGGGACCTTTAATAATAGTGCTGAATTTACCCGGCTCAAGGGTATCGGAAAACACCGCCTCATCGAACCCGGTAAACCGCCTGCCTCTGGCGATATAACCGAGGTCGCCCCCTTCTTTTGCGCTCGTAGCTTTTGAACGCTCTCTTGCCAATGAGGCAAAATCACCGCCTTGCAATAACTGAATCAAAATCTCGCGCGCCTCTTGCTCGGTAGGAACGACTATCTCGCGCACCTGCCTTTCTTGGGGTTCGCGCATTTCTTCTTTATACCTGTTATAGAATTCTTCTATTTCCTTCGAGGTCACCTCTGTTTTTTCCGCTTCCTGGCGTAACAACTCCATAACCAAAAGGTCCTGCTTGGTTTTTTCCAGGGCCAGCTGGATATCTTCCTTTCTATCAAACCCTCTGTTTAAAGCCTCTTGGAAAAGCAGCATTCTTCTGACGAGCTTGTCCTTGAGATAATCGGTTTTCTGTTGCGGGGTAGTAATTTTGTCCTGAGGGCTATCTGCGGGAACCAGTGCATTCACCGCGTCAATTTCCTCATTAAGCTCTTCCAATGTAATAGGCTGATTATTCACCTTGGCGATAATGGTCCCCTTAACTATTGGAGCTACAATAGGTTCTTGTTTTTTTACGGCGGGCTTGGTTTTGAATAGCTCTATTTTATCACAGGAGGTAAGTACAAAAATCCCTAAAAGTAATAATAAAATAAAATTAATTTTATATCTCATACATCCCCCTTATCAATGTAGAATATACTGTTGCGTTTTTTTAGTTTTATCATAAAGAATGCTAAATTGCAAGAGAATTTTTATTTCCCCCTTACAATAATCCGGATATTCGTTCTTTAATTTCCGGGTCTATCGCTCTCTCGACCTCTGAGGAAGGAAGCATGCGGATTTTTTTAAGAATATTCTCTGCTGACTTATTATCCCCGGTTTCCCGAAAACAGACTCCCAGGCCGGCTAAGGCAGAAGGATGCCGAGGAATGATTTTAAGCGTCTTCTGCAGATAGTAAATTGCCTTTTTATAAGACCTCTTGCGCATATATGTCTTGCCTAAAAGAAAGTTTGCTTCGGCACACTCGGGCATTATCATAAGCGCACGCAAACACTCCTCCTGCGCTAATGCGTCTTCTCCGAAAAGCGAAAAAAGATGGGCGCGGTTAAGGCAAGCAGTGGGATATACCTGCTGTTGCGCAAGGACGCGAGGGTCTGATTGGCTGGGTCGGTAGCGTTTCAAATCAATCGTATGGTTTTCAATGAACGGCGCATAGGATGAACTGTCGCGGACAAATACAACCCCAAACGCATCAAAGAAAACGAGTTTCCAGTGAGGGTTTTTATAGAGGTAGGCAAGTATCCGGGGTAAAGGACGGTTGTTTAAGCTCATTAAAACAATATTGATGCGATATCCCTGTGCCGCCTTATCAAAAAGAAGCGTATTGCCGTTTAACATAGCGAGGTATTTCTTAAAAAAAGCCTGGCCGTAGAGTTCGGTACGGCCGTCAATAAAAATGCGGTTATGCGGATAAGCCCTGCCAATCATATACGCGCCCGAATCAAAATCATTGAACACGTTCCCGTGAATCCTGTGCGCAAGAAGAAAATCCACTGCACCCTGGGGATAGCTTGAAGCGTTGATGCCTGAGAGGTCGCTCTTAAACTGATTGGCAGTAAAATCGTAATACCGTTGTGTAAGCATGGCATGTGAGCGAACTGCCATAATGGAAATAAGGAAAACGGCAAGGAAATACCTTGCGGCAAAATAAGGCGCAGCCCTTGAAGAAGCCCTCAGTCTTATGTGAAAGGCGATCCCGGTAATGGTAGGGACGAGATAACGCAGTATGAACAGGTAAGCGACAAACGCAAAGAATGCCACATGCCGTACTGTTTGCGAAAAAATAAAAAACCATACAAGAAGTAAAATATCGCGAATACCGACCTTTTTAATATTGACAGCAAAAAGCACTCCGCAGATACCTGCCATGAGCAGATAAAAATAAGTGTTCTGCAGGTAAGCAATTGTCTGAAAGGTGAGTTGCAATTCTTGGATATGTTGTAGAAAAATATGTGTTTTCCCGGCGAGTGCCTCTTTAAGAACAAGCAAGGGGTACAGGAGGCCGCGTATGCCGTTGGGGTTAATGGCCCCGGCCCCAAGAATTACCAAAAATAATTTCTGGAACCGCCTGTATGCGGCATCGCTTAACGCAGAGGTCTCTCCCCACTGCCAGGGCAAGGACCTAAGGGCGCGCCTTAAAAACTCAGCCGCCAGAAACAAAAGAACAAGCAGGGGGCCGAGAAAAAAATACCCGTGAAGATTGACCCATATAATCTGCAGCAAAACCAAGTTCCAAATTTTTTTGTTCTCTGTGTAAGCGGTGAGTATGTATAAATACCCTGCGAAAATAAAAAGGCTGAGTATCTCTGGCCTGATATTAAACCGGCTTAAGGAAGCATACGCGGCAAGCAACACAAATACCGACGGCTCAAGATAAGATCTGGCAAGGCGCAGGCCTGCCAGTAGTAGAATGAAAAAAGCGCCCGCGATAACCGTGCTTTGTAAAAAAATCAAGCTATCTGCCCCCCACCTGGAATACAACGCATAGACAATGACCTGGAATAGCCAGGAATGGTCTATCCACGGTTTTCCGGCTACCGTAAAAGAGAAAATATCGCGGACGGGGATCGCATGGGTGCGTACGATTATCTCTCCTGTTTTTAGATGGAGCCAAATATCCAGATCGTACAAAGAGGTATGTGCCATAAGAAAGATTAACACCAAGACGCTCGCGGCGGTGCACATCCCCAAAAGAGAATCGATTATTAACCAGGCGTTTTTGCCTAAAGGGTTATTTTTCATGGGTACATCGGGCCTTAAAAAAGTTATTCTTTTCTGTTAAACGCCCTCCTCGAAGAAGGAAGCGCAAAATACAAAATTAACAGCAGGTGATAAATTAGGGAAATGGCATTTTTGATGGGTGGGGGAATGACGGTCTCCAACGCGCCGGAGAGAACAATTACCTTGGCAAAAATGAGTAACTTGCTGGCCAATACCAGTGTGGCAAAAAAAAGTAAGAGGTAATAACCTACCCGGCTACGCCTGACTATGCCCACCCCCAGAGCCAGCGACACAGTAGCAGCGCATACCACAAAGGTCAATACGCCTAATGGTTTTTGAGAAGTGCCCAATACTATGCTTGTGGCGACTCCGGATAAGGTAAAAGAACCGATGAGTATTTCTATGATGCCGAACCCTGTAATGCCCTGGCTTAGATTCATAATGCATGAATATGGTAGCCCCAACCGGATTCCCCCGTCTCAGTTTATTACTTCCGGGGGATCCCACTCGTACTATGTTAATCTCTGGAGCGGGAGAACCGGTTTAGTAGCCCCAAGGGGATTCCCGCGGTATCATCTTTGTTCTGCCGGCGGGATCCCGTCTAATCGGTTGAATTACAGACGGGAGAACCCCTTAGAAACTAATAGCCCCAACCGGATT
>QZKA01000034.1 GCA_003598135.1 Candidatus Omnitrophota bacterium
ATTACCATCGCTACCTAAAGCCTCAACCTTGACCTTCTTGGCCTAAACCTCAACCTTAACCTTTTATAGTATTATATTCCAGCGATTATTCTATCGAGAACGATATGATAATATTGAACGAAAGCTGCGGGTAATCGAGTTCTTTCGGAAAAGGAGGAAAAGGCGCTGAATTACGGATGCTGCGCAACGCAACTTCCCTGAGGTAAGAACCGCCGGCAGACTTATCATCATGCAGCTTTACTTCCGTTAAGGAACCGTCCCCCGCAATTATAAAAGAAAGATACACATCTCCCGTATCATTTCGTATGTAATTCTGGTACGCTGAGCGCTTTATCTTCTCGCGCACAATCTGATAGTAACTCATGTAGGAATTACTGGTTATCTTACCAGGGTCAAGCGGCGGAAGGGTAATTTTTTTCTTAATCGCAATAATATCAGGTTTGATTATTTCCGGCCGCATACGCGCAAGGTTAGTAAATTCAGAGGCCCTCAGCTGGCTTCTTCTCTCTTGGCCTATCAGGCTCTCGTCATTAATAAACGGCGGTGGCGCAGGTTTCTTGAGAGGCAATTTTGAGAGGACATCTGACGCCTCCTCTCTTCTTGCCAGGGCGGGCTTGGGCTTATCGTTATTGTGCGGAAAACTTTTAAGATATACTATTTCCATCTGGGCGGGCTTTTTATCGGGAGCAGCAATATTGAAGTGAGGCGTACCGATAAATGCCAGCCCATGGATAACAAACGATACTAAAAACGCGGCCTGGAACACTTTGTCTGAAAGCATATCGTGTTTAGGTTATCATATTCCCTAATTTATTGCAACATTAAGTTTAAAATCAAAATTTTATTTTGCCGCCCGCCGCTATATTCCTTCCGGGAGAAGGATAATACCCTCTCTCGTTATATACGGTCGATATTGCCCCGTATTCAGAGTATTGGGCATCAAATACATTATTAACGCCTATAAACCAGCTTGCATTGCCGGCAGGCTTGAAGGTAAGCTTAAGGTCTAAGGTAGTGTAGTCGTTCATTGCCGGGTAATTATGCGCCTGGTCATTAATAAAGTACTGCTCGCCTGTGAAATTAAGCATCAGCGCGAGGCTAAGTTTTGAGAGAGGATTTACCACTGCGCCTAAGGATGCCTTATGCCGCGGTACAAGCGGTATCCTATGCCCCCGGTAACTGCCCCCCTTAAAAAAAGCATCAGTAAAGGTATACTGTCCTGAAAGCTTTAGATTACGCAGCGCATTCCAGGAAATCGAATACTCGATACCCCGGTGTATGGTCTTATCGTAATTCTTATTTTCATAAGTCGAAGGGTCATAATATAGTTCATTGCGCAGCCTCATATCAAAATATGTGATTGACTGCGTTAGGGCTTTTTCAAAATTATGCGCGTAACCTATTTCATAATTATGCGCTGTCTGAGGCATCAGGCCGGTGTTGACCGGCGGGCTTGACCAAATACTATAGTACTCATCAGTAGAGGGTAACCTGAAACTTTTGGTATAGCAAAAGAAAACCTTTGAAGCATCATTCAGAGAATAATTCAATCCAAGGTTTAATGCTTCTTCGTTAACTTTTAAAGCCTGGTTCACATAGGCAGAATTCCAGAAAAGGTCGCTCGTCCAGGGGCCCTCTTGAGGGGTAGAATTAAAGGAATAGTTTGCTTTCTCGAAACGGTAACCCGCTAAAAGCATCAAGGCCTTATTGAGGGCCAATTCGTTCTGGAGATAGTAGCCTTGCGTTTCTTTGTCAATAGCGGTCCTGCGGGTTTTTGAGCCCTGGTAATAGCTTAGCCCGGAAAACGAATATGCGTCAATCAAAGAATCAGAACGGTAAAAATCAATCCCCCCTACCAATTTATTCTCACCCCCGAATAATTCCTTGCGGTATACAAGCGAAGGCCGAAAACTGAAGGTGTCTATTTTTCTGCCCTCTACCGCCTGAGAAGACAAAAGGTTATTGTCAACATACCTTGACCGGTAAGAGAGGTGGCTTTGCATATCAAGGTCATCGGTGATGGAATGCTCCATCCCTACATCAATAGACCAGTCTTTTTCCCCCACATCATCATCAGGGAATTTTGTATCGCGCCGTGTACATGCCTTAAGCTGGCTTTCCCGCAGCGCACCGGGCATGCCGAAATCTGCATCGTGATAGTTGGCTGCGATGGTAAACTTAGAAGTATCTGCGATATCAAAAATAAACTTTGAATCAAAATCCTCCGAGCGGTAATAGCTATTCTGTCTGTAACCGTTTGTCGAATACCCGCCCATTCGTAACATATAGGAAAGGCGTTCGGTTTCACCGCTTACAGTAACCCTCTCTGAATCCATTTGATAACTTCCCACTTGCGTTTCTACTTCTACGGACGGTTTACCAGAGCCTCGCTTAGTAATGATATTAATCGTTCCGCCGACCGCATTATCTCCGTAAAGCACGCTGCCTGAACCCCTGATTATCTCGATTCGCTCAACCGTATCAAGCGGGATTTGGGTCCATGCAGTGCCGCTTAAGTCTATTTCATTAACCCTCCTTCCGTCAATAAGCACCAGGGTGTTGCTTGCGGCAAACTCTCCAAACCCTCTTAAGTCTACAGTCGCTTTGTTGCCCGTTCCGTAATAATCCCTGACTACAATACCCGGCGAGGCACGCAAGACATCAACTATCGTTTCGGCATTCGAATTCTCTATATCCTGGGAAGAAATAATGGTCACAGACGCAGGCACAGTGCCAAGGCTATGGCTATAACGAAACGGCGTTATTACTATCTTTTCAAGGTCAATTTCTTCCGGCCCAGGCAGCTTTTCCTGACAACTCGCCGCTACCGGAATACTCATTAGCACAAAAAGCAAAACACGCAACAACATCTGCACCTTTCCCATATCCCCTCCCTTAAAAAACAAAAACCCTTGATGCATAATCTGCACCAAGGGTATACCCTGTTTTACTTCGCCCTTTTTAGCCTCTGCGCGGGCTAATGCACGGACTCACTCGCCTCAGGCAGGTATTCTGACTTTAGGGTTACCTCTACTCCCCTGCGCCTTCCCAGCTTTTTATAAGCCAGTGGCATACTGCAGGATTTCGTACCCTCTACAGCAGCGGGACTGTGGCCGAATTAGACGGCCTTCCCTTCTCCTGAAACGGCCTATCTACTAAAAATCAGTTAAAAGAACTTTGGCAAACCTGGTCTTCCTTACCCTACTGGCAATTATTTCGTATGCGCCGAAGAAAAGCATGCCGTATACGAGCGTTGCAACGGTGAAGTCGCGTAAAAACGGCAATGCCATGACATAGCAGGAAATCAGGCCTTGCAGCGTGTGCGGATACCAACCCATTGCCCACACGCCAAAATTTGAAACCACAAAAAACACAAAAGACCCTAGTAAAGAAAATCCGAATACCTTTACCGGGCTCTTATCTTTCTTAAGTGCCATTCCCGTTAACGTAACCAACAGGAAGCCGCCCCAGGTAAAAAAAACTACGTTATGCATCCCGATTATCAGGTCGCTTGCAACCATCAGCAGTAATGGAACGATGAATGCGTGCCTTTTTTTAAGGTACGCCCCGCCGAACAATGCGATTGCTGCAACGGGAGTAAAATTTGGGACATGCGGTATTACCCGTACTACAATCCCGACAATCAGTAAACTAATCGCTAACATTCTTACCTCCTGTATTTTCTAATTATATAGGTATTGCAACTATTGTCAAGGAAATTTCGCTTTCCGATAAACAATATTACGTTCAGCGTTGCGCGTTTCGCGTTACGCGCTGTGCTCTGCACACATCGCGCCGAACGCAGAGCGCACAACGCATGCAGAACTCAATACTCTATCCCCTTTCGCGCCTTAATACCTTTTCTATAATAATGTTTTACTTCCTTTATCTCACTGACTAAATCCGCAAGCTGCAGTATCGCTTTACCGGCGCTGCGGCCGGTCAATATCAATTCCAGGTGCCTGGGTGCGCGCTTTAAAAAACTAACCACCTCGTCCGGCGTTAATAACTTCAATTTCACCGCGACATTGATTTCATCAAGTATTACTATATCATAGCAATTTTTTCGCAGGTAACCTTCAATCCTTTTTAGCCCCTGCTGCGCAAGCGCGATGTCCCTTGCGGACGGGCTCCTTTTAATGAAACAGCCTCTTCCGAATTGTTCCGTTTTGATATTTTTTATTTTTTTCAGCGACCTGCATTCACTGTAAGCCCTGCCCTTAATAAATTGCCCTATGAAAACCCTAAGCCCTGCTCCTGCAGCGCGTACTGCAAGGCCCAAAGCCGCGGTAGTCTTACCTTTACCTTCGCCGGTATATACATGTATCATCCCATCACCGCTTTCCAGCTTAAAGCCCCTACTTTACACATAACCGACACAAGCAGCCCTGCTATTAAAATTCCTGCGATAATCGCAGGAAACGCATACCTGAACCGTATCTTGAATAAAGAAGCCGCGACTGCGCCGGTCCAGGCCCCTGTCATGGGCAGAGGAATAGCCACAAACAACGCAAGCCCCAATGCTTCGTATTTTTGTATCCTGTCTGCTTTTTTTCTTGTGCGCTCAAACAACCAATCAAAAAATTTAGCCCAAAACTTAAATTTTCTTAATTTGCTGGAAATGGGGTCAAGTAAAATAAGCAACGGGACAACGGGAAGGGCATTGCCGGCTACGGATAACCAGAAGGCTTTGCTAAAAGGCATCCCCCAGCAAAGAGCCAGCGGTATTGCGCCTCTTAATTCCGAAACCGGAAGCCCCGCAATAATCGCCACGGCCCACTCTTTCGGTATGCCCCTTAACCAATGTATAATCAGGGTAAGCATTTGATTTAATTATTCGTCTTTGCACCGTATTTTCCCACAAGGGGCACAAATACACAATCACAAATATTTCGGTAGTTAATCTTGTCCTGCTCTTTCTCTATAAGCGTTAATACCTGCCCAAAAGAGCCTCCCAGGGGAATGATAAGCTTGCCTCCGTTACGCAACTGTTCTAATAATGGCAAGGGTACCCGGGGAACGGCTGCGGTAACGATAATCCTGTCAAAGGGTGAATACGCTTGCCATCCAAGTGTTCCGTCTCCAACTGTAATAGTTATATTATTATATCCTAATTCCTTCAGAAGCGATTCTGCCCTGCTGGCAAGCACCTCATACCGCTCAATACTGTATACATGCAAAGCCTGTTCTGCCAGGATTGAAGCCTGATAACCTGAACCCGTACCTATTTCAAGAACCGTATGGGAAGAGCTAACCTCAAGACATTCGGTCATCAGCGCTACAATATAAGGCTGCGAGATAGTCTGGCCTTCTCCTATCGACAAAGGAAAATCGCCATAGGCACTGTCTCTTACTTCGGGCAATACAAACTTATGGCGCTCTACTTTATTGAACGCGTCCAGGACGCCAGGGTCATGTATCCCCCTGGCCCTTAACTGCTCTTTTACCATCGTTGATCTTAATAAGGCATAGTCCATATCTGGCGTATCATAAAGGCAATGAAACGTAAGGTATCCCAAAAGGGATTGATGTGGCTTCGCTCGTCACTGTAGACCGTCTTAACCGGGATTGATTCTATCCGAATGCCGTGGCGTGCTGCCTTAAGTAAAAGTTCGGTTTCCATTTCGAATTTAAACGAGGTGAGGCTAAAAGAATGTAATGTATCTTTTTTAATCAAACGGAAGCCGCACTGTGAGTCGGGGATATTCTGCATTGTAACGACAGAGATCAGCCATGACATAAACATGTTGGTTAGAATACGTACACACGGCATCTGCTGTGTCTCCTGCATCCTGTTCCCTATGAAAATACCCGACGCAGAAGCCTGCGCCCTGCCTATAAGGAGAGGGATATCTTCTGCCAGATGCTGGCCATCGCCGTCCATAGTGATTACCGCATCAAACCCTTGTTCCATAGCATACTTAAATCCCCTGCTCAAAGACGCGCCTTTGCCTCTATTCGAAACATTTCTTAAGACTACTGCACCGGCACTCTGGGCAACCCCAGAAGTGCCGTCCATAGAACCATCATCAATAACAAGTACGTCGATCTTCCGGAGATGAATGGCGCGGATCAGGTCCCCTATTGCCTGGGCTTCGTTATAGGCAGGTATAATGACACAGGCCCTCATAAAACTAGTCTTTCCAGTATTGCCTGAACATAAACCACTGTTCTGGGTACTTTTTAATATATTCCTCTACGATGGTGATGTAGCGAGCCATGGCAGACATCAGGTACTCATTACTGAGCTTCTTACGCGCACCCGTATCTGTAGTAGGCTGAAAAGTCTCGACCGGTTTTTCAACTACAAAAGTAAAAGTGTCATCGGGGTTTCTCAACAGGAACGCGGGCACAATAGTTGCGTCTGTCTTAAGCCCGAGCACCGCAGCTCCCAGAGGAATAATCGTCTTCCTGCCTAAAAATTCAAGCAGCAAGCCTTTGTCAGTAAAATCCCTGTCTATGACCAGCGCGATAATCTCATTATTGTTCAGGCGCCGGATGCACTGCGGTAACGCCCTTCCCAGCGGAATCACGCCCATCCCTTTATTTTTCCTCTGGGTATTAAAAAAATCATCTACTTTTTTATGTTTGTGCGGCAGCGCCACCGCAAGTATCGGATATCCCAAAAGGCCCAGCAATACCCCGCCCAACTCCCAATTTCCCAAGTGAGCGGTAATCAGGATAACGCCCTTGCCTTTAGAGAGCGCCTCGTCAAAATAGCCAATGTTCTTTATATCGATTGTGCGTTTGATGACCTCTTTGTTTAATAATGGGAAACGGAAAAAATCAACCAGATATTTGGCAAAATTACTGAACATGCACCTGCGTATCTTTTCTATCTCGCCGGGAGACTTTTCGGGGAAAATAGCCTTCAAGTTGCCGGTAACGGCCTTGCGGTCTTTCGAGCCGAAGAGGTTTGCGCGCAGGCTAGAGAAAAAGATTGCGATAGCGTAACTGAACCGCAGCGGAAGATGGAGCGCTAAAAACTGGCCTATCTGGTAAAGGATATAATCGATCATCGCATTATGTAGGTATAGAATCGAGCAGAAATTTTGCTATGTCCATGCTGGCATCAGGCTTGGCAATACGGCCGGCAGCTTCAGAGAGGCAGCGTAATTGTCCGGGGTCGCTTAGTAAGCTCTCGACGATAAAATTGATCTCTTCTGGAATGTCCACTTCAATCGCAGCCCCTCTTTCTGTCAGATATACGGTATTGCTTGCCTCCTGGCCGGGAAGCGGGTTGACGATGATCATGGGAATTTCCTTTGCCAGGGCTTCAGACGTAGTGATCCCGCCGGGCTTGGTAATGATAATATCGGAGATACTCATCAATTCGTTGATATTATTGGCGTAGCCTAAAAGAAGTATGTGTTTTTTGTATCTTTTTATTTTTTTCTTAAGCGAATTGTACAGTTTCTTATTCGACCCTGTCACGACTATTTCCTGAAAATCGCCATGCACCGCATCTAAAGATTTCAGGATTTTCTCGATAGGGCCAAGCCCGTGGCCTCCGCCCATAATCAAAAGAGTGCCACAGTGAGATTTGAGGTTAAGGCGCGCAGCCGCAAGTTTTTTATCAACCGGTTCATTGAATTTCGGGTCAAAAGGGATCCCGAATGTCTTTATCTTATTTTGCGGAATCCCTTTTTCTATCAGGCGGCGGGTAACTTCATCTGAAGGTGAAACATAATAATTTATGGTATCGTATATCCAGTAAGAATGCGGCACAAAATCCGTCAGTATTCCCACCAGAGGGATATCAGAACGGTACGTCTTTTTATAATCGGCAACCATGCCGCAGGGGTATGCCTGCGAACAGGCCACAATATCGGGTTTAAAATTCTTAAAAAGTGAATGGAGTTTCGGAGAATTGAGCCTATGGATTGCGCCTTTTATCCGCTTTATCCGCCTTAGGATGGAAGGGTTATCATAAAGATAATCCCACACCTTAGGGGTCCTTTTGATTACCGTCAGATAAAGCCGGCCCACAATCTTTTCGGCGATGGGATTAGTATAGTTGAATCCGTTTATATTGAGAATCTCCGCACCAGGAGAAAGTTTTCTTAAGGCACTCTCTACGGCGAGCGTTGCGCTGTGATGGCCTGAAATTTCTGTGATATACATTAATAAAATGCGTTTTTTTGCCATATTAGATTACACCCTCCTGGCACAGCGTAATAAAGACATCGGTAATAAGGGGATGAAATTGCCTGCCGCGTAATTGCTGAATTTCATTAATAGCAACTTCCCTTGATTTTGCTGCTCGATATACCCTATTGGTAGTCATGGCATCAAACGCATCGGCGACAGATATAATAGAGGCAATAATGGGTATCTGGTCGCCCTTTAAGCCTTCAGGATAACCGGAGCCGTCGTAGCGCTCATGATGGTACTTCACTCCCAAAATTACCTCTTCCAGCTCCTTGATTGATTGCAATATGTTCACTCCTATCATCGGGTGTTCTTTAATCTTAATCCACTCATCCTGGGTCAAGGGTTCTATTTTATTAAGAATGGATTCGGGCACTCCGATTTTACCGATATCATGCAAGAGACAGGCAACATGCAGGTTTTCCATGAATACCGGCTCGGCATACGTTTTATTCTGATGAGCCATTTTTTTTGTAATCTCAAGACCAAGCGCAGTGACCCTGTTGGTATGGCCATGGGTATAGTGGTCTTTGGCTTCGATTGCGGCTGCGAATGCCACAGCCGTGTTAAAAAACAACCGTTTCTTTTTGTCAAGCTCATTCTCAAGTTCGCGGAAGAGTTGGGCGTTGCGTATGGCCATAGCCACATCCGAAGCCAGCGCCATAAAAAAATCAAGCTCCTCCTGGCCGAATACAGACCCGTCGCTCTTTTTTCCCAGTAATAAAAGCGCCAGAAGCTCGTCCCGGAAATAACTGGGCACGCACACCACTGATTCATAGATATCCATTTGTTGCAACGCGCCTTTAAGCAGTTCTTTTATCGCGTCATCAGAATTACTATTCAGTATCTCCCGCGCCTTGTCATGGAGAAACGGCCCGTCGTTAAAAATCTTCTTGCCTTTTCCAGTAAGAAAAAACTGGATCAGCGGATTATCAGTATCCATACGGGCAAAGCCTGCGGGTATTTTGACTCCTACCTGGCCCTTGGAGATATCCAGCACATAGGTACTTTTGTCTTTTTCGTGCAAAAGGATTGCCGCATGGCTGACCTTAATACGATGCACTATAGTGCGGGCAATCATTTTGATCAGCACATCCGGCTCATGCACCAGGATCATGCTCTTGGCTGCGGTCTCAAGTTCTTTCTTGTAGTTGATGGTCATAGCGTAAACTATATAAGGCTAAGGTTTAGGCTTAGGTTCAGTTAGGCTGAGGTCAAGGCTTAGGCTGCGATGTATCACGGGTTCAGTTCCTTAAGAACGATTTTCTCCAGCTCGTCAAGCTCAAGAGGTTTATGAACATAACCCCGCACCCCCAGCTCCTCGCAGCGCTTACAGGCTTCGTCTTCTTCGGGCTTTTTACCGGTTACCATGATGACTTTAACCTGTTGGTCCTTCTTCCGGATAGCTTCCAGGGTTTCGATTCCGTCCATACCCAACATCTTGATATCAAGCAAGATGAGGTCCGGTTTGTTTTTTTCAAAAACCGCAACTGCCTCCTCGCCGCTCCCTGCTGTCTGGACTTCAATTTTTCTCTTCCTGAAAAAACTGGCTGCAAATTCCCTGACATCTGCTTCGTCGTCAACGATCATTAATTTCGCCATAGTGACCCTCCCTCAAGCAAAATCCTTATTACTCTGATTTATAGCACATTCGTATTGCGTTGGGCGTTATGCGTACAGCGTAAAAACGGTTATTAGGTAAGGCTTAGGTTATGGGTCTGGTTATTGGGTCTTGACCTTAACCTTACTTAACCTAAGCCTAGACCTTAACCTGCGTGTAATTTTCAATGGAACTACGCTATCGGCAGTTCTATAATGAACCTCGTTCCTACCTTATGCTCTGATTCGAAATTGATTGTTCCCTGGTGATTTTCTATAACAATCTTCCTGACTACATACAGGCCGAGGCCTGTCCCTTTTCTCGATGAGACCTTGGTAGTAAAAAAGGGCGTAAATATCTTTTTCTTGTCTTCATCGCGCACGCCCATCCCATTGTCTTCGACTAAGATTTCAATGGCAGAATCTTTTGCTGTTGCCGAAACCCGTATTTTACCGCGGTACCCGGGCTCTTTCAAGATAGTGCGCCGCTCGACTATGGAATCGTAGCCGTTATCGATAAAATTAAAAAAGACTTCCTGCAGTTGCACGAGGTTTCCTTTGATTTTTTGAAGGTCTTTGGGATAATCGCGGATAATATCGATTTCGGAGAGCTTGACTTTGTATTGCACCATATCAAGGGTCCCGTCAATAATCTGATCAAGTACCAGCGCCTCAAATGCCTTGTCGCCTTTACGGGTATATTTCAAAATCCCCTTAACTACCTCCCCGCCCTGCATTACATTAGACTGGATCCGGTCAAGGGCATGCTGGATCTGTTTCACCATTTCCTGCACCTCGGGAGTACACTTGGAAATATCGGTCAGCTTAATAGTATCTATGGTATCTCCGGCAATCAACGAAAGCGCATAAAACCGGTTGTTTATCTGGTGCGACAGCCCGTCAGCCATGGTGCCGATGGTTGCCATTTTCTCTGCCTGTGCAATCTGGTCCTGCATTGCCTGAGCTTCTTCGTAGAACTGGGCGTTTTCTATTGCCAGCGCTGCCTGGCTTGAAAGCACCTGGAATACATCAAGGTCATCAGGGCTATACATCTGGCCGGATAGCTTATCCCCTAACACAATAAAACCGATAAATTTTGTTTCCAGGAATGTCGGAATAATGACGGCGGCATAGAGGGCGCGCATAACTTCTTCAAGATGTTTATATTGAGGATCGGTATAATCCTGCATCTGGTGTTTTATCTCTTCGTATACGATGGGCTTACGGGTTGCGCCAATCCAGTTAACCAGGATGTTGTCCGGGTCAATCTTAGGGATAGGAATCCTTCCCCTGTCGCGGCTCACCTGGCAGACATACTCATTGCGCTCTTCATCAAAAAGGTATATAGCGGCATAGGACAATCTTACGGTCTTGGTAACGATGTGGGCTATTAAATTGAGTAGCTTTCTTAAATCTCGGATGCGCGTCATCCCGATTGAGGCCTGTTTTAAGGTATCCTGATACCTCCTCTGCTCCCTTAATAACCGCGCTTCTGCCTTATGGCTGATGTAAATATATATAAATGGCCCTACGGTCGCCAAGCCTGCCATTAGGCCTAACGGCGCTGCCCACCAGTTACCTGCAAAAGTTTCGATTAACCACTCTTTTGCTAAGAAAACTAAAGCGAAAGGAATGCCTAGAACGAGAGTATA
>QZKA01000002.1 GCA_003598135.1 Candidatus Omnitrophota bacterium
CCCTCTTTGCCGAACAATGTATGTATATCAAGTATTATTTTAGAGGCGTTATATACCTTGACCGTTTCCTCTCTATAGATATCCTGTTTCTGATAACGCGACGCCAGTGCTTTATTTTTTTTCTGCCATTTTCCCCATATCTTTAAATTAAACCCGCTCAATGCCTCAAGTACCTTCTCCCTCTCGGGTGTTACCGTGCCCACAAATGCGACATCACTGCCATAAAACCTGCTCTCCTGCGACGTGAGGGACACTGGCCTGTGCACCTTTGGGTCACAGGCAAGCGGAAGACTGACTATTTGTTTTGCCTGAATCGGAAACTGTTCTAGCACATCTAGAGAATCTATTAGAAAAAAATAATCGTAGTGCTGCGGTAACCGCGAAAGAAAGGTTCGCCTGGCAGGCACAAGCAAGGAATCATGAAACCAGTTCACAACGGGAATAAAAAACTTATTCTTGATAGTTTCTAACGTTTCAGCAGCAATATTCTCCCCGCACAAAACCAGAACAATATCAGGCCTCTCTTGCGAAATAAGATTGAGTAACGCCTGATTAACCTTCTTATCGGTTGAAGATTTTACCGCAGCAAAATCGTACGGTGAAGGCAACCTTGGGAATAAAGGCCTTAGCGCTGCCTTTAAGGATGAAACGAGCCTGTTCTGCGAATAAGGGTGAAGGCGAAAATCAAAGCCTACGACCGAATGCCCCAACCCTTCCATTGCAACGCGGCAATAACCGCTGATTACGCCTAAGACCGTAGTATCCTGGGGAGCGGCTAATAAAATTTTCACCTTACCGCCTCGTTTTGATAACACTTGCCGGGACGCCTACGGCGACCGAAAAAGGAGGAATGTCTTTAGTGACGACTGCCCCTGCTCCGATTACCGCACCTGTCCCAATAGCTACGCCGTCTAAAATAACCGCATGTGCGCCTATCCAGACATTATCTTCGATTTTTATACCCTTACCACGCATATCCTTGCTGAAATCGGGCGTTTCAAGCTTTGCGTAATCATGCTGGGAAGCCACAATCACCACATGCGAGGCTATATGCACGTTATTACCAATGGTGAGCCC
The DNA here is from genome assembly GCA_003598135.1 of Candidatus Omnitrophota bacterium. Lineage (GTDB taxonomy): Bacteria > Omnitrophota > Gorgyraeia > Gygaellales > Profunditerraquicolaceae > SURF-25. The sequence goes on from QZKA01000002.1 coordinate 1,078, forward strand.
GCCATAGCCATACAGTATGGCATAATCATTTACCGAACAGCATGCCCCTAATACAATTTTACCGTCGTTTGATTTTAAGAGGGCATATGGACTAACGGTAGTATTCGCACCAATAGAAATAACGGCATTCTTGCCGTTGGCACAGAGCCGGGAATGCCTCTCCAAGACCACGTCCTCAGCAAGCGTAATTCTATGCGGGTAACGTATCTCTGCGAGAGGAGAAATATACACCCCCCTTCCCATGCGTGTTATGCAGTGAGGGGAGCTGATTGCCCATTTTATCAATACTTTAATCCAATTTGGTTTTTCCCTTGGATAATCTTTTTGCATTTTACCTCTCCTTATCACTAATCTATTTGATGGCTTCTAGTTCCAACTCTTCGGCGCATTTTACTCCCAAAAAAGATAAGAAAGATGCAGCGAACATAAAAAGAGAACTCAATAGATAATCTAGGCCTGTGTGGTTGTCGATTTTCTGCCTCTTAAGAATTGAAAGGCTGTGTAAATATACCCTACGGCTTACCCGCGTAAGCAACCTTACGCGCATTTCCTTAAAAGAAGACTTTTGGACGAGTAAGGAAATGCTTTTTGGAGTAAATAGAAATAAATGTCTCGGGGGGTCAAGCGAATAAAAATTACATTTGAATAACATATGCGCCAAGCTCCCTGCATTGGGAGTGCGCAACAGAAGCCTGCCTCCGGGCTTAAGTACGCGGTAACACTCATTAATTGTAGCAACCGGGTCATAGACATGCTCAATCACATGCATCATAGTGAGATAGCCAACGCTGTTGCTGGGCAATTTCGCTTCTTCAAGCGTGCCTTTAAAAAAAGGGATACCTGCGCTTCGGCACTTACTCTCTGAATCCGGATGGGGATCTATACCCATTACCCTCCATCCATATTTCTTCATTAACATCAAATAGAGGCAATTTCCTGCGCCCACGTCTACAATAAACGCCTCAGCATCACTATTGCGCCTCGGAAAGAATGCGCAGAAATCGTACGTTGCCTTTGCGCGTAAAAAAGAAAATGCGCCTAAAATCTTGCCGAGAACGCAAAGGTCATGCCGCGCATGAATATCCCTGTATCCGAAATAGCCGCAAAGAATAATCTCCCTCAGCCGGTTACGAAACAACGCAAAAGGACGGTTGAGATACCTTTGCTCCTCTTGGGCCGAAACTGGCTCTTCCTTTAAGAATTCCTCATAAAACCCGGATATATCACCGGGGCTTGGCCGGGGGTCAAGCCAAAACAAGCCGCACTGGGTACAATAACGCAGATTAAACTTTCCCTCAACAAAGAACCTGACGTCCGTAAGGTCCTTATATGCAAATTTCCCTTCATTGCCACAGAATATGCATTGTCCAACCGGCTCAAGGCTCATCTTATCAATAAGCTTTTCATAAATTCGATTGCTTTGGCGCGCGCCCTCTGGTCAAGGCCCCACCTCCAGATGCTGGCGCAATACAAAACCACAGCCGCGATGAAACAGGCGACGTTTGATAAAGAAAGAAAAGGCAGCTCTAGGTGCTTGAGCCATACAAACAACACGATGCACAAGCCAATAGGGATAAAGCCGCGAAAAATTAATTTTGCATACCAGCTAAAAACGGGAATTCCGAATAATTTACACGAGGCCCTATGTAAAAGCAGCGTATCTAACGACACGCGCGCTCCCCAGGCGCAGGCGGCGCCGCTTGCGCCGTAGGCACGTATTAAAAAATAACTGCTGGGGATATAAAGCAACACCTCGATTGTGTGGAATAACGCAGGAAGCTGAGGCTTCTCTCTTCCCTGGAGCGCCGACATCGAAGGAGAGGCGGTTGCGTTGATAAATCCGGCAACGCTTAAGATCGCAAGTACTCCTGATGACTTCTCGGCAAAGTCGTTTCCCAGCCACATCGCTAAGAAGGGCCTACCATAGGCAATAAAGAAAATAGCAAGGAATGAAAAAATGAAAGCAAGATACAGAGTGCTTCTATAGTGCAGCTCTTCGCTGACATGGTCTTTATCGGATTTATGGAAATGGCTGAACATCGGGAACAATACAGAGGAAAAAGACCAGCGCACTACTGAAAATTTATCGACAAGCAAAAAAGGAATGGCGTAATAGGTAAGGCTGGCAACCGGCCTTAGGGTGGTAAGGAAAAGTTTTTCGATATTCACAAGAACAGGATTCAATATAACCGAGACAGTCACGAAGCCGCCGAATTTTATAAGTTTGGCAAATGTCAAGGTGTCCCAACAGGGCTTAGAAAGAAAAGGCATGGTATGAACAACTATCCTCCAGGCAACAAAGGTACAGATAAGCTGTATCGTGATATTAGAAGCGATTATCTCCTTTAACGAATATCCGAGCACAAGAAGGACTAGCGTCATGATAATCTGAATACTGCCAAAAATGACTGTAATCCTGTTGACGATATCGAACCGCTCAATTGCCTGAATTACTCCAACAATGACGCTTTGTAACGTCACGATGAGAAACCCCAGCGAACCGATCTTAAGCGCAATCAGGGATACCGCCTGTAAATCGGCAGGAATTTTAAAAAACTTCTCAACAAAGGTATTTGCAAAGAAAAATATCAACGTGGTCCCTATCAGGCCGACGATACAATAGGTAGCCATACACGTCCAAAAAGTCTTTCTGATATTTTCTTCTTCGTTAAGGGCGAGGTATTCAGAGATGTATTTTATTGCGGCAGTCCCTAGCCCGAGCTGCAGAAAAGAAAAATACCCTATAATGACGCCAATAAGGGTATATACGCCGAAGAGGCTTACGCGTAAGTGCTGTACAATATAAGGAGTGGCGAAAAAACCGAGCGCGAGCATCCACGCCTGGCCGGAAAAATTCCAGATGATGTTGCGGATAAGCCTCCTTGAGAGGCTCTGCGTTACGGTAATCTCATCCATATGCATGTAGGTTTACGCAGGGATTATCTCTTTTTCTTTTGCAATCAACACAGGCAAAGAAAACAGTATTGCGGCTACAAACCAAAAAGGCTCCATTATTCTGACAAGTATAAAAGTCGCGGCACTTAAGGAATGGAACAGCAGCCCCACTAATCCTGCCAGGAACCCAAGACTCAAACCCCGCGCAAAATCGGTTGAGTCGCTCGATCGTAATACCTCAAAACCTGTCTTACACATCAGCCCGAGTATAAGCACAAAAATAATGAACCCGACCATGCCGGTCTCAATAAGGACCCTGGCATACTGATTATCAATTACTGTGCCGCCGGGAACGCCATGGCCTACCACCGGACGGATATTAAATTTTTTAAACGCGACTGACCAGGAATTTATTCTTGCCTGAGCTGATTCAGAAACATAGACGTCTTTACCGAGCAGGCGCGTTGATTTATTGGATTTGAATGTCTCCTGAACGCGCTCTTTGACCTGGTGCGGAGCAACAAAAGGCAACGCAGATACGGCGAGTATGAATACCGCGATAGCCGGCAGCTTGTACCGCCGTGTAAAGACTAAAAGCGCTAGGGCCATGGGGAAAAAGGCAAGCCAGCTTCCGCGGGATAAGGTAAACATAAATGGGAGTAAAGCCGCGCAAAAAAGCCCCAGAAAAAGAATCCGGTTCCTGCGGGTACGGCCGTAGAACATCATACCGGCAGACAGAGCCATCATAAAAAGAAGGTATCCCCCAAGGGTATTGGGCTCCCCACCTCCTGCTTTTCCCTCGAAAGGAGAAGTGATGCGTCCGCCCAAAGGAATTTTCGTCATAGAATACAGACATATAATCGCATACGTCAAAAACAGAAAAAACATAAAACGCTTTGCCTGTTTTAAGTTCTTTAGGTTATTGGTAACCATAAAAAAGATGAGAAAATATTCGATGTATTTAAGGTTGAAAAAAAACGAACTTCTGATATTGATACGGTCCTGCATGACGCCTAAGGCACTTGAAAAAATACAGACTACGATATAGGCGATTATAATAACATTAAGCGGGGTAGTACGTAATACCCCTAGCTCTTTATTCAGAGCCATCTTTGCCATCCAGCCGAAAAAAATAACAAATAAGAATAAGTCATCGGCGCGTACCGCAACCTCCCTGCCTCCCGTGCTCCCTGTCCTGAATTCAGGGGATAAAAGCATCGATAAAAGTAAAATTATCAACGCGATATCGGCATTGGCAAAAGCAACCAGGAACACGATAATGGAAACAAAAAAAAGGAAAGCAAAATTCGCAGGAATCTGGAAAAAAACAAACAAAATGACGCCTGTCGCCGCTAATGCAAAAAGTAGTGAGGGGGTGAGGACCTGGCCGAGCGACTTACGCATCATATTAAAATTAAAGGGGCGTTCTAGCCCCTCGCGTGTACTCTTATCTAAATACAAGATATTCCATCCTTTTAGGCTCTTAGGCTGATTTTTCCTTTCTCTGCGGTTTCTCTTTCTCTTCTTTTGGTTCCTTAGCAGTGTAATATCTGTACTTATAACGGTAGTAATAAGGATACGAGCTTACTGCTTCCACCTCCGGCCGGATGTGGTTTAAAATAATGCCTGCCATGCGGCCGCCTGCGGACTCAAGCTGAATTTTTGAACGTATCAGGGCTTCCCTGCTGGTACGTCCGATTTCATACACCAGCACCACGCAGTCCATCTTTGAGGCAAGCATGCCGGCATCAGCCACCGGCAATACCGGCGGAGCGTCAAAAATCACTATATCAAATTGGGCACGCAGTTTCTCAATGAGCGACGTCATCTCTTTGGAAGCAAGTATTTCGGAAGGGTTGCTGGAAAGTTTGCCGGTAGTCAACAGCCATATATTCTCAAAGCCGGGCGTCTTTCTTACGTCTTCAAGGCCCATATCTCCCAGCATTATATCAGTCACGTTCCTTAATGCCCTTTCCAGTGTTGCAGACCCCACTACGTATTCATGCACGCCTGGCTCCCTCTTGACGCCGAAAGTCTTATCCAGCGTCGGCCTTCTTAAATCCGTAGAAACAATAAGGGTCTTTAGTCCTGACTGCGCCATTACTATGCCCAGCCCGCAGACTACACTGCTCTTTCCTTCGCGGGGGCCGGAACTAGTAATCAAAATAGTCTTTCTTGAAGGACCGAGTTTCAAATTGGTGTAAATATTGCGGAAGGCCTCTGCATTAGGCGAACTGGGCTTATAATGAGGATGCAGCCTGACAAACCTATCGTCGGCCTTAGTCTCAGAAGTACGGGAAAATGCATGCCTAATAATACCAATTAAGCCGGCAGAATCTTTCGGCTTTGCCTGTTCGACAGACGGGACAATCCCTAAGACCGGCAATTTCACCAGATTTTCCACATCCTCTATTGTACCGATGGAAGTATCGAATGTCTCTATCAAGAAGGCAAGCGCCGTACCCAGGATAAGCCCCATCATGGCCCCGGTAAAAATAATTACATTCTTATTCGCGGAAATAGGCACTGCCGCTACCGCAGGATTAACAATAGAGACATCGGAAACCTTCTGCGCTTCAGTGATACGCGCCTCTTCAAGCTTCTCCTTCAACATTGAATAAAGCTTTCTGTTGACCTCTACCTCACGGCTCAATCTTGCATACTCCAGCTCCTGCGAAGACCCCCCCTTCACCTGGAATTCAAGTTGCCTTATTTGTTCCTGTAATTGTAGAACCTGGGGATGTTTCTCCGTGTATTTCTGCAACAACTCGGCAAGTTGAAACTCAAGGTCAATCAGCTTCTGTTGAATTGGCCCTGCCAGCTGAAAATTCTTTCCTTCCGCGCCAAGATTTCTTAATTTTTCCTCGGAGTCCTTAAGCCTAGTTTCAAGCGTGGTAAGCTGCTCTTCGATAAACTGCCGCACTGTCCGGAATTGTTTTGCTTTTTCTGCGAGGTTCTCCTCAATATACATCTTTGCCACGGCGTTTGACAGCCTGACCGCACCCGCATCTTCGTTATAGGTTGCGGTAATACGGATCATATTGGTATCGCCGACGCGCTCCGCTTCAATCTTTGATTGCAAGCGGGTCACAACATAGTTCATATCATCGACAGGCGTATTTTCATCAATCGCCTTTAAGTATTCAGCTACTTTCTTCATCACCGGGAAACCGGCAATGGTCTTGGTTTCCGACTCCATGATATTGCCGGGATTAAAAACTATCCATTCCGTAAGCAGGCCGGCTATGGTTTTCCTCTCTTCGATCTTGACGGTACAGCTTGCCTGATACAATACGACCTGTTTTGAAGCGCGGTAAAGAGCCGCAAATGTCAATGCCGCAAATAATAAAAGAATAACTAGTTTTCTCTTGCGGACAATGCGCCAATAGTCTCTTAGATTTAATTCATATTGAGGCAAATTTTACTCCTTCTTTTTTTCTAACATATCATATTATGAATGGGTTAGCAAGGTTTTTTTCTCCTGGCCCGAAGGCCGGATTATCTCTTAAAGGAGCCTTGCAATTTTACAAAAACCCCTGCATAATCTTATTATAATACAGACCAGGTATTGCTGCCTTGAGGTAATTGATCCACACCCTGGCGCATATTTGGTCATCTCAAGGGCTCTTCGCGGAGGAAACAACACCCTTTTTGCAATAAGGACCAAGTCCCGCAATGACTCTGCTTCAAGGAGCTCAAAAAGGATATAACTGAGGAAAGAATCCATGATTTTCCTTCGGATATTATTTGAGAAGATAACAGAACGGCTTAATAAGAAGGTAATGAATAACCGCTTCATAAGAGGGGGCTTGAGCGCAATAAGCAGACGACATGGAATGCTTGAGCCTAAAAGTTTTTTACTCTGCGAGAGCGCTGCAAAAACCGAATTCTTTACCTTCCAGCCGTATGCACATTCTATCAATAAATCCCAACGCAACGCACTACCTCTGCGTGAAAGTAACTGGTCGATATCAAGATAATATTTTAGGGTATTATACCCTTTACTGTGTAGTATGCTTACGCATAAATATATTAAAAGCGCCTCATCGTTTAAACCACAATACTGCTGTGGCCCAAGCTCATCCGCAAGGCCCATCGTCATAGCCTGCTTCCAAATACCGGTAATACGCCCTGGCGACCTTTTCATCATAGTTATGTCCCAATGCAAATCAACCGGAGGATAGCCTGCCAAAACCATTTCCTTATGCCATTGCCAGGCCTCGACTTCTTCTTCAGGTGCCTGTGTATAGCCAAGGCCCTCAAGTAATCTGACTGATGAAACAAGGTCTTTTTCCCTTATCAGGATATCTATATCATTACTGATCCCCCGGGCTGCCGTATCTTTATAAAGCAATTCCGATAGAAAGGTCCCTTTTAAAAGCATTGCATCGATGCGCGCTTCTTGAAAAGACTTCATTATCTGTACGCTGTGATAATGATGGCGCGTAGTGTCAACTGCTGTTTTTACGGCCTCTTCCTTAAGGCGCGTATGCACAAAAGGCGGGATATGCACTATCTTCTCAAGCATTCCTATATTTTTTTCTGCAACCACTATCCTGCCGTAATCTAGCGCCAATGAGCAAAAATAATTCCAGCGTAGCCCCTCGGCAATTATGAAGATAGCTTTCTGCGTTACGCCTTCATTATGCATGGCATCGCGCAATAACAATGCGGCTAATCGTTGCGTATTGTACGTAAGAGGGTCTTTTTCAAAAAGGCGCCTTGAAAATTGGAGGAACGCACGTTCACGCAGGATGTTGTAAAAAAGGCTAAAAATCTTTAAAAAAACAGGGGTGCGCAGAGAAAAAAATGCAAACACTCTTAAGAGTGCGCGGTGCGTTTTGGCCCGGCAGTTGATATGCCTACCCTTACGGGCTAAACCTACCACTGTTCCCACTATTTGTCTTTCTTCAAAAGGTCCTTCAAGCAACAGCCCTGCATTATCGCCTTTTGTATAATAGTATATTACCTCGCGTACCCTCTCTATTCGCATCAATCTGTGTATAAAAAATGACTTCTGGGAAACACTATTCCTCTCAACCATAACCACATCTCCGACACGGGCATCCGAGCTTAAAAAAGGCTCAATATCAAGGAAATCGTAATCCTTGATATACGGATACATACTGATACCGCGCACATACAGCGCAATCGGCGCGCCTCGCTTCAGCGCCTCAAGGTATGCGGCATCCCTTGCCTGCCGCAGATATTCATCCTCTCTCAGCTCTGTGGTAATGCTCATGATAGTAAAAGTTTATGCGCTTCCCAATTGAGTACTGAAGAAATCACGGTAAAGCGGATTATCTTTTAGCAGCTGATCGTGTGTTCCTATATACATACGATTCGGCCCTGCCATAAAATAAATGGCATCCATACCCCTAACTGCGCTTATCCTATGGCTTACGATGATAAGCGTCGATTGCGGAAAATTGCTTCTGATATTGGCAATGATCTTTTCTTCCGTGGGAGAATCAAGGCTGGACATAGCCTCATCAAGAATAAGCACCTGCGGTTTTTTAACTAATGCCCGGGCAATAGCAATACGCTGTTTTTGTCCCTGCGAAAGCCTATAGCCTTCCTCTCCGATCTGGGCGTCGATAGTTTCCGGTAACTCATTGATAAAGCCTGTTGCTTCTGCAAGGCGCAGTGTTTCAATAATGTCCCCACGCGCAGCCCGTTTATTGGCATACAGGATATTCTCCGCAATAGAGGTATCAAAAAGAAAGGGTTCCTGCAAGCACACTCCGATATTTTGTAATTGGTACCCATGGTCTATTGTATCTAATGCAATGCCTCCCAGTGAAATCTTTCCTTTTTGAGGCTCGTAGAGATCTAAAAGCAGGCTGATGAGCGTAGTCTTACCGCACCCCGAATAACCTACCAATCCCACGTGTGCGCCGGCAGGAATGACAAAATGTATCCCGCTGACAACAGAAATACCGGGCTTGTACCCGAACGAAAGGTCGTCTGCTTTTATTTCCCGGATATCCGCAGGCTTATGTGTTCCTACGCGGCTTACCCCCGGCTCTTCCGGCTGGTCAAGAAGAGTAGACAATCTCTCCAAAGGTACCCTATTTACTACTAATTGTCCGGCTAATCCTGTCAAGGCGCTGTATGCAACTATCCCTTGGGAGATATACATAAGGATAGCTGAAAGTGTACCGAATGTAATTCTTCCTTTGATAACAAGAAGTGCGCCTATAAAACTGATAAGGCCAAAGAAAACTTTATCTACGAGGCTAGTAGCTAAACCTATTTGTACCCTTAAACGCGCACCCCTCATATTCAGCCGCAAGGCATCGAAGAAATGATGCATATACTCTCTCGATTCCCTTGCAACCGTGCCGAAGACTTTGTGCAAATACATCCGGGAAAAGAAATTATTCAACTTTTTGTAGATTATTTCGCTCTGGCGAAGCGAAAGCCTGTTAAGCATTTCGGTGATCCGAGAAACAATGCCTACACGCAAAAGCACCAATACCTGATATGCCAAAATTATCCCTAACAGGAGAGGATTGAGAAATAAAATTATTATAGTAATAAAAATTATTTTAAGGACGACGCTGATAAAGTGCACCAGGATAACATTGATAATCGTCGAGGCATTGCTGATATCATTGGTAATCCTAAACAGGCTGATTGCGCTTGGCAGGGTTTGCAGCTGGCCCAGGGATTGCCGCTTGATTTTTCTAAATACCTCCCTGCTTAAATCAGCCTCGACTTTAACCACAGTATAATTTTTGAGGTAATCGTAGGTGAGGCTTAAAATAAGACCGACAACAAAAATCCCCGCTGCCACTATACTATAGCCAAGCAATGCCTCAGGACTCCTACCAAGAATCCCTTTGTCTAAGATGAATTTTCCGATGTAAGGATTAACCAACCCAAGCACCATGGAGGAATTCCCAAGCATGAAAATTAACACCTGGATTTTCCAGTAGCGGATGATAAATTTGTTAAAACGCAGGGTAAGCGCAAGGCCTTCCTTAATGTCCTTAAGTTTTAGCAAGTAGTTTGTATGCACAGATCACCACTCCTTACTTTTTGCGCACGTTATCCCTTTAGTAGCGGGAATCCCGCCTTAAAACAATTGACTAAGGCTATCTTGTTATGTTAACATAAATAAATGTTACGCACGAGCAAAATGAAAACTTTTCCTAAAAACTATATTTTTAGATTTCAAGACGCTGTGTGGACAAAAATAAACCG
>QZKA01000030.1 GCA_003598135.1 Candidatus Omnitrophota bacterium
CGCTTGCAATGGATAAAGTGCGCGGAACGGTCAAAGAGCGTTTTCATCGAACCGGTCACCTGGTTTATATAGTTAGGCGAAGCAAAAAGTATGCCATCGGCGTTAAGCATTTTCTCAAGGAGAGTTTGCACACCGTCTTTTATGGAACAGCGCAAGATGCGCTTATGGCAAGCTTCGCAGTGTTTGCAGAAAAATACTTCAAAGTCATCCAGATGTAACGTTTCAGAGGTAGCCCCCTCCTCTTTTAATCCGCGCAAGGCTTCTTTGGCCAACAAAAAGGTGCTGCTTTTTTCTTTATGGGGGCTTGCCGACAACAGCAACACGTTCATCTCATTCCTCTTTCTCTAATTTGAAGTCGTATTCCCGTTTTTTTAAATCCGGCAGGTACTCGTTATTATTAGTCCCGCACCAAAAATAATCGAATTCTATCGGCTCTGCGGCGTTTTTATAGCCCTTCTTGGAAACCCGCAGGATATATTGCCCTTTGACTTCCCTTCTGTCCTCAAGCCAATCCTTGCGCCGGTTGCATACGACCGTTAGGGGTAATTCTACGGGAGTCCTTCCGTAAAGTATGTTATTCACATATACCTCCGCATCCTTTGGATCGGAACTGACTTTTATGCGGAACGTAAGGCTTGTTTCTTCGGTCCTTGGCGGGTCGACATAAGGAATGCTGACACATCCTCCCAGATAGGCAGCCAGAGAAAAAAATAAACTTAAAAAAATCATCCGATGCGTTCTCATTCACTCACTCTCTCGTGTCTTGTGCGGATAGGCTTACTTGTGGATACCTAGATGCTGCCTTGCATTTTTCAATTTCTGCGGGAAGTTGTCCTTTTTAAAATCGCGCAACCATTTTCTCATGATAATCCAGCCGCCGAAACGAATCACATCATTACGCCATGGCCGGTACCATTTTCTCCAGCCTGACCTGATATTGTGCAAAAAGAGAAGCAGCCCCGGGAAGGAAAATATATTTATCACGATTTTGAACATATAATTAAATTGATAAAACTTTCCCATGATTTGCCTTACCGACAATTGCATCTCTTCTGCCGCCATAGGCTCATCCGGTTCAAACAACGGAAAGATACCGTCATAATACTCCCACCCCACATCCTTAAGCGAATATACCCTGTGTTGCCTTTCAAGCCTCAACCTTAACTCTGTGCCCGGCAGTGGAATAGGCAACAAAACCTGTATGGTATCGATTTTGGCTTTTTTGATGAAACTCCTGATGCGCCTTACCCGTTCCTTTGAGGGCATCTTAAAACTTGCCCCTTCTTCCATAGGGTAGCCAAAAATGAACATGCCGTGTATCAAAAATCCGCATTTATGAAATATCCTAGTTAACCGTATCATTTCTTCGGGCTTTAAATGCTTATTCATTGCCTCTAATTCTTCTTTTATCGGCGATTCAAAACCAATAGCTACAGAGTTAATGCCTGCTTGCCGCATCGCAGAAAGCAACTCGGGGTCATTGGCCTTATCCAGCCTGATCTGCACCGTAAAATCAAGCCTTCTGCCGATATCCTGCTGGTAATCCTTAAGCATCCGGCAGAAGCGTATGGTTTCATCCCGCTGCTGTCCAAAAAGGTCATCAACAATAAAAAAGTGCCTGGCATCCATTGTTTCCAAGAGGAAACTAATTCGTTCAAGCATGCGCTCAGACGCAGAATAACGCGGCTTACCTTTGACAGTACAGAACTCACACTCCATCCCACAGCCCCTTATTCTTTCTATGGGGTAAATTTTTATCTTGGCATAACGTACCAATGAAAAATCCGGAAGCGGAAGTTTATCAAAATCGGTCAGGAATTCTCTTTTGGGAGTGAACAGAACCGCGCCCTGTTTTAAATAAGCAATGCCTTTAATCTCACTGATGTCTTTATTCTTTTCTAACGCGCGCAAAAGTTCTTTGATGGCCTCTTCCCCTTCCCCGATTACGACGTAGTCAATCCCTGACTGTAATGCTTCAGTTATATTGTCCCTGATGAAATGCTGGCCTCCCGCAACAGTAATAACTCCCTTCTCTTTATAAAAACGGGCTATCTGATAAAGCCGGGGTATAGTGCTTGTCAGTCCGCCATAAAGCCCTACCACGTCCGCAGGCCTCATTCTTTGTAAGAATGCATGGTCAGCGCCTACTGTATCGGCCTTAGGCCCGTATCGACGCAGGTTATTCTCATCAATCACCTCAACATCCCAACCTTCCATTTCATTTACCGAACTGGCAACGCACACCGGCCCCAGAGCAGTAGTCCTGTTAGCAATAAAAGAATAAATATTGAACGCCGGGTAACCCGGAATGACCATCCGTAAGCGGAATCTTTTTTTGGCAGGATCAAGCACCATAATGTATATCCATCCTTTTTTTTATTATACCACTTTCATCCCGGAATGCATACAATTTAGCGCGTCAGGTAATGAAAAAAGGCCAGACATTATGTCCGGCCCTATGTGTTGTAAGAGATACCGGTTATAAAGTTACTCTTTCCACCAGGCTCCCCGGTAGGCCTCTACTGCCCAAGGCGTAAACGGCGGCATGCTGCCTGAAGCAAAATCAGTATCGTAACTCCAATTGCGGTTGGGCGCGGTATACTGCGGATTACCGTAAACCCAGGCACCCAGGGCGATCTGGCTATTCCAGAGCTCAACAAAAGACCCCTTGATCTTCAATTCTTTGCCTGTCCATTTCTCATGCATACGCGGATAGTTTTCAAGCCCGCCGTTATAATGTCCCGTGGATGTCTGATCGATACCCGAAATAAACGCGGCATTCACCTCAGTATTGCTGGCAACCCGGTTATCCACTGACTTGGTACTGTTTGCATCGCTCCAGCTATTCGAAAGCAAATTAATGGCATCGCTGTATACCGCAGAGGGCTTTTTGTTAACTGTATTATAACTTCCCTGCACATACACAGGATCGTTGGATACAACCGTCAGGCCGTTGGTACGGTATATCTGTGAGCCGTTTACCAGGCGTACCCCGGGGCTCTGATTACTGGGAGTATCGTTTCTTGTCGCGTAGATTAATCCGTTACTCGGAAGATTATTCGTAAAGCTGGGGCTGCCTTCCACATCTCCAGATGCATACCCTGCAAGTTTTTTAAGGTCCACATTGGTCATACGCACATATTTGCCTTCTCTGTTGCTATAAAAGGTAGTACTAGTAGCAATGGTACCAACAGGCATATCAGTCCCCTCGACTAAAGGCACGCCGTTTTTTGTAATCACGCCGTTTTCAATCTTTACGCCTGCCTGGCTCGCATAATAGCCATCCGGCTGAATTGAGCCTACGGAAGGGGCGGTCAGTTCTGTCACGCCGTGCACGCTGCTTTTTACGGTGCCATTCCAACGGGTCTGCGATTCAGTCAGCCAATCCGAGGAATCGCTGTCAAGGCCGGCCATAGCTTCAAAATTAGTCGTGCCTGCTTTTTTGATAGATACCGTCCCCAGCATACTATCAGTGCTATCCTTGCGATGATTATAAATATTCCCGGCAGAATGCAAATATTCATTGTCAATGGTGAGCGTCGCATGCGTGCCTAAATACATATCTTTATTGCTATGGATTCTGCCCGCAAAAGTCATAGCAGCACCCGGCAAGATCTCCAAATCATCATTATAAAATACCGCGTGCTGGAACGCATAAATAAGCCTCCTTAAAAAGGCCTGTTTTAAGGTCGCGGAGATTGTTCCATACTTAGGGTGCACTGCGGTAGCAGTAACAATGTATGCCTTCACAAACACAGCACTGCCGTCAGGATCAGTTACCACCCGCGTGCCGTTTGTGATATTTGCCGCAGAGATATAAGACTCAACCGTGGCACCGGATGGGAACAATGTAGAATTGGAATAACTGGTAGTAATGGTCCCGTTTGCCGGATAACGGTCAACATTAGGGTCGATCTGATAATTAGCAATCGCATAATTAAATTTCTTGATGGCATCTTCAAGCCCGCCTTCAGCCAGATAGAATATTTCGTTTTGGGCTCTCTGTCTTTGGACGAGCAGCCGCTCATTCGCATTTTTAAGCAAGAAAGCGCCTAAAATGGCTGCCGCTACCACAAGAATCCCATACAAAAGCACAAATACCTGGGCCTTTGCGTATTTGTTATTCAACATAAGTTCTCTCATTATACACCCCCTTAATTATCTGTTCCTCAGCTTTATAATAGAGCGCAGATTAACCGTTATATTTCTATGGAAGGGAGTCATTTTTTGAAGCGTCAACAATACCCTTAGCTCGTCATTGTAGAGCGACGGGTTTATCGCATTGTCCTCAAACTCAACGTTGGCAACATCCCTACATAAAATAGTGGATGTGCTGTTTGCCACGCGGCGCAATTCTTTGTCTGCTTCGGCGTATTGATATTGAACCGGATGGACGATGTCCCATTCGGTACTGCCGGTCGCGTTCAAAATCAGGCCATTCCCGTCAATATCCTGCGGAAGGTAAAAAGTGAGATTATGGTTATTAGGTGCTGCGGGAACAGTAAGATTGGCAGAAGGAAAAATGGCTGAGGTGCGCGTTGCACAATGTAATTCATTCGCCATAAGCGCCATAGCGTTACGCGCCGCAGAACGCAGCTCGGTATCGTAGGTTGTTGACTGCCACACGTCAGAAGCCTGGATAAAGAACTGGGCCATCAGTAAAGACAACACCACGAAAATGACAACCGACAAGAGCGCTTCAATCAAACTAAACCCGTACTCTTTTTTAGCCGCTCCCTGACTCATGGCCTCACCGTGTCTTTTTTGTAGTCAGGCTGTTTCCGTATTGCCTGCCGATTTGATCCTGCCAGTTGACCGTAACCATAATTTCAAGCGGATCACTGGTCACGTTAGTATAGGTAACCACTATCTGTTCGCCCTTCAACGTATAATTGCCGGTTATGTTCGTATAGAGGTTTGCAGCCGGGCCGTTTACCGTGCCGTTTGGGAATTTCGCGGTCAATTCGTTAAAAGGAGTGCATTTAATCCGTTCAAGCATATCTACCAAATCATCCATTGCTACCGTATTGCCTTTGGCGATTTCAGACATAAAAATATTACCCAGATATCCCTGTAAAATCGCGATTGTGGCAATCACGCCAATCGCAAGGGCAACGAGCAATTCAACCATCGTCATGCCTGACTTAATCTTCCTTATTGTCATTCTTCTGCCCATTTTAACAAAAAATCAGTTTACCCGCATGAATAATAGGCAAACTGAATCCTTTCTACCTTGGTAACCAGGCTATCCCTTAAGGACCCTTGGCTTTGCTCCGCCATAACGTGCGACAATATGGCGGATCCGCCGGAGTTGTGGCGGAGCCCCAAGATTACTCTTGGTTTGCCTTTCTCATGTAGGTTGCTACCTTTAATCTTCCTAATTATAAAGTATAACATATTTTTCACTTTTTTCCACAAAGTTTTCCCGCTTTTGCCCATCTTTTTCAACCTATTACCTATGGCGGAACATTTTCAGGATAACAAATAACACTGCGTAAGCGGCTATGCCGCACAATAACGAAACCACCGCATACCCAAACAAAACCGGGAAAATAATTTTAAAAAAACCAAGCGAGAATATGTCTTGCCACCGGAAATCCTCCATCAAGAAAAACCATTGTGCCTTTATTTCCTGCCACTGTATATTAAATACTGCCGCACCAATCTTTACTGCAACCAAAAACATCACTAGGCTCATCCAGGTATTGGTAAGAATACTACCTGCCAAAGCAGCTGCGCGGTTTAACTTTAACAATGCCGCCATAACCAGGGCGGCAATCGGGCCTGTCCCCGGGATAATCCCTAAGGTAACCCCGAGGCCAAACCCTAAGGCCACTCTCTGTGTCGTATCGTTGATTTTAACGAGAGAAAAAAATATATTGCGAAAGAACTGGCTACACGCACAATCCGTGAATTTTCTCATAGTCCCTGCTGGCTTACCGATAATTCATCGATGGCCTGGTCAAGGTTTTTCTGAATAGATTTCTCCGCCCAGTCGGGAAGCCCTTGCTTGATCTTCTCTTTAAACTCTCCCTTAAGCCACAACACCCGGACAGCCTTAGGCAGGCCTCCAAGCATAAACTTGAAATCGATATACGGCTTCTTGATCCTGGTAAGGTTCAGGAGCTTCTTGAAGGATACGGACTGGTTGAGCAGTTCCGATGACATCTGTATGTCCATTACCCCCTCCACCCTGCCATTGGTATTCCAATGGGCATCCATCATGAGGTCTTTACTGCGAAGAGAAAAACCACGCACCCTTACAAGTTCCTGAGAGAGGGAAAAATAAAGATGCATAGCGCTAAAACCCATACTGGTGAGAGAAGGAAGCTTGACAATCGACGCAAGCACGTCGAGGTCCGCAACGCCGTTCCTGACGTAACACCTCGCTTTTAAAAATTCTTTTTCTGTGTTATCAAACTTAAGCAAGGTTTCCATCGATCCCGACAGCAATTTGCTGGTAACGTTCAAGTCGGGGGTTAATTCGCTTACTTCTATCCCCTTGCCCTTGATGAATCCGTTAAACAATGCTTTATCCTTTATGTCCACGGTCATTTTCCCGCTAAAACGGCCATGGTAACCTTTAAATGCAATATCGTTGATACTGAACCGATTTTTCCCTATTCTGATTACTGAGGCAAACTCACCAAAATTCAATTTATGGTCTCCTGCAATGCTATGCTTGATAAGGCTGACTGAATCGGCCTTCAATGATTTCTCTCGAGGGTTGAAATAATCGAAATCTACATTGCCGAATTCAGCCTTCAGGTCAAGAGGGTCGTTCTTTCTCTTATAAATGCCGCTTACCGTAAGTGTGCCCTCCATGGTATTCTTGATCTTGCCTTCGAACACAGCTTCTAATTTGGTAAGGAAAGGGTCGTGGAAAGAGATAAATTGCTGCGGAAAAGACAACATACAAAACACTCTCGGTCCCTGAAGAGAGTAAAATTCAAAAACCAAATTAAGCGGGAGGTCATTAAACCAGAAACTCGCATTGCGGATCTTAAGCGTCCCGCGGGCGAACTCCAGCTCCCCGTTTAAACTTTTTATATCGAAAATCTCCCCCGAGGAAATATGATATTTAAAGCTGCAATCAATCGCGTACCCTGCCAACGAAAATTCGGTATTGTCCATAGGGCCGTTGATCTTAAGCGAGACGAAGATGCTCCCGGAAGGATGAAAATTATTCCTTAAGAACCCGATGTTTGAAACCTGTACAGTAGAGGGTATGAACGTGATGTCCAAGCGCGGGTTGTATTCCGCAAAATTCCTATTTACGCCCATACCGATGATTTGTTCTTTGCCTATATCCAGCACTATCATATCCATTACAAAGTCGTTTCCTTTCACTTTCCCCTGTATGGAACAATCAAGTTCTTCCTGGATTAGTTTCTGTTCGAAAAAACGCGTTACGAATAAGCGGTCGGACATCAGGTACTTAAAATGCAACTTACCCTTAAAACGAACGTGCCCGGATGAATCCAGGCGAATCCGGGCTTTTCGTAAAGACAGGTACATATCGTGCTCAAAAACAGGCTTGTCTGTAAAAAATATCTGTGCGTTCTCCAAATAGACAGCGGTGTTAATAAGCCTCAGCCCTGGCGGGTTATTTTTTAAACGCGATAGTCTTTTATAAATATCACTGTATAAAATCTGGAGATTTAAGCCTTGCGGTTCCTTTTTGGCCAAGAAAAGTGCTTCGTGAATCCTGATAGTACCAACTGCAATCTTACCGCGGAAAAATGAGGTCAAGGACAAAGGAATTGACGCAGATTTGATATAGACGCTTGGCTGCTCTTCCTGGGCGCAAAAAACAGCTACTCCCTTTACAACCGCCCCCCGTACATAGTTAAAACTAATTGATTCAATTTCAAGGCGGCACCCCAAAAAGGAGCTCAGGAACACAACGAGCTGCGGCCTGGATTTCTGGAAGGAATAAGAAAGGATACCTTGGAATACGGCTGCCAGGAACACAAAGGAAAAAAACAGTATCAGCAGTCTTCTATGGCCTGACTTCAAGGAAGGCTTCATTATTTTTGAATACTTCTATCTTGTCGACATAATCGACGACGTCGTAGCGGTTATTCAAAATGGAAGTATACGACTTTGTTTTTGAATCGCTAAAAACTAAAAACAGCGACTTGGAAAAGAACCTCTCTTTTAATTTCAGCAACGCCTCAGCGTCATTCGGGTATTCTGAGATTATTTTATACAGCATCGCATACGCAAACACCGCGTTCTTCCCCTTAGGGTCGTTCTCTATGCAATACTGGAGTTCGTCAAACGCGTCGTAATAATTTTTTATCTGAAAATAATACTCTGCGAACGCAAACCGAATCTCGCAAGTGTGCGCTGACCCAGGGTTATCCCTCAGATACGCAGAAAGCCGCATAAACGCAAAGTCGGGGCTTTCCTTCCTTATGTCTTTTATGAACGCATTAAAATCCCCCGCGGGAATCAGTGTTGCGCAGGAAGAAATGAATACCGATAACATCACGCAAAGAATGAGTTTAACTATTAATCGTAGCGGATGCTTCGCTTGTTTTTCTTGTATATACTTCATCTTCTTATTGTGCCATATCCTTTGTATAAAGCCAGCTTTTTTACAAATCCTCTCTTTTTAATCAAAAGAAGGCTTTATGTGCACGCCGGCAAAACGCGCAAGTCCGAAAGAATCCTGGGTCCAACCGTTACCCAGTCCATACTTCTCCATCGCTTGTTGCGCGTATGCATATTCCTGCAGGGAAAGCTTTCTGTCGATCTCCTTAAAATTGCAAGCGCGGTAATAAGGAGTGTATTGGCTCATGAGGCTGATATATGCGTCTTTCGATATCTCATCAGCAATAAACCGCATTATACCCCCTGTTCCGGCAATCCCTCCGGGCAGCACCAGATGCCGTATAATAATACCTTTTTGCATAATTCCTTGCCCATCAAACTCACCAACGCCAACCTGCGCGTACATCCGTTTCACGGAACCACGGTTATAGTTGGAATAGTTGGCTGCATCTGAATACGCAAAAGACGCTTTATCCTCATTGTAACGCATATCAACAAGGTATATATCGACTATCCCTTCAAGCAGCCCGATTATATCTTCAAGCTCATACCCTGAAGTATTATATACAATAGGGATACGCAGGCCTTTTTTCACGGCGATAAGGAGCGCGGTGAGTATCTGCGGCATTACGTGCGTGGGCGTAACCAGGTTAATGTTATGGCATTTCATTTTCTGCAGCGAAAGCATGCTTTCAGCCAGCTCTTCATGAGTAATTTCTCTGCCCCCGCCTTCCTGGCTGAATTCAAAATTTTGGCAGTACACGCAAGCCATGGTACAACCTGAGAAAAAAATAGTGCCGGAACCATGGATGCCGGAAATCGGAGGCTCTTCGCCGTGGTGCGCAAGGTAACTGAAGACCCTTGGCTCTGCGCCGGTGCGGCAATACCCCTTCTCCCCTTTAAGGCGGTTTACTTTACAGCGACGAGGACAGAGTACGCAAGACGCAAGGATCTTCGTAGCCTGATCGCTGACTTCTTTAAGCCTGCCTGAATTATATGCTTCGATATACGCAGCCATGTTCGTAGTAAGTATAGTGTATAGAGTATTGAGTATAAGCTCGCTAAAAAGACCGCTACCTCAACCTTAACCTCAGCCTCTTATTTTGCGCCAGCCTCAGCCTTAACCGTTCTATTTTTCATCTGCTGGGCATATATTGCCCTTATGCTGTTAAAGATATCAATATATGCCTGAGTTCTGTAATCCGGGTACGTCCACTCCCAAGGCAAAAATGTATCCTTCTTAAACGCAAGCGTCATTTCCGCATAAATTCCTTTTCCTAAATATACCCGGTGCGCGTAATCTTTAGTTGAAGCGAGGACGAATTTGGCAAGGGTAAGATAACCCGGGTCAATGTTAATACAACGCCCCCCGCGCTGAGAAAGCCTTATTTCTAACGCATTGGCAAGGATTTTAATCCGAGGGAGATCGTCTGGAAGGATAAGCGAACTAAAACTGATAAACGTGCGAATAAGATTTTTGCCGAGTTCCTTTTCATAATAATCTGTGAAAGCAAAAGGAATGCGCTCGCTTTGAAAATCCATATCGCCGAAAGCGCGCGTAAGCGCCTGGATAGCTTTTAGGAATGAGCTGTCATCGCTAAAAATAAAACCGATAACCAGCTTAACGGGCAAAGGCTTGCTGACTTTTCCCATTTGCGAGAATCCGCGGGAAATGCTTAGGAAATGAATTGATTAATGTACTGGGATATTTTTTTCCGGCAGGAATCGGTAATTCCGTTGAAGAATATAGCTACGTTGAATCCCCCCGAAACCTCGTCTTCTGCCCTGACGATCACCCCTTTGCACTCAACCACGGAAATACTCCTGCGGTTATGCATTTCGGCAAGGGGAAGGTTCAATTTTATGTTCACCTTAGTAAAAGGAGGAACGTATTTTGCGATATGGCAATATGTCCCGACACAACTTATATTCTTTGTGCTGGTGGCAAAATCATACCCATTTGCAACCACGTTTATGGGAAGCCGCTGTGCTACCCTCGGGGAAATCCTTCTTTCTGTCTTTATACATTTTGTCATTTTTGCGCCCCTTCTTCCGTGCCCTTTTTCGCACTTATTGCCTTAAGCCAGCACTTTTTTGTACAGTAATACTTTCCGTTTCGATAATATCTTCTTAGTTTTTTTAAAGGCTTATTGCAACCAAGGCAATTGGTTTGTTTTTCTACTGTTTTGGTTTCGGTTTCCATTCACAAGTCCTTCTTGTTGAAAAAGATACGGGTTAGTTAAAAAGCATTTCTTTGCTGAAATACAACTTCGCAATAGTGAAATTATAGCACATATTTTCACGCTGTCAATAGCCTCATTTCGTAGTGAGTATAGAGTATTGTGTATTGAGTAAAATGACAAATACCAAAACACCAATGACAAATAAATGATAAATCACAAAACTCAAATCTCAAATAAATCCCA